>NZ_JAYGGN010000001.1:0-717183 GCF_036314045.1 Microvirga sp. CF3062
GGCAATGCCAACGATGTCCCGGCCGCGCTGCTGCATAACATGAAGCACAACAAGGTGCTGCACGACCAGAATGTCATCTTGACGGTGGTGACCGAAGAGGTGCCGCGCCTACCCGACGAAGGCCGCGTCACCGTCGAGAGGCTCTCGGACCGCTTCTCGCGGGTGACGGTGCGGTTCGGATTCATGGAACGGCCGGGCGTGCCAACGGCCCTGAAGACGGCGGGCTTCGACCTGAACGACGTCTCGTTCTTCCTGTCGCGGCGGGCGCTGCAAGCGTCGGCCCAGTCCGGGTTGCCGCTGTGGCAGGACTACATCTTCATCCCGATGGCCCGCTCCGCGAGTGACGTGTCGGACCACTTCTGCATCCCGGAGGATCGGGCGGTCGAGGTGGGCTCACGCATCACGATCTGAGCCGCCCGACCAGGGAGCATCCGCCCGTGTTGCAGTGAACCCCGAGGAGATGAACACGGTCGGGGATCGGCCAGCGCGACGGTGTCGAAGGCGCCGGGCGTCCTGAGACGCCGGACGATGCCGTTGGCGACCTCGACCTCGGGCGAGATGATCACGTCGATGGGTAGCTGGTCGGAGGCGTAGAGACCCTGCCAGATCGGCTCCAGATAGCCGTGGTGCCTGACGCGGGCGATGCGTCGGCGGACATTGAACAGGGAATAGGCCACCTGGCAGGCGACCATATTGACCTCGTCGGAGCGGGTCACGGCGATGAGCATGTCCGCATCCTGCGCGCCCGCCCGCTCGAGAACCTCGGGATGAGCGGCGTGGCCGGCCATCCCGCGGACATCGTAGCTTTCGTCCGCCCGTCTGGCCTGATCGGGTGAGATGTCCACCACCGTCACATCGATGCCTTCGGAGGCGAGGTGGCGGGCGATGGTCGAACCGACCTGTCCGGCACCACAGACGATAACTCTCACGGCGACCTCATTACCCAGATACGCTTGGCTTTGGGGTTATGTAGGGCACAGGCCGTGGAATACACAAATCGATCTTCAGGGACCGGTCCTATAGGCGGACCGATCCGGTTTTAGGGTCTGAGGGCAGGCGCTCAGCCGATCATATCGAGGACGATCTGGCGGATTTCTTCCCGCGACAGGCCGGAGGATTGCGGCTTCGGGGCAGACTTGGCCTGCAGAGGAGCCTTGGCGTGCTGATGGGTTTTCTTGGAGTTCTGAACTTGAATGGCAGTCGACATAATAAACCTGTGGCCGCGCCGGGCACGGCCCGGACAGCATTGAATTGAATGATGCCGTCGGCGCAACGCACCGACAGGAAGGAATCCGCCCGAAAGGGCTGGAGGTAGCAAACGATGGGAACGGTAAGCGGGCTCGGCGGCTCGATCACGAGCTAGGGAGAGCAGGCCGAACATCTCGGTTGGACCGGATCAATATGGGGCATCAGCCGGCTTATGGCAAGTTGAAACTTTGTAAAATCGGATGAATCGGCGCCTCCGAGGAAAGTAAAACCATGAGCCAAGCCGCGCTTATTCCAATGATTTTCCAGAAAGCCGAGCTCTCCTCGAGAGCCAATGCTCACGTGAACGTCAGCATTTTCTCAAAATGGTGGCTTGTATTTAGGGTGATAGCGCCCTACATCAGGATCATCGACATTTGGCCGGACAATCGGGCCGTTACGCCTTGGCATGCCAGGCGCACGTGCAGACGCCCTTCCCAAACTTCGACGAACCCGAGCCCGGGGCCGTGCTCTCGCACGCTCTCGTGCTCACGTGCACTGATGCATAACCTAAGGAATACTGCCATGATGACAGGCACCGTTAAGTTCTACAACGATCAAAAAGGTTTCGGCTTCATCCAGCCTGACAATGGCGAGAAGGACGTGTTCGTCCATGCCACCGCTCTCGAGCGTGCTGGCATCCGCGGTCTGCGCGAAGGCCAGAAGGTCACCTTCGACACCGCCGAAGATCGTCGCTCCGGCAAGGTTGCCGTGAACAACATCCAAGCGGCCTAATGATGATTTTGGGCGCCCTATACAGCGCCTGAAGACGAAGCCGCCCCCTGGTGGGGCGGCTTCTTGTTTGTGCAACGCCATCTTTGGTGGCGATACCGGCGAGGACGCGATGAACACCTTTCGAAAAGCCTCTCCTGCGAAATCTGTAATGTTCGTGGTGGACTATTCCGACGCCCGCAGAGCCTATCTCTGGGTCGATAATCCCGGAAAGGCCAACGATCCCCGCGCGGTCGGTCTGATCGCACGCGAGCAGCAGGAACAGGGCACTCTCCCGGGCGGCGACATCGCCACCATCCGGCGCGTCCGGTAATCGGCTTCGTTCGACGAAGCAGCAAATAGGATCAATGAGCGGAATGAAGCATCAGGATTTCGGCGAGCGGCTCAATGTGGCCAAGAACGCCAAGCAGGCCATGGCGGAAAAGTTTCGGAAACGTCCGGGACTTGACGATCCGGCGGTTGCCGAGCGGCGTGCTGCCCGGGCTTCGGTGAGCGCCGCGCGTGATGCCAGGATCGCTGAGCGCGAGGCCAAGCGCCTCGCCGATGATGCCCGCCTGACGGCCGAGCGCGAAGCTCGTGCGGTCGAGCAGGTGGAGCAGGACAAGCTGCAGGCTGAGCAGAACGAGCGGATGGCTGCCGAGAAGGTCGCGGATGACGCAAGGCTCGAGGTCGAGCGCAAGGCGGCCCGCGATGCCCGCTATGCAGCCCGCAAGGCCCGCAAGTAAGGGAGGAGATCAAGCGATGTCCCACAAGTTCAAAGTTCGACAGATGGTCCGGCTGACACAGCCTGGTTTTTCTGATAACCGGGCAGGGTCGGGCAATGTTTATGAGGTCGTGCGGCTCCTGCCGGCCGACCAGACCGGTGAAGTGTCATACCGTATCAAGTCGGGCATGACCGAGAGGGCCGTCCGCGAGGGCGAAATCCGGAGCGCCTAGGCGCCAGCGCCTCGAACTCAGTTTCAATCCGCCAGGCGTAAGTCGACGCGGAGCAACACGCCAACATGTAGAGAGGACATCCATTGCAGGTTCTGGTACGCGACAACAACGTCGATCAAGCTCTCAGGGTTCTCAAGAAGAAGATGCAGCGCGAAGGCATCTTCCGCGAGATGAAGGCACGGAAGGCTTACGAGAAGCCGTCCGAGCGCAAGACCCGTGAGAAGGCTGAGGCCATCCGGCGCGGTCGCAAGGCCGCCCGCAAGCAGGCCATCCGCGAAGGGCTGATTGCAGCTCCCAAGCCGAAGCCCCGTCCCGGGGGCGCCGGCGGCCCCCGCCGGCCGATGTCGGCTCCCAGCGCTGCGCCCCGTACCGAGGCTGCCGAGTAAAGCCTCCTCTCAAGGCTCTCCTACAAGCATTCAGGCGGCGCATGATGATCACGCGCCGCTTCTTTTTTATTGATTGCAAGCCGGCATCGCGGCAGAGCGTGGTGCACGTCAAACGTTGGTTCATCCAAAGCATTTCATTGCCATGCAGCTCCTCCGCTCCAAACTCTTCGATGTCTATCTGGCTGTCTGGACCGGCCTCTTCGCGCCCGTTCTGGCCGTGCTGTGGCTGTGCGGGGCTCCCGAGCGCGGCGTGCGCCTGGCCTCGCGGCTGTGGGCGCGGGGCATCCTGGCCGGCTTGAAGCATATCGTCGGCCTGACCTATACGGAGCGCGGGCTTCACAACATCCCCGACGAGCCCTGCCTGATCATCGCCAATCATCAGTCGACCTGGGAAACCCTGGCGTTCCTGGCGCTCTTTCCGGATGTGGCCATCGTCGCGAAGCAGGAGCTGCTGACCATCCCGGTCTTCTCGTGGTTCCTGCGCAACTCGCCGATGATCCTGATTGATCGCGAGAGCGGCCCGAAGGCTGTCCGGAAGATGGTGGACGAGAGCCGGGCCGCTCTGGCCCAGGGCCGCTCCGTGCTGATCTTCCCCGAGGGCACCCGCAAGTCCGTCTCCGAGCCCATCGCTTTCAAGCGCGGCGTGGAGATCCTCTACGCGAAGCTCGGCCGGGTGGTTCTGCCGGTGGCCCTGAATTCCGGTCATTTCTGGGGCGTGGATCGGTCCGTCAAGCGGGGAGGGACCATCTCTGTCTCCTATCTCGATCCAATCGAGCCGGGCCTGCCCGGCAACGAATTCGCCCGCAGGGCCGAGCAGTTGCTCGAGGCGGAGAGGCAGCATTCCTGGCCGCAGGCCGCCTGAGTCTGGGCTTCGATTGTCGAGCGCCGAGGTTCAGGCGACGGCTCGCGCGGTCTGCTGAGAGCCTTGAGTGTCGGCAATGAAAGCCGCAAGCGCCTCGCGGGGCATCGGCTTGGCGATCAGATAGCCTTGAGCCTGTGAGGCGCCGGCCACGCGCAGGGCGTTGAGCTGCTCCTGCGTTTCGACGCCTTCGGCCGTCGTGCTCATCTTCAGGTCGTTCGCGAGCCCGATGGTGGCCTTGATGATCGCGCGGCTGCCTGCCGAGTCGATCATGCCGCGCACGAAGGACTGATCGATCTTGATCTTGTCGAACGGAAAGCTCCTGAGATAGCTCATCGACGCATAGCCAGTGCCGAAATCGTCGAGCGAGATCCCCACGCCCAGGCCTTTCAGCCGCCGGAGCGTCGCGGTTGCCTCCTCGGTGAGCTTGACGGATTCCGTGATCTCCAGAACGAGGCGATGGGCCGGCAGACCGGAGAGGTTCAGGGCCTTCGTGATGCTGGCGAAAACGTCCCGGCGCTTGAACTGCACCGGCGAGAGGTTGACCGCAACCTTCAACGGGAGATCCCAGGTCATGGCCGTCGCGCAGGCCTCCTCGAGGATCCAGTCGCCGATCGGCGCGATGAGGCCTGATTCTTCGGCGGTCGGGATGAACTGCAGGGGCGGGATCATCCCCTTCGTTGCGTGCTTCCAGCGAACCAGGGCCTCGCAGCCCCACATCCGGTTCGTCGCGAGATCGAGGATCGGCTGGTAGAACAGCTCGAACTCCCGGTTATCGAGGGCGCTCTTGAGGGCTCCTTCAAGCGCGCGGCGTTCCGCGCGGGAATCCTGGATGTCCGGGTCGTAAAACCGATAGCTGCTGTTGGGGTCGGACTTTGCCGCGTAAAGCGCGATGTCGGCCGCTCGCATGAGCTCGGTCGAGGTCTTGGCGTCGGAGGAGGCGATCGCGATACCGGCGGAAATCCCCACATCGATCTCCGTGTTGCCGATTGTGCAGGGCGTCTTCATCGCGGCCTGGATGGCCGTGACGAGATCCGTGACCTGCTGGCGGCCCCTGACCGGCCTTTGAATGATGGCGAATTCATCGCCGCCGATGCGGGCGATGAAATCGCTCTTCCGCAGACGTTCGCGCAAGCGCCGCGCCAAGGTCTGGATGATCTCGTCTCCCGCGCCATGGCCGTGATTGTCGTTGATGTCCTTGAACCGGTTGAGATCGAGCAGATGCAGCGCAAAGTCCATGCCGGATCGCTGCGAGGCGAGATAGGTGCGCTTCAGCTCCTCGATGAAGAACGGCCTGTTGGGCAGCCTCGTCAGGACATCGTGGCGCGACAGGTAGCTCTCGCTCGCGGCCCTTAAGATTCCGGTTTTCACATGCCTCAAGCCCATCAGGCTCGCCGTGTCGACCGCAACGCCCATGAGATAGGCAACGAGCCCGATCACGCGCGCTTCAAAGCGCTGTCCGGCCATGAGCTCCGCGACAGTGCGGCTGACGGCGATGCCGCCCGGATAATGGGCCAGCGGATGCAGCGCGAACAGCCGCTCCTGCCTGTCGATCCAGCTCACGTCGCGAATGAGCGTCGGGCTGCTCTTCGCAATCATCCGCTGCAGCGGCGTGTCGGGCTTGCCGATCCTGCGTCCGAGCGCCCGCTCAGAGTTCGGGATATGCGCCAGAACGACACCGTCGCGCCGATAGAACGTCACGGCCGATGTGGGCTTGCGGAGATGCTCCTTGTAGAGCGCCTCGAAATGGCCGAGGTCGATGGTGGAGACGGCGATGCCGAGGAGGTTTCCCTCAGCGTCGTCGATCCTGCGCGCGAGCGACAGGACTTTCTTGCCCGTCGTGCGGATCCGCATCGGCTCGCTCAAGTAAGAGGTGAGCGACGGGTCCGTCGTGAGGGCCTGGTAATAGGATGCGCCCGTCAGATAGATCGGATCGGACATCGGGCGCGGGTTCGAGGTGCCGACGAGCTTACCCCGGGCGTTGACGAAATCGATGCGGACGATCTGGGGCAGGGTGCAGGACGCTCCGACCAGAACGGCCTTCGTGGCCTGTGACGCGGCGAAGCCGTCGAACTCGCCTGTCCGGAGGCTTGCCTGCGGGATGCGCTCGACCAGATCGCGCAGAACGCTTTCGATGGACTGGAGGATGCCGTCCGTCCGCTCCTGGAGGGTCAGTGCGAGGTTCGCCAGATCGCCTTCGGCGCGCGCGAGATCGTCGGTGTAGCCCCGCACCAGGAGGAGCACCGCGCCGACGATGACGGCCGTCACGACAACGATGCCGAGGATGATGATCAGGGGAGCGGGCACGACGGGTATCGATGAGGCCTGTGAGCGACGATCTGCGCCACAATCGGCCCGGAGGTGTGGTTATTCCGTTAACTTTTGCCCGGACCAAGCTTCCTTTAGGGAAAAAAACAAATGTTGCTTACCGTTGTCTTGCGAGCCGCTGACCGATCCAAAGCTGGGCTGCGTCCAGATCCGCGAATGTCGGCTGGTTGACCCCATCCAGCCGTCCGAAGCCGGCCTCCAGGAACCATTGTCCGGAAGCCACCTCGTTGTCGTCCGCGAGATGGGTCAGTACCGCCAGGAGCCGCTGCTCCTCGTCGAAGACCAACATGCCTTCCTCATCGGTGCCATTGCCGACACGCACAGGCTGAAGGGTGAAGGTCATGCGGCGGCCTGATTATTCTCCAGGTAAAGATAAGTCGGGTCGAACTCACCTACCTGCTTCAACTTTTCCCAGTCGAGAATGTTCAACCGGTCGCCGTTCAGCTCGATCAGGCCCTCGGCCCGCAGCTGCTGGAGAACACGGTTCACATGAACGTTCGTGACTCCGATGGCATCGGCGAACTCGTTCTGGGTGATGGGCAGGTCACAGGAGTGATCCTCGGCCAAGCCAACGGCCCTGAGGCGCGTCAGCAGCTCGCAGAGAACATGCGCCATGCGGGTATAGGCCTCGCGGCGCCCGACATTCAGCACCCATTCCCGGAAGATGGCCGCATCGATGAGGGTCTCGCGCCAGAAGGCGGCTGTGATGCGGGGATAACGCTCGCAGACATCGCGCAGGGCCTCATGGGGGATGAACCCCACACTGCACGGGCTGATGGTGCTGACGCTGTTGTCGAGAACCTTCAGGTGCAGGCTCTGCAGGTCGGGGACGTCGCCCGGCAGGTTGAAGGAGACGATCTGGCGCTTGCCTTGCGCTGTGACCTTATAGGTGGCAGCAAAGCCGCTCAGGATCAAGCATGACCGGGAGGGACTATCCCCCTCGCGCACGATGTCTTGGTCGGCCTTGATGGCCATGACTTGCATCGGCAGCTTCAGGAGGGCTTGTCGCTCGCCGTCGTTGAGCGCGAAGATGCTCTCGATCTTGCGGATCATCGGGTTGTAGCCGGGATGGAAGGTTGCCGACAAGATCATGCTCCCTGTTTGCAGGCGGGAGCACACGGATCTCTCAGGCATCAGCGCCTATGTCTGCTTGCTGACGATGATCCATCCGTCGCATGCACGTGGATTTCTGTCGCTCAACTGGATTGACCCATGTTGGTAACCTAGGTTGATGAAACACATTAACTTAGATTAGATGCGCTGGGAGCTGTCCAAGAAATAAGAAGTCGGACTGACATATGTTATTCGGCAAACCCCACCCAGTTTAAGGACCGCTCGGGCCAGACAGCCTATGATGATTTCCTTGTTTCTCTTGGGTGTCCGGCCATTTGGCAGCTGACCTTCCGCCCTTACTTAAAGGTAGAGGTTATGGCTCTCGACATCTCGTTCCAACCCATGCGCGTGCTCATTGACGGCCATGACAGCGAAGGCCTTCTCATCCTCGCAGACAGCCAACTCGCCGCCGTGATTGTCCGTCTTGACGGACAGACTCATTACCCTGAGCACAAGGGACTCTGGCACCTGGAGGCGGGGTTCGGCAAATGCGATGTCCGTGTTGCTCCACCCGTGTTCATGACGCCCGAGGAGGCCGGAGCCTGGGTTAAGCAAGCACTGACGGGCAAGGTCGCTGAACCCACAGAAGCCGATTGATGTGCCGCTTAAAGGTTTGAGCATCGGATATATCCCAAAAGTGCAAATCCACTTTCGGGTCCGATGCTCTAGATCCGACGGGCAAGGCGTTGGACGATCCACTCATGAGCTGCTTCAAGATTGATGAAAGTGGGCTGGTGCCGATTTTCCAATCGGCCAAAACCGGCTTCCAGATACCAGTGCCCGGATAAGCCGTCATACTGGTTCGAGAGATGGGTCAGCACCGCCAGGAGCCGCCGGTCCTCATCGAAGACCAGCATGCCATCCTCATCGCTGCCATTGCCGACACGCACAGGCTGAAGGGTGAAGGTCATGCGGCGGCCTTCTCATTCTCCAGATGAAGGTAGGCCGCGTCGAACTCACCGGCCCGCTTCAGCTTCCCCCAATCGGGAATGAAGAGCCGCTCCCCTTTCAGTTCGATCAGGCCCTCGGCCCGCATCTGCTGGATGATCCGGTTGACGTGAACCGTGGTGAAGCCGAGCGCATCGGCGAACTCGTTCTGGGTGATCGGCAGGTCGCAGACATGGTCCTCGACAAGGCCCACGGCCCTCAGGCGCACCAGCAGCTCGCAGAGAACATGGGCCATCCGGCTGGAGCCTTCGCGCCGTCCGACATTCATCATCCACTCGCGGAAGATGGACGCATCGACAAGGGTCTCGCGCCAGAGGCCGGCTGTGATGCGGGGATAGCGTGTGCAGAGGTCGTGCAGGACCTCGTGGGGGATGAACCCTATGCTGCACGGGCTGATGGTGCCGATGCTGTTGTCCAGGGTCTTCAGGTGCAGGCTCTGGAGGTCGGGAATGTCGCCTGGCAGGTTGAAGGATACGATCTGACGCTTGCCGTCTCGGGTGACTTTGTAGGTGCAGGCGAAGCCGCTCAGGATCAGGCATGACCGGGAGGGACTATCTCCCTCGCGCACGATGTCCTGGTCGGCCTTGATGGTCACGACTTGCATCGGCAGGTTTTCGAGGACCCGCCGCTCGTCATCGGCGAGGGTGAAGATGCTCTCCAGCTTGCGGATGAGCGGACTATAGTGATGTTCAAAAGAAGAGTGCATGGCAGTGCTCGTCCTGTTACAGGCGGGAGCACATTGGATCTCTCTGCCATCAGCGCCTGGAAACGGTTGCTGACGATAAAATGACTGTAGCACATAAATGAACCTCTTGCTTAGATCTATGTCGATCTTGGCGCATAAAGTGGTCGATCAGAGCTGAGGCGGCGCTTATGTCACAGCACGGGCAGGCATAGCCTTTCACGGTTCGCAGCTGCGTTCGGCATATGCGGGAAAAACGGCCCATATATCGCCATGTGAAATCCATGGCATCATTTACGTTAAATGCCTGAAATAGCATATGTTAATCGCTTAAGCTTTTCAGGATCCGTGCCGAACTAACAACTCCTCCTGTGGTTCCCAAGTAGCGAACAACAGGGGAGATCGCATGCCTCGGTTCTATTTCGACGTCTCAGTGGGGGACGACTTCACTCGCGACGATACAGGCTTCGAATACGAGAGCCTGAACATCGCGGAATACGAGGCGACCCGCGCCGCGGCCGAGATCGCCCATAACAACCTGCCAAGGCGCCGCACTTCTGAGATCTGCGTGCGGGTCAGGGATGAAGAGGGTTTCCTGCTGTTCACCGTGGATGTCACCATGGCGGTTCGCCGGACGGTCCGCGCCCTCCCGTGAAGACCGGTTGTGGACCTTCGAAATGGTATTCTGGAATGTAACTGGCAGAAGCGCAAAGAAAAGCGCCCGCAAAACATCGGGCACACCCGTTTTTCATAGGCATATGCTTGGCAAGGGCGTACAACAGAGCATTGCTGCTATGGACGATCCAGGTGCCGGCGACTGAGAGATGTACGCTCCCGCCTGTGAAGCTCCGGAGCTTTTCATGCCCCACTTTTACGATACCTGCGCCGGGTCCATTCCAGGTCTTTATCTGCCCCTGGTTGCTTGGGACGTGCTGCATCGGGAGCATATCGAAACCCTCGAGCAACTCATGATCCATGCTGACCAGCTTGAGCAGTTCGACGGCATTGGCGCCAGGATGGCTCAGGTGATCAGACAGGCGCTCGCCGATGGCGCGTCATTCGACGAGCGGACAGCCAGCATGAAGCAGAACGACTCCTGGAGCGCATGATGTCGCAGGTGAGTCTTCAGGAGATGAACCGAAGCGTATCGTTAACACAGATTAACGCCACGCCATGCGGCTTTCTGTAACCTGCCAAGGTATGACCCAGCCTGATCAGCCTGACAAAAAGCCTGAGCAGAGTCAGCCATCGCTTGGTGATGCACTCGAGCGATCCAACCGGGTGATCGCAGAGTCGCGCGCGGAAATTGCTCGTGCGCGGGCGCTCAGCAAATCCGAAGCGGATATCTCACGCGAGATCGAAAGTTTGAGCGAGGAACATAACCGCTTGAATGGCAGCCGGAAGGACGGCGCGTAGCTCGCAGAGCACCCTTTATGGAATCTGCATAGGCATATCGCAAAGAATCCATGTTCCCTTCATGCTCTCACTCAAGGAGAAAGCATCGGATCGATCCCAAAAGTGCAAGTCCACTTTTGGGTCCGATGCTTTAGGAAACAGGGGCATCCACCGTGCAAACGACCCCTGTCGGAGCGAATGCGATCTCCACTTGGCCGTCCAGATCGTTGGCCAGGGTACGCTCGATCAGACGGGACCCGAATCCGCGCCGGCGTGGGGGAATAACGGGCGGCCCGCCGGCCTCCGTCCAGCGCAGGGCCAGCCTGGGCGGTGCGGTTCCGTTTCGCACGCTCCACGCCACCTCGATGGTGCCGGTCTTGTTCGCCAGGGCGCCGTACTTCACCGCATTGGTTGCCAGCTCATGCATGGCCATGGCCAGCGCGAGCGACATGCGGGGCGTCACGCGCACATGCGGACCGGTGATGTGAAGCCGGTTCTCACCTGGGATCTGGTAGGGCTCGAGAGCCTTCTCGATCACTTCCACAAGGTCGGCCCCGTCCCAGCTCTCACGGGTGAGCACGTCATGCGCCCGGGAGAGGGCGAGAAGCCGCCTCTCCAGCGCATCCTGCGCGTCCTCTTTCGTGTCCGCCGTGCGCAAGGTCTGGGCTGAGATGGATTGCACGGTCGCGAGCGTGTTCTTCACCCGGTGGTTCAGCTCGTCGATGAGCAATCGCTGATGCTCGGCCGCGCGCTTCTCCTTGTCGAGAGCGGCCCTCAGGCGCTCTTCGCCCCGATGCAGGTCCTCAAGCCGGGCGCGGGCCTCGTATTGCCTGCGCCGCCCGCGCAAGGCCGAGCAGGCGACGCTCACCAGCGTTCCCGGGTGGAAGGGACGCTCCAGAAACACCACGTTGCCGAGAAGTTCGGACAGACGCGCCAGGGCCGGATTGCGCTCGATGCCGCCGCCGCGAAGGGTGAGGAGCACGAAGGCGAAATCCGACCACGGGGGCTGATCCAGCAGCCAGCAGGAGAGGTCCTTCAGATCCGCATTGCGCAGCGTCTCTTCGGTGACGATTGCAAAGCCCGCCCCCTGCGTAATCCCGTTCACGAGCGCCGACAGGTCGGGGCAGACCTCCGACGCGATGCCGGCGCCGTGCAGAATGTCGGCAGCGATCGCCGCATCCCGCCCATGAGGCGCCAGGATGATTGCGCACTCCGAATGCGAGTGAAGAATGTCGCTCATGCTCAGCGATCTTTGAGCAGCTGCGCGCGGTCGCCGTCGGTGAAGACCGGGGTGCCGCGCAGAATGCCCTGGAAGCCCTCCAGGGGTTCGCCGATAGCGATGCCCTTGTTGGTGATCCGCATCTCGCGAATGGTGTTCTCGTGCGAGCCGAACCGCTTCTTGATGATCGAGATCGCCCGCCGAACCTGACCGAATGCCTCGAAGTAGCGCAGCAGCACCACCGTGTCGGCGAGGTACGTGACGTCGACAGGGGACTTCATGTCGCCCACGAGCCCGTGCTGCGCGACCGTCAGGAAAGTCGAGACGCCCTGCCGGTTCAGGTATTGCAGCAGCTCGTGGATGTGCAGGGTCAGGAACTCTTCTTCCGGCATGGCGGCCTGATAGCCGTTGAGGCCGTCGATCACCACCGTCTTCACGCCATGACGATGGATCTTGGTGCGCACCCGGTCGGTGAACTCGCCAGGTGAGAGTTCGGCGGCGTCGACCTGCTCGATGAACAGGTTGCCCGAGGCGCACAGCGCTTCCAGGTCGATGCCGATCAGCTTGGTCCGGTCGATCAGGAGGCCGAGCTCCTCGTCGAAGATGAACAGGGCCGCCTTCTCGCCCCGCGCGGCCGCCGAGATGGCGAACTGCACCGTCAGGAGGGATTTGCCCGTGCCGGCCGGCCCCATCACCAGCGTGCTCGATCCCCGCTCGACGCCGCCGCCGAGGAGCGCGTCGAGCTCAGTGATCCCGCTCGTGAGGACGTTGCGGGCAAAGCCGGTCTTGTGCTCGCCCGAGACGAGGCGTGGAAACACTTCGACGCCTCCTGGCGCGATGATGTAGTCGTGGTAGCCGCCCCGGAACGACTGGCCGCGATACTTGATCACCCGCAGGCGGCGGCGCTCGGCGCCGTAATTGGGCGTCAGCCCCTCCAGGCGGATCACCCCATGGGCAAGGCTGTGGACGGTCTTGTCGTTGGTGTCCGTGGTCAGGTCGTCGAGCAGAAGAACCGTCGCGCCCTGGCGTGCGAAGTAGTGCTTCATGGCCAGGATCTGGCGGCGATAGCGCAGGGAGCTCTGCGCCAGAAGGCGAATCTCCGACAGGCTGTCGATCACGATGCGGACAGGCTTCGTCCGGTCGATCTCTGCGAACACGGCCCTGGTGGTTTCGCCGAGCTCGAGATCGGACGAGTAGAGCAGGCTCTGCTGGTGCTCGTCGTCGAGCAGATTCTCCGGCGGCACGAGTTCATACACGTGAATGCTGTCGCCGAGGGTCCAGCCATGGGACGCCGCACCGTCGCGCAGCTCCGACTCCGTCTCCGACATGGTGACGTAAAGCCCGGTCTCCCCGGCCTTGGCGCCGTCGAGCAGGAACTGGAGCGCGATGGTGGTCTTGCCGGTGCCGGGGCTGCCCTCCAGCAGGTAGACGTGGCCGGGCGAGAGGCCTCCGACGAGAATGTCGTCGAGGCCCGTGATCCCGGTCCTCGCCTTCGGTTTGGGCTGGGGCTTAGCGGTCATGATGAAGTCCAATCTCGGCCTGCAGAGCGGCCGGAAGCGTGTGGGTCGGGATCAGCCCGAGAATTCCTGTAAGCGCCTGCTCCGCGTGCCAGAGATCGTGCTGCTGCTGCCGCTCGAGCCAGAAGTGGGGCGTCGTGCCTGAGAGGCGGGCAAGGCGGGTCGCCATCTCCGGACTGACCGCCGCCTTGCCGGCAAGGACCCGATGGAGCGTCTGGCGGGCGATGCGAAGCTCGCGGGCGGCTTGGCTGACGGACAGGCCGAGGCCGGGCAGGACCCGATCGCGCAGGATCCATCCCGGGTGGGGCGGAGCCACCGGGAGATAGTCTCGGGAGCGGGGCATGATCCTGCCTTTGTTGATCCAACTGTAGCGTTATGGGTGACAGGGCGCGAAAGACAAGGGCCTTGGCGGTTCCCGGTTCCATGACCTCGCCGCCAAGCTTGGGCGCATCTTGGGATGTGCAGGAGATGCCTCGCTGATCTTGCTCCGCCACACACGCTTATCGTAAGTTAATGGCAGCACCCCTTCAATCAGGTAAGGCAGAGGTGTTCTCCGCAGACAACCGGCGGGTTGGGCGTCCTGGTCGTGTCTGGAGAAGCAAGCGTGTCCACAAAAAACCACAACAACAGCACCGTTCTGGAAGAACAGGACACCCTTGAGGATCTCTTGAACGTCAACGGTGATCCCGGTCCGGAGCCTGCCCTGCCGCCCCATGTGGCGACCTTCCTGGGCGAGCAGCTCCAGGCCTACTACGCCCAATTGATGAGCGAGCCGGTGCCCGATCGTCTCATTGAACTCATTGCGCAACTGGACCAGAAACGGAACGGCCGCGATGGCGAGTGAGGATCCCGTCCGTCAGGCGATGCTGGAAGCCATCCCCCGCCTGCGCGCCTTTGCCATCTCGCTGACCGGCAACGTCACCTATGCCGATGATCTCGTGCAGGCGGCGCTTCTGCGCGGTCTCGAGAACCTCGACAAGTTCCAGCCCGGCACGAGCATGCAGGCGTGGCTCTTCACCATCCTGCGCAACCAGTTCTACACGGATATCCGCAAGAGCCGCCGGGAGGTGAACGACCCAGAGGGGGCGCTTGCCGGCAAGCTGGCGATCATGCCGGAGCAGGGCGCACGGCTGGATTTCGCCGACATGCAGGTGGCTCTCACCAAGCTCAGCGTCGAGCAGCGCGAGGCGCTGCTGCTGGTGGGCGCCGAGGGCGTATCCTACGAGGAGGCGGCGCAGATCTGCGGCACCAATCTCGGCACGATCAAGAGCCGCATCAACCGCGCCCGGACCCGCCTGGCGGAACTCCTGGCCCTCGATGCCGAGGAGGATCTCGGTCCCGACCGTCTGGTCAAGGCCGCGTTGTTCATGCAGACGCCCTGAGGCCGAGCGGCTCAGTCCCTTACTTGCCGGCGGCTTTGCGCAGGGCCGCATTGATGCGATCCTGCCATCCCGGGCCACCCTGCTGGAAATGTTCGAGCACATCCTGGTCTATCCGCAGGGTGACACTCTCCCTCACGCCCGGGATGGAGGGAGCCTGCGAAGGGCCCTCGACGGGCTTGGTGGTGGCCTTCTTGAAAGCAGCTTCGGCCGTCTTAAAGGGATCGGTCGGTCTGCGTCCTCCTGGTGATCTCATGTCTGTCTCCGCATTGAAGTGTTGGGCAGCCGCACGATCGTTGCCTGCGCGATCATGGCAGGTCTGCGCGCAACCAGGAAGGCCGCTGCCGTTCCACCAAAGTTGGGCAACCGGTTCGAGCGCCACAGGAACGAGACTTGATCATCTCTGTTGACCTCTATGTCCATGTGGAGGTCGAGGTTGGCCATGACAAAGCTCAAACGTTTATCGGCTGTTCTTGCGGGATGCATTCTTGCCGGCAGCCTCGCCACGGGCGTTTCTGCGCAGCCCAGAGTTGATCGTGACTGGGACGAGACCCGCGAATGGCGGGACCGGCCTCAGGAGTGGAGACCTGACAGAGGCTACCGAGACCGGGATCGGGGTTGGGAGCGCGACCGCCGTTGGAGGGAACGCGACTGCTACTATGAGACCCGGCGCGAGCGGAACCGTTACGGCGAATCGATCGTCAGGCGTTATCGCGTTTGCGACGACTAGCCCATCGAGGCCGGTGGCAGCATCTCCACCACCGGCCTTGAGGTCTCACTGGGGGGTTGATGGCGTCGGAGCAGGCGCGCCCGTTGCAGCGCGAGGCTGCGACTGCACCCGATCAAACATCCGAAGTGCCGCATCGACGCAGGCCTGCGTCGATTCCCGGTCGCTGCAGACGACGCGAAGCTGCGTATCGCCGCTGCGCACGAAGAAATGCGCGTTGCCGCCTGGACGATCGTCATCATCGTGATGCATGGCACGCCGGCGACGCTCACCCCGGTCGTCGCCGCGATCTCTGTCGCCATCCCATCCGTCGCGGTTGTCATACCACCGTCCACGCCGGTCATCGTCGTCATCTCGCGATGGGCCATCTCGCGATGGGCTCTGGCTCCAGGCCGACGTTCCTATCAGGGCCAGTCCCGCTGCTAGTATGAGGGCTTTCCGCATATGGGCCTCCATCAGGCGACGCCTTAAGGGAATGCGCGCAAACATTCTTTCGGAACGGCGTCTTGGATCGTGAAAAACGAGCGCCTGGGTGAACCGGGGGGCTGAGCGTAAGTTCCGAATAAGCGTTCTTGGGTTCGTGACATATGCGTCGGCTCGTCACGACAGCTCTCGCCGGTTGGCCGCTGTCTGATCGCGCCTGGACGATCCAGGATACTACGATGTCTCAGCTCGCGGGTCGTGCGGGCGCAATCCCGATGATCTGGGCGCCGATCGCCCCTCTCGTTATCGCGCCCGTTGTTCAGCTACCCGTGGCGGTTGGCGTAGCGACGCTTTTTCGTGAGGTTCCGCTGCCCTTCGAGCACCTTGGCCGGGGCAACCACATCCTTGTAGCGGCGGGTGCGTTTCTTGAACGAAGGTCTTGTGCGAGCTTTACCGGCCATAGGCTTGATCTCTTCCCTGATTGACCATGCGTTTGCATGGAGCCGAAAGAGCATAGGTCAAAGTCGATCCCAGCCGCAACCTGCTAAGTGAGCTGCGGCTGTCCATGCTCTTAGAACCCACCCGAACTCAATGAGTTTGCTGTGTGAGCGTGATGGCTTCCAGGAAGGGGAATTCCAGGATGATCTTGTCCAGATCGTCCTTCACCTCGATATGCGCCGTGGCCCAGTTGACCGGGTGCTCGAACTCGGTGCTCATCAGGTTCTGCGCCATGGTCTTTGCCACCTCCCAGGCCTGATCCGCATCGCGCAGATTTTGCCCCTCGGGATCGGCGAGAGCGGCCTCACCGATATGCACGTTGAAGAAGTAGCGCGGCATGAGTGTCCCTGAAGCTTGAGTGGTGAGAGGCCAATCAGGCTGGATGCAATCGGTTCCGTAGGGCTCCCCGGAATTGCCAGCCAAGGCAGCACGCCTTCTCAGTGCCGCTGTCGAAAGTGCATCTTTGCTCAGGCTAAGTCAAAACCCCAACCAAGGATTCAGTGCAGCCTTTCTCGCTCGTGCTCGCACCGGAGCAGTTGGGAGGTTCTGCTATAGCAGACCAGGTGTGACGTTAAGAATGGCAGACTACCACTTTGGAGTAGTTGCCAGTTTCGCATTCGGATCAGAACCTAAACAGTCCTGCGTTGATACTGAAGCTTTTCATATTGATAGAATAATTTTCCAGAAGGGGTAGTTTATGCCTGCTATTGCTCCCTATAGCCTGACTGCAAATGCATACATCAATGGTATCCTTGGCAATTACAAATGGGCTAACAACAGCCTGACCTACAGCTTTCCGACAGATGCATCGTTTTACGGAAAATCGTACGGCGCAGCTGAGAACATGACCAACTTCGGTGTCCTCAGCACGACCCAGCAGGCAACCGCCCACAACGCTCTGAAGACCTTCTCGTCGATCGCGAACCTCACCTTTACGAAGACTGCTGAAACCGCGACCCAGCACGCAGACCTGCGCTTCGCTATTTCGGACAAAGAAGAAACCGCCTGGGCATATCTTCCGGCAACAGCGCCAGAGGGTGGCGATGTCTGGTTCAACAGTTCTAACGGTTATTACATCAGTCCTGCGAAGGGAAACTACGCCAATCTGGTATTCCTGCACGAGATCGGACATGCACTGGGGCTGGAGCACGCGCACGAAGGCACCATCATGCCATACGACCGGGACTCGATGGAGTTCACGGTCGTGAGCTATCGCTCGTATGTGGGTGCCTCTACGACTGCCGGCTACACCAACGAGACCTGGGGTTATGCGCAGTCGCTGATGATGTATGACATCGCCGCCGTGCAGCACATGTACGGAGCGAACTACGCCACGAACAGCGGCAACACGAAATATTCATGGCATTCGAACACCGGTGAGATGGCCATCGACGGTGTCGGCCAAGGCACTCCCGGAGCCAACCGGATCCTTCTGACAGTATGGGATGGTGGAGGGAGCGACACCTATGACTTCTCGAACTACGCGAACAATCTGAAAGTGGACCTTCGCCCTGGCGAGTGGACCACAACGTCCAGAACCCAGCTTGCGAAGCTGCATTGGGATGGTTCGAAGGTCGCTGTCGGCAACATCGCCAATGCATTGCTCCACAACGGCGACAAACGCTCCCTTATCGAGAACGCGGTGGGCGGCTCCGGCAGCGATGCGTTGACCGGCAACGATGCAAACAACAGGCTCGCAGGCGGAACCGGATCGGACAGGTTGTCCGGCCTCAGCGGAAGCGACAACCTCGATGGAGGAGTGGGAGCCGATATGCTCTCGGGAGGAGCCGGAGGGGATATCTTCGACTTCAATGCCGCCAAGGATTCCTTGCCTGCAGCACGTGACACGATCCTCGACTTCGTGCGGGGCGCCGATCGCATCGACCTGCGCAATGTCGATGCCAATGCCGGAGCGGCCGGGGATCAGGCCTTCTCGTTCATCGGGTCCAAGTCCTTCTCGGGCCATGTGGGGCAGCTGAACTTCAGCAGCAATGTGCTGTCGGGCGATGTGAACGGCGACAAGGTCGCTGATCTCCGCATCATCGTCTCAGGGCTATCATCGCTGGCGGCCACGGACTTCTATCTCTGATCCACCCGGACCGGAGACGGTCGGCAGGCGGTGCTCTCACTCAAAGGGGAAGCATCGGATTCAATCCCAAAAGTGCAAGTCCACTTTTGGGTCCGATGCTTTAGTGAGGCACCGCCGCGCTCTCATCGATATGGGCGCTGGAATAGATCCTGTGCGCGAGCGCTGCCAGACCGAGCAGCGTGACGGCAGCGATAGCGCAGCAAACCGCAAAGCCCAGCGAGAAGCCGCTGCGTGCCGCTTCCAGCCATACAGGCGCGGTGTCGCCCATAGCCTTTGCGGTCTCGACCGCGCCGGCGAGCGTGGTGGAGACGGCAAGCTGCTGCGCGGCGTTCAGCCCGCTCAGGTCCACGCCGTCCATCGTCATGCGGTAAACAAGCGTTCCAAGGCTGCCAAGAAGAGCGACGCCGAGCGCTCCGCCGAACTCCGCGCTCGTCTCGGAGATGGCGGAGGCCGACCCTGCCTGTTCCGGCGGTGCGGTGCCCACGATCAGGCTCGTCGTGGTGAGGACCACTGGCACGAAGCCGAGACCCACCAGCATGCTGGCCGTAAGGACGCCGACGAGGCTCTCGGCATAGGCGGCGGCTGCCATCACAGAGACGCCGACGGCATAGACGAGCAGGCCGAGGAGAACGGTCTTGACCGGCCCGAGCCGGCTCGTGAACCGGTAGGCCTGGAACGACATGATCGTGAAGACGAGCGCGGACGGCACGGACCACAAGGCCGCCTCCAAAGGCGATAGGCCGAGAACCAGTTGCAGGAACAGGTTCTGAAACAGGAACACGCCGAACACGAAGAACATGCCGGCGAGATTGACGATCAGCGAGGCGGTAAACGCCGGGATGCGGAACAGGCGCAGATCGATCAGCGGATGCGCGAGGCTTTTTTGGCGGCGCACGAACAGCACGCCGACCAGCACACCGGCCGCGATGGCCACCAGCTGGCGCGGTGCGAAGCCATCGGCCGCCATATGCTTGAAGCCGTAGATGATCGGCAGCACGGTCGCGAGCGACAGCGCCACACTGAGCAGATCGAGCTTTTCGCCGCCCTCGTTTTTGTATTCCGGCAGCAGGAAGGGCGCAACGATCAGCAGCGCGAGCATGATGGGGATGTTGATCAGAAACACCGATCCCCAATGAAAGTATTGCAGCAGCACTCCGCCGATGAGAGGCCCCACCAGCCCGCCCAACGCGAAGGCGGCACCCCAGATGCCGATGGCGCGGTGGCGCTCGTTCTCGTTCGAGAACAGATTGACCACGAGGGACAGGGTCGACGGAGCGAAGGTCGCGCCGGCGATGCCGAGCAGCGCGCGCGCAATGATGAGCTGCTGCGCCGTGTTCGAGAACGCGGCAAGCGCGGATGCCACGCCGAACGCGGAGGCGCCGATGAGCAGCACGCGCCGGCGGCCGATCCTGTCGCCGAGCGTGCCCATGGTCACGAGAAAGCCCGCGACCATGAAGCCGTAGATGTCGTTGATCCAGAGAAGTTCGGATGCCGATGGGTCAAGATCCGCCACGATGGCGGGCATCGCCAGAAAGAGGACGGACAGGTCCATCGAGTAGATCAGGCAGGCGACCGACAGAACGCAGAGCCCGATCCATTCACGGCGTCCAGCAAGCGGCTGGTCTTGAACAATGGCCTGTACTTGCATGAACCGACTTTCTTCGCTGTAGGGGCAGCTACTTACACGGCCTTGCAAGGATTCGGCAACTCGAACAGGCTGATCTGAACTTGCGCTAGTCCAGAACAACCACTGCTTCGACCTCGAACAGCATGGGGTCGATGGCGAGCTTGGGGACGGGGACCAGGGTCTGCGCCGGCAGCGCCGCGCCGAACATGGCCTTCACGCTCCGGGTCAGCACATCGAGCTTGGACATGTCGTGATCGACCACGAAGATCGTGAGCTTGGCGACCTGATCCGGCCTCGCTCCGAGGGCCTCGATGGCGGTGCGCAGGTTGGCATAGGCCTGCTCGACCTGGACAGCGAAGTCCGGCGACAGGCCTCCCGTGGCGTCCTGGCCGCCCTGGCCTGAAATATACGCCACTCTGGCGCCGGCGGGCACGATCACCGCCGTGCTATAGCCGTTCGGCGACGGATCGTAGAGGTTTTGCGGATTGACAATGGTCAGCTTGCGATCGGTCTCGCTCGCCTGGGAAACGCCCATATTCATGATGATCAACCCTCCGGTTGGCAGATGCCTGATTGCGCGTGATAGAATCGTCTCCTGGCCCTGACGGCCGGGAGCCTTGAGCTCCAGCGGCGGCAGGATTGACCTTCAACCCGCCGCCGCTATGCTCAACTCGTACGCTGTACGACAGATGACATCGTACGCCGTACGAGTCAACGGCCCGGGATCGACAATCCTCGGGCTATTGGCCTAGATCGGCGTTCCGATCGGCAGGGAAGGACGGATGGCAGCCAAACGCAACAGCGCCGGGAGCAAGCAACCTCGACAGGCAGGGGCGTCCTCAAAAGCCGCGCAGGAGCCTTCGCTGTCGCTGGAGCGCATCGTGGCGACTGCGGTGGAGTTGCTCGACACGCAAGGGATCGACGGATTGACGATGCGCCGGCTGGCCGATCGCCTCGGCGCGGGCGCGATGAGCCTGTACTGGCACGTCGACAACAAAGAGAACGTCTTCGATCTGGCGCTCGACTCCGTGCTCGCCTATCGCGAGCCGCGGCAAACCTCCAAGACCCGAGACTGGCGCCAGGACGTCGTTCACATGGTCGAAGACTGGCGCGCCTGCATGCTGCGCCATCCCTGGTCGGCCTCGCTGCTGCCGCGCCGGGCGCTCGGCCCGAACATCCTCGGTCGCCTGGAGCTGCTGGGCAAGACCCTGTCCGGAGCCGGCGTCGCGGACGCGGATCTGAACGCCGGAATCTGGTCGCTCTGGAACTACGTGATGGGCGCCACCATCACCCGGGGAAGCTTCGACCTCTCGGACGACGACAGGGCTGCCGCGCAGCAGCGCCTCACCGATCTCAGCCAACGCTATCCGACCATCGAGCGCTCGCGTCTTCTGCTGGACGACGATTGGGACGGCGCCTTCCGGAAAGGCCTCGACTTCCTCCTCGACGGCATCGCGCCAAGGCCCGGCAAGGCTCGGCAAAGCTAACGCGGTTATCCTTGTATCAATGGCCTGATTTCAGACCCTTGACGCAAGCGGATCCCGACCATGACGAACATCCACCTTCCCGACGTTGGCGTCACCATGGCGCTTGTGGCAAGCCTCCAGGCGAGCCTGCCGGATTTCGGCCGCATCCTCGACCGGTTCGGGCATCCGGCCCCGGCGCTGCGCAAGCTCGGTCTCGTGCATTGGGAGAACGGACGCTTCGACACGGCCGCCCGCACCTTCGAGGCCGCGCTCTCCCTCGCGCCGGAGGATTCCGATCTCTGGCGCGATCTGGCGAGCGTCTACAGCGCCTCTGATCGCGACGAGCAGGCGCTAACGGCGATCCGGACCGCCCTGGAGCTCAACCCGCACAGCGCCCCGTCCTGGCAAGCCCTTGCCAGCATCGCGGACCGGCTCGACGATGCTGAGACCGCCGAGGATGCCTACCGCCGCACGATAGCGCTCGATCCGAATGCGCCTGCGGCCCATCTCGGCCTCGGCCTGCTGCTGTTCAGGAAGAAGCACTACCAGGAGGCACTGGCGGCCGTGCGCACCTCCGTGGCGCTCGATCCCGTCAATGGCCTGGCGCATTGCGCCCTTGGGCACCTGTGCTTCATCGCGTGCGATTTCGCTGCTTGCGCGCGCGCCTTCGACGAGGCCGCCCGGCTGACCCTGGAGCTCGACGCGCCGACCCGGCAGAAGCGGGCCCGCGCCCTCACGTTCCAGGCCATGATCGAAGGCAGCATTCGGGAAGCCCTGCACGACTATGGGGCAATCGCCGGCGAGGACCGCGAGGATCTCGACATCATCGCGCGCGATGCCTTTTCCGTTCTCAGCGCCGCCGGCCATCTCGAAGCCGCCGCCGAGATCGGCCGGATGCGGCTTTCCGAGAAGCCCGACGATCCGGTCCGGCGTTATCTGCTCGACGCCGTTCTCGGGCGGAGCATGGATGCCGCGCCCACGGAATACATCGAAACCTATTTCGATCTTTTCGCGCCCCAGTTCGACAGCAAGCTCACCGAAACCCTGCAGTACAACGCCCCGCGCCAGATGGTGCAACTCGTAGCCGGGCACCGCATCGGCTTCACGCACATGCTCGATCTCGGCTGCGGCACGGGTCTCGCCGCTGCGGAGCTGCAGCCGCTGGGCAAAGACCTGACCGGGCTCGATCTCTCCTCAGGCATGCTGGCGCAGGCGCAAAAGCGCGGCTCTTACACCGAACTCGTCAAGGCGGAGGCCGGCGCCTATCTGGAGGCCACGCAGAACCGCTTCGATCTCATCTTCGCGGCGGATTCGCTGATCTATTTCGGCGATCTCAAGCCCCTGATGCGCGCGGCCGCCGGCGCCCTGGTGCCGGGCGGGCTGTTTGCGCTCAGCATCGAGCATAATGACGGCAGCGGCTTCACCCTGCAGCCCTCCGGCCGCTTCGCCCACTCCCTCGGCCACCTCAAGGCCGCGGCCACTGACTTCGTCATCCTGGAGATCCAGGAGAGCACCATCCGGCTCGAAGCCGGCCGCCCGGTGCCCGGTCTCTACGTGGTCATGCAGAGGCGGTGAGAGGAGCGGACACCTCAGGGGGACGGCCGGTCTCAGGGAGGGGAAATTTCAGGGCGCCGTGTGATCGCACCGACCGCGGCAACAGGCTCCTTTCCACGCCTGTCCCGCAATGCGCTGGAAGGTTCGCTTCAGGCGCTCACGCAAGACATCAGCCGCAGCTTAACACTTCTCGTCCCTGAGGCTTAAAGTGCCATTGGCTGACATTCGTCAGCAGACTTCCAATATGGTACCCTTCCACGCTGCCTGAGTGGGGAGTGCCAAGCGATGTTCGGCACAATAACTGCTGAAAGTTTGAAGCGAACATTATCCCTGTGCTTTGTGACGGCCGGCATCCTGTCCATCGGATATTGTCCGACGGCAGCGGCCCAGAGCGGATCGCCTTCTCAGGTTCCCAGTACGGCAACCCTCTTCGAGAACGTCCGGATCTTCGACGGCAGGAACGCGGCCTTGTCGGCATCTTCCCATGTGCTGGTGAGGGGCAATGCCGTCGAGCGCATCTCCGCAGCCCCGATCGATGTCGGGGCCGACCCCGATATCCAGCGCATCGAGGCAGGCGGACGCGTGCTGATGCCGGGCCTCATCGATGCTCATTGGCATGCGTACATGGCCGCAACGCCGCAATCGTTCCTGATGACCGCCGAGCCCTCCTATCTCACCCTGTTGGCGGCCCGGCAGGCCGAGGCGACCCTGATGAGGGGGTTCACCACCATCCGTGACCTCGGCGGGCCGGTGTTCGGGCTCAAGCGCGCCATCGACGAAGGCGTCACGATCGGCCCGCGGATCTATCCATCCGGCGCCTTCATCTCCCAGACCTCCGGCCATGGCGACTTCCGCTTCCTCTTCGAACTGCCGCGGAAGCCGGGCGGAGCGCTGAGCTACACCGAGCTCCAGGGGGTCTCCGCCATCGCCGACAGCCCCGATGAGGTCAGGCTGCGGGTCCGCGAGCAACTGAGGCTGGGGGCAAGCCAGATCAAGCTCATGGGCGGCGGTGGCGTGAGCTCACCGCCCCACAACCCGATCGAGTCGACCCAGTACACGGAGGCGGAGCTGCGGGCAGCGGTCGAGGCGGCCGAGAACTGGGGCACCTACGTGACCATCCACGCCTATCATCCGCGATCCATCCAGATGGCGATCCGCGCGGGCGTCAAGGTCATCGAGCATGGCCAGCTCGCCGACGAGGAAACGGCCAGGATGATGGCGGAGAAGGGCGTCTGGTGGAGCCTGCAGCCGCTGACCTATGAGACGCACATGTCCGCGCACATGCCGGCAACGTCGCGGCAGCGGGCCATGCAGGTGTTCGAGGGCACCGACAACGCCTATCGGCTCGCAAGGAAATACAACGTCAGGACGGCCTTCGGCGCCGACATCCTCGGCGATGCGGAAGCAGCCAGTCGACAGGGTACCGCCTTGGTCGTGCTGGCCAAATGGTATGCGCCTGCCGAAGTGCTGAAGATGGCGACGGCCGACAATGGCGAGCTGATGGCCCTGTCCGGCTTCATCAATCCCTATCCCGGCAGGCTCGGTATCGTCGAGGAGGGCGCGTTGGCCGACCTGCTTCTGGTCGACGGCAATCCGCTCGAGAGCCTCGATCTCGTCGCGGATCCGGACAAGAACTTCCTCGTCATCATGAAGGATGGCAAGGTCTACAAGAACACGCTGCCGAAGTGAGATGCTGCTCCGAACGAGACCTTTGAGGCGGGCGAAGGCCTGACAGGCAGGTGCCAGGGTGAAGCTCCGATCACGGTTGAATGGTTCACTTCTGTCCAGATCTCTTGGCGTCTTGAGCGCCGGCATCCGGTTCCTGTTCTGGACGGTGCTCATCACATGGAGCAGCCTGGCGATCTACTATTCGAACCTGCCATGGGCCGGGCTGCGGCTGGGATTGGCGGCGGCCTTTGCGGCTTTCGCGATCTGGGCGCTCTGGTGGACACATCGACGGCACATGCCTGCGGTCGTGATGCTGCTGCTCCTCGGCGTGGTTGCGTGGTGGATGACCATCCAGCCCTCGCATGACCGCCTGTGGCGCCCGGAAGTCGCGGTCATGCCGAGAGCCACCATCGACGGCGACCGCGTGCGCCTCACCGGGCTGCGCAACTTCGACTATCGCAGCGCCGATGACTTCACGATGCGGTATGAGGAGCGCGAGGTGCTGCTGTCACACCTGACAGGCCTCGATTTCTACATCTCGTACTGGAGCGAGGGGCCGGTCGGGCACACCTTCGTGAGCTTCATCTTCGACAACGCGCCGCCGCTGAGCATCTCGATCGAGACGCGCCCGGAGGTCGGCGAGGGCTTCAACCCTCTCGCCTCCCTCTTCAAGCAGTTCGAACTCATCTACGTGGTGGGGGACGAGCGCGACATTGTCGGCGTGCGCACCAACCACCGCGACGAGACGGTGTACCTCTATCGCCTGAACACCTCGGCCGAGAATGCCCGCCAGCTCCTGCTGGTCTATCTCGAGCGGATCAACGAGCTCGCGGATCGGCCCGAGTTCTACCACCTGCTGAGCAACAGCTGCACGATCAACATCATCCGCTACGCCAATGCCGCCGGCCGGGAGGGCCGGTTCGACATCCGCCATCTCTTCAACGGGCTGATCGACAGCTATCTCTACCACTCGGGCCGGGTGGACACGACGCTGCCGTTCGACGAGCTGCGGCGGCGCTCCCTGATCAACGAGGCGGCGCAGGCGGCCGAGGGCGATCCGGCCTTCTCGCAACGCATCCGCGCAGCCCTGCCGACAGATTCCCCGGATCGTCCTTCACCTCGGCATGCGCCGAGCGCCCCTTGAGCGCCTATGCTTCAAGCCGGCAGCACGACCACCTTGGTCTTGACCGGGGTTCGGTCGAACAGGTGCATCATGTCCTGGGTGAGCAGGCCGACGCAGCCGCTGGTGATGCCGTTGCCGATCGATTCCGCGTCGAGGCTGGCGTAGATCGTGTAGAGCGTGTAGGCGCCGTTCTGATAGAGATGAAGCGTGCGGGCGCCGAGCGGGTTGTCGAGGCCGCCCGGCATGCCGCGGGCCCATTTGGCCGCCTCGGGCTGACGCTTGATCATCGCCGCAGGCGGGGTCCAGGTCGCCCATTCGCTCTTGCGCCCGACATAGGCGTCCCCGTTCCACCGGAACCCGTCGCGGCCCACATTGGCCCCATAGCGGGTAGCGTTGCCGTCGTCCTCGATGCGGTAGACGTAGTAATTGCCCGGATCGACGATGATCGTGCCCGGCGCCTCCTTGGTGTTGTAGCGAACGGTCCGGCGGAAATATTTCGGATCGACCTTGCTGACATCGATCGCCGGGATCGGGAACTTCTCATCGGGCACCGGCCCGTAGAGCCTTGATGCCTCGGCGAGGCTCATGCCGTCGGATGTCGCGCAGCCGGCCAGACCCAGCGCACCGACCCCGGCGGCCGAGCCCGCCAGAAACGACCGGCGGCTGAGAAGCCCCGCCCGGTTCCTAAGCAAAGCAGCCTCGTCCGTCCCGCCGGCATCGGCATTCTTAACCGTCCTGATCATGATCGGCCGCTTCCCTTGTCTTGGCTGCCCGACGAGCCAATGCTCCGGCAACCACCCGCTAACGTCTTGTTGAGTTGGAGATTGCCGTCACACGGCCCGATTGGCAAGTCCGGGCCCTCCAGGCGCGATGGCGCATCAGCCGCGCCGTGCTGCCTCGATGGCCGCGACGTCGATCTTCGTCATGCCCATCATCGCGTCGAACGCGCGCTTGGCCTCGCCGCCGCCGACGGCCAGCGCCTCCATCAGCACGCGCGGCGTGATCTGCCAGGACACGCCCCATCGGTCCTTGCACCAGCCGCACGCGCTCTCCTGGCCGCCATTGCCCACGATGGCGTTCCAGTAGCGGTCGGTCTCCTCCTGATCCTCGGTGGTGATCTGGAACGAGAAGGCTTCGGTGTGCTTGAAGGCGGGACCGCCGTTGAGGCCGAGACAGGCAACGCCCGCAACGGTGAACTCGACCGTCAGCACGTCGCCCTCCTTGCCGGATGGGTAGTCGCCGGGTGCACGGTGCACCGCATGCACCGCGGTGTCGGGAAAGGTCTCGGCATAGAAGCGGGCGGCAGCCTCGGCGTCCTTGTCGTACCAGAGGCAGATCGTGTTCTTTGCCATGGCGCGTTCCTTATCCCTTTGAAGCCGAGAATTCGGCCCGTTCCCAACTGATCTTCGATCGGAAGCAGCCCGTGTTCTCCCGCCCGTAGTCAGCGTTGATTAGAGCTGATCATCGAGCATGCGCCTCACCTTGGAGGCTAGCTCTGCATAGGTGAAGGGCTTCCCTATCAGATGCATGCCAGGGTCGAGGCGACCGTGATGGACGATGGCGTTCGAGGTATAGCCCGTGGTGAACAAAACCGGCAGCCCTGGCCTGCGCCGGGACACCTCATCCGAGAGCGCCCGCCCGTTCATCCCTCCGGCAAGAACCACATCGGTAAACAGCAGCTCGATCTCCGGATGCTGCTCGACGATCTCCAGAGCCCCTAGACCGTCGCCGGACTCGAGGACGCGGTATCCGAGATCCCGCAGCGCCTCGGTGGTGTAGGTTCGCAGGTCGGGCTCGTCTTCCACAACCAGGATGGTCTCGCCCGTGCCCCTCACCATCGCGGGGCTCTTGGCCGGCATTTCGGCAGGCTCCTCATCGGAGCCGATCAGGCGGGGCAGGTAGATCTTGATCGTCGTGCCTTCGCCCGGCTCGCTGTAGATCCTCACATGGCCGTTGGACTGGCGGACGAAGCCATACACCTGGCTCAGGCCCAGCCCGGTGCCCTTGCCGACTCCCTTGGTTGTGAAGAACGGCTCGAACACCTTCTCCATCGTGGCCTTGTCCATCCCGGTGCCGGTGTCGGAGACGGCCAAGAGCACATACTGCCCGGGCGGAACGGGCTCGGCCAGAGCCGCCACATAAGCCTCGTCCAGACGGGCATTGGCCGTCTCTATGGTGAGCTTGCCGCCATCCGGCATGGCATCGCGGGCGTTCACCGCCAGGTTGAGGATCGCATTCTCCAGTTGGTTCGGGTCTGCCTGGGAGCGCCAGAGGCCGCCGCCGAGCACCGTCTCCAGCACAACCACTTCACCGAGCGTCCGCCTCAGGAGGTCGGACATTCCGGCCACGAGCTTGTTGACGTCGATGGGCTTGGGATCGAGCGGCTGACGTCTGGAGAAGGCCAGGAGCCGCTGGGTCAGGGTTGCGGCGCGTCGTGTCGCCTCCATGGCGTGAGTGGCGGCCCGCTGGAGGCGGTCGGCTCCCTCGGGCAGGCGGCGCTGGAGGAGTTCGATGTTGCCGACGATGATGGTGAGCAGGTTGTTGAAGTCGTGAGCGATGCCGCCGGTGAGCTGACCAATGGCCTCCATTTTCTGGGCCTGCCGGAGAGCCTCCTCGGCCTTCAGGCGCTCGGCCACCTCCTGGGTGACGCGCTCCTCCAGGGTCTCATTCAGGCGCTTGAGCTCCTCGGTCGCCTGCTCGGCCTTCTGGCGGGCGAGAAGCAACTCGCGCTCGTATTTGCGCCGGTCGGTAGCGTTGAAGAGGGTGATGCGATGGACCATCGGGCGGCCATTCGCATCCCGCTTCTGAACCATGTTGGCCAGAACCGGCAGGAGCCGCCCATCGGCGCAGGTCAGATCGAACGCGACCTCGTTCACGAAGCCCTGCATCCGCAGGAGGGGCGTCAGGTGCGTGTCGTAGAAGATCTTGGCGCCGACGCTCAGCAAATCCTGGAAGCACCTGTGGCCGACGAGGACCTGCCGATCCACGCCGATCCAGTTGAGGAACGTTTGGTTGGCCCTGATTATTGTGCCATCCGGCAAGGTCGACAGGTAGCCGCAGGGGGCGCTCTCGTAGAGTTCTTCGGCAGATTCGATCAGCGACCCCTGGTCCATCTTCACTATGCGACGGCCTTTGCCGTTGTCGGATCGCTGAGAAAGGCTTCCATGGCCGCGATGGTCTCCTCAGGGGCACTCAGGTTAGGGCAGTGCCCCGTGGCCCTGAGTTGAACGAACTTGCTGCCCGGAAGGTTCTGGTGCATGTAGCGCCCGACCGCTTCGGGAGCAATGGCATCCTGCGAGCACTGGAGAATGAGCGCCCTGGTCTTCACGCCGGGCAGATCGGCCCGGTTGTCCGAGAGAAACGTCACGCGGGCAAAGTGCTTGGCGATTTCCGGGTCGGTGCGGCAGAAGCTGTTGGTCAGTTCCTCACCAAGCTCCGGGCGATCCGGGTTGCCCATGATCACCGGAGCCATGGTGCTCGACCAGCCGAGATGGTTGCTGTCGAGGAAGTCGAGCAGGCCCTCGATATCCTCCTGCTTGAACCCGCCCACATAATCACCGTAGTTGATGTAGCGCGGCGAGGGGCCGATCAGGATGAGGCTCTCGAAACGCTCAGGCTCTTTGATGGCGGCGAGCGCACCGATCATGGCGCTGACGGAGTGGCCGACGAAGATGACATCCTTCAAGTCCAGTTCGCTGCAGATCGCCAGGATGTCGTCCGCATAGCCATCGAGCGAGGCGTACCTCGCCTGGTCGAACGCAGCGGCATCGGATTGCCCATGCCCCACATGGTCGAAGAGGACGATCTTGTACCGGTCCTCGAAGGCCGGCGTGATGAAGCGCCACATGTTCTGATCGCAGCCATAGCCATGAGCAAAGATCATGGCCTGCTGGCCGCGCCCCAGAACCTTGACATTGTTTCGCTTGAGGACGGCAGACATGGGCGCTCCGTGGAAGTCAGGACAGGTCGGTGACTTGAGTAGGTCCCGCTTGCTTATGCTGGCGGGTGTCAGCGTTGCTATTCAGAGCACCTAAATAGATGGGCCTGCCTCCGTTTCAACGGATGGAGCAGGGCCGGAACAGCCTTTGCAGCCATGGCGTTACAAGGAGGACGCTTAGCGATGGACCCGCCCGGAGCGTCCTGGAGAACTCACATGGTGAACCCCCCTCATGTCGGCAGCCAATCCGCACCTGAAAGGGAGGGGAACAGGTCTGCAAAGCAACCTTCGGACAACGATCTCGCCGAGAACTCGCAGGAGAACCTCGATGCAAGGCTCGACCACGCCATCGAGGAGACCTTTCCCACGAGCGATCCGGTCTCCGTGACCATCACCAAAGGTCCCGAGCCCGAGCGGGAACCCCGCCGCCCGGCGGCGGGTGACCGTCCGAGCGATCCGCCGCAGGCCTCGACCGAGCATGTTCTGAATCAGGTGCGTGACGCCCTGCACGAGGTCTCGGATCAAGCGTCAGGCGTCGCCCGCGACGTGTACGATCGCGGCGAGCACTACGCCCGACAGGCCCGCGACCGATATCCGGAGGCGGAGCGCTACATTCGCCAGGGTCAGCAAGCCGTGACGCAGCAGGTGACAGGAAACCCCTTGCTCGCGCTGTTCATGGCGGCAGCGGCCGGATACGCACTCGCCTGGCTGATCCACGGCGAGAGGAGAAACCGGGAACCTGACGTGCCGGATTACGGCCGGACAGGGCGCGGATACGCACCCCACCGTGACCAGCAGGGGCTTTGACGAGCGCTGACGTGATCAGGTGAATGGCGTGGCTCAAGACGAGACCCTTCGCATGGGTCGATCCGCTTGAACCTCGTTGCCGCATCGACCAGCGGAAGGTCGGGTTGGGTGCCGTCCAGCGCGGAAGCTCCACGTTGCCCTCGACATAGTCCTGAGCCGGGGAGGGGAAGCCCGCACACACAACATGACCTATCACCGGAACGCGCACCGTCCCGCCGGCACCGGCATTTCCACGGTTCATGATTATGATCGGCCGTTTCCCTTGTCTTGGTGCCCGGCGCGACAATTCCCGGCAACCACCCGCTGAACGTCTTGGTTAGGCCGGAGATTGCCGTCACACGGCCCGATTGGCAAATCCGGGCTCCAAGGCGCGGACTTGGGGCGGAACGGTTCGGATAACCATAGTGGGTCAAAGGTCCTCTTTGCACGAGGGCGCCGCGTGACTATCGGGTTCGGCGGTGGGGCCGCCGCGCAGCGGCGTCTGACCGATCCCAGCCAACGCTATCCAATCATCGAGCGCTCCCGACTTCCTGCTCGATGGTATCGCTCCGAGGCCATGAACGTTCGTCACCTTCTGGGCGAGTTGAAGAAGTGTCTCCGGGTAACTGCTTTCTTACAGGATGCGCCCGCCAGCTAAGTGTGTCCTACGTCAACCCCCAGTGTATAGGAATAGATTTCGTGGCCGACCGCCCCTGCCAAGGAGCTATTTGCTAAGCTTAGCGAATGTTTTTCGAAATATTCTTTTTACTCTGCATCCAATGATGGTGCTGCCGTGTAGTGTCTGCTCAGGGTGAATGCTGGCTTCTTATTTGTCTTGCGTGCGGCTTTTGAAAGCTACTGCCACGTAAATCCCTGAAGCTAACTTAATCACAACACTATGGGAGTCTTCGATGACTGAGCAGAACCATTTGGGACATAGCAGTTCGGCTCTGGGAGGAACCAGCGGATCGCACAGCTCGGCAGACCTGAACAGCGCCAATCTCAACGCCGCTCTCCAAGCCTTTGCCGGTGCAGACCGCGTGTTCTTCGCGGACTTGAACGAGCTTAACAATTCGGAGGCTGAAGGCGGGGCTCTGCTCCTGCTCAAAGGCAACCGGCTGACCGTCATCACGGCCGCGCGCGGAGTCGAGGCGGGCCAGATCCACCCGCAGCACATCCACGGCTTCGTCGATGGAAGCAACGCAACCGTCCCGACGCTGGCTCAGGACGATGACCGCGACGGGTTTGTTGAGTTGGCCGAAGGGCTGGACACCTATGGTCCTGTTCTTCTCAACCTCACCTCACCTCCAGGACCCGAGGCTTCAGGGTTCCCCAATCCCACGGGAACGTCGTTCCTGTTCTCGCAAACCTACAATCTGTCCGACCCGCGCAACGGGGATCTGGCCCAGCTGCTGGACGACGTTTCGCTCAACAGGCGAGAGATCGTTCTGCACGGCAAGACCGTCCTTGCCGGGCATGGCCAGGGCACGGGCGGCGAGGTGGATGGCACGGCCGGCTACAAGCTCGTGCTTCCCATCGCCTCCGGCGAAATCCGGCAGCTCTCCTTTGAAGGTGCTCTCGCGTCGTTCCAGAACTCAATCGACCTTCAGCTGCGCAAGGCTGTCGTCGGAAACGGCGGCAACAACACCCTGCGCGGAACGGGCGGCGACGACAACCTCCAGGGCGGCGGTGGTCGTGATTCCCTCTCCGGCCGGGGTGGTGACGACTACCTGAGCGGCGGCTCCGATCGGGACACGCTGTACGGCGGCTCCGGCGATGACGCCCTCGATGGAGGCTCCGGCAATGACAAGCTGTACGGCAATTCCGGCAAGGATTATCTTGTCGGCGGATCCGGCAATGACGAGCTGTCCGGCGGATCGGGCCATGACCACATTGTCGGCGGCTCGGGCAACGACCGCGCCTTCTTCAATGTGTCGACCGGCGGTGCGGATTCCGTCAATCTCGGCACCGGCTCCGATATCGTGAGCGTCACCGCCTCGTCGGCCAGGCAGGTCCGCCTGACCTTCACGAGCGCCGAGGTGGGCAACGGGACGGCGACCGATGCCGGCACGCTGCTCAACCAGGATGGCGGTCTCGCGGTCCGGCTCCAGTCCGAGAACGGCTCCGGCGAACTTGTCGGAGACATCAGCCGCTTCGACGACGAAGGCGTGACGTTCGTTGCGGCGAGGTCCGGACTGACCTTCGACGTCCGCGATCTCGTCTCGGGCGCAGCCCGCGGCGATCAGTTCGACGTGGTCAGTCTCGGCACCAGAGGTGCTGACAATCTCAAGGCCGTTCAGTCGGGTGATGCCTACTACTTCAACGCCGGCATGGGCAATGACCGGGTGACGGGCGGGCGAGACGATGACTTCCTGGTGGGTGGTGCCGGCAACGACAGCCTCGATGGCGGTCGCGGCGACGACACGTTCATTGGCGGCGGCGGCAATGACGTGCTCACCGGAGGAGTGGGCGATGACGTCTTCATCTTCAATGCCCCTTTCGACCCGGCAGCCAACGTCGATAGGATCCGGGATTTCCGCGCCAGTGACGACACGTTGCGGCTGGACAACGCCGTCTTTGTCGGGCTGACGGACGGAGCTTTGAGCACCAACGCGTTCGCGCTCACAAGCGCTGCCGCGGGGGCCGACGACCGAATCGTCTACGATCAGAGCACAGGCAACCTGTTCTTCGATGCGGATGGCGGAGCGCGGGACAACCAGACGCTGTTTGCAACGCTGACCAACAAGGCCAGCATCACGGCAGCCGACTTCTTCGTGATCTAGCGCCTCACCACCAGCAAAGGTACCCCGGCCTTATGGTTTGGGGTGCCTCTGTCCTGCTCCAGTCATGCTCCACGTTCGGCACCTCTGCTACCTGAGCCGTCACGCATGCCAGCGGCTCCCTATGTCCTCTCCGATCTTTCCTCTCAACCCCACTAAATCCCCGCCCCATTCTCAAACGTCCATCGATAGCGCTCATCATAGTCCCGCTCCTCGCGCTCGATACGCTCCAGATGGGCCACGAGCTCGTCGCGCAGCTCGTGGAGGCTGCGGCGGGGCTGGTTGTCGATCTCGTATTGCCCTGGGGCTAAGGGCGGGTGGGCGTGCTTGTCCATCTCGCCGAGCGTCCGGGTGAGGCGGGCCAGCGGCTGGAGGGCGCGCTGGGCGCGGTCGATGGGCTGGTTCTCCAGCTCCTCCGCGTGGCGCTCGGCGAGGCGCCAGAGCTTCTGGGTGAGCCGCTGCCGGGACTGGGCCGTCGCGGCCGGGGAGGGCGCCTGAGAAGGCCCATGGGCCGGCGGCCGCTGCCAGCCGTCTACCGCCACATAACGAGACACGGTGGCGATGGACAGGCCGAGCTCTCCGGCAATGCGCCGGTAGGGCCAGTCGGTGCCCTCCACCATCTCCCGCATCCGGGCCACCTGTTCGGGGTTCAGCTTATCGCGCAGCCCCGGCTTCCTTGCGGCAGCATCCGACGAGGCGGAGGCGGGGTTCTGACCGGAGGGCAGGGCCGGGAGAGGGATAGAGGGTAAAGACGACATCACAATGACTTCTTCGAACGAGAACAAAAGAAGAACATTATGCCGTTCATGGGGCAATTGTCAAGGTTCATGAAGGCGCCCTGGGGATGAAACGGCTTGGAACGCTGTTCCAGGCTGTTCCAGGGTTTGTTCCAAGGGCGTTCCAGGGCGGGAGCCCGGAATCGACGTGTTCCATCACCGTTCCAAGGGGAAACGATCAGATATCATCATTTGTCCTAATGGTTCGCCGGGCGTATTCCGGTCGTCCCAAGAGGACGACGATGCCATGAGTCACGCCACCGCAGCCCTTCCCGCGCAGAACCTGAACCGGATCGACGGGTCGACCCTCGGGCTCTATGCCGCCACCGTGTTCTTGTGGGGCGTGAGCTGGATCGGCATCCGGGCGCAGCTCGGCGTCGTGGCGCCGGAGATGTCGGTGCTGTGGCGTTTCCTGCTGGCGGCGGTTCTCATGTGGGCCTGGGTGCTGGCTACCGGCCACAAGGTGCGCTTTGCTTTGGCCGACCATCTGCGTTTCGCCGCGGTGGGCTGCTGCCTGTTCTCGTTCAACTTCATCTCGTTCTATTACGGCGGTTTGAGCATCCCGTCCGGCCTGCTCTCGGTGGTGTTCTCGCTCGCCTCCGTGTTCAACCTGGTGCTCGGCTTCGTGATCTTCCGGCAGCGGCCGGAGGCCAGGGTGGCGGCGGGCGGCGTGATCGGGGTGCTGGGAATCGTGTTCCTGTTCTGGCCGGAGATCACGGGCGCGGGCTTGAACGCGGCGGCTTTGCAGGGGCTGGCTTTGTGCGTGATGGGCACCCTGTTCTTCTGCTCGGGCAACATGATCTCGACCATGGTGCAGCGCCGGGGCGCGCCGCTCTTGTCGGCTACCGCCTGGGGCATGACCTATGGCTGCGCGGTGCTGCTGGCGCTGAACCTCTTGCGCGGCAACGCATTCGTCATCGAGCCGAATGTGAAGTACGTGGGCTCGTTGTTGTATCTCTCCATCGGCGCGTCGGTGCTGGCCTTCATGTCGTACCTGACCCTGCTGCGCCGCCTCGGGGCCGCGCGGGCGGGCTACGCCACGGTGCTGTTTCCCATCGTGGCGCTCACCGTCTCGACATTGATCGAGGGCTATGTGTGGACGCCGCTTGCCGTCATCGGCGTCGTGCTGGCGCTTGTCGGCAACGTGCTCGTGCTGCGCAGGCCTGCTGCAAAATGAGCGTTATTCGGCGGCCAGCGGTGCCATCGTGCGGGTGGAGCCGAGGTTGTCGAGCGACTGCTTGATGTGGAAGCCGAGCGCGTCCGCCAGCGGGTTCTCCTCGCCGCGGGCGCGGATGAGGCCGATCTTGCACGACGGCAGGGCCGGGAAGCCGTCGGAGGGGCCTAAGATGCGCATGCCGGGGCGCACGGCGCTTTCCGGCAGCACGGAGACCGCAAGGCCCGCGAGCACCGCAGCACCCACGGCGGTGGAGTGCCAGCTCACATAGGCGATGCGGAAGGGCCGGTCGGCGGCCTCCAGCGCTTCTGTCGCCGAATGGCGCCAGTCGCAATTGGGGCGCCCGAGCGCCAGCGGGATCGGCGTCTCCTCGTGCACCCCGTGACGGGATGACGTGACCCACAGAAGCTGCTCGATGCGCACGATCTCGGACGGGCCGCGCCGGTCCACATGGGTGATGATCGCCAGATCGATGTCGCCGTGCTGCACCCGCTCGATCAGGTTGTGCGTGGGCTCGCACATCACCGTCACCTCCGCCTTCGGGTTGGAGCGCGAGAAGCGGGCCAGGATCTCCGGCAGGTAGCGGTCGGCGTAGTCGTCGGGAAGGCCGAGGCGCACGCGGCCGGTGAGCTCGTTGTCGTTGAAGGACGCCATGCATTCGGTGTTGAGCCGCACGATCCGGCGGGCGTAGTCCAGCAGGCGCTCGCCCTCGTCGGTGAGCTTCGACAGGCGCCCGTCGCGCTCGAAGATCGCCTTGCCGACCCGGTCCTCCAGGCGCTTCATCTGCATGGACACCGCGCTCTGCGTCTTGTGCACGATCTCCGCCGCGCGGGTGAACGAGCCCGTATCGGCAATGGCAACGAACGTCCTCAGCTGGTCAATGTCGAGCAGGTGCATGGCGCAAACCTCATCATCAATTAGCTTGATGATACATATCTCAAACAATCGTTTCAAGTGATGAAACGTTCCAAGTATAGTGTTCCAGGAGAGTCGAGAAATAAGTCAGTAAAATCAACGGCTTATATAGATTTTCTTCCTGTGGGGCGTTCCAGGGCATTCCCTGGAACGCTCCTGCAACGTGTCCTGGAACGGCCTTGGAACGCTTGGAACGTTCCAAGCGAGATGATCGAGAGTGAGCTCAAGGAGAGGTCCGATGAACCAGTCTGCAACATCCACCAAGACAGTCTCAGGTATGTCCGTTCTGGTGAACTTCGTCCGTTCGCTCACGGATCTCTCCAGAGCCCTCCGGCATCGCGGCGAGATCAGGCATCTCGCCGAGTTCGACGACCGGATGCTCAAGGATATCGGGCTCACCCGCAGCGACGTGTCGTGCGCTCTCTCGGAGCCGCTGCTGCGGAACCCGTCCTGGGTGCTGGTTCGAAGCGCCGAGCGGCACTCGCGGGGCGAACGATCTGATCGGTCGAGCCGGCCCGTTCGTCCGGTGGTGCCGATCGTGAGGCAGGTTAAAAGCTGCGCCTAAGTCTTGTCGTCGCCACTCTTGTTGGCGTCGGAGAAAATCGACTGGAGGGACGCGAGGTACTGCATCTGCATCTCGCGTCCTTTCTCCATCATCCCGTCGAGGGATGATGATTGCGGCTCTGGCTCGGGCTTCGGCGGCTCTGCCGGCGGAGGCATCTGGAAGAAGCCTGCGAACATCTCCTCGAAAGGATTGGCCGGCTTCTTCTCGGGCGATGCGGCCTTCATCCAGTTCGTCCAGAGATCGGCCCACGGATTGACGGGTCCCGTCGGAGCCTGCGGGCTATCCTTTGTGTTGGCGAAACTCTGAAACGCCTGCGTATGAGCCATCATCCACTGGGACGTTCCGCCCGCCAGGATGCCGGCGAGCACCGGCAGCAATTGCTGCATGGTGTCGGCGTTGATGCCGGCATAGCTCGCCGCCTGATGCGCCACCCGCCGGCTGACCTCGTCCGAGCCGAAAACCTGGTCGAGCAGCTGACGGCCTTCCTGCTGCGCCTGGGGCGTGAAGGGGTTGCCGGCCGGCTGCCAGAAATTCTGATAGGCCCCTCCCATCATGGATTGAAGCACGCGGGTCGGATCGCTTGATGCCATGGCGTGCTGAAGGCCCATGGCGAAGGCCGGCATGAAGGCAGCCATGGTCCGCTGCGGCTGGTCGCCGGAGAGATGGAACTGCCGTGCGAGTGCATCCAGGGCTGCACTGGTCTGGGCCTGTCGCATCAGATCGAACCAGTTGAACATCGCAGCCTCCTCACAAAAACCGCCCGAACCTGACGATCAGGCGGTCGGAACAGCTTGCCTCTCCAGACGCCGGATTGTCCAGAACGCCGTGATGATAGCCGCAATACCGAACGCAACCGAGCCGAGTCCGATCCCCACGAGGGCGCCCTTCGGGCCCGCCATCTGGGCTCCGAAATAGGCGAATGGGATCATGCCGAGGGTGGCACGGCCCCAGTTGAAGAAGGTGGATAGTAGGGGATAGCCGAGATTGTTGAACGAGGCGTTCGACACGAGGACGAGGCCAATGAACAGCCAGATGAAGCCGCTGAGCTGGCAGAAGAACTGCACGAGCTCGGCCGTCTGCTCGGGGGCATTGAAGGCCCGGGTCAGCGGCACCTGCACGAGGAACAGGATCAGCCAGACGCACCCCACATAGATCACCGTGATGGTGAGGGCATCCTTCAGGATCTGCTTCATGCGGTCATAGCGCTGCGCACCCCAGTTCTGTCCCAGTACGGGACCGATGGCACCGGCGAGCGCGAACAGGCCGGCAAAGGCCACAGGCGTGACCCGATCGATGATGGCGGAGGCCGCGATGATCTCGTCTCCGAACCGGGCGACGACGCCTGTGAAGAAGGCATTCGCCGCAGGAGCGGCGATGTTGGTCAGGATGGCCGGAATCGCGATGGCCAGGAAGGGGCGCGCATCGTGCCGCAATCCCTTCCATGTGGGGAGGGCCAGCAGATTGTGGACGCGTGTCACATACCGGAAACTGACATAGGCCGTGACGAACCGTGCGATGCTGATCGTTATCGCCGCACCGTCCGACTGCATGTCGAGGCCAAAGATCAGGATCGGGTCGAGAAACACCGTCACGACAGCGACGGAGAGCGTGGCATACATGCTCCGCTTGGCGTCGCCCACCGCGCGCAACACCGTGGAAAATCCCATGCTGAGCGCCATCACGGCGTTGGTCGGCAGAGCGATCCAGAGAAAGCTCAGGGCAACGTCGTAGGTCCGGTCATGCCCTCCCAACGCCTTGAGGATGACGGGGAGCATGAGCAGCACGGCTACGCTGACCGCGGCAGCAATCAGCGTCATGAGAATGCTGCACGACGTCGCCAGGCGACGCGCATCGTCGGGCCGGCGCGCGCCGAGAGTACGCGAGACGAGCGCTCCAATGGGGATCATCAGGCCCACATTGATCGAGATCGTGAAGAACATCACCACGGTGGCGAGGCCGACGCCTGCGGTCATGCTCGGGTCGTTGAGCCACGAGATGTAGAGGAGCGACACCAGATCGACGATGAAGATGGCCACGAGGCCAGCCGCCCCCGTTCCCGTCATGACGAGCACGTGGCGCATGGTGGAGCCGGCGACAAAGCGCGGCGTGTCGGCCTTCCGGCCCAATTCTTCCGCAGAGGGACTTGCGTCCATCAAATGACCCCTTCGCCGAGGATGTCGCGCGTCTCAGGGCTGAGGGCTCTCGCCTTGCCGGCGGGAGCCGTGAGCGGCTCGGGGGTAATCTTGGAGCCCATCACGAGTTCCGCCCCACCCATCGTGCCAACCTCTTTTTGCAGAACGAGGCGGGCAATGTCGCGCTTGCGCACATCGTTGGCGGCAGCGGCAGCCGTGTCGGGATCCGTTCCAAGCTCTTCGAGCGCGGCACGGCCAAACACGATCGCAGATTCGAAGACTTCGCGGATCTGATAATCGACATCCCGGTTCATGAGCTCGATCGCATGAATGCGGTCGAAGGCGCGCACGAAGCTGCGGGCGTTCTGGAAATTCTCGTGAATGATCTCGATGATCTTCATCATCGCTTCCTGATCGTCGATGCAGACGCAGATCATCTCGGCCTTCTCAGCGCCCGCTGCACGAAGCACGTCGAGGCGGGTTCCATCGCCGTAGTAGACCTGAAGGCCGAAGCGTCCCGCGTCGCGGATGCGTTCCACATCCCGGTCGATCACCGTTGCCTGAATGCCCTGGGCCAACAGGACCTGGTTCACGATCTGCCCGAACCGGCCGAAGCCAATCACGAGGACGCGGCTTTCGAGTTCACCCTCGGGACTGTGAAGCCCATGCAGGTCCGGCTCGTCCTCAGCGCTGCTATGATTACTGAGAAGCTTCTCGAGAAGCGTCGACAGGAGCGGTCCCAGCAGCATGGTGATGGCGGCCAAAGCCGTGAGCGGCTGTGCCTCGGCTGGTGACATGATGCCGAGTCCTGCCGCGACTGGGATCAGCACGAAGGCGAATTCGCCAGCGGTGCATAGAATAGTTCCGGACCGCAGGCCATCACGCCAGCTTGCGCCGAAAAGCCGCAACAGAACAGCGATGATGACGGTCTTGCCCACGAGGACAACAGGCGCCGCAAGGGCGAGCATCACCCACTGCTCCCGAACGAGGGCAAGATCGATCGACATGCCCACGCTCATGAAGAAGAGGCCCAGCAGCATGCCACGGAACGGCTCGATATCGGCCTCCAGCTGGTGACGGAAGTTAGACTCCGCCAGTAGAAGCCCTGCCAGGAAGGCGCCCATGGCCATGGACAGGCCGACCTCCTGCATGAGCAGGGCTGCGCCGAGGACCACAAGCAGCGCCGATGCGGTCATCACCTCGCGGGCACCGCTGCGGGCGAGAATCCGGAAGAAGGGATTGAGCCCGTAGCGGCCGATCAGCACGACGGCGGCGATCCCGAGGAGTGCCACGCCGACCGCCAGAAGACTGTCCGTGAGGGATCCCTGGTCCCCGACCCGCGAGGCGAGCAGTGGCAGAATGGCCAAAATCGGAACGACGGACAAATCCTGAAACAGCAGGATTGCGAAGGAGCGCTGGCCATAGGGTGTCGGCAGATCGTTTCGCTCCCCCAGCATCTGAATAGCGATGGCAGTGGCCGAGAGCGCCACGGCAACCCCGGTGACGAAGGAGGCCTGCGGCGAGAAGCCGATGGCCATGGCGGCAGAGCCGAGGAGGATTGCCGTGATGGTCAGCTGGGCGAAGCCGAGTCCGAAGATGTCCCGCTTCATTTCCCAAAGATGGGACAGCTTGAGCTCGAGCCCGATGATGAAGAGCAGAAGCACCACGCCAAGCTCGGCCACGGTCGCGATCGTCTGCGGATCCTCCACCAGGCTCAGGCCGGATGGGCCGATGGCGACGCCAGCCGCCAGATAGCCGAGCACTGCGCTCAGGCCGATGAGCCGGAACACCGGGACGGCCACGACCGCTGCCCCGCAGAAGGTCAGGATGGGTGGGAGGAAGCTGACGTGGGATGCGGTGGATGCCATGGGGATCAGGGAGGATGAGGGATAGTTGCACCTTTGTAGGGATTCTTGGTCGCAGGCGCGAGCGTTTCTTGAGGGCGGTTGGCCGGTCCCGTGCCTGATCGCACAGGTTCGCGAACGACTCCTCTCCGTCATCCCCGGGCTTGTGCCGGTGACCCCGATTGCATGAAACGACGAGCCTTACAGGATCGGGATGGCCGGGACAGACCCGACCATGACGAGGTGGGTGTCATCCCCGCCGCGAATAAGCGTCGCTCCCGCTTGACAGGAAGGGTCCGGTCTCGCCACATCGCCTCATCATGACGAAGCCACCCCTCGACATTCTGCTCTGTGCCCCGCGCGGCTTCTGCGCCGGGGTCGTTCGTGCCATCGATGCCGTCGAGAAGGCCCTCGCACTCCATGGGGCACCGGTCTATGTGCGCCACGAGATCGTGCACAACAAATACGTGGTGGAAAACCTGAAGCGGAAAGGCGCGGTCTTCGTCCGGGAACTCGATGAGGTGCCGGACACCGAGGCGCCAGTCATCTTCTCGGCCCACGGGGTTGCGAAATCCGTGCCGGAGGCGGCCCAAGCCCGCAATCTGTTTGCCATCGACGCCACCTGTCCGCTGGTAACCAAGGTTCACCGCGAGGCGCAGGTCCATCACAAGCGGGGCCGCCACATCATCCTGATCGGCCATACGGGCCATCCCGAGGTCGTCGGCACCATGGGCCAGCTCCCCGAAGGGGCCGTCACCCTGGTCGAGACCGCGGACGACATCGCCCGGCTCCAGCCGGCGGATCCCGACAATCTAGCATTCGTGACGCAGACGACCCTGTCCGTCGACGACACGCAGGACATGGTGGATGCCCTCAAAGGGCGCTTCCCCGCTATCGTCGGGCCGCACAAGGAAGACATCTGCTACGCCACCACCAACCGGCAGGGCGCCGTCAAGCGGGTAGCCCCGCAGGTCGATGCCATGATCGTGGTGGGCTCGCCCAACTCCTCCAACTCGCAGCGCCTGCGTGAGGTCGCCGAGCGGGAGGGCTGCCCCGTCGTCCGCCTGATCCTGCGGGCCGAAGACATCGACTGGAGCCTGTACGGCAACATTCGAAGCCTCGGCATCACGGCCGGCGCCTCGGCGCCCGAGATTCTGGTGGAGGAGATCATCGACGCTTTCGCCGAGCGCTACGCGGTCTCCGTCGAGAGCGTGTCGACGGCGGACGAGAGCGTGTTCTTTCCTTTGCCGCGCGAGTTGCGTGAGCAGGCGGCGGAGTAAAAGGTGGCGGTCTATACGGAAGTCAGCGACGAGGAGCTGTCGGCGTTTCTCGAAACCTACGACATCGGCACGGTGCTCTCCTACAAGGGCATCGCCGAGGGCGTGGAGAACACCAATTATTTCCTCCACACCACCAAGGGCTCCTACATCCTGACCCTCTACGAGAAGCGGGTGCGGGAGGCCGATCTGCCCTTCTTCCTCGGCTTGATGCAGCATCTGGCCCGCAAGGGGCTGAACTGCCCGTTGCCGGTCAACAATCGGCGAGGCGAGCCCTTGGGTCGGGTTGCCGGGCGGCCCGCCGTCATCATCACGTTTCTGGAAGGCATCGCGGTTCGCCGTCCTACGGCCCAGCATTGCGGGGCCCTCGGGGCCGCCTTGGCGAAGCTGCATCTGGCGGGTCGGGATTTCGATGGGCATCGGCCCAACGCTCTGTCGCTGGAAGCCTGGGCGCCGCTTTTCGCTCAGGCCGAGGTCCAGGCCGACACGGTATCCTCGGGTCTTGCCGATCGGACGCGGCGGGAACTGGCGAGTCTTGAGGCTTCCTGGCCGCGCGGCCTGCCCAGCGGCATCATTCATGCGGACCTTTTCACCGACAATGTGTTCTTCATCGGCCCGGAGGTCTCAGGGTTGATCGATTTCTATTTCGCCTGCACGGATGCCTTCGCGTATGACGTCGCCATCTGCCTCAATGCCTGGTGCTTCGAGATCGACGGCTCGTTCAATCTCACCAAGGGCCAGGCGATGCTGGCCGGCTATCAGGCCGTCCGCCGGCTCGATGGGGACGAGATCGAGGCCCTGCCGACTCTTTGCCGCGGCTCGGCCATGCGTTTCATGCTGACCCGGCTGGTCGACTGGCTCAACGTGCCGCCGGGCGCGCTGGTGAAGCCCAAGGATCCGCTTGAGTACGACCGCAAGCTCAACTTCCACCGCCACGTGAAGCATGCGCGCGAATACGGGCTTGAGGCATGAGCGGGTCTGAACGCGTGATGATCTATACGGACGGCGCCTGCTCCGGAAATCCCGGACCGGGCGGCTGGGGCGCGATTCTGTTCTTCAATGGACGTGAGAAGGAAGTTTCCGGCGGGGAGGCGCACACCACCAACAACCGCATGGAGATCCGCGCCGCCATCGAGGGTCTGAACGCCCTCAAGCGCCCCTGCGCGGTCGATCTGTTCACAGATTCTCAGTATGTGCGCCAGGGCATCACCCAATGGATGCACAACTGGAAGCGGCGCGGCTGGCGCACCGCCGACAACAAACCGGTGAAGAACGAGGATCTCTGGCGGGAGTTGGATGAGGCGGCCTCCCGCCACGACGTCGCCTGGCACTGGGTCAAGGGACACGCCGACGATCCGATCAACATCCGCGTCGACGAACTGGCGGTCGCGGCGATGCAGCCGTTCAAGAAGCAGGGCCGAAGGGCCAGCGTTTAGCCCTCCGACTGCTAATTATCAGAGATCCTTCAGGAGGTTCTCGGCGCCGGAATGCTGAGCCTTGGAGGGGGCATCCTCCACGTTCAGCGCCTGCACCACACCGTCCTCGACCACCATGGAATAGCGCTGCGAGCGGGTGCCGAGGCCGAAGCCCGCACCGTCCATGGACAGGCCGATGGCCTTGGCGAAATCCGCGTTGCCATCGGATAGGAACTCGATGCCTTCAGCTTCAGAGGCCTTGCCCCAGGCTTCGAGCACGAAGACGTCGTTGACAGAAGTTACAAGGATTGCATCGACGCCCTTGGCCCGGATCTCGTCCTTCTTCTGCACATAGCCCGGCAGGTGGTTGCGGTGGCAGGTGGGAGTGAAGGCACCGGGGACGGCGACGAGAACGACCTTCCGGCCTTTAAAGAGATCGTCCGTGGTCTTCGCCACGGGTCCGTCGGGCGTCATGACGCGGAAGGTGACTTGGGGCAGGCGTTCGCCGACCTGAATGGGCATGGGCAGGTTCTCCAAAGCTATGCTGTTGAATGCTTTATCCCTAGCGCGGCTGCCCGCTCGCGTCGAGGCTCACTTCCGTCTCGACGGCCTTGCCCCCGGCCACCAGCGTCAGGCGCAGAGGGACGGGACCCGAGGCGTCCTTCGGCTTCTCCTCCACCGTGACGGTGAAGCGATCGCCGTCGGCGGGATGGGAGACGGAGAGGAACCAGTTCTCCGGCCCTTCAGGGAAGAGAGCAGGCTTCGTGCCGGACGGCGCGCGGGTCGTGATTGAGAAGGCCGGCTTGTCCTGGGTGAGGGGGGTAACGGAGGCGATCGACAGGTCGGCCTGGGCTCCCAGGGGCTGAGGGAGGGGAACCTTGGCCAGGGCCATCTCGATGGCCTTGCGCTCGGAATCAGCGCCGGTGAGATCCAAGGTGAGATCCGCATGGGCCGGGATGCAGATGTCCTTGCAGACCCCGTATTCCAGCGCCAGGACGAGCTTGATGGGTTTGGTCGGATCCTTGGCCTTCACGAAGACGGGGAGGACCGCCTGCTTGCCGTAGACATAGGCGACCCCTGCCGCATCCTCATATCTCTTGGGGGCAGGCCACCGAACCACGGTGCTGGCCACGTTCTCCGAGCCCGACCAGTCGAACCGTGGTGGCAGCCCTGAGTCGCCCGGGTTGCGCCAGTACGTCTTAAAACCTTGGTCGAGGGTGATCTCGACTCCGGCGAGCCAATGCTCTCCCTGCCGGCCTCCACCTATCAGGCGGGCACGGGAATGGAACCCTTGGGTCGAGGCGGAAGGCTTGACGGGCTGCGCGATGGCTGCGGCAAAGGACAATACACAAAAAAACGCGACCGAAGCGGCGCGGAACATGGATGCCATGGAACTGACGCCTCCCTGAGGCACTTCACTTATGCGTTTATTCTCGGGTCTGCCATCCACGATCCTGTGATCGGGCGGGCAAGCCCGGCAAGGCAGATTGTAGGATATGGGCTCTCACCTTCCACCATACGGCACTGATTCAACTTACCTCGACGGGCAGCTTCTCGTGGCGATGCCAGGGATGATGGACGAACGTTTCGCCAGGGCCGTCATCTTCATCTGCGCCCACTCGGCAGAGGGAGCGATGGGCATTATCCTCAACCGGCCTGCCGCCAACGTGACCATGCCGGACCTCCTGGTTCAGCTCGAGATCGTGCCCGAGATGGAGCGCATCCGCCTGCCGCAGAAGGTCGGAAACATGCAGGTCCTGATGGGCGGGCCGGTGGAGACGAGCCGCGGCTTCGTTCTCCACTCGCCGGACTTCCACCTCGCTCAGTCGACCCTGCCCATCGACGACGGCATCTGCCTGACGGCTACCATCGACATCCTGCGCGCCATCGCGGCTGGTCGTGGCCCTGAGAACGCCGTCCTGGCGCTGGGCTATGCCGGCTGGGGCGCGGGCCAGCTGGAGACGGAGCTGCAGGCCAACGGCTGGCTTAACACCCCGGCCGATGCGGAGATCGTCTTCAACACGGCCGCAGATGTGCGCTACGAGATGGCTCTGCGCCGCATCGGGATCGAGCCGGCTATGCTCTCCATGGAGGCCGGCCACGCCTGATCAGGCATTGCGGGCTATCAGGCCGCCGCGGGAGCAGCTCCCACCAGCTGGCGTGCTTGAAGCTTGGACATCGGCTCGCCGAAGACGGGCCCCTGTGCATATTCGCAGCCGAGCTGGTAGAGCTCGATTGCCTCGGATTCACTCTCCGCGCCTTCCGCCACGATCTCCATGCCAAGCTCGTGCGCCATCTTGACGATGGAGCGCAGGATGACAGGCCTTCCGCCCGCCATCTGGCGCACGAAGGACTCGTCCACTTTGATCGTGTCGAACGGGAAGCGCTGCAGGTAGGCAAGGGCGGAATAGCCTGTTCCGAAATCGTCGAGCGACAGGCCGGCGCCGAGATCGCGCAGGCGCGAGAGCATCTGGGCCGAGTATTCCGGATTTTCCATCACGAGGCTTTCCGTCATCTCGAGCTTGAGCGTGCCGGGAATGACGCCTGAGCGGGCGATCACGGTTTTCACATCCTGCAGCAGGTCGTGTCGCAGCAAGTGATGGCTCGACATGTTCACGCTGGCGAAGATCGGTGGCTCCACCTCGAGCGCGTTCTGCCACGCGGCCAGTTCACGGCCGGTCTGCTCGAGCAGGAAGACGCTCAGCTTGACGATGAGGCCGGTCTCCTCGGCAATCGACATGAAATCCTCAGGTCCGACGCGTCCGAGCCGTGGGTGATCCCAGCGCAGCATCGACTCGAAGCCAGCGATGGTCCGGTCTTCGAGGCGCACGATCGGCTTGAACAGCACCTTCATCTCGCCTCGGTCGAGGGCGTGACGAAGGTCGGATTCCATCGTGAAATGATCGCTGCGGTCAGAGCGCATGGTGGGCCGGAACACCTCGATCCGGTCGCCGCCGTTGCGCCGCGCATGGGCCATGGCGATCTCGGCGTTGCGCAACACCTCCTCGCGCCGCGCGGCGATCTGCGGATCATGGAGCGCGATGCCGATGGAAGCGGTGAGGAAGAACTCCCGCTCTGAATAAGTGAACGGCGTCGTCACCACGCGCCGGACCATGTCGGCGAAGGAGATGATGCGGTCGGTCTCCCGCTCGGACAACAGAATGATCGCGAATTCGTCGCCCGATATGCGGGAAAGCGTGTCCTGGGGCTTCAGCAGGCGGCTCAGCCGTCGGGACAGGGTCAGCAGGATCGAGTCGCCGGCGGCATAGCCGGCACTGGCATTGGCGTCCTTCAGCTTGTCTATGTCGATGACCACGACGGTCGGGCGTAAGGAATCGTCCTGGCTGGCGAAGGTGAGGGCCGACTCCAGGCGATCATAGAAGAGCTGCCGGTTCGGCAGGCTCGTGAGATTGTCATGCACGGCATCGTGCAGCAGGCGCTCTTCCGCGGTCTTGCTGTCCATCACGTCTGCCAGGGTGCCAACGATGCGCAGCACCTCGCCGTCCGAGCCGATCACCGGGCGGGCTTTGAGGCGGAACCAGTTGTGCGCGCCGGCGGACGAGCGCAGGCGGAAATCCTGGGTCAGGCGGCCGCGGCGCTGCTCGATGACCGCATCGAGGCCAAGCCGGTAGCGGTCCTTGTCGAAGGGATGGATCAGCTCGAGCCAGGCGGAGGCCGGGCCCTCCAGCGAGCCGCGCTTGAGACCGAGCTGATGCTCGACCTCGGGGCTGACGAAGATGTTGTCCGAGATCACGTCCCAGTCGAACACGATGTCGCCGGCCCCCGTGAGCGCCAGCGCCCGGCGTTCCGTGTCGTTGACGAAGCCGCGAGCGAAGCCGCCGCCCGCGAAGGCATGCTGCATGACCGTGAAACCGATGAGCATGACCACCAAGACAAGGCCGCCGACGAGGGCAGGGGGAACGAGATCGGAGGAGAGCTGACCCACCACGGTGAAGCTCGCCGCCGTCACCCAGGCCACCAGCAGCAGCCAGGTGGGCACGAGCATCACGGCCCGGTCGTAGCCGTGCGTCGCCAGATGGATCACGAGCACGAAGCCGATACCGGCCACGGCGGCAATCGACATGCGCGCCACGCCCGAGGCGACCGGAGGATCGACGATGGCAAGTGCCACCAGCCCCCCGAGGAACAGGAGCCAGAACGCCGTGACGTGGCTGTAGCGCACGTGCCAGCGGTTGAGGTTGAGATAGGCGAACAGGAAGACGAGGAGCGTTGCCGCAAGCACCGCCTCGGCGCCGGCACGGTAGATCTGCTCGGTGGCTTCCGTGATCGGGAAGACGCGCTGGAAGAAGCCGAAATCGATGCAGGCATAGGCGAGCACCGCCCAGGCAAGGGCCGCGGCCGCCGGGAAGATCAGGGCGCCCTTCACCACGAACACGATGGTGAGGAACAGGGCCAGAAGGCCCGCGATGCCGATGATGATCCCCTTGTAGAGCGTCAGGCCGTTGACCCGGTCCTTATAGGCATCCGCATCCCACAGATGGACCTGGGGCAGGTTGTCGGAGCGCAGCTCCGCCACGAAGGTGACGGTCGTGCCGGGGTCCAGGGTGATGAGGAAGAGGTCTGCGTCTTCGCCGTCGTCGCGCTCGGGCCGGATGCCCTGGCTGGCGGTGATCGCCGCGACACGGGTGGCCCCGAGATCGGGCCAAATCACGCCGGAGTCTGTGAGGCGGAAATGCGGGGCGACCAGGAGACGCTCGATCTGCTCGTCGGTGTCGTTGGTGAGCGCGAAGACCATCCAGTCCGGCCGGGTGCCGGCCTCGCGCGCCTTCACGGCAATGCGGCGGACGATGCCATCGCGCCCAGGGGCCGTGGAAATACGGATCTCGTCCCCGTCCGAGTTGTAGCGCTCGATAGCCGGGGTGAGGTCGATGGCCTTCATCTTGGGGTCGACGCGCACGGATTCCACGGCCCAGCCGGCTGTCGGCCAAGCGAGCCCCAGGAATGTCGCCAAGAAAAGGGCTATGGCGAAAGATACGATCCGCAATGCTTCGGTCTTTCGTCCGGTACTAAGACAATGGAATGGAATTCGTACCGGTCAGGAGGCTTGAGAGCAAGGCGGAGCCTGAAAAGGCCCCTACTTGTCCGCAGGACTCATTGTTGTTCTTGGAACGGGCCATGAGGCCCGTTTGCGGCGGGATTGAGGAGAAGCCGCCATGCCCCTGCGGCAGATGCGGCGGAAAAATTTCAGCCCTGCAGCCCCGCGGCGATGCTCTCCAGCGACGGCAGCGCCTTGATAGGGCCGATTGCAGCCATCGTGGGGGAACCCTGCAGCAGACGGCGTCCTGCCTCGCGCACATGCTCCACCTCGAGGGCATCGACCTTCTTGACGATTTCCTCGCTGCCGACCACCCGGCCCCATGACAGGAGCTGGCGCGCGACACGCTCGATGCGGCCGCCCGGGGTCTCCAGAGCGGTGAGCAGGGCCACCTTCATCTGGGCCTTGGCGCGGATCAGCTCGATCTCGCTGATGTCCTGCGTGGCCTGGACCATGCAGGCAAGCGTCACGTCCATCAGTTCGCGCACGTCCGATCCGCCCGTGCCGGCACCGATGCCGAAGAGGCCGCAATCGGAGAAGGGCCAGTGGAAGGAATCGATGGAATAGGCGAGGCCGCGGGTCTCGCGCACCTCGTGCCAGAGCCGTGAGGTCAGGCCGCCGCCCAGCATGTGGGCGAAGAGGTGTGCGGCGTAGTAGTTCGGATCTTTGAACGAGAGTCCCGGCAGGCCCAGCACCAGATTGGCCTGTTCGAGCTTGCGCGAGATCCGACGCTCGCCGCCGGTATAGCGGCCCGCTTCGGGCTGGCGCGCCTCGACAGCCGGCATGGCCCCGAACAGGCGCTCGGCCAGATCGACGATCCGGGCATGCTCCACATCGCCGGCTGCGGCCAGCACCATCTTGCCGGGCGTGTACTCGCGCGCCAGGAAGGCGCGGATCGTCGCCTCATCGATGCTCTTGATTGTGTCCGGTGTGCCGAGGATCGGGCGGCCGACGGCTTGGCCCGCGAAGGCGGTTTCCATGAAGGCGTCGTAGATGAGATCGTCCGGCGTATCCTCGACGGCGGCGTATTCCTGCAGGATCACGCCCTTCTCGCGGGCAAGCTCGCCCGCATCGAAGGCCGAGTGGATGAGAATGTCGCCGAGCACGTCGAGGGCGACGTCCACGTTCTCGCCGAGAACGCGCGCCGTGTAGCTCGTGTATTCGACGCTGGTGGCCGCGTTGATGTCGCCGCCTACGTTCTCGATATCCTCGGCGATCTGACGGGCGGAGCGCCGCGCCGTGCCCTTGAACGCCATGTGCTCGATGAGGTGCGATAGGCCATGTTCATGCGGCTGTTCGTGGCGTGAGCCGGTGCCGACCCAGACGCCGAGCGTCGCAGTCGCGATCTCGGGCATTTGTTCGGTGGCGACCATCAGGCCGTTGGGCAGAGTGGTGATGTCGATCCGCTTCTCGCGGACGAAATGCTGGTTCATGCGGCAGCGCCTTTGACCGCCCGCGCGCGCTCACGGATGAAGCGCTCGACCGCAGCCTGGTCGTTGGGAAGAACGGTGAAGCTCTCCTGACGCCCCATCAGATCCGCCATGTGCGGCGGAAGTGCGGGGCGCACGCCCGTCGCGCGCTCGACCGCGTCCGGGAATTTTGCCGGATGCGCGGTGGAGAGGGCCACGACGGGAGTCTCAGGATCCTGCTTCAGCAGGGCGCGGGCGGCGCGGGTGCCGACGGCGCTGTGCGGATCGAGTACATACCCGGTGCCGCGATAGGTTTCGGCCATTTCTGCCATGACATCGTCCTCGTTCACAGCCTGGGCGGCAAACTCCTGGCGGATCCGGGCCAGCGGCTCCGCGTCGATCAGGAAGGCGCGGGACTGGTTGAGGCTCGCCATGAGGCGGCGGATCGCCCCGCCATCGCGACCGTAAGCCTCGAACAGCAGGCGCTCGAAATTGGACGAGATCTGGATGTCCATGGAGGGTGAGGTCGTGGGATGCACGCCCTTCATCTCATAGGCGCCTGAGCCCAGCGTGCGGGCCAGGATGTCGTTGGCGTTGGTGCCGATCATCAGCCGCTCAATGGGCAGGCCCATGCTCTTGGCCACCCAGCCGGCGAGGATGTCGCCGAAATTGCCGGTGGGCACGGAGAACGAGACCGGGCGGTAAGGGGAGCCCAGCACAACGGCGGCGGTGAAGTAATAGACCGCTTGCGCCGCCACGCGGGCCCAGTTGATGGAGTTCACGCCCGAGAGCTGCAGCTCGTCGCGGAAGCGGGCATGGTTGAACATGCCCTTCACCATATTTTGGCAATCGTCGAAGGTGCCCTCGACTGCGAGCGCGTGAACGTTGGGCGAGGCTACCGTCGTCATCTGCCGGCGCTGCACGTCCGAGACGCGGCCATGCGGGTAGAGGATGAAGATGTCGACTTGATCGAGCCCCTTGAAGGCCTCTACGGCCGCGCTGCCTGTGTCGCCCGAAGTGGCGCCGACGATTGTGGCGCGGGCGCCGCGGGCCTTGAGCACGTGGTCCATCAGGCGCCCGAGCAGCTGCATCGCCACGTCCTTGAACGCCAGCGTCGGGCCGTGGAAAAGCTCGAGCACGAACAGGTTGTCGCCGAGCTGGGTCAGCGGGCAGACGGCGGCGTGGCGGAAGGAAGCGTAAGACTCGTCGATCATGCGGCCAAGCGTGGCCTCAGGGATGTCGCCGTCGACGAGCGGTCCGAGCACGGCTTTCGCGACCTCGGCGTAGGGCTTGCCGGCAAAGCCGCGGATCGTCTCGGCCGTCAGGACCGGCCAGCTTTCCGGCAGGTAGAGCCCGCCATCCCGGGCAAGGCCGGTCAGCAGGGCGTCAGTAAAACCGAGCGCCGGGGCTTCTCCCCGGGTCGAGACATGGAGCAATGTCGATCTCCTGGAAATTCGGCCGGACATTAGGTGTCGCGACCGGACACGGCAAGCCGCATCCGGTCGCAGAGTTCAAGGTTTTATCCTGGCCATCGCATAGGCATCCACGAAGGCGCCGCCCCGGAAGGCGAATTCCCGGTGCGTGCCCTCGATCTCGAAACCGTTGCGTTTGTAGAGCGCGATGGCGGGTGCGTTGTCCACATAGACCGTGAGTTCAATGCGCCTCAGGTTCAGCCAGTCGTCGGCGATCATGATGAGTTCGCGCAGCAGCCTGGAGCCGATGCCGCGACCATGAAAATCGTCGTGCAGGCCCATACCGAGATAGGCGACGTGCGAGCGCCGGCCCTGGTGGCGCTCGAAGCCGCCGTTGCCGATGATCCGGCCGTCTTTCTCCACCACGAGGCTGACATTGCTGGCCGGATTGATGCCCTCAAGCCATTTCCGGGTGGCCTCGGGCGTCTGATAGGGCAGGCGCAAGGTGCCCCAGCGATAGCCGGGCATGTTGCCTAGAGCCACGATGCCTTCGCAATCGCCGGGACGCGCCGCGCGGATGACGATGTCATCGGCGGAACTGAGTGGATGAATTTCGGGCTGCAGGTCCATATCGCTCTCCTTGATGGCGGAGGCGAACCGAACCCTTGAGAAGCCCTGCTCGTCTCCGCAGGGCTTGTCAGGAATGCTCGACGCTAACTCAAACGCGCAAAGCCTCTCCCGTACGCCCTGCAAGGCGCATCGTGAGATGGGTTACGGTCATGAGCAGCGTGAACATGGGAAACATGCTACAATAGACAGGATTATAAGCCAAGCTCGCCTTCCGCAGAGAGGACCGGGTTCATGCGCATGACACGGATCGACTGGATCCTGCTTCCCGTCCTGGTGGGTGTGCTGGCAGGAATCGTCGTGGGGGCGTTCCTGCTCGCGGGCTTCATTGGCTTAGGCGTTCTCGGCCTCATCATCGGCGTCATGGCTCAGCGCATCGAGCTGGAGAAGGACGGCGCCGTAGGCCACACCATGACGACCTCGCTTTATGCCGAGCAGTTCAAGGCTCAAGAGAATATGAGCCGTGCCGAGAAGGCGGAGCGGCGGGCCGAGTCGCAGGCGCTCCTCAAATGGCTGTTCGTCGCCAAGGTCGTCAGCGCCGGGCTGGTCATTCTCGGCTTCGGCTTATTCTTCCAATTTCAGCTCGTCTGAGTTCGCTTCCTTCAGCCGCCGCCAAGCAAAGGCCGTGAAGACGCCGATCAGGGTCAGCGCGATGCCAAACCAAGTAACCGCGTATTGCAGGTGGCTGTTCGGCAGTGTCAGCGGCGTCTGCCCGCCTCGCGGCCAGCCGCCCGGATTAGGGCTCGCCTCGGCATCGATCAGGAACGGGGCGACCCGCTCGAGGTTGCGGGCGGCCGCCATGGCCTGGGGATCGCGGGCGAACCATTGGTTGCGGGCAGGGGTGTCATCGGGCGTGAATGGGGTGCGAATTTCGGGCGCTCGGACGAGTCCCGTGACCGTGACTTCGCCTACGGGCTGGCTCTCAAGGCGGGTGCCAGGGTCGCGCAGGTCGGTCGGCACGAAGCCGCGGTTGACCATCACGATGGCGCCTAATGCCAGCTTCAACGGCGTGATCAGGTAATAGCCCTGGATCGGCGCCCCCTGCCGCTCGCCGCGAGCAAGGCCGTAGACCGGGGCTTCGAACTCGTGGAGGAAGGTGCCGGTCACCCGGACTTTTCGGAACTCGTCCTGGTCCGCGCGCCAGGCGGGCCACTCGGATTCCGGCACGATGGCGCCGGGCTGGCCATAGGCGCGGGTCTCGATCTGCGCGATCAGGTCTTCCTTCCAGGCCTTGCGCTGGAGCTGCCAAGTACCCAGGCCGATCAGGATGGCAAGCGCCACTAGGGCCGCCAGGCCCGGAACAATGAGGGATCGGCCTTTGTGCAGGCGGGAGGCAGTCACTTCTCGAAGCGTCCTTCCTCGGCCTTGTGGTGGTATTGCAGATTCATCAGAACGCCCTTGAGCGGCCGCACCAGGAGGAGGCTCAAGGCGATGCTGAGCACCGTCCACATGACGAGATGGAGCCAGATCGGCGGCTCGTAGGTGAACTCGGTCCACAGCGCCAGGGCCACGACAAAGATGCCGACAAAGGACATGACGAAGAAGGCCGGGCCGTCGCCGGTGTCGGTGAACGCGAGGTCGAGGCCGCAGACCTCGCATTTCGGCTGCACGGTGAGGAAGCCCTTGAACACATGCCCCTTACCGCAGCGTGGGCATAGCCCCTTGAGGCCAGTGGTGATGGGCGAGGGGGCAGACGGGTCATGAGCCACGGCTTTTCTCCAGATTGGCCGGCAGGGCTAACCGACAGATGGTGACGGAGCCCCGAAAAAGCGAAGGGCGGCTGTGAAGCCGCCCCTGCAGGATTTGATTGCGGTGACGGGTCAGTGACCGCCGCCGGCCACAGGGCCTCCATAGCCCCACACATAGATGGCGGCGAAGAGGAAGAGCCACACCACGTCGACGAAGTGCCAGTACCAGGCCGCGAATTCGAACCCGAGATGCTGCTGGGGCGTGAAGTCGCCGCGGTAGGCGCGCAGCAGGCAGATGGCCAGGAAGATGGTTCCGATGACCACGTGCGCGCCGTGGAAGCCCGTCGCCATGAAGAAGGTGGCGCCGTAGATATTGCCGCTGAACCCGAAGGCCGCGTGGCTGTACTCGTAGGCCTGCACGCAGGTGAAGACGAAGCCGAGGATCACCGTGAGCCACAGGCCCATCTTCAAACCCTGGCGGTCGTTGTGCAGGAGCGCATGGTGCGCCCAGGTGACCGTGGTGCCGGAGGTGAGCAGGATCAGCGTGTTGAGGAGCGGCAGGTGCCAGGGATCGAAGGTCTCGATGCCCTTCGGAGGCCAGACGCCGCCGAGCGCCTCGATGCGCGAGTAGAGCTGCGGGTCGCCGGCATAGAGGGCCGCGTCGAAATAGGCCCAGAACCAGGCGGCGAAGAACATCACCTCGGAGGCGATGAACATGATCATGCCGTAGCGGTGGTGAAGCTGGACCACGCGGGTGTGCGAGCCGGTATTGGCCTCCTTCACCACATCGGACCACCAGGCGAGCATGGTGTAGAGAACGCCGACGATGCCCAGGCCGAAGACCAGAGGGCCGAGATCCATTCCGGCGATGGTGATGTCTTTCCACCAGGTCACGAACCCGGAGGTCAGCAGGAACGCGCTGACCGCGCCGATGAGCGGCCACGGGCTCGGTTCAAGGATGTGGTAGTCGTGGTTCTTGGCGTGGGCCTCGGCCATTTCGTGTCGTCTCCGTGCCTCGTATGTGAACTCGCTTTAAGACGTTTCCGCTTAAGTTGTCACGCGTCTTATTGAGAGATGGGTGTGGTGGATGATGTCACTTCCGCCACCGGCTTGCCCCCCTTGGAGGGGAAGTAGGTGTAGGAAAGGGTGATGGATGAAAGGTCCTTCACGTCGCGATCCTCCGCCAGGCGGGGATCGACGTAGAAGACGACCGCAGATTCCAGAGTTTCGCCCGGCTGCAGGGTCTGCTCGGTGAAGCAGAAGCATTCGAGCTTGGAGAAGTACGTGCCGGCCAGATCAGGCTGCACGTTGTAGGTGGCAATGCCCGTGCTCGGCTTGTCGCCCTTGTTGGTGATCTTGTAGAGAACCGTCGTGGTCTCGCCGAGCCTGACCTTGACCTCAGGCGTCTCCGGCGAGAAACGCCAGTTCAGCCCAGGCGCCACATTGGAGTCGAAGCGGACGGAGATTGTCCGGTTCACCACCTGTGATCCATTGCTGTCGACGGCGACCGGCGTGCCGCCGAACCCCGTGACTTTGCAGAAGAGGTCGTAGAGGGGAACGGACGCATAGGCGAGGCCGACCATGCCCACAACGATGCCGACACAGGCGAAGGCCGTGCGGTGCATCTTGCGTTGGATGTGCGGATTCTCAGCCATGTCCAAACCTCACATGGGGCGCTGCAGGACGCCCGGTCCCAGCTTCGCGATCGTGACCACGTAGAACAGCAGCACGAGAGTCCCGAGGGTGAGCGCCAGGGCGAGCGAACGCTTGCGGCGGCGCTTCTGTTCCTCGGGCGTCAGGCTCTGGTGCGTCTTGCGATCCGCCATGGGGTTACCCGAACACCGGCCGGAAGAAGCCGAAGCCGTGTTCCACGAGCAGGGTCGCGAAGAGCAGGAACAGATAGAGGATCGAGAAGCCGAAGAGCTGCTGGGCCACCCGCATGGCAGGCTCGCCTTGGCGCAGGCGGTAGACCTGCACGGCCAGCGCCAGCATGCCGAAGCCGCCGACGAGCGACATGATGGCATAGGCCAGGCCGCCAAACCCTAAGGCCACCGGAGCCATGCCCAGCGGGGCCAGAAGGATCGTGTAGGCGAGGATCTGGAACCGGGTGGCGTCGGGGCCTGACACGTTCGGCATCATGGGAATGCCGGCGCGCTGGTAATCGCCCGACTTCACGAGGGCGAGCGCCCAGAAATGGGGCGGCGTCCACATGAAGATGATGGCAAACAACACGACGCTGTCCAAAGCCACATGGCCCGTGACGGCGGCCTGCGCGACGATCGGGGGGAGGGCGCCTGCCGCGCCGCCGATGACAATGTTCTGCTGCGTCGTGCGCTTCAGCCACATGGAATAGACGACCACGTAGAAGAAGATCGTGAAGGCGAGCAGGCCCGCGGCCAGCCAGTTGCTGACGAGCCCCAGGATGATGACCGATCCGAAGGCGAGCGTCACGCCGAAAGCCAGGGCCTCGCCGGGCTGGATCTTTCCGGCCGGAATCGGGCGCTTGCGGGTGCGCGTCATGACCGCGTCGATATCCGCATCCCACCACATGTTCAGGGCACCGGAGGCGCCTCCGCCGACGGCGATCATCAGGAGCGACACGAAGGCCACGACCGGGTGAACGTTGGATGGGCTCACGACCATACCGACGAGGGCCGTGAAGACGACGAGAAACATCACACGCGGCTTCAGCAGGGCGAAGAAGTCGGAGACGTCGCCCTGCGACAGGCCTGCTGTGGCAAGGCTCTCGACGTGAGTTTCGGCCAGAGAGTTCGACATGGTGCTCATCACAAATCCGAAATGCCGTGACGAGGCCAAAAGGCCTCCGGATGGTCGGCTCCTCGCCGGAAGGCTTGAATTCATGCAAGCCCTCTGGGGAGGAGCGGGCGGCGTTTGCCGCCCGGCTCAGCTGTTTTAGTGGTGCGTGTCGATGACGCGGGGCAGGGTCTCGAACTGGTGGTACGGCGGCGGAGAGGACAGGGTCCACTCCAGCGTCGTCGCACCTTCACCCCACGGATTGTCGGCAGCCTTTTCCTTGCGGATGAAGGCATAGACCACGCCGAACATGAAGATGAAGAGACCGGCGAAGAACACATAGCCGCCGATGGAGGACACGAGGTTCCAGCCCGCGAAGGCGTCCGGATAATCCGCATAGCGGCGCGGCATGCCCGAGAGGCCGAGGAAGTGCATCGGGAAGAACAGCACGTTGGAGCCGATGAAGGCGACCCAGAAGTGCAGCTTGCCGATCCACTCGGGCATCACGTAGCCGGTGATCTTCGGGAACCAGTAGTACATGCCGGCGAAGATCACGAAGACCGCACCGAGAGACAGCACGTAGTGGAAGTGAGCCACCACGTAGTAGGTGTCGTGCATGTAGCGGTCGACGGGAGCGTTCGCCAGCACGACGCCGGTGACGCCGCCAACCGTAAACAGGAACACGAAGCCTACCGCCCACTGCATGGCCGCCGTGAAGCGGATGGAGCCGCCCCACATGGTGGCGATCCACGAGAAGATCTTCACGCCGGTGGGAACCGCGATCACCATGGTGGCGAACACGAAGTAGGCCTGGGTCTGAAGCGAGAGGCCGACGGTGTACATGTGGTGCGCCCACACGACGAAGCCCACTACGCCGATCGCCACCATGGCGTAGGCCATGCCGAGATAGCCGAAGATCGGCTTCTTGGAGAAGGTGGAGATGATGTGGCTGACGATGCCGAAGGCCGGCAGGATCATGATGTAAACTTCGGGATGGCCGAAGAACCAGAACAGGTGCTGATAGAGCACCGGGTCGCCGCCGCCCGACGGATCGAAGAAGGTCGTGCCGAAGTTGCGGTCGGTGAGCAGCATCGTGATCGCGCCCGCGAGAACCGGCAGCGACAGGAGCAGCAGGAACGCGGTCACCAGCATGGACCAGGCAAACAGCGGCATCTTGTGCAGCGTCATGCCCGGAGCGCGCATGTTGAGGATCGTGGTGATGAAGTTGATCGCACCCAGGATCGACGCCGCACCGGCCAGGTGCAGGGCGAAGATGCCGAAGTCGAGCGCGGGGCCCGGATGGCCGACGGTCGAGAGCGGCGGATACACGGTCCAGCCGCCACCGAAGCCGAGCGAGCCCGGAGCGCCCTCGACGAACAGCGAGCAGAGCATCAGGGCGAAGGCCGCGACGGTGAGCCAGAACGAGATGTTGTTCATCCGCGGGAAGGCCATGTCGGGCGCGCCGATCATGAGCGGGATGAACCAGTTGCCGAAGCCGCCGATCAGCGTGGGCATCACCATGAAAAACACCATGATGAGGCCGTGGCCCGTCACGAAGACGTTGTAGGCCTGCGGATTGGAGAAGAACTGCAGGCCCGGCTCCTGGAGTTCCAGGCGCATGCCGATGGAGAGAAGGCCGCCGACGATGCCCGCCGTAAAGCCGAAGATCATGTAGAGCGTACCGATGTCCTTGTGGTTCGTGGAATAGAACCACCGACGCCAGAAGCTCGGAAGGTGATCGTGGTGATCCGCGTGAGCGGCATCAGCTGCATGTGCCATGATGAGACCTCTATGGTCCTTCTTTCAGATTACTGAGCGGTCGCGAACTTGGTCGGAGCCGGGCTGTCCGTGGAAGCATAACGCTGCTTCGCCTCGGTCAGCCAAGCGGCATATTGCTGCTCGCTCACGACGCGGACTTCGATGGGCATGTAGGGGTGGCCGTTGCCGCAGAGTTCCGAGCACTGGCCGTAATACACGCCCTCCCGCTCGGCCTTGAACCAGACTTCGTTCAGGCGGCCGGGAATGGCGTCGACCTTGAAGTAGAAGGACGGCACGGTGAAGGAGTGGAGTACGTCGGCCGAGGTGACCTGAACGCGAACCACCTTGCCCACCGGCACAACCATCGCGTTGTCCGCGCCGAGCAGGCGAGGCTGGTCTGGCTTCCGGTCCTTCTCCTCGGTGATCATGTTCGAGTCGAACTTGAAGCCGCCGCCCTGGTCGGCCGGGTATTCGTAGCCCCAGTACCAGGAATAGCCGGTCACCTTCACCACCAGGTCGGCCTGCGGCGGCACGAGCTGCTCGCGCAGGAGGCGGAAGGACGGGATGGCAATCGCCACGAGGATCAGGACCGGGACGATGGTCCAAGCCACTTCGAGCAGGGTGTTATGGGTGGTCTTCGAGGGGGTCGGGTTCTTGTTCTCATTGAAGCGCGCAACGATCACAAGGAGCAGCGCCAGCACGAAAAGGCAGATCGCGGCCATGAGCCAAGTAATGTAGGTGTGGAAGTTGGACACGCTCTGTCCCAACTCGGTCACCATCTCCTGCATGCCGGTTTCCCAAGGAGAGGGCTGCCCGGCGGCGGCCCACGCCTCACTTATGCCCAACACAAGTGCGACCGCTGCCGTGGAGAGGGCGGTCACCGATCGACGTCCAGTCTCGATCCGCATCGGCGTTCCAAAGCTCCTAAAGATGTGATGGCCCAGGGCCATGAAAGCATCGGGGACAGCGCGGGCGTGCGAATAACGGCGCCCGGCTTGCGCCATCACCTTTGATGTGCGTCAAAGACCACAGGATTGTCCCAAGCGCAACGGTAGAAGCATTCCAAACTGTGCGTCATAACCGCCAAAAAACGTTTCAGGTCCCCAAATAGCCCCTCTCGCTTGACATTGCGCCCCCTTGCATGGTCCCAACGGGCAAAAGTTGGATTGTAGCGGCCGCATGCCGCGACCCTTTGACGGGGTTTACGGAATGGAGACACCGATGGGCGCATCGCAATGGGTTCGCCATGGCGCGGCAGCTTTCCTGGGGTTGGCAGCCCTGCTCGGCGCCAGCGGCGCCGGCGCTCAGGGGATGGTCAAGAACACCTTCGGCGACTGGCAGATGCGCTGCGAGACTCCCGCCGGAGCCACTGCCGAGCAGTGTGCCCTGGTGCAGAACGTTGTTGCGGAGGACCGCCCCAACGTCACCCTCGTGATTATCGTGTTGAAAACCGCCGACGGCAAAAGCCGCCTCCTGCGCGTGGTGGCGCCTCTGGGTATTCTGTTGCCCTCGGGGCTCGGTCTGAAGATCGATCAGACGGATATCGGCCGCGCAGGATTCGTGCGCTGCCTGGCATCGGGCTGTGTCGCCGAAGTCGTGATGGAGGACAACCTGATCAACCAGATGAAGACCGGTCAGCAGGCCACCTTCATCGTCTTCCAGACGCCCGAGGAGGGGATCGGGATTCCCGTGTCCCTCAACGGGTTGGCGGCCGGGTTCGATGCCCTTCCGTAATCAATAAAGAGAGGGTTGGGGGACAGTGATGAGCAAGGGATTGAACCGCAAGGCCGGATGGGCCTTCGTTGTGCTTGGGGTTTCCGGCTTGGCCGGCTGCGGAGCGCCGGGGGAGAGCGGCTTCGGCGTGGGCGACATGCTGCTTACCGCAGGGGCAACCCCGACGCCGCGTCAGGCCGCCGAGACCCGCGATGTGTATTGCCCGACCGTGGAGGTCATGGACGGCGGTTCGGTGATCCGGATCGGCGGCGGTGACTCGGGCTCCGTGCGCAGCCAGATCGCCCTGGGGGATCTCGCCCGCGAATGCGTCGGACAGCCCGACGGCAGCACCCTCGTGAGGGTCGGGGTCGAGGCCCGGGCACTCCTGGGCGCTGGAGGCTCGGCAGGCCGTTATGACGTGCCGGTCCAGATTGTCGTCAAGGACGGCTCGAGTGTTTTCGCCAACCGCTCCCGCCGGGTGGCGGCCGCAATCCCGGCCGGCCAGACCCAAACGACGGTCTCGGTTATCGAGGAGGGCATCGTGGTTCCGGCCGCTTCCGTGGACAGCTTCGAGATCGAGGTCGGTCTCGGCACCCGTGCAGCCGCGGGACGCCGCGGCTAAAACTCAATAAAGAACGGCCGCGCCTGCTCTCTGGTTGAGGGGAGCGGCCAGCACCTTGTCGATCCGGCGCTCGTCAAGGTCGATGACCTCGAAGCGCCAGCCGAAGGTCTCCACGTGTTCGCCCGTGGTCGGCAGGTGCTGCAGTTCGCTGATCACCAGGCCGCCGACCGTGTGATAGCTGCGGGTTTCGGGCAGGGTCACGCCGAGGATCTCGGCCATTTCGTCAACCGGCATCGAGCCGGCGAGCAGCCATGAGCCATCCTCGCGACGGACAGCATCCGGCTCCGGCGCCTCGCCGTCGGACCGGAAGGCGCCGACGATGGCCTCCAGGGCATCGGCCGGGGTCACGACCCCTTCGAAATGGCCGTATTCGTCATGAACCAGGGCCATGGGGACCTCAGCGTCCCTCAGGATTGCCAAAGCGTCCAGGGCGTAGAGGGTATCCGGGATGACCGGCGCCTGCTGCAGGTGCTTGCGTATCTCCAAGGGCTGGCCAGTCAGCATGGCGGCCAGAAGCTCCCGCGACTGAACGACGCCGATGACGTTATCGGGTGTGCCCTCGCTCACCGGCAGGCGCGAATGCGGGGTCTCGATCAACAATTGGCGGATCGTCTCTTCGCTATCCTCGGTGTCGATCCAGTCCACGTCCGTTCGAGGCGTCATGAGGCCGCGCACGGTCCGGTCGCCGAGGCGCAGCACGCCCGAGATCATGCGGCGCTCCTCCTCCTCGATCACCCCGGCGCTCTCGGCCTCGCCGACGAGCATCTTGATCTCCTCTTCGGTGACGGTCGAGGAATCGTCGGACTTGGTGCCGAAGAGGCTGAAGATCATGCTCGTGGAGGCATTCAGGAGCCAGACGGCGGGAGCTGCGACCTTCGAGACGACCAGCATCAGCGGGGCCATGGCGCAGGCGATGCCCTCCGGATGGCGCAGGGCCAGCTGCTTGGGCACGAGCTCGCCGACAACGATGGAAAGATAAGTGATGATGCCGATGACGATGCCGTAGCCGAGAGGCTCGGCCGCTCCCTCGGGCATGCCCTGGCCTAAGAAGATGTCCGTCAGTTTGCTGCCCAGTGCCGCGCCCGAAAATGCGCCGGCCAGGATGCCCACCAGGGTGATGCCGATCTGGACCGTGGAGAGGAAGCGGCCCGAATCCTCCATGAGGGTGAGGGCCGTGCTGGCGCCCGAGCGGCCCTGTTCGGCCATGGCCTTCAGGCGGGGCCGGCGGGCGGACACGATGGCAAGTTCGGAAAGAGCGAAGACGCCATTGAGGGCGACGAGAGCGATAGCGATGATCAGTTCGAGCAACGATGCGTGGAGCTGCTGACCGGATCAGGCCGCGCTTCTCCCCTTCTGTGACAGATGGCCCCTAAGATGGAGCCTGAGGCAGCTGCCGTCAATTAAAGGGTGAACAGGCCCGCCTTGCTTTGTTGACAGGAGGCCAATTCCTCTTCAGAGCTTAGGCCAGCCGATGATCCCCGCGGAAGAGACCGGACATCTTGATAGTCCGGCGCCGAAGGCGCAACCGCCCCGGAAACGCTCAGGCCAAAGGACCGCGTGGGAGCTGGCACTCTGGAAAGCGACGACGTTTGAAAGCGTCGTCCACCGACGGGCGTAACCTGGGGCTTCGGCCTCTAGGGAAATCTCTCAGGTCTCGGGACAGAGGGGGCGCAGAGCAACGGGCCGCAAGGCTCGATGGAACGCGCACCTTTAAGGGGTACCGATGGCCGAGCCAGCGCATAACGACGAGCCGCTCCTGAAAACCCCGCTTCACGCGGAGCATGTGGCGCTTGGCGCCCGCATGGTGCCGTTCGCCGGCTACGACATGCCGGTGCAGTATCCTGCCGGTATCCTCACCGAGCACAATTGGACCCGCGAGCATGCGGGCCTGTTCGACGTCTCGCATATGGGCCAGGCTTTCCTCGTCGCCGAGGACAAGAGCCACGAGACCGTAGCCACGGCGCTCGAGGCGCTGATCCCCGCCGATGTGCTCAACCTCAAGCCCAATCAGCAGCGCTATTCGCAATTGCTTAGCCAGGACGGCGGTATTCTCGACGACCTGATGGTGACCCGCGTCGGTGCTCCCGGTCACGAGGGGTGGCTTTATCTCGTCGTGAACGCCTCGATGAAGGAGCAGGACTACGCTCACATCCAGGCGCGCCTGCCGAAGGGCGTGAGCCTGAACCGCAAGGACGACCTCGGCCTGATGGCCCTGCAGGGACCTTCTGCGGAAGCCGTTCTGGCGAAGCTTTCGCCTGAAGCCGCCGCGCTCTCCTTCATGATGTCCGCCGACGTACAGATCGACGGCATCTGGTGCCATGTGTCCCGCTCGGGCTACACGGGCGAGGACGGTTTCGAGATCTCCTGCAAGGGCGAGGATGCGGCAAAGCTCTGGCGCGCGCTCCTCGCCAATCCGGAGGTGAAGGCCATCGGCCTCGGCGCGCGCGATTCGCTGCGTCTCGAAGCGGGCCTCTGCCTCTACGGCCACGACATCGACCCCACCACGTCGCCCATCGAAGCGGGCCTGATCTGGTCGATCCAGAAGCGCCGTCGCGAGGAGGGGGGCTTCCCGGGCGCCGAACGCGTCCAGCGCGAGATCAAGGACGGTGCCGCCCGTGTTCGCGTCGGCATCAAGCCGGAGGGCCGCGCTCCAGCCCGCGAGGGCAGCGTTATCACCACACCCGATGGACGTGAGGTCGGCATCGTGACCTCCGGCGGCTTCGGTCCCACGGTCGGCGGCCCGGTCGCCATGGGCTATGTGGCGAAGGACGTGTCTACTGTTGGAATGGACCTGCATCTCATCGTTCGCGGCAAGCCGCTGCCGGCCAAGGTCGCGGCCATGCCGTTCGCACCCCATCGCTACAAGCGCTGACATCACTATCAAGAGGGAATTCATCATGACCACGCGCTACACCAAGGATCACGAATACATCCGTGTCGAAGGCGATGCCGGTATCGTAGGCATTTCCGATTACGCCCAGGGCCAACTCGGCGACGTCGTGTTCGTGGAGCTGCCGAGCGTCGGCAAGACTCTGTCCAAAGGCGACGAGGCGGCTGTCGTCGAGAGCGTGAAGGCTGCAAGCGAAGTCTATGCCCCCGTCTCCGGTGAGGTGGTGGAGGTCAACAGCGAGCTCGAGTCCTCCCCCGGCACGGTGAACGAGGATGCCGCCGGCCGCGGCTGGTTCATGAAGATCCGTCTCACGAACGAGAGCGAGCTCGACGGCCTCATGACCGAAGAGCAGTACGGGGAATTCGTGAAGTCGATCTCGTAAAGAGAACACGGCCATGGCGCACGAATACACGGCGACGATCCGCTGGACCAGGGGAGAGGACGAGAGCTTCTCCGACAACCTCTACAGCCGCGGCCATACATGGTCCTTCGATGGCGGCATCGAAGTTCCCGGCTCCGCATCGCCCTCCGTCGTGCCCTTGCCGCTCTCGCGGGAGGATGCGGTCGATCCGGAAGAGGCTTTCGTAGCGGCCTTGTCGAGCTGCCACATGCTCACCTTCCTGTCGATTGTCGCCAAGAAGCGCTTCACCGTCGATCGTTACGAGGACAAGGCGCTTGGCATCATGACGCAGAACGAGAACGGCAAGCTCTTCGTCTCCAAAGTCACCTTAGACCCAACAATCGAATTCTCAGGCGACAAGCTCCCGACGCCTGAGCAGATCGCCGACATGCACCACCTCGCCCATAAGGAATGCTTCATCGCGAATTCCGTGCTCACGGAGATCGTGGTGGCCGGCATTCCCTCGCATTAACAAACAAGGTTCTTTCGCCGATGCGTTATTTGCCTTTGTCCGACACCGACCGCAGCGAGATGCTCACGCGCATCGGCGTCAACCACGTCGATGAGCTGTTCGCCGACGTGCCGAAGAACCTGCTCCTCAAGGAGCCGGTCGACCTGCCGCGCCGCAAGGGCGAGCTGGACGTGGAGCGCATTCTCGCCCGCCTGTCCACGAAGAACATTCCGGCCTCGTCGGTGCCGTTCTTCGTCGGCGCCGGCGCCTACAAGCACCATGTGCCGGCAACCGTCGATCACCTGATCCAGCGCTCCGAGTTCCTGACGAGCTACACGCCGTATCAGCCCGAGATCGCGCAAGGCACGCTGCAATACCTCTTCGAGTTCCAGACGCAAGTAGCCGCGCTCACCGGCATGGAGGTGGCCAACGCCTCCATGTATGACGGCTCCACCGGCACGGGCGAGGCGGTGCTCATGGCGCACCGCGTCACCAAGCGCCGCAAGGCTGTGCTCTCGGGCGGCCTGCATCCGCATTATGCCGATGTGGTGCGGACCCTGTCCGAGATGTCGAGCGACGATGTCGTCACCATGGCGCCGGACGTGGGCGGCACCGAGGACATCCTGTCCCAGATCGACGACAGCGTGTCCTGCGTCGTCGTTCAGTCGCCGGACGTGTTCGGCAACGTGCGCGACCTGAAGCCCATCGCCGACAAGGCGCACCAGCACGGCGTGCTGCTGATCGCGGTGTTCACGGAAGCCGTGTCCTTGGGCCTGATCAAGTCGCCCGGCAGCCAGGGCGCCGACATCGTGGTGGGCGAGGGGCAGTCGATCGGCAATGCGCTGAACTTCGGCGGGCCCTATGTGGGCCTCTTCGCTACCCAGTCCAAGTTCCTGCGCCAGATGCCGGGCCGCCTCTGCGGCGAGACCGTGGATGCGGATGGCAGCCGTGGCTTCGTGCTCACGCTCTCCACCCGCGAGCAGCATATCCGCCGCGACAAGGCGACTTCGAACATCTGCACCAATTCGGGCCTGTGCTCGCTTGCCTTCACCATTCACATGACGCTGCTCGGCGAAGCGGGCCTCTCGCGCCTCGCCCGCATCAACCACGCGAATGCAGTGAAGCTGGCGGATCAGTTGGCCTCCGTGAAGGGCGTCGAGGTGCTCAACAAGACGTTCTTCAACGAGTTCACCGTGAAGCTCGCAGAGCCCGCGGCCGAAGTGGTCGAGCGTCTTGCCGAAAAGGGTGTGCTCGGCGGCGTGCCCGTGTCGCGCCTCCTGCCTGGCGCCGGCCTCGACAATCTGCTCCTCGTCGCTTCCACCGAAGTGAACACCGATGATGATCGCGCGGCCTTTGTTGCTGCCTTGAAGGAGGTTCTGTGATGTTGAACCGCCAGGGACGTCCCTCTTCCGCCGGAGAAGCCGGCACCAATACGCATCCGACCTTCACCGGCAATAAGGCGTTGGCGCAGATCGAGCCGCTGCTGTTCGAGATCGGGCGCTACGACACCACCGGCGTCGATCTCGACGAGCCGGAGGATTTCCAGCCGCGCCTCGGCGGGCTGGAGCGCAAGGAGCCCATCGGTCTGCCGGGCCTCTCCGAGCCCGAGACCATGCGCCATTACGTGCGCCTCAGCCAACAGAACTACGGCATCGACACCGGCCTGTTCCCGCTCGGCTCCTGCACCATGAAGCACAACGCACGCTTGAACGAGCGCATGGCTCGTCTGCCGGGCTTCTCGGACGTGCATCCGCTGCAGCCGGTCTCCACCGTGCAGGGCGCGCTGGAGCTGATGGACGAGCTTGGCCGCTATCTCGTCACGCTCACCAACATGACCGCCGTGGCGCTCTCGCCGAAGGCCGGCGCGCATGGCGAGCTCTGCGGCATGATGGCGATCAAGGCCGCCATCGAGGCCAAGGGCGAAGGCGCAACCCGCAACGTGGTGCTCGTGCCCGATTCGGCGCACGGCACCAACCCGGCGACTGCCGCCCTGATCGGCTTCAAGGTGAAGCCGGTGCCGGCCCGCGAGGACGGCTGGGTGCACGTGGAGGACGTGAAGGAGCGCCTCGGCCCCGACGTGGCGGCGATCATGCTCACGAACCCCAACACCTGCGGTCTCTTCGAACCGCAGGTCGTGGAGATCGCCAAGGCGATCCACGATGCGGGCGCCTATTTTTACTGCGACGGCGCCAACTTCAACGCCATCGTGGGCAAGGCAAAGCCGGGCGATCTCGGCGTCGATGCCATGCACATCAACCTGCACAAGACCTTCTCGACGCCACATGGCGGCGGCGGTCCGGGCTCAGGTCCGGTGGTGCTGTCCGAGCGCCTCGCGCCGTTCGCGCCGGTGCCGTTCGTGCGGGCTGGCCAAGATGGCTTCGAGCTGGTGGAGCAAAACAATGAGGCTGGCGGCACTGCCGCCCCGTTCGGCCGCATGACTGCCTTCCATGGCCAGATGGGTATGTATGTGCGCGCGCTGTCCTACATGCTTTCGCACGGTTCGGACGGCATGAAGCAGGCATCAGAGGATGCCGTGCTCAACGCCAACTACATCCGCGCGGGCCTCGCCGACCTGATGTCGCTGCCCTTCGGCAACAAGCCCTGCATGCACGAGGTGCTGTTCGACGATGCGTGGCTCAAAGACACGGGCGTGACCACGCTGGATGTTGCGAAGGCCATGATCGACGAGGGCTATCACCCGATGACCATGTACTTCCCGCTGGTGGTGCACGGCGCCATGCTGATCGAGCCGACAGAATCCGAGTCGAAGGCGTCGCTCGACCTCTTCATCGCGATGCTGCGTGATCTCGCCATGGCCGCGAAGAACGGCGACACGGAGCGCTTCACCGGCGCCCCCTACCACGCCCCGCGCCGCCGCCTCGACGAGACCCGCGCGGCGAGGAGCCCGGTGCTCAAGTGGACACCGCCGGCGCCGGTGGCAGAAGCGGCGGAGTGAGCTGCTGAACCCTCTCCCCTCTGCGGGAGAGGGGAAGCCCTCATGAAATCTCGGATTGATCTGGCAGCGCTGCATCCGTAGCGCTGCCTTTTTTGTAGTTGCGCTGCCCCTCTCCCGACCCTCGCTGACGCGAGGGCCACCCTCTCCCGCTAAAGGGGAGAGGGTTTAGGCGTGCGTCATATCCCGAAGGCGCTTTTCAAATCTGGCATTCTGTCAATAACGATGCGCGCTCCTGCCCGTCGCAACTTCTCCGCATGCTCTGGCCCGCAATGGGCGCCGCCGACAAAGCCGATCACACGCATTCCGGCGGCAAGTGCACCCTGAACCCCTGCGGCTGAATCCTCGATCACCACGCAATCCTGCGGGCTCACGCCCATGCGCTCTGCAGCATGGAGGAACAGGTCGGGAGCCGGCTTGCCGCGCGCGACCTGCGTGGCGCTGAAGACGTGGTCGAACAGATCCGACAGCCCTGTAATGCGCAGCGACAGGGCGATCCGCTCGGGCGTGGAGGAGGAGGCCACGCAGCGCGGGTAGGGGAGTGAGAGGATGGCGTCGCGGACACCCTCGATCGGCTTCAGGTCCGTTTCGAACTTCGCGAACAGAGCGCTGTCGATCTGCGCGCCTAGGTCGGCGGGAAGCGTGCAAGCATGCTCTGCCTCGATCCGCGCCACCATGTCCTTGAAGCTGACCCCGACGAATTTCCGCGCGATGTCCTGCGCCGTGTAAGGCAGCCCGATGCGGGTGAGGATCTGGGCGTCGATTTCGCAGGCAAGGGCTTCCGAATCGACAAGAACCCCGTCGCAGTCGAAGATCAGCAGCATGATGGTCCCTTTTTGATCATCGCATCGTTTGGCACGGAAAACCGGAATCCACGTTTCCGCACGATGCTCCAGCAAAAAGGCCGCCTCGAAGGGCGGCCTTTGAGATCTCGCGGTTCTGCGAAAACCTTATTGCAGCTTCGTGCGTACGTCGTTGAGGCTGGACGTGACGAGCGAGGCGGCGGTGGCGCCGGTGATCTCGTCGCGCAGGACGCGCTCGGAGGCCTTGATGGCGGCGTCGACAGCGGCGGCACGCACCTCGGCGGAGGCCTGGGCCTCAGCCTGGGCGATTTTCGCTTCGGCAGTTGCGGTACGGCGCTTCACGAAGTCGGCCATCTTCTCCTGCGCCTCAGTAGCAAGGCGCTCGGCCTCGGCACGGGCGTTGGAGACGATGTCGGCGGCCTCGCGCTCGGCGGCGGCGCGCTTGGACTCGTATTCCTTCAGGAGCTTCTCGGCATCCTGACGCAGGCGCTTGGCCTCGGCTAGTTCGTCGGCAATGCGCTTGCCGCGGGAGTCGAGCTGGTTCATCACCTTGCCCGGGACGCCGAGGTAGAACATCAGTCCCCAGAAGATGACAAACGCGACCCCAACCCAGAATTCAGCGCTCTGAAACATGCGGATCTCCTGATCAAGCCTTGATCTGGTTGAGAGCGGCTTCGACCTTCTGCGGGGCCGGAGCCTTGCCGGTGAGGCGCTCGATGATGGCGGACGCCGTGTCGCGGGCGATGGCATCCACGTGGCTCATGGCCTCGGCCTTCCTACCAGAGATGGTAGCTTCGGCCTCAGCGAGGCGCTGATTGAGATCGGCCTCAAGCGCCTTGCGCTTGGCATCGGTCTCGGCCGAGAGCGTGGCGCGGGTTTCCTGAGCCAGGGCCTGAGCGCGGCTCTTGGCTTCAGCGAGCGACTTCTCGTAGGCCGTGCCGGCTTCTTCCGCACGGGATTTCATGGCAGCCGCGTCGTCGAGATCGTTGGCGATCATGCCGCGGCGGTTTTCGATGATTCCGCTCAGGCGCGGGAGGACCAGCCGTGAGAGCAGTGTGTAGAGCACCACGAAGGTGATCGCCAACCAGAGGAGCTGACCGGCATAGGTTTCCGTCTCGAAGGGCGGAAAGCCGATATCCTCGTGAGCGCCGCCGGGGGCCTCTGTTGTGGCATTGGTCGTCTGAGCCTGAGCCATGGAGCAGATCCTGAAGAACGATCCTGAAAACAACGAATGACGGCGGTGGATCCGCCGTCACTCCTGTCGAGGCGAAGCGTTGGGCGCCTCGACCTCCCGATCACCGTCTTGAGATTAGGTGAAGAGCAGAACGAGAGCGACGACGAGGCAGAAGATGCCGAGACCTTCTGCGAGCGCCGCACCGATGAAGGCGCGGGCGAACTGGCCGTCGGCTGCCGACGGGTTGCGCAGGGCGCCCGAGAGGAAGTTGCCGAAGATGTTGCCGACGCCCATAGCAGCGAGGCCCATGCCGATGCAGGCGAGGCCCGCGCCGAGGAACTTGAAAGCAACCGGATCCATTGTGATCTCCTTGGGAATAACGTGATCGGGAGGGAAGGTTAACTCAGCGCAGACCTAGTGGCCCGGGTGCAGCGCGTCGTTCAGGTAGATGCAGGTCAACACCGTGAAGACGTAGGCCTGCAGGGCGGCGACGAGGAACTCGAGCGCCATGAGAGCAACCGCCATGAGGAGCGGCAGCGGAGCGAGGATCGTCAGAGCGCCGCCGGCCGCCAGGAGGCTGACCACGAAGCCTGCGAAAACCTTCAGCGCGATGTGTCCCGCGAGCATGTTCGCAAAGAGACGCAGGGACAGCGAGATCGGGCGTGACAGGAAGGAGATGAGCTCGATCACCACGATGAAGGGCAGGAGCCAGCCCGGCACGCCCGACGGCACGAAAAGGCCGAGGAAATGGGTGCCGTGCTTGACGAAGCCGTAGATCACCACGGTGCCGATCACCAGCATCGCGAGCGCGAAGGTGACGATGATGTGGCTGGTGACCGTGAAGAAGCCGGGAATCATGCCGAGCAGGTTTGCCGTCAGCACGAACATGAAGAGCGAGAAGACGAGGGGGAAGAACTTCATTCCCTCTTTGCCGGTGGCATCGACCAGCGTGTTCGCCACGAAATCGTGCAGAACCTCGGCGACCGACTGGGCGCGGCCCGGAACGACGGCGCGCTTGCGGGTGGCGTAGAGAAGGCCGCCCACGATCACGGCGGCAGCGCCGATCATGAAGGCCGACGAATTGGTGAAGTTGATGACCGGAATAAGGGGCTTGATCTGGAATTGTTCGATCGGGCTCGCCATGATCCGCTCTCAAAAGTTCGCTGTTGCCAATGCCGTTCGGCGTTCGAAGTCCGTCACCGCTTGTCGTCATGCCGGGCTGGTTTGACCACCCCGGCTGCTCGCATCAGATTGAGCATCCCGGCGCAGAAGCCGAGTAACAGACAAACGATCAGACCCCAAGGGGAAGATCCGAGCAGGTAGTCGACGATCCAACCCAGGATCCCGCCAGCCGCAACTCCTGCAACGAATTCGGCCGAGAGCCTGAAGGCCTGGCCAAGAGCAGCGGAATTGGACGTCGGGCGGGCGCGAGGTTCCGATTCTGCTCGTTGAACGGATGCTTGTGAGATCCGCGCATCGAGCGATTTCAGTCTCGCTGAAAGGTCGGCATCATCGGCACTGCTCGATTTCCGATCATCTTCACCGTTCCGCTCGTTAGGGTCCGCCATTGCGATCTCCTGTGAAGCGTTGCGGGAAAATGCCTGAAAAACCAGCCCCGAAAGCCGGGCGCACCATATGAGCGGGGGTTACCCCTGTCAAGAACAGTGTGAAAAGAACTAAGTAGTTGATATTGCTATCTTATGCTTGGCTCTGCGCAGCCTGAGACGGAAAGCGCACATGTTTTTGAGGCTGAAGCATGGCGGGGCCTGAAAACCTTAGGCTACCTCAAGAATGCGCTCGGCGCTCTGCAGGTCGACGGAGACCAACTGCGAGACACCGCGCTCAGCCATGGTGACGCCGAACAGGCGGTCCATCCGGGCCATGGTGATCGGGTTGTGGGTGATAACCACGAACCGGGTCTCGGTCTGGCGGGACATGTCCTCCAGGAGGGCGCAATAGCGCTCCACGTTTGCGTCGTCGAGCGGCGCGTCCACCTCGTCGAGCACGCAGATCGGCGAGGGATTGGTGAGGAACACGGCGAAGATCAGGGCGGTGGCGGTGAGCGCCTGCTCGCCGCCGGAGAGCAGGGTCATGCTCTGGGGCTTCTTGCCGGGGGGGCGGGCGAGGATTTCGAGGCCCGCCTCGAGCGGATCGTCCGAATCGACCAGCGTCAGTTCCGCCGTGCCGCCGCCGAACAGGGTGCTGAAGAGCTGCTTGAAATGGTTGTTCACCACATCGAAGGCGGCGAGCAGCCGTTCGCGGCCCTCGCGGTTGAGGCTGCCGATCGCCTGGCGCAGGCGCTTGATGGCCTCGACGAGGTCGTCCCGCTCGCCGGTGATGCTGTTGTACTTGGTCTCGAGCTCGGAGAGCTCCTCGTCGGCGCGCAGGTTCACGGCGCCAAGGCGCTCCCGGTCGCTCTTGAGGGAGTGGAGCTTCGATTCGATTTCCGCATGCGGCGGAAGCTCGGTCGCCTCCTTCAGGCCGGCGAGCTCGATGAGCCCGGCCGGGGTCGTCTCGAGGTTTTCCGCGATATTGTGGGTGATCTCGGCGAGGCGCGCCACGGCGGCTTCGTGCCGAGCCTGGGATCCGGCACGGGATTCGCGGGCGGCCGAGAGTGCCTCGAGGGCGGCACGGGCGGTGCGGTCCATCTCGGCAAGGCCCGTCTCCGCATCGGCAAGATGGTCGGCAGCTTCCTTGCGCTTCGCCTCGGCCTCGTCGACCTCATTGATGAGGGCGCGGCGGCGCTGGAGATAGGTGTCGGGAGCCTCCAGCAGGCGCTGGTGCTCGTCCTGGGCGCGCTCAAGCCGCTCGCCCAGATCCTCGAAAGCCTTGGCTGCGCGGGCGGTGCGCTCGGTCCAGAGGCGGATATCGGCCGCAAGCGCATCCTGCCGGCGGCGGCGCAGCTCGGCCTCGTGCATGAGGGACTGCAGGGCGGCGCGGGCCTCGGCGGCGGCGGCCCGGCGCTCGGCGACACGGGTGCGCTCCTCGAGCAAGCGGCTTTCCAGATCGGGTGCCGGGGCGAGGTCCTGCAGGGCGCCTTCAGCATCCTGCACGCGCTCCAGCGCTTCCGCTTCGCTCTCGGAGAAGCGGGTCAGGCCTTCCTGAAGGGCCGACCGGCGCTGGCCGAGTTCGGCCTCCTTGCGCTCGGCGGCCGTCAAACGGGTCCGGGCTGCATCGAGCGCCTGACGGGCTTGGCGGGCGGCCTCGATGGCCTGCATTTCATGGGTGGCGGCCCGGCGGACGGCTTCAAGTGCCGCTTCCGCCTCGTGCCGCAGGTGCTCGGCCTCCTCGCGGGCTTCCGCCGCCTCGCGCTCAAGATCGCCGAGGCGGTTCTTCTCCGCCAGCCGCCGGGCGGCCGGGGAGGGTGCTTCCGCCGCATTGGTGAAACCGTCCCAGCGCCACAGGTCGCCTTCCTGCGAGACAAGTCGCTGGCCGGGCTTGAGGAGGGCGCGCAGGCGAAGCCCGTCGGCCCGGCTCACCACGCCGATTTGGCGCAGGCGGCGCTGCATTTCGGCCGGCGCGCGGGAAAGATCGGCCAGCGAGCGGACACCCTCCGGCAGGGAAGGATCGCTCTCGCCGGTGCCGGTCATTTCCCAATGAGCCGGGGCTGAGGGATTGGTCGAGGCTTCGAGATCGTCGCCGAGCGCTGCGCCCAGCGCCGTCTCATAGCCCTTCTCGACCGTGATCTGGTCAAGCGCCGGAGGCCAGAGGTCGCCGGTGGCGGAGGTGACGAGCTTGGCGAGCGTCAGGGCCTCGGTCTCAAGCCGCTGCGCCTTGCGCTCGGCCTCAGTGAGGGGCGGGCGCAGGCGGTTCTCGGCCTCGCGGGCAGATGAGAGGGTTTCGCGCGCCTCGATCACGGCCTCTTCGGCCGATTGGGCGCTCTCCTCGGCGATCGCCATCTCCTCGCGCATGTCGTCGAGGGAGGGGCCGTCTTCGGGCGAAGCGGAAAGAGCAGCGATCTCGCGCTCCAGCCGCTCCTTCTCGGACCGGAACCGGGCGGCGCGCTCCATCTCCTCGCGCACGGCACGCTCCAGGGCGGCCCGGCGGGCGTTGAGGTCGGAGGTCTGGGCTTGAAGGGCGCTCAGGGCAGCCTCGGCCTCGTGCAGCTCCCCCTCGGCGGCATGAAGGCGCTCTTCCGCCTCGGCACGGGCATCGTCAGCCCCGTCGGTGGTGAGCGCGATCTCGGCGGCCTCGGACTGGAGGCGCTCGATGGTGGCCTCGGCGTCCGTACGCTGGGCTGCCTCGCGGGCGATGTCGCGGTTGAGGTCGCCGATGTGACGCTCCAGTTCCGTCACGCGCTCCTTGGAGCGGCGCTCCTCCGATTCGAGCTCGTTGCGGGCATGGGTCAGGCGCTGCAGGGCTGCGGCTGCGGCTGCCTCCGCCTGGCGCAGGCTAGGCAGGGCATGGGCGGCGACCGCCTGGGCGGTGGCCGCGCGGGTCTGCTCCTCGGTGGCATCGGCCACGGCTTTGAGGGCGTCTGCCACCTGACGTTCGGCGGTGGCTGCTTGCTCGCGTGCCTCGGAGAAGCTGATGGCGTACATCAGGGCCTCAAGGCGGCGGATCTCGGCCGAGAGGTTCTTGTAGCGGGAGGCCTGACGGCCTTGGCGCTTCAGGCTCTCGATCTGGCTTTCCAGCTCGCGGATCACGTCCTCGACGCGGACAAGGTTGTCCTCGGCGGCCTTGAGGCGCAGTTCAGCCTCGTGGCGGCGGGCATGGAGGCCCGCGATGCCGGCGGCGTCCTCCAGGATGCGGCGGCGGGCCTGGGGTTTGGCCGAGATGATTTCGCTGATCTGGCCCTGGCGCACGAGGGCGGGCGAGCGGGAGCCGGTGGCAGCGTCCGCAAACAGGATCTGCACGTCGCGGGCGCGCACTTCCTTGCCGTTGACCCGATAGGTCGAGCCTTCCTCGCGCTCGATCTTGCGCGAGATTTCCAGGAGATCGGCGTCGTTGAAGGCCGCGGGCGCCGTGCGCTCCGCATTGTCGATGGTGAGCATCACCTCGGCCCAGTTGCGGGCCGGACGACCCCCTGAGCCTGAGGAGCCGGAGAAGATGACGTCGTCCATCCCCGTGGCGCGCATGTTCTTGAAGGAGTTCTCCCCCATGACCCAGCGCAGGGCCTCGACGAGGTTGGACTTGCCGCAGCCGTTCGGCCCGACGACGCCGGTCAGGCCCGGCTCGATCAGGAAGTCGGTGGGCTCGACGAAGGTCTTGAAGCCTGCAATGCGAAGGCGCGTCAGCTTCATGGACGCGCCTTCCCGTCCCGCCCCATGGGGGCAGGGGAGGAGAGGTTACTCTCCCAGGATCGGCTTGATGACCTTTTCAATCTCATCGATCGACAGGCTTCCAGGATGACGCTGACCATTGATGAAGAAGGTTGGCGTGGAGTCCACACGGAACTGCTCCATACCCCGGTTCTTCACCGCGTTGACTGCGTCATATAGTTTCTGGTCTTTGAGGCAAGCGTCAAATTTTTCCTGTGAAAAACCAGCTTGGCGCATCAGCCCGCGCAGGGCGTCGAGGGGCTTGTCTGTGAAAGCCCAATTCCGCTGCTGCTCGAAGAGCAGGTCCGTGATCGGGTAGTATTTGTCGTTGCCGTCGCAGCGGGCGAGCATGAAGCCGGCCGTGGCGAGGGGGTCGAGAGGGAATTCGCGCAGGACGAAGCGGACCTTGCCGGTGTCGATATAGCGCTTCTTCAGCTCCGGCCAGGTGGTCTTGTGGAAGGTGGCGCAGTGGGAGCAGGTCAGCGAGGCGTACTCGATGATCGTCACCTTGGCGTCCTCCGGACCCATGGCCACGTCCCCAAGGGGGCCCTGGACCGCGAGATCGGATGCGGACACGTTCTGGGCGAAGGCAGGCAGGCTCGTGGCGAAATAGGCCGCAACGGCTGCGGTTCCAAGAAGCTGAAGCGTCTGACGCCGAGTGATCATCGTAAGGGAACTCCTGAAGGGATTTCGTTCTGCGGTAGAATGCCTTGGCCTGCGAGGCAAGCGCCGCTATCTCACGCTTTCGTGCGTGAACCTGAGCTGACTATCGCCTGCCCCAGCCGGTCGAGAGCCGCCTTGAGACCCTCCTCCTCGATAGGCTGCACCGCCCTGTCGACATTCTCGCGATCCGCAGGGGTGAGCACGGGAGGCGCCGGGCGCTTCTTCTCAACCCGCCGAACGGGCCCTTGTTTCAGCACGATCTTTCCGATGCAGCGCCAGCCGTAATAGGTGTTCACCCGTTCGATGACGGTGGGCGCCATATGCTGGAGCTCGAGGGCGAAGGCGCTCTCGACCCGGATGACCAGGGTCGCGGGCTCCGGCCGTGTTTCCGGGTCGGCATGAGGGGCTTTGCGCTTCCACTCGATCTTGAGCGGCTGAGTGAAGGCGGCAAGCCGCTCGCCGACGATCTCGGACCAAGCCATGATGATGTCCGACGTGGCAAAGCCCTGCGCCGCCAGGCTGGGGGACAGACAGACGTCGAGAAACTCGGCGAGGGGGCGGGCAAGGGGCCGCGGTCGTCTCATGTTGAATGTCCAAAAGCCGCGTTGGAATATTCGGTATAGAACGCTATTCCAAAGCCCATGTTAACGCCCGCTTCGAGCGCGACCAAGCCCGACCCGCAGGATCTTCTCGTCTGGTACGAGCGTCACCGGCGCGACCTGCCGTGGCGCGCCAAGCCGGCCGAGACCGCAAACCCTTACCGTGTCTGGCTCTCCGAGATCATGCTGCAGCAGACCACGGTGGCAGCAGTCAAACCCTATTACCTGAAGTTCCTGGAGCGGTTCCCCACGGTGGAGGCCCTCGCGGAAGCCCCCTCAGATGCGGTGATGCACGCTTGGGCCGGGCTCGGCTACTATTCCCGCGCCCGCAACCTTCATGCCTGCGCCAAGGCGGTTGTGGACAAACATGGCGGGCGGTTTCCAGCGACGGAAGCCGAACTCCTGAAGCTTCCTGGCATCGGCGCCTATACGGCGGCGGCAGTCGCGGCCATCGCGTTCAACGAGAAGGCGGCGGCGGTCGACGGCAATGTGGAGCGGGTCATGTCCCGCGTCTTCATGGTCGAGGAGCCGCTGCCGAAGGCCAAGCCCCTGATTCGGAGCCTCACGGAGGCGTTGGTGCCGCAGGGCCGTCCGGGCGACTTCGCCCAGGCCGTGATGGATCTCGGCGCCACCATCTGCACACCCAAGCGCCCTGCCTGTGCGCTGTGTCCCTGGATGGTGCCCTGCCGGGCCAGGGCCGAGGGCCTGCAGGAGACGTTTCCAAAAAAACAGAAGAAGGAGACCGGGCAACTGCGCAAAGGCGCTGCCTTCGTGGTGCTGCGCGCCGACGACACGATCCTCCTGCGCACCCGCCCGCCCACAGGATTGCTCGGCGGCATGGTGGAGCCGCCGACGAGCGAATGGGTGCCGGATTACCAGCCCTCCCGCGCCGTGCTCGACGCCCCCATCGAGGCGCGGTGGCAGCGCCTACCGGGCACGGTGCGCCACGTCTTCACCCATTTCCCGCTGGAGCTGACGGTGATGTTCGCCAAGGTCGCCAAGGGCACGCCGGCGCCGGACGACATGCGCTGGACACCGCGCCTGCAATTGCACGAGGAGGCGCTGCCCGGCGCAATGAAGAAGGTGCTGGCGCATGCGCTTGGGGAGTTGCCGGGTGCAAAGGTCAAGGCTGCGGGGAAGAAGCCGGCGAAGAGCGCATGATGCCGTTCGTAACTGGGTGAAACCTTCACGTCATGGCCGGGCTTGTCCCGGCCATCCCGATGCGGCGAGGCTCGGCGTTTCATGCAATCGGGATCACCGGCACAAGGCCGGTGATGACGTGGGAGAGCATAATGGAGGTATTGCCGCAAGAAGAGAGAAGTGCTCGTCTCACCCGCCCACCAGCGCCTTCTGATTGCGCTTGAACAGCGTCGCGAGCGCATTCGCCACCCGCGTCACGTTCGGACGGTTCCGGCTGCGGCGATGCATCACGAGAAAGACGTCCTCGATCAGGTCGCCCTCGGGCTTCATCACTTGGACGAGATCCTGATCGGAATCACCGAGCCAGCAGGGGAGGAAGGCGGCCCCTAATCCAGCTTTCGCGGCCTGATAGCGGATCGGCATGTCGCCGATGCGGGCCGCGATGGTGCGGCCTTGCGCGAACTCGGCCACATAGGCCGCCTGCCGCGACAACGTCGGGTCCTCAGGTGGCGCGATGACGGCGGTGGGGTTTTCCGTTCGGGCATAAATGGCAAAGGCAATCTGGCCGATCTTACGAACCACGAGATCGTCAGTGCCCTCGGGCAGGGTGCGCATACGCAGGCCGATATCGACCTCGCCCGAGGCGAGATCGAGCCTTTGCCTGGTTGGGATGTAGGCGATCTCCACCGGGGCTGCGTCCTCGTGCAGCTCCGCCGCATGAAGCGACAGAAAGAGGGTGACCGAGGCCGTCGCCGTGATCCGCACCGGAGCGTCCGGATCGGGCCGGTAGGCTGCGGTCGTGCGTGACACGATGGCGGCTGCCTCACCCATGGGAGCCGCCGCTTCGAGAACGGCGTGTCCGGCTTCCGTCAGATCGAGATTGTTGGGGCCGCGCTGGAAGAGGGTGAGCCCTAAGGTTTCCTCCAGCACCTTGATGCGCCGTGCGATGGTCGGCTGGCTTTGGCCCAGCGCCTTGGCGGCGCTGTTCATCGATCCATGAGCCACCACGGCGAGAAAGATCCGCAGATCGTCCCAGGACGGTTCGGTGAGGGCGATGCGGAAGGGATCGAGAGACGAAGGAGCCATGAGAGGATGCTAAAACGCTGAACCGGGTTCGGCATAGGGGAATGTTCCAACCTGGGGACAAACCGCACCATCGCGCAACGAAGGTTGCCCCGCAGCCTGCCGGGCATGTGAGGCACCTCTTCAGTTTTGAGGAGGTGTCGCAATGCCTGTGGCTCAGTGTGAGGTGCTATGGCTTGAGAACTAGGTGCCGAGGGCCGGCTTCGGTGCGCGAGGGTTGATCGCTTGAGCGCGGATGGGAATGCCGCCTTGCCGTACATTCACGCGCATTTTGCCCTCCATCTCGACATGCCAGGGCAGGGTGCCAGCAGGCAGATATTGACCCAGCGCATTCAGCCCGAGCATCGCGAGTGTGACGACGGCCACGATGACGATGGCAACTGCCGAAGCCTGGCTCGCGAGGCCCGCCTCTTCGAGGTTGTAGAGCACCACGCCGATCGTTTCCGTGCCGGCCGACCAGAGCAGGGCCGAGACGGTGAGCTCGCTGAAGGCGAGCAAAAAGGCCATCAGGCCGCCTGCCACTGCGGCCGGAAGAAGCGACGGCAGGATGACATCCATGAGGCGGCGCATGATTCTTGCGCCGTCGAGGGCTGCAGCCTCCTCCTGCGCCATGTCGACCTGAACCATGCCGGCAAGCACAGGCTTGAGCACCAAGGCTAAGAAGCGGGCGAGATAGGCGAATACGATGATCCACGGCGTGCCATAGAGCGAGACGCCGACGAGTGGCAGCGGCTTCAGGAACAGCAGGATGCACGCGATGGCCAGCACGATGCCGGGCAGCACATAGGAGATCTCGAGAAGGGCTGTGGCCGCGATCCTCATTGGTCCCATCAGCCTGACCAGCCCATAGGCCATCGGGATCGCGAAGCACGCGAGCAGGCAGGCCGCGCCGCCTGCGTAGAGCAGTGAGTTCAGGAAGGCCCGGATGGTGACGTCCTGCCGCGCCAGCACCTCGACGAAATTGTCGAGGGTGAGCGTGGAAAGGGTCAGAGGCATGCCGTAGGACGGCACGAGGGCTGCCGTGAAGAGCGACAGCATCGGCAGGATCAGCGTCACGGCGATCACCATGCCGACGAGAACTTCGACTGCCGCGCCCGCGCGTCCGAGTTTCCAGAAGGGCTGAAGAGGCGCGTCCTCCTCCAGAAGAACCTCACCGCGGCGCGTCAGGATCTGGCTTGCCGCCACACACACGATGGCGATGACCGCCACGAGAAGACCGAGTGCCGCCATGTCACCGAGAATGCCCGTGCCGAAGCTCGACAGACGGCGATAGATGAGCACGGGAAGGGTCAGATAGTTCACCGGCGCGCCGAGAAGCGCTGGAATGCCGAAATTGCCGATGCCGGCCACGAAGGCGAGCAGGCCCGCGCTCATGAGATGCGGCCGTAGTAGGGGCAGAAGATGATCGGTCACGACCTTAAGCGGCGGCGAGCCGTCGATGCGCGCCGCCTCGACGACGGCGAGTGGAATGCGCTTCAGGCCTGCGCTCATGATCACATAGACCAGGGGCGCATGATGCAGCCCCAGCACGAGAATGATGCCGAGGCGTCCAAGCATCGGGTTGATGCTGCCGGCCTCGGGCGCGAGCCCCAGGGTATTGAGGATCGGCGAGGCGGGACCTGCGAGATGAAGGAAGGCGAGCGCGATCACCTGCGGCGAGATCATCAACGACAGTACGAACAGGAACGATGTGATCCGGCGCCTGCGGATATCGGTAATGCCGAGCACGAGCGCCATGAGCGTGCCGAGGGGCAGCGCCAGCAGGGTGGAGAAGAACGCGGTTTCCAGCGTGGCCCAGGTGGCGCGGATAGCCGAACGGCTGGCAAGCGCCGCAAGCGCCTTGTCGGGATCGAAGACGCCGCCGGGCGCAAGAGCCGTCAGCAGCAGGCGGCCGGCGGGCAGCACGTCGAAGATCACCACCGCCAAAGCAATGGGAGCGAGGAGACTGAGGCCTCCCCGCTCCAGGAACGACTTGTGCTTCGTCCCGTGCCTCACTGGCCGAAGATGTCGGCGAAGGCCGCCTTGTTCTTGGTCTCGTCGGCCAACGCCCTAGCGGCGTCGAAGCCCATGACTTTGATCTGCTCGCGCGGCGGGTAGCCGGCGGGCAGCGCGACGGCCGGGTGGGCTGCAATGTAGCCCTGCTTCAGCGCCACCTCCTGGCCCTCCTTCGAGAGCAGGAAGTCGACGAAGGCACGAGCGGCATCGGCGTTCTTCGTGGTCTTGAGAATGGCAACGGGCTCGGACACCGCCGAGACGCCTTCCTTCGGGAACACGAACTCGATCGGCGCGCCCTTGGCTTTCTCGCGGATCGGCATGTAGTCGACGATGACACCGTAGAGCTTCTGCCCGCCGGCCACCTGCTTGAGCACGTCGCCGTTGCCGCCGCCGGCAACCGCCTCATTGTCCTTCAGCGCCTCGTAATAGTCCCAACCGCCTTCGATGGTGCCCGTGAGCGTCGCAGCGTGGATGAGAGCAGCGCCCGAGGTAAGCGGGCTTGGCATGACGACCTGGCCCTTGACCTCAGGTTTCGTGAGATCGAGCCAGGAGGCGGGTTTGAAGCCTGCTTTGGTGTTGTAGGCGATGCCGGTGGTGATCAGCTTGGTGGCGAACCAGAATTTCTGGGAATCGTGCGTGCCGGCCGGATAGGCGGACGTATCCGCCTTCTCGTGCGCCAGGAGACGATCTTCCTTCTTGAGACCTTCCATGGTGACGCTGTCGGCAATCAGCAGCACGTCGGCCTGGGGCTGGCCGGCCTCGAACTCCGCGCTCAGCTTGGCCAGGATCTTCGGCGTGCCATCGCGCACGAAGGTGACGTTGACGCCCGGGTGCTTCGCCTTGAACGCATCAATGGTCTGCTGCGCGTCGGTGTTGGGTTGGCTCGTATAGAGCACCAGGTTGCCGGAAACACCTTGCGCCTGCGCGAAAGCAGGCACGAGGGCGACGAGCAGGGTGAGACAAATCCGCTTCATGGGCACGGGTCAGTTCCTCGCTTCTGGTAAGGCTGGCCCTGCGCTAGCGGCCTTGAGTGACGCCTCTGTGACGAAAACATTAGTGCGGCAAACGAAAAGGGCCAGCAAGTGGCTGGCCCTTTCACAGATTTGCGATGTCGCAGTGGGTCTCAGGCGGCCATATCAGCCCGCACTTTGGCCCTGAATTCGTCAATCGAGATAAGCTTGCCGCCCCGCTCCACGTTCCAGAACGTCCACCCGTTGCAGGAGGGGAACCCTTGCGTCAGAGCGCCGATCTTGTGGATTGAGCCTACGATGGCGCCGAGCGCGAGCGTGCCGTCGGCCCGCACCACCGCCTTGTGGCAGCGGCGCTCGTCCACCAGGGTCTCGCCGGCCTTCACGTGGCCGGCCTCGATGATGGAGAGGAACGGCACGCGCACTTCCGTGCGCTTCTCGGGGGCGGCCGCAATCGAAACATCGGAGAGAGGCTCCACCGCATCGATGCGCTTGCGCGCCGCCGCGGCATAGGTCGAATCGCGCTCGAGGCCGATGAAGTTGCGGCCCAGCATCTTGGCGACGGCGCCTGTTGTGCCGGAGCCGAAGAAGGGATCGAGCACCACATCGCCGGGATTGGACGAGGAGAGCAGGATGCGCGCGAGCAGGGATTCCGGCTTCTGTGTCGGGTGCACCTTGCGGCCGTTCTCGTCCTTCAGGCGCTCGTCGCCTGTGCAGAGCGGAATGAACCAGTCCGAGCGCATCTGCACGTCTTCATTGCCGGCTTTCAGCGCATCGTAATTGAAGGTGTAGCCCTTCGATTCCGCGCTTTTCGAGGCCCAGATCATGGTCTCGTGCGCATTGGTGAAGCGGCGGCCCTTGAAGTTCGGCATCGGATTGGCCTTGCGCCACACGACGTCGTTCAGGATCCAGAAATTCAGATCCTGCAGGGCCGAGCCCACGCGGAAGATGTTGTGATAGGAGCCGATGACCCAGAGCGTCGCGTTCTTCTTCATCACGCGGCGCACGGCGAGAAGCCAGGCGCGGGTGAACGCGTCGTAATCGGCAAAGCTCGCGAACTTGTCCCAGTCGTCGTCGACCGCGTCGACGAGGCTCTGGTCAGGACGCGTGAGCGCCTGTTCGAGCTGAAGATTGTAAGGCGGATCCGCGAAGACCACGTCCACGCTCTCAGGGGGAAGCTTCTCGAGATTGGCGATGCAGTCGCCGAGAAGGATCTCATTGAGAGGAAGGGAATTCGGCAGAACGGAGAGGGGCGTTTTACGCCCCGTCCGAGGTGCCGGCGCAGACCGCCCGGTACGCGAGACATGGATCCGGGAGGCGGCGCCGGCAGCCCCGGTACGCGAGGTACCCATGGGTGATCACCGGTTACGCAACTGACACTCAGGATCATGAGGCGATAGGGTAAAGAGGAGGTTTCCAAACGCGATAAAATCCAAATATTTTGGATCGGCAAATCTTGCCTACGCTTTGAAAATATTGGGATTTTTAGTTAATCAAAGTTAAGGGAGGTTACAGATCCAGTAACCCTTGACGCAGAGGTGAAAAACTTAGTCGATGAAACGGGCAAGGCCCCTCGCTTGCCACCGCCGTGAGATGCGCCTTCGTGCTGTAGCCCGCGTTGCTGGCAAAACCATAGGCGGGATAAGCGTTCCCAAGCCGCGCCATCATGCGGTCGCGGATCACTTTCGCCACGATGGAGGCTGCTGCGATCGACGCGATGCTCGAATCACCCTTAATGACCGCTTCCGCCGCGCAGGGCAGAGCCGGTGGGTCGTTGCCGTCGACGAAGGCCATGTCCGGCGCGCAGGGGAGCGCCGCGAGCGCCCGGCACATGGCCAGCAGCGAGGCCTGCCGGATGTTGATCGTGTCGATCTCCTGATGCGACACCGAAGCGATGCCCACCTGCGACGTTGCCAGGATTTCGGCGAACAGCGCCTCGCGCCTTGCCGCCGTCAGCGCCTTCGAATCGGCGAGCCCTTGAGGAACGTTGCCGAGATCGAGCACCACGGCCGCCGACACCACCGGCCCGGCCAACGGCCCGCGCCCGACCTCGTCGAGGCCTGCGATGCAGGTGAAGCCTTCGGCGCGAGCGGCGTGCTCGCGGTCTAGGCCGAGATCAGGGAGGCGGAGCGCGCGAATCGGTGCGGTCATACCGGCGATCAAAGCGGGAAGGGGACGGCTTTGTCATCCCTCTAAGAGAGGCTAGAGATGCGGTCATTCGGCATCTGAGAGCAAATGTCTCAGATGTTCGGATCGAATTGTGCAATCTTGACCGGATCAGCCGCCATCGATCGTAGGATGATTGCATGTTGAAGGGATCGTGTGCTTGCGGACGTGCCCGCTACGAGGTTCGCGGCAATCTCCGTGGGCCGATCACCTACTGCCATTGCTGGCGCTGCCGGAAGCATTCCGGATCGAGCTTCGGCACAACGGCGGGGCTTGATGCGACGGCCCTCGTCTTCGTGGCTGGCGAGGACTGGTTGAAGCACTGGGAATCGAGCCCCGGCGTACGGCGCTTCTTCACCTCCTGTTGCGGATCCCCGATCTATAAGAGAGAGGATGCCAGCCCGGAGGAGCTTGGGTTCCGGCTCGGAACGCTGGATAGCGACCCGGGCATGAAGGCAAGCATGCATTATTGTGTGGGCTCTCAGGCTCCCTGGGTCGAGATCGAGGATGCGTTGCCCCAGGAGACCGGAGGGCCGCAGTTCGGCCTGCGTGACTGAAGGCTCTCAAAACAAACTCAACTGCCCTGTCTCCTTCGGCGGCACCTTGAACAGGTCGGTGCGCAGGCGCAGGTTGCGCTTGTTGAGCCCGAGCCGCTCGCAGGTGGTTTCGAAGCGGCGGCCGAGCATCCAGGCATAGGGGCCGACACCGGATTGGCGGGTGCTCCAGTTCGCATCGTAGTCCTTGCCGCCGCGGGCCTCCTGCAGCAGCGTGAAGACGTGGTTGAGCTTGTCCGGGTAGTGATCGACGAGCCAGTCGCGCATCAGGTCCTTGAGATCATGCGGCAGGCGCAGGAGAACGTAACCTGCTTCCCCAGCGCCAGCCTCCGCGCAGTCCTTCAGGATAGCCTCGATCTCATGATCGTTGATGGCCGGAATGATCGGGGCGACCAGAACCGTCACGGGAATTCCAGCCTCGGTCAGCCGGCGGATCGTCTCGAGGCGCTTGGCGGGGGTGGCGGCGCGGGGCTCCATGCGGCGGGCGAGCTTCGGGTCGAGGGTCGTGACGGAGATGGCGACCTTGGCGAGCTGCCGCTGGGCCATTGGGCCCAAGATGTCGATGTCGCGTGTGACGAGAGCCGACTTCGTCACGATTGCGACCGGGTGGTTCATCCGGTTCAGCACCTCAAGAATCGAGCGCGTGATGCGGAAGCGCCGCTCCACCGGTTGGTAAGGATCGGTGTTGGAGCCGAGTGCGATAGGGGCCGGCTGGTATTTTGAGCCCCGCAGTTCCTTTTCCAGCAGCTCCGCCGCATTGGGCTTGGCGAAGATCTTGGTCTCGAAATCGAGCCCCGAGGACAGGCCCTGATAGGCGTGGGTGGGCCGCGCGAAGCAATAGGAGCAGCCGTGCTCGCAGCCGCGATAGGGGTTGATTGACTTCTCGAACAAGATGTCGGGCGAGTCATTCGTGGTGATGATGGTGCGCGCCTTCTCGACGATCACCTCGGTGGGCAGGGTCGGAAGCTCCTCGTCGATCTCCCAGCCGTCATCGAAGGCCTCGCGCTGCGCCGGCTCGTAGCGCCCCGACGGGTTGGCCGCGGCGCCACGGCCGCGGCGGCGATCCACTTCGACCCGATAGGCCGGATCGTCCATGCGCCGCCGCGCCGCCTCTGCAGCCTCCAGGGGCGTGCGCTTCACGGGCCTGGAGAGCAGGGGGTCGCGGGCATTGTCTTTGGCGCGAACACTCATGGCGGCCTCGGGCGAATCTGACCTTGGGAGTCTCAAGCATAAGAACAAATAAGGAACAAAATCAAGAGGAGGTTGGCAGAAATGCCCTGGCGACGAGCCGGCAAAGGGCCGCTATAGTGTTCAGATGATTACCGTTCTTGTTCGCGTGACCCACGGGCCCGAGGCCTTGGCCGCCACTCTGAGTGCCCTTGTCCCGGCCGTTGCCGAAGGTCTGGTCGGCGATGCCGTTATCCTGGCCGACAGGCAGGACGACATCCTAGCAAAGGTGGCGGATGCCGCCGGCGCAACCCTGATTTTGGCTGAGCCCGGCTCCTGGATCGACGGCGCGCGGGTGGCGCGGCGCGACTGGCTGCTGTGCCTCGATGACGGCGATATCCCGCAGGAGGGCTGGATCCGGGTGCTCGACCGCTTCGTCGCCCTGTCTAAACCCGAGCAGGGGCTCGCGCGGATGCGACGTCGACGGGCTGGCGTGATGAGCGGTGCACTCACCAATCTGTTCGCGGGCTCGAAGGTGCGCGGCGGCGATCTGGTTCATCGCCGGGTGTTGATGAACGAGGTAAGAGCCAGCATGCCCGTGCGGCTCTCCGCCACCATCGAGCGCGATCCCCTCTTCGGCTGAGCCATCCATGAATGATTTTTCGCCTGCATCCTTGTTCTGTCAGGACTCCGAACTCGGCTACGAGCGCAGCCGAACGCAGTTCGCTTCAGGCGAGGGACTCATCCTCGATGAAACCTACCGACTCGCGCATCTGCCGCTCGTCGCCCCGGATCATCCGCGCGTGATCAGGGCGCGGGAAGGCTCGTCCTATGACATGGGCCGGCATGAGCGAGTGTTTTCTCTCGTGCTGCCGATCTCCGGCGATCTCCTGTTCGGAACCCCGGCTTATCGCGAGTTGAACGAGGCGCTGCGAGAGGCGCCGTTCGCCCACAAGATCGCCTGGGATCTGCTGGAGCGGCGCAAGGACAAGCTACATGCAACGATCTGCGGCTCGCTTTCAACCGGAGAGCCGCACGTGCTTGATCGAATGCAGCGGCAGGAACTGGCGAGGCTTGGGCCCATTCATGTCGAGCTGCGGGGATTGTTTTCCGGCAGCGTGAATCGCGGAAGGCTTTATCTTCGGGCCTATCCGGAAAGCCGACACGGCGAGAACGTCTTCCGGCACATTCAGCGCAGTCTGGGCTGCCGCGAGACCGATCTGTATGTGGTCGGCGTCTACAACATGACGGATGATCTCGATGCCGAGGAGGCGGCGGCACTCGCCTCCCTGATCGACCGCTGGTGGGATCGCGCGATCCTGCAGTTCACCGTCCATCATCTCTGGCTCATGGGAGCCTACGACGACCTCGTCCTCGACTCGACGATTGCAGAGACCGTCTCGCTGGTGTGAGGCTGAAAGCATTCGTCCTCAGGCTTTCAGTTTTCCCCGCTTCAGGTGCTCGTCGAGGCGCGGCATGATCTCGACGAAGTTGCACGGCCGGTGCCGATAATCGAGCTGGTTGGCCAGAATGCCGTCCCAGGCATCCTTGCAGGCGCCGGGCGAGCCCGGCAGCACGAACACGAAGGTCGTGCCGATCACGCCGGCAGTGGCCCGCGACTGGATCGTCGAGGTGCCGATCTTGTCATAGGAGATGCGGTGGAAGACGGCGGAGAAGCCCTCCATTCGCTTGTCGAACAGGGGCTCGATCGCTTCCGGCGTCACGTCGCGGCCGGTAAAGCCCGTGCCGCCCGTGGTGATGACCACGTCGACCGTGGGATCGTCGACCCAGCCCTGCACCTTGCCGCGGATCGCCTCCACGTCATCCGTCACGATGGTGCGGTCTGCGAGTTTGTGCCCCGCCTTCGTGAGCCTCTCCGCCAGCGTGGCGCCGGATTTATCCTCCTCCAGCGAACGCGTGTCGGATACGGTCAGCACGGCGATGCTGAGCGGGACGAAGGGGAGGGTGTCGTCGATGCCGGCCATGGGAGACTCTGGATGCGTAGTCTTCATGTAGCGCGGAAAGCCAACCGCTTCCACACATGTCATTCCGAGCTCCGCGGCGCGGCCCCGCAATGACAGTGGTGAGCATGGGTCTCGCTACGACGGCAGGTGATTAAAGCCGGCTCGCCCTGAACGTGTCGCAGGACTGGATCGTCCCACTCTTCAAGCCGGTCGTCAGCCAGCGCATGCGCTGTTCGGACGAGCCGTGGGTAAAGGAATCAGGCACGACGCGGCCCTGTGACTGTTTCTGGAGCCGGTCGTCGCCGATGGCTTCCGCCGCGCGGATGGCCTCCTCGATGTCGCCCTGCTCGAGCGACTTCCACCGCTGATCGGAATGGTGCGCCCAGACGCCGGCGAGGCAATCGGCCATCAGCTCGACGCGTACCGAGAGCTGGTTGCCTTCTGACTTGCTGACCTGCTGCTGGCGCTCCTGCACGCGCGGCAGGATGCCGAGCTGGTTCTCCACATGGTGGCCGACCTCGTGGGCGAGCACATAGGCGTAGGCGAAGTCGCCGCCGGCCCGGAAGCGGCTCTGCATCTCCTCAAAGAAGGACAGGTCGATGTAGACCGTCTGGTCGAGCGGGCAGTAGAACGGCCCCATGGCCGATTGCGCACCGCCGCAGCCCGAACGCGTGGCGCCGGAGAACAGCACGAGCTTCGGCGCTTGGTACTGCCGGTTGACCTGTTGGGGAAAGACCGTGTTCCACACGTCTTCCGTGTTTCCGAGGATGGCGGAGGCGAAGCGTCCGGCCTCGTCCTGCGGCGCGCCCTGCCGACCCTGCTGTTGCTGCTGATAGCCCGAGCCGCCGCCTGTCATCATTTCGGCGCCACCGATCAGGATGCGGGGATCGATGCCCAGTGCCCAGCCGACGAGGCCGAGGATCACCATAGCGCCTATTCCGAGCCCGCCACCGCCCGCCATGCCCATGCCGCGACGGTCTTCCACATTGGACGAGGTCCGAAAGTCTTGCCAGCGCATCGTTCACCTTCCAGCCGCAGTTCGAGTCACTGCAGGAACTTAAGGCGTAAGCATATGAACTGGTTCCGAACGGACGCCTTACTCGCGCCCGTCCAGGGCCCGTCGGAGAGCCTGGAAATCGCGCCAGCCGAGGCGCTTCTGCAGGGGCTGGCGCAGGAGATAGGCCGGGTGCAGGGTCGGCAGGGCTTTGACCTCACGCCCGTCCTCGGCCTTGTAGGTGAGCCAGCGGCCACGGGTGCGCAGGATCCCGTCCTTGATGCCGAGCAGGTTCTGGGCGGCGGGGCCGCCGAGGCAGAGCAAGAATTCCGGGCTCGCAAGCTCAATCTGCCGCGCGATGAAGGGCTTGCAGATGGCGATTTCCTGGGGCGTCGGCGTGCGGTTTCCCGGCGGACGCCAGGGCACGATGTTGGCGACATAGACCTGGGACCGATCGAGCCCGATGGTGGCGAGCATCCGGTCGAGCAGCTGGCCGGAACGGCCCATGAAGGGCTTGCCGATGCGGTCCTCGTCGGCACCGGGGGCCTCGCCCACCAGCATCACCCGGCCTTCCGGGTTGCCGTCCGCGAAAGCAAGGTTCTTGGCGGAAAACTTCAGGGCGCAGCCGTCGAAACCTGCCAGAATTGCTTCGAGCTCCTCCAGCGATTGCGCATGACGCGCCTGCTCGCGGGCCATGCCGGCGACCTCCTCGGGCGCGCTGGCGGCGGCCTTGGGCAAAGCGCGGGGCGGGGGAGCGGACGGGGCTGGACTGGGCTTGGGCGCAGGAGCCTTGGCCTGAGGGGCCTCGGCCTTGGGTTCGGCGAAGCGGTTGTGCGGGGTCTCGTCGAGCGCAAGATCGACTCCCGCCTCGACATGGAAGTCGAGCAGCGCCTGGAGAGCGTCGCGGTCGGAGGGGAGATCCTGCATGATCCGTATGTAAGCATCCTAGGGGCTGTGGACAACTCAGGTTCGCGAAGAACCCAACGGATCTTTTCCCTATGAAATCAGGTCGAACAGGGTCGGGCTCTCGTCGCGTCTGGCGTCCTCGATGGCAAGGAGGCGGCGCTTGGTCGTGGCACCGCCATTGGCCGAAAAGCCTCCGAGCTTGCCGCCCACGGCAACGACCCGGTGGCAGGGCACGATGACGGCAAACGGATTGCGCCCGAGGGACTGGCCGATGGCCCTGGCGTTGTTGATGCCGAGCCGGGCGGCAACCTCGCCATAGGTCAGCACACGGCCCGGTGGAATGCTGCGGGCAATCTCGTAAACGCGGCGGTCGAAGTCCGCCACGCCTTCCAGGTCCAGCGGCACAGTGGACAAATCCCGCGCCTCGCCCTGCAGCAGAGCCGTCACATCGGCAACGATGCCCTGGATGTGCGGAGGCGGCGGGGTCTCGACAATTCCGGGAAAGCGCCTGGCGATGCGGCTGCGGGTCTTGGAGACATCGTCCTCGGGGAGCTGAAAGCCGACCACGCCACGCTCGTTCCAAGCCAGCCCGCAGAGGCCGATGGATGTCTCGAAAAGCGCATAGAACGCCGCATGGTTGGACGGATGGTCCTGCATGCTCTTTTGTAAACCTCCTGTGATCTTCGAACAACTGCTTGGTCGATCTGATCCAATTGCGCAGGGCAGAGGCGATTATTGGGTTTTGGCATAACCTTATGCGGAAAGAGAACTTTCAGCCTTGTTCCAATGAAGCTAGGACAATGTCTTCATTAGAATGGCTTGAGAAATCGAGCAGATTGTTCATATGTAAACCATCTATCTCTTCAATCGCCGAAGCCGCGTACCAGGAGGAAACTCGATGTCCGATCTGCCCGCCCGTGAATCGATGGAGTTCGACGTCGTTGTCGTGGGCGCGGGTCCTGCGGGTCTCGCCACTGCCATCCGGCTCAAGCAGCAGGCAGCCGTGGCCGGCACGGACATCTCCGTGGTCGTGGTCGAGAAGGGGTCCGAGGTCGGCGCGCACATCCTGTCCGGCGCCGTGATCGACCCGATCGGCCTGGACGGCCTCCTGCCCGAGTGGCGCTCCGATCCGGACCGCCCGCTCAAGACCGAAGTCACGGCCGACGAGTTCATGTATCTGGGCCATGCCGGCGGCGTGAAGCTGCCCAACGTGTTCATGCCCAAGCTCATGAGCAACCACGGCAACTTCGTTGGATCCCTCGGCAATGTTGCCCGCTATCTCGGCCGCAAGGCGGAAGAACTCGGCGTCGAGATCTATCCCGGCTTCCCGGTGGCGGAAGTGCTGATCGAGGACGGCAAGGTCGTGGGCGTCGCCACCGGCGATATGGGCATCAGCCGCAACGGCGAGCCCAACGCCAATTTCACCCGCGGCATGGAGCTGCGCGCCAAGTACACGGTCTTCGGCGAAGGGGCGCGGGGCTCGCTCACCAAGCAGATGGTCGAGCGCTACGGCCTGAATGCGGGCAAGGACCACCAGAAATACGGCATCGGCATCAAGGAGCTGTGGCAGGTCAAGCCCGAGCACTTCCGGCCGGGCCTCGTGCGCCATTCCATGGGCTGGCCGCTGCCCAACAACTCCGGCGGCGGCTCCTGGCTCTACCACTTCGACGACAATCTCGTGTCCGTCGGCTTCGTGGTGCACCTCAACTACAAGAACCCGACCCTGTCGCCCTTCGACGAGTTTCAGCGCTTTAAGACGCACCCAATGGTGCGCGACGTGTTCGAGGGCGCCAAGCGCATCGGCTATGGCGCGCGTGCCATCATGGAGGGCGGCTGGCAGTCGGTGCCGCGCCTTTCCTTCCCGGGCGGCTGCCTTGTCGGCGACTCGGCTGGCTTCGTGAACGTGCCGCGCATCAAGGGCAGCCACAACGCAATCCTGTCGGGCATGCTCTGCGCCGACCATGTGTTCGCGGCGCTGCAGGCAGGCCGGGCCCATGACGAGGTCGCTGCTTACGAGGAAGCCTGGCGCTCCTCGCCCATCGGCTACGATCTGAAACGGGTGCGTAACGTGAAGCCGCTCTGGTCGAAATACGGCACCACGGCCGGCGTGGCGCTCGGCGGCCTCGACATGTGGCTCACCGAGATCTTCAACTGGTCGCCCTTCGGCACCATGAGCCACGGCAAGCCGGATCACGAGTGCCTGCTGCCGCTCTCTGAAGTAAAGCCGATCAAGTACGACAAGCCCGACGGGGTGCTGACCTTCGACAAGCTCTCGTCGGTGTTCCTGTCGAACACCAACCACGAGGAGGATCAGCCGGTCCATCTCAAGGTCAAGGACATGGGCCTGCAGAAGGGCTCGGAGCACGATGTCTTCGGCGGTCCCTCGCAGCGCTACTGCCCGGCGGGCGTCTATGAATGGGTCGAGGGCGAGGGGGGGGTGCGTTACCAGATCAACGCCCAGAACTGCGTCCACTGCAAAACCTGCGACATCAAGGACCCGAACCAGAACATCAACTGGGTCACCCCCGAGGGCGGCGGCGGGCCGAACTACGTGAATATGTGAGGACGCGCGCGCCTTCAGCGGTCATCCCGGACGCCGCAGGCGATCCGGGATCGTGCGCAGGATGTGGCTCTGGGCTCCCTCTCCCTGAGGGAGAGGGTTGGGGTGAGGGGTTAGTGTCCTGTCCGGATAAACCTGTAACCCCTCACCCGCGCCTGAAGGCGCGACCTCTCCCACAAGGAGAGGTGAAGGGAGCCACACTCGTCCAGCGATCCCGGGTTCTGCTGCGCAGCCCCGGGATGACGTTCTTTTGCTTCCGCCTATTCCTAACCCCCCTCACGAGCCTTTTACGCCCCAGCGGCAATTGTCCCCTTGCGGCGCTCTGAGGGAGACGCCATTCTCCGGCCTGATTTGGCGCACATCTCCCTCTGATGAGATGTCGCGATGATTGGAGCCACGCTTCGTGCCCACCTTGAAAAGTCTGAAGTCCCGCAAGGGCTTGCCTGCCCTGATCCTGATGGCCGCTACCATGCTGGTCTCTCCTGCCGCCGTGGCAAACGCCGCCGGGGACGAGATTCTGGAGCCGGCCCAGAGCCTTGAGGGCAATTTCCTCTCGGCCTACGTGGCGGGGTCCGCACGGGACACGGAGGCTGCGACGCTCTTCTTCCGCCAGGCCATCCAGGAGGATCCCCGCAACCAGGAGCTTCTGGAGCGCGCCTTCGTGGCCTTCCTGGCCAACGGCTCCATGCCGGACGCGATCCGGGCGGCGGAGCGCCTCTCGGCCCAGGACGGGTCTAACAACCTCGCGCAGTTCGCCCTTAGCGTGCGCGCCATCAAGACCCAGAAATATGCCGATGCCCGTGCCCGGCTCTCCAAGAGCATGCGCGGCCGTCAGGCGGATCTCACGGCGACGCTTCTGTCCGCGTGGACCTTCGCCGGCTCCAAGGACGGCAAGCAGGCACTCGCCACCGTCGACAAGCTCAAGAACGAGCGCGCCTTCGACCAGTTCCGCGAATACCACGCCGCCCTCATTGCCGACGTGACCGGCAATGCGGCCGAGGCGGAGAAGCGCTTCAAGGCTGCCTATGAGGGCGAGCGCAATACCCTGCAAGTGGTCGATGCCTATGGCCGGTTCCTGGCCAAGCGCGGCCGCAAGGATGAGGCCCTGAAGGTCTACAAGGCTTTCGACGAGGCGGCTCCGCGCCATCCCATCGTGCGCACCGCCATGAAGGCACTGGAGGAGGGCAAACCCCTCATGCCGCTCGTCACCAACGCCCAGGACGGTGCGGCGGAGCTGCTCTACGGCCTCGGCGTCGTGGGCAATTCCCAGGGTGACGAGCTGACGGCCATCATCTATCTGCGCCTCGGCCTCGATCTCAAGCCGGATCACCCGCTGGCCCTCGTTACTCTCGGCGACGTCTACGAGCGCCTGAAGCAGTACGACAACGCCAATGCGATCTTCGCCAGGATCCCGAAGGATTCACCCATCCGCACGAGCGCCGACATCTCCATCGGTCACAATTACGAGCTGATGGGCCGCGGCGAGGATGCGATTACCCATCTCGACAAGCTCATGAAGGAGCATCCGCAGGAGGTGGACGTTGTCATGGCTCTCGGCAACGTGCAGCGCTCGCGCAAGAAGTTCGCGGAAGCGGCTGAGACCTACACCAAGGCCATCAACCTCGTCGGCCAGCCCGAGCGCGGCCACTGGATTCTGTTCTTCTACCGCGGCTCGTCCTATGAGCGCTCGAAGCAGTGGGACAAGGGCGAGGCCGACCTGAAGAAGGCCCTGGAGCTCGTTCCCGAGAACCTGAATGCCGCCCGGGCCCAGGTGATGAACTATCTCGCCTATTCCTGGGTCGACCAGAACATGAATATCGACGAGGCCTTCAAGATGCTCACCAAGGCGGTGGAGCTTGCGCCCCGCGACGGCATGATCATCGACTCGCTGGGCTGGGCCTATTACCGCATGGGCCGCTACGAGGACGCCGTGCGCGAGCTCGAGAAGGCGGTCGAGCTGAAGCCGGGCGATTCCACCATCAACGACCACCTGGGCGACGCCTATTGGAGGGTCGGCCGCAAGCTCGAGGCGAAGTTCCAGTGGGACCACGCCAAGAACTCGGATCCGGAGCACGAGGAGTTGGTGAAGATCCTCAAGAAGATCGACAACGGCCTCGAAGAGGAGCCGAAGCCGGCTGCGGCCGAGAACACGCCTGCGCCTCAAGCAGAGGCGCCGAAGCAGAACGGCGGGTAAGGCTCCCGTACATTCCTGATTTCAACGTCATGGCCGGGCATGTCCCGGCCATTTCTGTTTTTGAAGCGTGTTCAGGACTTGAGCCCTCATCCTGAGGAGGTCGTCAGACCGTCTCGAAGGACGAGGGTGTATCCAGTGCTCTCTGGACCCTCCTTCGAGACGCCGCTCCGCGGCTCCTCAGGATGAGGATTGAGGGAATGGGCCTGCTGCCGACGCCCTTCCCATCCGCTCCGCTCTCGGGCATGGAAAGCGCCATGCCTCAGCCGCTTGCCACCCGTGCGCCCGCCAAGATCAACCTGACGCTCCACGTGCTCGGACGCCGGGCCGACGGCTATCATGAACTCGAAAGTCTCGTGGTGTTCGCCGGAACAGGCGACGATTTGCGGCTCGAGCCTAGTCGAACCCTGGCCCTGGAGGTCAGCGGTCCGACGGCCCTGCTCGCCGGGAGTGATACCGACAATCTCGTCTTGAAAGCCGCGCGCCTGCTTACGGAGCGTGTGGAAGGCCTGAAAGTCGGCACCTTCCATCTGACGAAGCGCCTGCCGGTGGCAGCCGGAATCGGCGGCGGGTCATCCGATGCCGCCGCGGCCCTGCGGCTCTTAGGCCGCCTCAACGGCTTGCCGCTGTCGCATCCGGCCTTGAAAGAGACCGCCCGGCTCACCGGAGCCGATGTGCCTGTGTGCCTGGAGCCGAGGGCTCGCATGATGCGGGGAGCAGGGGAGGAACTGGGACCCGGGCTAATTCTGCCGCGCCTCTTTGCCGTGCTGGTCAACCCGCGCGTGCCGGTGGAGACGCCCGCCGTGTTCAAGGCACTGGGCCTGCAGCCGGGGCAGACGTTGTCTTCAGCTGCGCATCCCGCGCCTGAGGCGCCCTCCCTGGACGCGCTCCTCGCCCTGCTCAAGGAAACCCGCAACGACCTCGAGCAGCCGGCCCTCAATGTGCAGCCGGTGATCGGCGAGGCGCTCGGCCTGCTGCGCGCGACGGACGACTGCCGCCTGGCGCGCATGTCCGGCTCGGGCGCGACGGTGTTCGGACTCTATGACGATTGCGAAGCGGCCGCCGTGTCGGCCAAGCAGATTGGACGCGCACGCCCTGACTGGTGGGTGAAGGCGACGAGCCTGCGGTAACCTGATCCTCCGCCGTCATAGCCGGGCTCGTCCCGGGGATCCACGTCTTCGCTGCGTTATGGCTCTCAAGAGGTGGATGGCCGGGACGAGCCCGGCTATGACGTTCAAAGGTTGTCGCTGCTTCTTACCACGCCGGGATGATGGCGCCCTTGAAACGCTCCTCCAGGAACTTCGCGACTTCCGGGGACTGATAGGCTTCCACGAATGTCTTGATCTCCGGGCGAGTGTCGCCCTGGCGGGCGGCGACGAAGTTGGCGTAAGGATTGCCCTCACGTTTTTCAGTCGCAATGGTGTCCCGGCGGATGTCGAGGCCGGCGTTCAGGGCGTGGTCGGTGTTGATCACTGCCGCATCGAGATCGGGCAGGGCGCGGGGCAGTTGCGCGGCGTCGAGTTCGGAGAACTTCACGCCCTTCGGGTTCTCGCCGATATCGAGGAGGCTCGGCGATAGGCCCCGGCCTTCCTTGATCGTGATCACGCCTTGAGCCGCGAGCAGGTTGAGGGCGCGGCCGCCGTTGCTCGGATCGTTCGGGATGCCGATCTTGGCGCCTTGGGGCAGGTCGGTGACCGACTTCACCTTGCTGGAGTAGAGGCCGATCGGCTGCACGAAGGTGAATCCGACGGGCGCGATCTTGTAGCCGCGCGCTGCGATCTGCGCGTCGAGATACGGCTTGTGCTGGAAGGCATTGGCGTCGAGGTCCTTGCGCTCCAGCGCCTCGTTGACGAGGGCGTAGTCGGAGAAGGGCACGAGTTCGACGGTGAGCCCCTTCGTAGCCGCGACCTTCTTGACGACCTGCGCCACCTCTTCCTCTGCGCCCGACATGACGCCGACCTTGATGCTCTTCTGCTGGGCTGCCACGGGCAGGGCGGTGGTCAGGGCGGCGCCAAGTGCGACGGTGGCGGCCAACAGGGTGCGACGGGTGATAACGGACATGCTGGGTCTCTTTCCGACAAAAGTTCGTTGCGGCTTCAACATGAAGCCGGTCAGGTTGTTCGAGCTGGACTTGGGAATTCAGGCGGTGATGCGATGGCTCTTGCCGAGCGGTGCACGCCGTTGCGGACATCGGACAGAGATGGGGCACATGCGCATCATGACGCGTCGATCCTCGTGAACCACGAGGCGGGATTCGCCCGTGGCGCTTTAGCGTTTGATCACGCGGCGCAAGCTGCTCGTCTCAAATCACCGCGGCCTTGAGGCAGCCGAAGCTGCTCCAGGACAAGAGTGGTTTTATACCTGCTGATTTTTATGTCAACCGTTTCGTTCTGTAAAAAGAACAGACCTGCTATGCTCAGTGAGCGCGGGCAATGCAGAAATCGACGGCATCGAGCAGCGCCTGCTTCATGGGGCTCGACGGAAAGAGCGCCAGCGCGTCGCGGGCCATGGCGCCGTAATGGCGGGCGCGCTCGACCGTATCCTCGAGCGCCCGGTGGCGGCGCATGATGCTGATAGCCTGCTCTAGATCGGCGTTCTCGATCTCACCCTGCTCGAGCACACGCTTCCAGAAGGCGCGCTCCTCGTCCGTTCCGCGGCGGAAGGAGAGGACGACGGGGAGCGTGATCTTGCCCTCGCGGAAATCGTCGCCGACGTTCTTGCCGAGCGTCGCGGCCTTGCCGCCGTAATCGAGGGCATCGTCCACGAGCTGGAACGCGATGCCGAGATTCATGCCGTATGAGCGGCAGGCAGCCTGCTCCGCCTTGGGGCGGCCGGCGATGACGGGCCCGACCTCACAGGCCGCGGCGAAGAGTTCGGCCGTCTTGCCGCGGATCACCGCGAGATACTCGTCTTCCGTGGTCTCGGTGTTCTTGGCAGCGGCGAGCTGCATCACCTCGCCCTCGGCGATCACCGTTGCCGCAGCGGACAGGATGTCGAGGGCGCGGAGCGATCCCACTTCCACCATCATGCGAAAGGCCTGGCCGAGGAGGAAGTCGCCGACGAGCACGCTCGCCTCGTTGCCCCACTTGATTCGAGCCGCGATCTTGCCCCGGCGCATGTCGCTCTCGTCCACCACGTCGTCGTGGAGGAGGGTGGCCGTGTGCATGAACTCGACGGAAGCCGCGAGCTTCACATGCCCGTCGCCCTGGTAGCCGGAGAGGCCGGCGGTGGCGAGCGTCAGCATGGGGCGCAGGCGCTTGCCGCCGGAAGAAATGAGGTGGTTCGCCACCTCCGGGATCATGGTGACCTCGGAGCCCGTGCGCGACAGGATCATCGCATTGACCCGTTCCATATCGGAGGCCACAAGGGAAACGAGCTTCTCGATGCTCGCATTCTTCTCGGGATGCTTGTCTTCGAACGGAACGACGACGCCCACTGCCACGACCCGGGTTGCCGGCGGGAAAAGCCGGTAGGAATATGAACTGGCATGGCACTTTCCATGCTGCAATGCAAACGCTTACCGCATAGGAAAGGGTCTCAGGCCGATGGTCGAAATCGTCCGAAGCAGCGATCTCGTTCTGGTCGGCTTCCTACAGTCCTTATTGGAAAACGCCAACATCCCGGTTCTGGTGGCGGATAACCACATGAGCGCCCTGGAGGGCATGATCGGCGCCTTCCCGCGCCGGATCCTGGTGCCTGGGGATCACGCGGCACAGGCCCGCCGCCTCATTGTCGATGCGGGTCTCGGAGCCGAGCTGCGGCATGATTGAAATCACGCAGGATTTACTGCTCGGCGGGCGTGTGCATCTGGCGCAACCGGCCAGGGGCCATCGCGCCGGCACTGATGCGGTGCTGCTCGCCGCCTCCGCTCCCGTGAAGCCCGGCGACGTGGTGGTGGACGTGGGCGCCGCCACTGGGGCGGTCGGGCTCATGGTGGCTGCCCGGGAGAGGGATGCGCGCCTCGTCTTCGTGGAGCAGGATCCCGACCTTGCCGATCTCTGCCGCCGGAACTGCCGGGACAATGATGTTAAGGCACAGATCGTGGTAGCCGATGTGCTTGACAGGGGCTCACGCCAAGCCTCCGGCCTGACGTTAGAGAGCGCAGACCTCGTCCTGACCAATCCGCCCTTCCTGGAAGAGGGGCAGGCCCGCATCTCGCCGGACCGAGGCCGGGCTGCGGCCCATGCCCTGCCGGCGGGCGGCCTGGAGGCTTGGCTCAAGGCCTGCACGGGGTTGCTCAGACCTAAGGGACGCCTGGTGCTGATCCACCGGGCCGACCGGACAGCCGAGTGCCTGGAAATCCTGGGGAAGTGGCTTGGAGGGATGGAGCTTCGCTTCGTGCATCCCTCTGCCGACAAGCCTGCGATCCGCTGCCTGCTCTCCGGTGTCAAGGGCAGCCGGGCTCCTCTGGTTATCCTGCCGCCCGTAATCCTGAACGGCCCCGATGGACGCTTCACCCCTGAAGCCGAGGCGCTGCATCGGGGCGAAGCCACTCTCCTATGAGAAAGGGCGCCTTTCGGCGCCCTTCATCGATTTACCAGCGACCGGGTCTGCGAGCCGTGCGGCAGACTTGCACCGGACGGCGGACCCACCCGTAATTGGTCCAAACCCTCCGGCGCTCGACCCAGCAGCGGCGAACCGTGCGTACCGGGCGATAGATCAGCGCAGGCCGATAAGCCCGATAGGGACGGTATGCCCGGTAGGGGTTGCCGACCTGGACGCTGATCACCGGACGCGGGCGCGGACGGACATAGCGGCGCTCAACAACGGGACGATAGCCGTAACCGTAGTCCCGATAGTAGGGCTGGGCCTCGACCGGTTGCGCCGAGAGGGCACCGAGCCCGAGGGTCGCAAGGCCAAGAAGGCCGAACATCAGCTTACGCATTGTTTTTCTCCTCACCTCTGCCAACACAAGGGCAGGGCACTTTTCCATGGTGAGGGTTTAGCTCATCGTAGCTGAATGGAGGCCGACGAATTCCCTAACGGGATGTTCATCTTGGGAAGCCGGGCCGTGCACCCTACATAGACGCTATGGCTCAAACATCCCTCCTCTCCATGCTTCCCGCACGCCTGCAATTCCTCCTCCCGGCCAAGTACCGCACCTCGTCCAGCCCCGTCGTGCCGGTGGTACGCCTGTCCGGCCCCATCGGGGCCGTGATGCCCCTGCGCTCAGGGCTCGCCATGTCGAGCGTGGCGCCGCTCCTGGAGCGGGCCTTCTCCGTGCCGGGAGCAAAGGCCGTGGCCCTCGTGATCAACTCGCCAGGAGGGTCGGCGGCGCAATCCCATCTGATCTTCAAGCGTATCCGTGCCTTTGCCGAGGAAAAGAAGATCCCCGTTATCGCCTTTGTGGAGGATGCGGCGGCCTCCGGCGGCTACATGATCGCCTGCGCAGCGGACGAGATCTATGCCGATCCGGCTTCCATCGTGGGCTCCATCGGGGTGGTCTCCGCGAGCTTCGGGTTCCACGAGCTGATCGAGCGCATCGGCATCGAGCGGCGTGTGCACACCGCCGGCAAGAGCAAGGCCATGCTCGACCCGTTCCGCCCCGAGAACCCGGACGATGTGATCCGCCTGAAGGGTCTCCAGCTCAAGATCCACGACGTCTTCGTCGATCTCGTCCGCTCCCGCCGGGGCGAAAAGCTCAACGATTCCTACGACGATCTCTTTTCGGGAGCCTTCTGGGTCGGGGCCGAGGCGGTCGATCTCGGCCTCGTCGACGGGCTCGGCGATATCCGTTCCGTCCTGCGCCAGCGCTTCGGCGACAAGGTGCGGTTCCGCATGATTGAGCCCGCCCGCCGGCCGCTTCTGGCTCGCCTGCTCGGCCGCCGCGCGGTCGGCGACATCAGCCTCTTCGATCCGGGCGAGATCGTCGGCGCCCTGGAGGAGAGGGCCGCCTGGGCGCGATTGGGGTTGTAGCATTTTCCACTGTCATTCCGGGGCGGCCGGAGGCCGAGCCCGGAATCGTTGGATGAGAGTAGTGCAACCGAGCCCTCCTCCCCCTTGTGGGGAGGAGTTGGAGGTGGGGGTGCCGGCGCCACGCTGGTCCAGTTCAGCGCTCACACCCCCACCCCTAGCCCCTCCCCACAAGGGGGAGGGGGATCAAAGGGCAGCGCTTGACTTAGACAGCCCATCATCCCAAGGGTTCGCCTGAAATTTTTGGATAAAACCGGACGCCGATATGACGAGCGAACCCGCGCATATGAACCCTGCGCGCTCTTTCCAGGGCCTGATTCTTACGCTCCAGCGCTACTGGGCCGGACAGGGCTGCGTGATCCTCCAGCCCTACGACATGGAGATGGGCGCCGGCACCTTCCACCCGGCCACCACCTTGCGGGCTCTCGGCCCCAAATCGTGGCGCGCAGCCTATGTGCAGCCCTCCCGGCGCCCAAAGGATGGTCGCTATGGCGAGAACCCGAACCGGGCCCAGCACTATTACCAGTTCCAGGTGATCCTGAAGCCGAACCCGCCGAACCTGCAGGAGCTTTATCTCGGCTCGCTCAAGGCCATCGGCATCGACACCTCGCTCCATGACATCCGCTTCGTGGAGGACGATTGGGAGAGCCCGACGCTCGGCGCCTGGGGTCTCGGCTGGGAGTGCTGGTGCGATGGCATGGAAGTGTCACAGTTCACCTACTTCCAGCAGGTGGCGGGCTTCGAGTGCTCGCCGGTGGCGGGCGAACTCACCTACGGGCTCGAGCGCCTCGCCATGTATCTGCAGGGCGTCGAGTCCATGTACGACCTCAACTTCAACGGCCTCGAGGGCGTCGAGAAGGTCACCTACGGCGATGTCTTTCTGCAGGCCGAGCAGGAATACTCCCGCCACAACTTCGAGCATGCCGACACCGAGATGCTGTTCCGGCACTTCCGCGACGCGGAAGCCGCCTGCCGCAAGTATCTGGACGCCGGAGAGCCGAAGCCTGATGCCAACGACCAGCGCCACCTGATGGCGCTGCCGGCCTATGACCAGTGCATCAAGGCAAGCCACATGTTCAACCTGCTCGACGCCCGCGGCGTGATCTCCGTCACCGAGCGCCAAAGCTACATCCTGCGCGTCCGCGAACTGGCGAAAGCCTGCGGCGCGGCATGGCTGAAGACCGAGGGCGGAGGCGTGGCGGCCTGAGAGAATGACGGCTTCTCGCGACTATTCCCCTCCCCCTTGTGGGGAGGGGCTAGGGGTGGGGGTGCCGGCGCTAAATTGGACCAGTCTGGCACTCACACCCCCACCTCCAACTCCTCCCCACAAGGGGGAGGAGGGCCAGGGCGGTGCTTCCTGTGAGAAAATGGGAACTCGGATCGAATTTCAGATGCCTTCCACCCGCAAAATCGGCACCTCTCGATCTCGCGCGCTTCGCCGGAATGCAACCGATGCGGAGCAGGCCCTCTGGCGCGCCCTGAAGCGGATTCCCGTCTACGGCACCCATTTCCGCCGCCAGGTCCCCATCGGCCCCTATGTGGCGGACTTCGCCTGCCTGAAGGTGCGCCTGCTGATCGAACTCGACGGCGGCCACCACGCGCAGGATGACATCGCCGCGAAAGACGAGGCCCGGACACGTTGGCTCGAAAATGAAAGCTACCGCGTCGTCCGCTTCTGGAACACCGAACTCTCCGAGAACATGAACGGCGTTCTCGACACCATTTACGCGGCCTTGTATGGCTCGCCTCAATCCGAAGCCGCCGCGCTTCCCACCCCACCCCGGCCTGACGGCCGACCCTCCCCCTCAAGGGGAGGGTGATGGACGCACCCGCCATGCCCGATCTCCTCCTCGAACTCTTTTCCGAAGAAATTCCGGCCCGCATGCAGCGCCGTGCGGCGGAGGATCTGAAGAAGCTTGTCACCGATGCGCTCGTGGAGCGCGGCTTCCTCTATGAGGGCGCCAAGGCCTTCGCGACGCCGCGGCGGCTGGCGTTGCACGTCGCGGGCCTGCCCGTGAAGGGGCAGGACGTGCGCGAGGAGCGCAAAGGGCCGCGCGTCGGCTCGCCCGATGCGGCGATCCAGGGCTTCCTGAAAGGGGCGGGGCTTTCGTCCATTGAGCAGGCGAAGATCGAGAGCGATCCGAAGAAGGGCGAGTTCTACGTCGCCGTCATCGAAAAGCCCGGCCGCTCGACGCCGGACGTTCTGGCGGAGATCCTGCCCGGCATCGTCAAGAATTTCCCCTGGCCGAAATCCATGCGCTGGGGTGCTGCCTCCCGCGAGCCCGGCTCGTTGCGCTGGGTGCGTCCGCTCCATTCCATCGTCTGCACCTTCGGCCCCGAGACTGAGGATCCGGAGGTGGTGCGCTTCGATGTCGACGGCATCGGATCGGGCGACGTCACGAAGGGCCATCGCTTCCTCGCGCCGGACGAGATCCGCGTGAAGCGCTTCGACGATTACGCGCCGGCGCTGGAGCGCGCCAAGGTCGTGATCGACACCGACCGCCGCAAGGACATGATCCTGCACGACGCAAAGGACCTTGCCTTCGTGCAAGGCCTCGAACTCATTGAGGACGAGGGACTGCTGGAAGAAGTGGCCGGCCTTGTAGAATGGCCCGTGGTGCTCATGGGTTCCTTCGATGAAGCGTTTCTTGATATCCCGCCTGAGGTGATCCGCACCACGATCCGCGCCAACCAGAAATGCTTCGTGCTGCGCGATCCGAACACCGGCAAGCTCGCCAACAAGTTCCTGCTCACCTCAAACCTGATTGCCAGCGACGGCGGCAAGACGATTGTCGGCGGCAACGAGCGCGTGGTGCGCGCGCGCCTCTCCGACGCCAACTTCTTCTGGAAGACCGACCAGCAGGTGAAGCTGGAAGACCGGCTGGAGAAGCTGAAAGCAATCGTGTTCCACGAGAAGCTCGGCACGCAATACGAGCGCGTGGAGCGCATCGCAGCGCTCAGCAAAGAGCTGGCTCCCATCGTCGGCGCCGATCCTGAACTTGCGGAGCGCGCCGCGCGTCTCGCCAAGGCCGATCTCGTCACCGAGATGGTGGGCGAATTCCCCGAGCTGCAGGGCCTCATGGGCCGCTATTATGCGACACTGCAGGGCGAGCACGCGTCCGTCGCAGCCGCCATCGAGGAGCACTACAAGCCGCTCGGCCCATCCGACCGCGTGCCGACCGATCCGGTCTCAGTAGCAGTGGCGCTGGCCGACAAGATCGACACGCTCGTTGGCTTCTGGGCTATCGACGAGAAGCCCACAGGCTCGAAGGATCCTTACGCGCTGCGCCGTGCGGCACTGGGTGTGATCCGGTTGGTGCTGGAGAACGAAGTGCGCTTCGGCTTAATGGAAAGTTTCTTCTTCCAATCAGGAGAATTGCTGAATCAGCTTTCGAGCAAAGCAATGGATGCGTTTGTTCAAGGTGCGCCGAAGAAAGTTATTGGTCCAAATGGTGTGGAGCTAGAGCTCTCAGGTGCTTTGGTTTCAGCTGACGAGTTTTTAGCTCTCAAGGGTTCGGTGAAGACATTTCAGAAGGATCTCCTCTCCTTCTTCGCCGACCGCCTGAAGGTCTATCTCCGCGATCAGGGCGCGCGTCACGATCTCATCGACGCCGTGTTTGCGCTCGAAGGTCAGGACGACCTGCTCATGATCGTCCGCCGCGTGGAAGCACTCGGTCGCTTCCTCGACACGGAAGACGGCCGGAATCTGCTCGCGGGCTATCGCCGCGCGGCCAACATCCTGCGCATCGAGGAGAAGAAGGACGGGCGGGCTTACAACGAGGCGCCCGATCTCCAGATCGTGAACGACCAAGGGCAGATCGAGGAAAAGGCGCTGGCCGTGGTTCTGGCCAAGGCCAAGGACGAGGCGGCCGCTGCCGTCGAGGCTGAGGATTTCGAAGGCGCCATGCGGGCCCTGTCCCGCCTGCGCCAGCCCGTGGACGCCTTTTTCGACAAGGTGACCGTCAACGCGGAGGATCCCGCACTCCGGGCCAACCGCCTGCGGCTCCTCAACAGCATCCGCGAGGCGACCCGCACGGTGGCGGACTTCTCCCGGATCGAGGGGTAATCAAGACCCGGCAAACGGTGAGGGTTGCGCCACGCGCATGGGGCAGCCCTCACAGGTTAATTCAGGTTAAGGTGTTGCCTGAGGGGCACAGCCAAGGCGGCCTCGGGGCTCTAGGTAGGCGGCAACCGTTTCAACTCAGAAGACCGATCATGATTCGACGCCTCCTGATTGCCGCTCTCCTGAGCGTGCCCCTGGCTGCCTGCCAGACCGCCCAGCAGCCCGTTGCCACAATGGACGACGACAACTGGTATGTCGGCTCGATCCCGGATCAGCCGCACAACATCCCGCTGGTCGACCGCCGCAAGATGGACGCGAAATACGCCCGCCAGACGGTGGAGTACAAGGGTTCGGAGAAGCCGGGCTCCATCGTGGTCGATATTGACGAGCGCATGCTCTATCTGGTCCAGCCCGAGGGCAAGGCGATCCGCTACGGCGTCGGCGTCGGCAAGCAGGGCTTCTCCTGGCGGGGAGTCGCCTCGGTCGGCCGCAAGGGCGTCTGGCCCGCATGGTCGCCCACCAAGACCATGGTCGGCATCAAGCCGGACCTGCCGCGCTACATGGAAGCAGGCCTCAACAACCCGCTCGGCGCCCGCGCCCTCTACCTGCACCAGAACGGCGCCGACACCCTGTTCCGCATCCACGGCACCAACGAGCCCTGGAGCATCGGCGATCAGGTCTCCTCCGGCTGCGTGCGCATGCTCAACGAGGACGTCGCCGACCTCTACGAGCGCGTCCCGGTGGGCACCACGGTCTACGTGAAGCGCAACGGGCGGTATCGCGTCTGAGCCCGAGTTCATGAAAGATCACGATGGCCGGGCATGTCCCGGCCATTTTTGTTTGCTCTCTTGGTTATGGCGGTCCCCGGAACACGCCCGGGGATAACGGGGAGGGGCAGAGCTTCAGGCTACCCAAAGAGCTACCCTTCTGAAATTTCCCGGAACCGTGGCTGTTCAGCTTGCGTTTGGGCTCCACATGTTTCAAGCCAACACCTGCGCGGCAGCAGGGCGTTTCTTAAGCCAAGGGATCGAGTGATGACGCAGTGGGTCTATACCTTCGGGGACGGTAAGGCCGAGGGCCAGGCGGGGATGAAGAACCTGCTGGGCGGCAAGGGGGCGAATCTCGCCGAAATGTCCAATCTGGGCCTGCCGGTGCCTCCGGGCTTCACCATCACGACGGAAGTCTGCACCTACTACTACGACCATGGCCGCGCCTATCCTGAGGAGCTGAAAACCCAGGTCGCAAAGGCCCTGGATTATGTCGGCAAGCTCACGGGCCGCACCTTCGGCGATGCCGAGAACCCGCTTCTGGTCTCCGTCCGCTCCGGCGCCCGGGCCTCCATGCCCGGCATGATGGACACGGTGCTCAATCTCGGCCTCAACGACGTGACCGTCGAGGCGCTGGCCAAGGGCGCGGGCGACGAGCGCTTCGCCTATGACTCATACCGGCGCTTCATCACCATGTATTCCAACGTGGTGCTGGATATCGAGCATCATCACTTCGAGGAGATCCTCGACGAGTTCAAGGACCGCAAGGGCTACACGCTCGACACGGACATGACCGCCCAGGACTGGAAGACCATTCTCCCGCGCTACAAGGCGCTGGTCGAGAAGGAGCTGGATAAGCCTTTCCCGCAGGAGCCGCAGGAGCAGCTCTGGGGCGCCATCGGGGCCGTGTTCGGCTCCTGGATGAACAACCGCGCCATCAAGTACCGCGAGCTGCACGCCATTCCGGCGAGCTGGGGCACGGCGGTGAACGTGCAGGCCATGGTGTTCGGCAACATGGGCGAAACCTCCGCCACGGGCGTTGCCTTCACCCGCAACCCGTCGACCGGCGAGAGCGAGCTCTATGGCGAGTTCCTCATCAATGCCCAGGGCGAGGACGTGGTGGCGGGCATCCGCACCCCGCAGGACATCACCGAGAAGGCGCGCGTCGCGTCCGGATCCGACAAGCCCTCCATGGAGCGGGCGATGCCCGACGCCTACAACGAGCTGGTGCGCATCTACGGCATTCTCGAGAGGCACTACCGTGACATGCAGGACATGGAATTCACGGTCGAGACCGGCAAGCTCTGGATGCTCCAGACCCGCAACGGCAAGCGCACGGCGAAAGCGGCCTTGCGCATCGCCGTGGAGCTGGCGTCTGAGGGCCTGATCACGCAGGAAGAGGCGATCACCCGCGTGGAGCCGGCGGCCCTCGACCAACTGCTGCACCCCACTATCGACCCCAAAGCCGAGCGCAAGATCCTGGGCACAGGCCTGCCGGCTTCTCCGGGTGCTGCCTCCGGCGCGATCGTGTTCAACTCCGACGATGCGGAAGCGGCCAAGAAGGCGGGCCACAAGGTCATCCTCGTGCGTGTCGAGACCTCGCCTGAGGACATTCACGGCATGCATGCGGCGGAGGGCATTCTCACCACCCGAGGCGGCATGACCTCGCACGCGGCGGTGGTCGCGCGCGGCATGGGCAAACCCTGCGTTTCGGGCGCGGGCCAGATCCGCGTGGATTACGCAACTCAGACGCTCACGGTGGCAGGACAGACGCTGAAGAAGGGCGAGATCATCACCATCGACGGCTCGAACGGTCAGGTGCTGCTGGGCCAGGTCGAGATGCTGCAGCCGGAACTCTCGGGCGAGTTCGCCACCCTCATGGGCTGGGCCGACAAGGTGCGCCGCATGAAGGTGCGCGCCAATGCGGAGACGCCCCTCGATGCCAAGACCGCGCGCAGCTTCGGGGCGGAAGGCATTGGTCTTTGCCGCACGGAGCACATGTTCTTCGAGGGCGACCGCATCGTGGCGGTGCGCGAGATGATCCTCTCCGACGACGAGGCCGGTCGCCGCGCGGCCTTGTCCAAGCTGCTGCCGATGCAGCGCAAGGACTTTGCCGAGCTGTTCTCGATCATGAGCGGGCTGCCCGTCACGATCCGCCTGCTCGATCCGCCGCTGCACGAGTTCCTGCCGCACTCGGAAGAAGAGATGCAGGAGGTGGCGAAAGCCATGAATGCCTCTGTCGAGAAGCTGAGACACCGCGCCCGCGAACTGCACGAGTTCAACCCGATGCTTGGCTTCCGCGGCTGCCGTCTGGCGGTGGCCTATCCTGAAATCGCCGAGATGCAGGCGCGCGCCATCTTCGAGGCGGCGGTTGAGGCCGGAAAGACGACGGGACAGCCTGTGGTTCCCGAGATCATGGTGCCGCTCGTGATGACGAAACCGGAGCTCGATTGGGTGAAGGAGCGCATCGTTGCCATGGCGGAAGCCGTGAAGGCGGAAAGCGGCGTTACCATCGAGTATCAGGTCGGCACGATGATCGAGCTGCCGCGCGCGGCCCTGCTCGCCGGCGACATCGCGAAATCGGCGGAGTTCTTTTCCTTCGGCACCAACGATCTGACGCAGACCACGCTCGGCATCTCACGCGACGACGCGGCCTCGTTCCTCGGTCCCTATACGCAGAAGGGCCTGCTGCCGGCCGATCCGTTTGTCACGATCGATCAGGAAGGTGTGGGCGAACTGGTCAGGATCGCGGTGGAGCGTGGGAAGAAGACGAGGCCCGACATCAAGCTCGGAATCTGCGGCGAGCACGGCGGCGATCCGGCCTCGATCCACTTCTGCGAAGCGACGGGTCTCGACTACGTGTCCTGCTCGCCTTACCGCGTGCCGATCGCGCGCCTTGCGGCCGCGCAGGCGGCGCTCGGCAGCAAAGCCGCGAGCCAGGCATGATGCCGATGTCCCTGTCGCGCGGGCGCCTGCTTTACATCATCGCAGTGCTGGTCTCCGGCATCGTGATCGGCCTCATCGTGGCGCCACGGCCGCATCTGCAGGAGCTGATCGTGCCGCCGGCCGCATGGCCTTTCGCCGTGTCCCTGGTGCTCGATATGATCATCGGCCAGATGGCCGCGCAGGGCAGGGCGGAGCCGCTCACCATGAGCGACCGGTTCATTGCCGTTCTCGGTGCCGGCCTCATCGTCACGGCGATGGTGGCATACGCGGCCTGACAAAAAACGGGGGTTTGGGATGACGCTTCACAAGGGTTCGTGCCATTGCGGCAAGGTTGCGTACGAGGTCGAGACGGATCTCGCGCAGGTGATCGAGTGCAACTGCTCCATCTGCCAGCGCAAGGGCTACCTTCTGACCTTCGTGCCGCGCAGCGCGCTGAACGTAATCCGCGGCGAGGAGGACCTCGCCACCTACACGTTCAACACGCACACGATCCAGCACCGCTTCTGCTCCACCTGCGGCGCGGCCACCTTCGGAGAAGGCAAACAGCCGACCGGCGAGGCGACGGCAGCCATCAACGTGCGCTGCCTGGAGACGGTGGAGCTGTCGGACATCACGCCGGTCCCGTTCAACGGGCGGGATGCGAGGGGCTGATCCCCTCGCACAACATACCAGTCTCAAGCTGTCATTCCGGGGGCGCGCAGCGGAGCCCGGAATCCATAACTACGACAGCTCAGGACGGGACGGACAGCATCTCGCCTCTTCTTGCAATGTTAGCGGTTATGGATTCCGGGCTCGGCCCTTGGCCGCCCCGGAAGGACAGTGAGGGTGATTGAAGGCGTGGATGCCCGGCACGAGGCCGGGCATGACGGGGCACAACTGGCTTGACACTTCACGCAACGGCTTCCGCTGACCGGCGCAGCCCCACATATTGAAACTCCGCATACATCAGCACCACCAGTGCTTGCCCGATCACGAAGGCATAGCCGGCGCTTGTCGGCGCAACCCAGCCGCTCATCAGGAGCAGGACGCTGTCGGCCACCCAGAGAGCGTTGCCCAGCACCACGGCCCAGGCGACGGGCTTGCTGATTGTCTCGCGCACACCGAGCCAGCCGATGAAGCCCGCATAGGGCAGGAGCACTAGGCCTGCGATGCGCAGCAGCGTCTCCGGCAGCCCGAGAATGCCGCTCAACGGTCCGGCTCCGATCAGCATCAGCAGGCCGAAGGCGGCGCTGGTGGCGGCATCGGCCACGAGAGCTTGGCGAAGAAGCGGGGAGGAGTGGATATTCATCATGGCTGTCTCCTGTTGTTCACCGGCTGAAGGCATCAACCGTGAATGCAGGATTGCGCCGGGAGGGAGGGTCGTCGATTACCTCCGAGGTCATGGAACACCGGCGTACCTCGCGCTATGGTCCTCTCATGAGAACCGTGAACACCCAACCTGTGAACAGCCCCACGCCTGTGGGCGATTATCTTCGTGAATGGCGCCAGCGCCGGCGCATGAGCCAGATGGACCTGGCGCTTGAGGCCGAGATTTCCACGCGGCACCTGAGCTTCCTCGAGACGGGCCGCTCGCAGCCGAGCCGCGAGATGGTGCTGCTGCTCGCGGAAAAGCTCGACATGCCCCTGCGCGAGCGCAATATCATGCTGGTGTCGGCAGGCTTTGCGCCGATCTATTCGGAGCGTTCCCTCGACGATCCCGCGCTGGCGAGCATGCGCCAGGCGGTCGATCTCGTCCTGAGAGGGCACGATCCTTATCCGGCGCTCGCCGTCGACCGGCACTGGTCGCTCGTCTCGGCCAACGATGCGCTTGTCTCGCTTATCGGCGATGTGGATCCGGCCCTGATGAAGCCGCCGGTGAACGTGCTGCGCCTGAGCGTTCATCCGGCGGGGCTCGCGCGCCGCATCGTGAACTTCACCGAGTGGCGCAACCATCTCGTCCATCGCCTGCACCGGCAGGTCGATGCGACGGGCGACGCAACGCTCGCCGCCCTGATCGCAGAGCTGCGCTCCTATCCGACGCCCGATGCGGCTGCACGCGCTCTCAAGGCGGGCCATGACTATGCCGGCATCGTCGTGCCCCTGCAGCTCACCACGGAGGGGGGCGTGCTGACGCTCTTCAGCACCACCACGATCTTCGGCACGCCGGTGGACGTGACCCTGTCGGAGCTCGCCATCGAGGCCTTCTTCCCGGCCGATGCGGGAACCGCGAATGCGCTGCGGCGCTTGGCCGAGAAGCGTCAGGCTGCCGCAGGCCCGGCCCAATAGGCGGGGCCAGTCTTAACCACCCATCAACCTTAACCCGCGATAACTTTAAGACATCGGAGCCCTCCTGCTGGATGCTCCGGATTGTGTCGAGTTTTTTGCAGGGTGTTGCGCGTGCGTCTTCCGTATCGTCGGTCTCGGGTGAAATGGATCTGCGCCACCACGGCCCCCTGGGCGCTGGCGACCGGTCTGCTGATCTCGTTCACGGCATCCGCCAGCAACGATCTCCATTCCGGCGTGAGCTTCGCCCCTCGCAGCGCCACCGCCCGCCTGATCGATACCGCCCTCGTGCCGCCGACCGGCGCGTCGATGGCCGGGAGCAGGCTCGGGGTCGAGCGCGACATCCTCCGTTCCCTGCCGCGTTACGACCTGCCGAGTGAAATGAGTGATTCCGAGCCCCTGAAGGCCGACCGGAAGGCCGATGCGGGCACTGACGCGATCATCGACCGATCGATGAAGGGCAATCCGCTGGTCCCGCCGCACGCGACGCTTTCCCGGCGGGCCAAGCAACTGCGCTCGGTGCTCAACCAGGCTGGCAGCGCCCGTTTAATCTATAGCCAGGACGAAGATCTCCTGCCGCCCACCGTTCTCATGGAAGGGCAACTCGAAGAATTCGACATGGAACAGGCCTTCGAGCCCTGGCAGGCGCCGGAATACACCACGACCCAGCAGGCCATCTCGGTGCAGTCTCCGGCTGCCGCAGCGGCAGGTTCAACCGGCGCCTCGGCCAGCCCGACCACGCCGATGGTGAAGCGAGCCGTCACCCTGTCCTCGGCAACGCCGGCACCTATGGATGCAACGCCCATGGAGATCGCCGCCGCCCCCGTGTCGCTGCAGTCGCCGCGTCTCGACCGTGGCGATATGACGATCCTGCCGAAGAGCGATGATCCCGACCGCCCGCGCTATGCTGACCTGATCGACCCGGACAACCTGAACAAGGAGCAGCGCTGCCTGGCCGAGGCCGTCTATTTCGAGGCTCGCAGTGAGCCTGTGGAAGGGCAGGCGGCAGTCGCCCAGGTGATCCTGAACCGCGTGAAGAGTGGGCTTTATCCCTCGTCCATCTGCGGCGTGGTTTACCAGAACCGCCACCGCCATCTCGCCTGCCAGTTCACCTTCGCCTGCGAGGGCAAGTCCCTGCGCATCCGCGACAGCGAATCCTGGGAGCGGGCGACCAGGGTGGCGAGCGCCGTGCTCGAAGGCAGAACCTATCTGGCCGATGTCGGTGGCGCGACCCACTACCATGCGAACTACGTTCGTCCCTCGTGGTCGCGCCGCTTGAAAAAAATGGACGTGATCGGCCGCCACATCTTCTACAAGCTCAAGCCGGGACAGACTTGAGAAACTCCCTCGCCTGTGCGTTTCGGCACTAGGAGTAACGTAATAGAGTAGTAGAAGCTTGAGATGCGAGGTCTCGAGACGAGGGAATGATGGCGACGATTCGAAACGCTGTGCCGGGCGCCGGCTATGGGAATGTCTTTGTGGATTCCCTGATCTGGGGCGGAACGGCCTGGAACACGAGCGTCGAGCCGATCAAGGTCTATTTCGGCCAAAGCGGCGACTTCGCCGCAGCCAGTGCCCGCCATGGGGAAAGCGAGGTCTTGACCAGTGCTGCTCAGGCGCAGGACTGGACCCTCGCGGAAATGGGCGTCTTCGACTACGCTGCCGCTGTCTACGGGAGCGTGTGCGGCCTCAGGTTCCAGCTCGTCGATACGGCAGCCAAGGCCGATATCGTCTGGTGGAAGACAGCGATTGGCGACGGCACGCTTGGCCTCCACGAGTTACCTAACAGCGATCAGGCCTGGGGATATTTCGATCCCTCCACACCCTCCTGGAGCAATATGCATTTCGGGGGCGACGGCCTCAACACCGTGCTGCATGAACTCGGGCATGGCCTGGGTTTGGCGCACCCGCATGATGGCGGGGACGAGGGTGGAACGACTTTCCCCGGTGTGACGGATGCGTCCTCGACGGGCACCTACGGCCTGAACCAGGGCGTCTGGACAATCATGTCGTACAACACGGGCTGGGATCGAGCCGGCTACGACGTGACCTATGGCAATCAGGCAGGGCTCGGGGCCTTCGACATCGCGGCCCTGCAGGCCCTCTATGGACAGAACATGGCGACGGGTGCGGGCAGGGATGTCTACACCCTGCCGACATGGAACCTGTTCGCCGAGGAACAGGGATGGTTCTGCCTCTGGGATGCGGGCGGAACGGACACGATTGCAGCCACGAATGCATCGGCTGGCGTGCAGATCGACCTGCGGGCTGCCACCTTGAGAACTGGCGATCCCAACGCGGGAGGCTTCGTCTCGCGCGAGGCGGGTGTCGCCGGCGGCTTCACGATTGCGAACGGCGTGGTGATCGAGAATGCCACGGGCGGCCGCTCCAGCGACAAGCTTTACGGGAATGCCGCGGCCAACACGCTGAAAGGCAATGGCGGCAATGACGTCCTAACCGGCGGTGCAGGCCGCGACACCTTCGTTTTCGACACAAAGCCGAACAAGAACACCAACAAGGACAGGATTGCCGATTACAGCGTGACGTCGGACACAATCTGGCTCGACAATGCGGTGTTCACCAAGCTCGGCAAGGGCACCTATGGCAACCCGGTGAAGTTTAAGGCCGACATGTTCGTCAAAGCCTCCAAGGCCAAGGACTGGGAGGACCGGATCATCTACGACAGCAAGAAAGGTGTGCTCTATTACGACGCCGACGGCACCCAATCCAAATACAAGATGGTAGAGATCGCCAGCCTCAAGAAGGGGCTTGCCCTGACGCACAACGATTTCTTCGTGGTCTAGGTGGTCGTTTATTCAGGTGATGATCAAGCCTAACCATCTATAGCGTCTATTTTCCCGGCAATAGTTTAGTGGCAAAGGGCTGCTTCGCTTGCCCGGAGTGAATAAGATTTTATAACATTTCTTTTTGCTATTGGTTACGTTATGTCATAATTCATCATTTGAAACTGACAGGTAATTAATTTCTATGAGCACGATTGGTATACGAGGACAGACCCGGGTCAGCACAAGTTTAGGCAGTGATAATTCTGCCCCGATCGTAACTGATCTTGCTGCAGGGGGATGGGTCGTAACATGGCAATTGTACAGCTCTAGCAATTTCACGCTCTGCCAGCAGCGATATGATGCGAAGGGCGGGGTAGTAGGAGATGAGATAAGAATTACTGTCGATTCCGATGGTTACATTCCTCATTTCAGAAGCATAGTGTTGTCGGATGGAAGTACTGTTGTCGTTTGGATGAGTAACGACGGTAGCGAAACAGGGCTGTCTCAGCAACGATACGATGCTAATGGCAATAAGATTGGCGCCGAAGATCGCGTTAATACTACTGTCATTGATAGCCAGAATAGCGCTAGTTTAACGACCCTCTCGAATGGAGAGTGGCTTGTAACTTGGGTTTCTAGAGAAAATATTTCTAGTCAAACTGATGTCTACCAGCAGCGCTATGGCATCAACGGAAAGATCGATGGTGAGATCCTGGTCAATAAGACCACTGCTGGAGATCAGAACGATCAATCTACAGAGGCCCTGACTGGCGGAGGCTGGATTGTCACTTGGACGTCTCAAGATGACATCTACCAGCAACGCTACAATGCGCAGGGACAAGCTGTGGGTGATGAGACATTAGTCAACACAATCACAGCTGGAACACAAGACCACTCCGTTGTGGCAGAACTCCCAGATGGCGGCTGGCTTACTATCTGGGAGTCTGGAGGCGACATTCACCAGCAGCGATATTCCTTCAATGGATCAAAGATCGGTGGGGAGGCTCGAGTCAACACGACAACTTCTGAAGGCCAGTCCGATCAGTCAGTAACGTCTCTGGCAGATGGAGGATGGGTCGTCACTTGGACTTCCCAAAGGCAGGACGGATCTGGCGACGGGGTCTTCCAGCAGCGCTACAATGCCGCTGGCCAGGCCATTGGCGGCGAAATCCTCGTCAACACCACCACCACGTATGAGCAGGAATATTCGTCAGTCACGGCACTGCCGGATGGCGGCTGGATTGTTACATGGCAATCCGAAGAATTGGATCATTCATGGAACATCTACCAGCAGCGCTTTACGGCAGATGGCCAGAAGGTCGGACCGACCACGCCGACTGGCCTCTCGTTAACACAAGCGGTGGCGGAGGGGCACATAGGATCGGCCGTTCAGATCGCCACTAAAGCCTTTGTGACTGATGGGAACCATACCTACACTCTTATCGACGATGCCGGTGGGCGCTTTGGGCTCTCGGCCTCTGGTGCCCTCGTGGTTAAGGATGGCCTCCGGCTCGATTACGAGCAGGCGCGCTCGCACATGATCAAGGTGCAGGTGAGGGATGCGCTCGGTGCCACTTACGAGCAGTGGCTCGAGGTAGCGGTCGAGGATGTGGCGAGCGAGAACCTCATTGGTAGTGCCGGTGCCGACGTGCTCAAGGGCGGGCGCTTCAAGGACACCTTCAATGGAGCTGGCGGCAACGACAGGCTCTGGGGCGGGCTCGGCAACGATGTGCTCAAAGGCAGCTCGGGCCGGGACATCTTCGTGTTCGACACCAAGGCGAACACGAAGGCTAACAAGGACAAGATCGCCGACTTCAAGGTGAAGGACGACACCTTCTGGCTCGACAACGCGGTGTTCACCAAGCTGGGGCGCAAAGGCAGCGAGGCCCAGCCGTCGAAGCTGAGCAAATCATACTTTGCCCTGGAGACGGCCAAGGACAGGAACGACCATATCATCTACAGCAAGAAGAAGGGCGTGCTGTCCTACGACGCCGACGGATCAGGCACGAAATATAAGGCGGTCGAGATCGCCACGCTGTCGAAGAACCTGAAGATGACCCACAGCGACTTTTACGTGATCTAAGGTCATCAAAAGAGTGGGAGAGGGGAATCCACTCCCCCACCCATCACGTTTCGTCATGCCAAAGGCGACAAATTTTCAATTCTGCTGATGCGAGACTTGGGCTAGGGTGCCGTTCTTGTTTTGCGCCCTGAGGCCGTGACCATGCACGCATCGCCCGCCCGCCCTCGCGTCTCCCCGGAAATCGTCGTTGTCTGCGGCTGCCTCATTGCCCTGATCACGTTCGGGCCCCGGGCCTCATCGGGGCTGTTCCAGCTTCCGATGATCACGGAATACGGCTGGGGCCGGGACACCTTCGGCTTTGCCATCGCGATCCAGAATCTCCTCTGGGGCGTCGGACAGCCTTTCGCCGGCGCGGTCGCGGACCGGTTCGGGGCCTTCCGGGTGCTCTGCGTGGGTGCTCTACTCTATGCGCTTGGTCTCGTGGTGATGGCCTATGCGACCACGCCGGGCGTCCTGCATATCGGCGCCGGCGTGCTCATCGGCTTCGGCCTCTCCGGCTGCTCGTTCAACCTGGTGCTTGGCGCCTTCGGCAAGATCCTGCCGGAGAAGTGGCGCCCGATGGCCTTCGGGGCCGGCACGGCGGCGGGCTCGTTCGGCCAGTTTCTCTTTCCTCCCATCGGCAATGTGCTGATCGAGCAGTTCGGCTGGCAACAGGCCCTTCTGGTCTTCGCCGCCAGCGTGCTCATCGTGATGCCTCTGGCGCTGGCTCTTGCAACCCGGCCGACCGGCGATGCGGCTCAGTCCGGCCCGGCTGCGGCTCCGAACCAGTCGATTGCCCAGGCCCTGTCGGAGGCTTTCAAGCATCGCTCCTATGTGCTGCTGGTGCTCGGCTTCTTCACCTGCGGCTTCCAACTTGCCTTCATCACCGTGCACTTGCCGGCCTACCTGAAGGATGCCGGCCTCTCGGCGGCGGTCGGCGGCTGGACGCTTGCCGTCATCGGCCTTGCCAACGCGGCCGGCTCCCTCGGCTCGGGCTGGCTCTCGACACGCATGTCGAAGCGCTGGCTGCTGGCCTGGATCTATCTCGGCCGCTCGGTGGCCATCGCAGCCTTCATCCTGGTTCCGGCCACGCCGGTCACGTCGATCCTGTTCGGCATCTCCATCGGGTTGCTCTGGCTCTCCACCGTGCCGCCCACGTCATCCCTGGTGATGCTGATGTTCGGCACCCGCTACATGGCCATGCTCTACGGCTTCGCGTTCTTCTCGCACCAGGTCGGTGGCTTCCTCGGCGTATGGCTCGGCGGCCTGCTCTACGAGATCAACGGCAATTACAGCATGGTCTGGTGGCTCTCCGTCCTGCTCGGCCTTGTCTCGGCCCTGATCAACCTGCCGATCAAGGAGCAGCCGGTCGATCGCGCGCCGGCGCTGCAGCCGGCGGAGTAGGGCGCCTCCCTGCTAAGGGATGAATCGTTCGTGCTTGTCCTCATCCTCCCCGCGCCACAAATGGACAGGGGAGGAATCGGCATGAGCGCATTCAAGGCTATGGTCATCGACAAGTCTGACGCTGGCCAGAGCGTCGGGATCCGCGCGTTCGACGAGGCGGATCTCATGGACGGCGATGTGACCGTCCGGGTGTCGCACTCGACGCTGAACTACAAGGACGGGCTCGCGCTCACCGGCAAGGCCCCGGTGGTGCGGCGCTTCCCGATGATCCCCGGCGTCGATCTCGCCGGCATTGTGGAAGCCTCCTCGAACCCCGATTTCAAACCCGGCGACGCGGTCGTCCTCAACGGCTGGGGATTGGGCGAGACGCATCTTGGCGCCTATGCCGAGAAGGTGCGCGTGAAGGGCGATTGGCTGATCCCGCTGCCTGAAGGACTCTCACCGCAGCAAGCCATGGCTGTCGGCACAGCCGGCTACACGGCGATGCTCTGTCTGATGGCCCTGGAGCGGCACGGCCTGCGCCCGGATAGCGGGCCCGCCATCGTCACGGGCGCCGTCGGCGGCGTGGGCTCGGTGGCCGTGGCGCTGCTGGCGCAAGCCGGCTGGCATGTGATCGCCTCCACGGGGCGACCTGAGGAAGCCGATTACCTGAAAGGCCTGGGAGCGGCTGAGATTCTTGACCGTAGCGAACTCGCCGGGCCCGGAAAGCCGCTAGCCAAGGAGCGCTGGGCGGTTGGTATCGACACGGTCGGCTCCACGACGCTCGCCAATGTCCTGTCCATGACGAAGTATGGCGGCGCCATCGCGGCCTGCGGGCTGGCCGGCGGGATGGATCTGCCCACCACCGTCGCGCCCTTCATTCTGCGCAACGTGTCCCTGCTCGGCGTCGATTCGGTGATGGCTCCCAAGGCGCTGCGGCTCGAGGCCTGGAACCGGATCGCCCGCGAACTTGATCACGGCAAGCTCGCCGCCATGACCTCGACCATCCCGCTCGATGGGGTGCTGGAGGCCGGCCGGGAGATCGTGGCCGGGCGGATCAAGGGCCGGGTGGTGGTGGAGATTGGCTAGGGCTTCGTGCGGACAACGCTCGCCCGTCATGGCCGGGCTTGTCCCGGCCATCCCGATCATGTGAAGCGCTGCGCTTTTCGGATCGGGATCACCGGCACAGGGCCGGTGATGACGTGAAGGGGGGTCCTCGTCAACAGCTAGCCCGCTTCGGTGAGCAGAGCGGCTTTCGCCCCGCCGCCCTCGATCCGCTTCTTCTGCTTGGTAATCTCGGCGGCCATGAAATCCATGAAGGCCCGCACCCGGGCGGATTGGCGCAGGTCCGGGTGGGTGAGGAGCCACAGGCCCGCGGCGAAATCCGCATTGATGTCCGACAGCCGCACGAGATTGGGGCTTGCATCCGCAATGAAGCAGGGCAGGGGCCCGATGCCGGTTCCAGCCTCCACCGCCTCGGCGAGGCCGAGCACCGTGTTGACCTTATAGACGAGGTTCTCCGGCGCCACGTGTTCGCGCACGAAGCGGGCGACCTTGAGCGTCGCCAGATTGTCCCCGAGCGCGACCCAGTGCCGGGCGAAGAGATCGGCCAGGGTCACGTCTTCCGGTCCCCGGACGTCGGGGAAGTCCACCTTCCGGCCGTAGATCGCCCAGGCGATGGTGGCCACGCGCCGTCCGACCAGCGTCTCGGGCGGGTAGTCGGTGGCGCGGATCGCCACGTCCGCATCGCGCTTCGAGAGGTTGAGCGCCTGATTGGCGAGAACCACATCGAGCCGCATTTCCGGGCAGGCCGTGATGAAGCGGGCGAAGATCGGCGTCAGCAGATGGACGAGCAGGGTGTCGTTGGTGGTGACCCGCAGCTCCCCAGCGGGCGCAACGGCCTGGCCTGCGAGCTTGCGGGTAAACGCCGTGACGTTCTCCTCCATCTGCTCGGCAAGCGCCGTCATCTCCTCGCCGGCCGTGGTCAGCACATAGCCGGTCCGGTGCCGCTCGAAGAGCTTGACCCCGAGGTTTTCCTCCATCTGGCCGAGCCGTCGGAAGACCGTGGAGTGATTGACGCCTAACTTCTCAGCCGCGCCGGCAAGCCCATTGGCTTCGGCGATGATCTTGACGAGCCGGAAGTCGTCCCATTCGAGATGCTGCTGCTTGGACATCGTTTGCATTCACGCAAGAGAGGCCCTGCATATCTAGCACTGGTTTTGCAGAGGAGAAAGCTTATCCTCTTGGATGTCCAACAACAGCAGGGCAGCGCACATCCGGCCTTCATGAAGAGAGGCTCGGTAGAAGGCTAGCCTGCGTCCAATCCAACTCATCGGAGTTCACATGACCAAGGTTCTGGTTCTGTATTATTCGTCCTGGGGGCACATCGAGCAGATGGCCTATGCCGCAGCCGAGGGCGCCCGCGAAGCCGGCGCCGAGGTTGTTGTGAAGCGCGTGCCGGAGCTCGTGCCGGCCGAGATCGCGCAAGCCGCCCACTACAAGACCGACCAGCAGGCGCCTATCGCTACGGTCGAGGAGCTGCCGGAATACGACGCCATCATCTTCGGCACGCCGACCCGCTACGGCACCATGACGGCGCAGATGAAGAACTTCCTCGACCAGACCGGCGGTCTCTGGGCGCAAGGCAAGCTCATCGGCAAGGTGGGCTCCGTCTTCACCTCCGCGGCCACGCAGCACGGCGGCCAGGAGGCCACCATCCTTACCACGCTGCCGGTGCTCCTGCATCACGGCATGGTGGTTGTGGGCCTGCCCTATTCCTTCCAGGGCCAGATGGGCGTCGACCAGATCCGCGGCGGCTCGCCCTACGGCGCCTCCACGACCGCGGCCGGCGACGGCTCGCGCCAGCCAACCGAGATCGACCTCGACGGCGCCCGCTTCCAGGGCCGGCACGTGGCGCAGATCGCAGCGAAGTTGGCAGCGAAGTAAGAAACTTGAGATGAGCGGAGCGGGCTTACCGCTCCGCAGCGGCGCGCCTCAGGCGGTCGTTGATGGCCTCGCCCAGGCCCGTCTCCGGGATCGGGCTCACCGCGATGGTGGCAGCGCCCGAGGAATCGAGCTGCCTCAGATACGAAAACAGATGAGCGGCGGCCTCCACGAGGTCGCCGTTTTTGCTGAGGTTCAGGGTGATGCGTGCTGCATTCGCGCCCTTCGGGGCTTCATGGCCGAACAGCAGAACGGCTTCACCGGCCTCAATGCTCGCCGCATTCAGGCGCACCCGTGCGCGGGGTGCATAATGGGAGGCGAGCATGCCGGGAGCCAGCGGGCTCTTGCCGCCTTCCTGTCCGGCTTCAAGCTTCATGCCGATCAGCGTCTCGATGGCCTCCCGCGGCACGCCGCCTGGGCGCAGCAGCTGGGGCGCGCCGCCGAGGCAAGCCACGATGGTCGATTCCACGCCAACCTGGGACGATCCGCCGTCGAGCACCGCGTCGATCCGCCCATCGAGATCGCCCAGCACATGGTCCGCATCGGTGGGGCTCACGCGCCCCGAGCGGTTGGCGGACGGCGCGGCGACCGGGCGGCCCGCCTTCTGCAGCAGCGCATGGGCGAAGGGATGGGCCGGCACGCGCAGGCCCACGCTGTCGAGACCGGCGCGGGCGAGGTCGGAAATGGTGCAGGTGGGCGCTACCGGCACCACAAGGGTCAGCGGACCGGGCCAGAAAGCCTCCGCCAGGCGGCGGGCCGTCTCGTCGAACATTCCTTGCGTTCTGGCGGATTCGAAACTGTCCAGGTGGGAGATCAGCGGGTTGAAGCTCGGGCGCTCCTTGGCCGCATAGATGCCGGCGACCGCTTGCGCATCTGTGGCGTCGGCGCCTAGGCCATAGACGGTCTCCGTCGGGAAGGCCACGAGGCCGCCGCCCCGCAGAATCTCCGCCGCGCGGGCAAGGCCGGCCTCGTCAGACGTCAGACGCTCCGTTTGGCGCATTGACCCAAGATCGTTCACGTCTAAACTATTCCTTGCCCGTGGGGAAAATCCCCTTGCCGGGCGGGTTTAACGGCGCGAGAACACGCGTCAATATGAAAAGCCCATCGTGTTGAGAGGAACCGCCCATGACCTACCGCGCGCCCGTCCCCGACATCATCTTTACCATGCGGCATGTGGCAGGCCTCGACCGCGCCGTGGCGGATGGCCTCTATGGCGACCTCTCCGTGGACTTGGCCGAGACCATTCTGGACGAGGCGGGCCGCTTCGCCAATGACGTGATCGCGCCCCTCAACCGGGAGGGCGACAAGCACGGCGTCATCCTCAAGGACGGCACGGTGACCACCGCGCCCGGCTGGAAGGAGGCCTACAAGGGCTGGACCGAGGCCGGATGGAACGCGCTGCCCGGCCCGGTGGAATACGGCGGCCAGGGCCTGCCGACCCTGCTGAACTCCGCCTGCGTCGAGATGTGGAACGCGGCCTCCATGGCATTCGGCATCGGCCCGGTGCTCACCATGGGGGCCATCGAGGCGCTGGTGCAGCATGGCTCGGAATATCTCAGGAGTCTCTATCTCGAAAAGCTCGTCTCCGGCGAGTGGACCGCCACCATGAACCTGACGGAGCCGCATGCGGGCTCCGATCTCGCGGCCCTGCGCTCGCGCGCCGAGCCGGTGGGTGACGGCACCTACAGGGTCACGGGCCAGAAGATTTTCATCACCTATGGCGAGCACGATCTCACCGACAACATCATCCACCTCGTGCTTGCGCGCCTGCCGGACGCACCCGCCGGCACCCGCGGCATCTCGCTGTTCCTCGTGCCGAAGTTTCTGTCCGACGGCACACGCAACGACGTGCGCTGCCACTCCATCGAGCACAAGCTCGGCATCCATGCCTCGCCCACCTGCACCATGATCTTCGGCGATAATGGCGGCGCCGTCGGCTGGCTTGTCGGTGAAGAAAATCGCGGCCTCGCCTGCATGTTCACGATGATGAACAACGCACGCCTTGCAGTGGGCCTGCAAGGCGTGGCGATTGCCGAGCGCGCTTATCAGCAGGCGCTCGGATATGCCAACGAGCGCAGGCAGGGCCGCGCCATCGGAGCGGTTGAAGGCATGAGCCCGATTGCCGTGCATCCGGACGTGCAGCGTAACCTGCTGACCATGAAGGCGCTCACGGCCGCTGCGCGGGCGATCTGCTACATGACGGCGGAAGCCATCGACCGCGCACATCTCGAAGAAGATCCGGCGCGCCGGAAGAAAGCGAATGAGCGCGCCTCGCTGCTGACGCCGGTGGCGAAAGCCTTCTCGACCGATATCGGCGTGGAGGTGTCCTCCATCGGCGTGCAGGTCCATGGCGGCATGGGGTTCATCGAGGAGACCGGCGCCGCGCAGCATTTCCGCGATGCGCGCATTGCGCCGATCTATGAGGGCACCAACGGCATCCAGGCCATCGATCTTGTTACCCGCAAGCTTCCGCTCGCCGGCGGCGAGACGGTGCGGGCACAGATCGCCACCATGCGGGCTACGGTTACGCGGCTGCTCAAGGAGAGCACGCCCGCTTTCGGCGCGACCGCGCCGCGCCTGCGCGATGCCATCGAGAGCCTTGATCGGGCGACGAGCCATCTGCTGCAATCGCTTTCCTCCAACGCCCAGGGCGAAGCGCTTGCTGGCGCGACACCGTATCTTCGGCTCTTTGCCCTCGCGCAAGGCGGGGCAGCGCTTGCCGAGATGGCGCTTGCGGCGAACGCGCAGGCCGCCGGCGGCGATACGGACCCCGCCCATGCCGGCCGCATCGCGCTCTGCCGCTTCTTTGCCGAGAACATCGCGGTCGGCGCGAAGGGGCTTGAGGAAACGGTGATGAGCGGTGCAGGCTTCCTGCAAGACGCAACCCTGGCACTCGCGAGCTGATCCCATGAGCCTCAACGGAAAAACCCTCTTCATCACCGGCGCCTCACGGGGCATCGGCCTTGCCATCGGCCTGCGCGCGGCCAAGGACGGCGCGAACGTGGTCATCGCGGCCAAGACCGCCGAGCCGCATCCCAAGCTTCCCGGCACAATCTATACGGCCGCGGAGGAAATCGAGGCGGCGGGCGGCAAGGCGCTGCCGCTGGTGGTCGACGTGCGCGACGAGGAGGCGGTGAAGGGCGCGATTGCACAAACGGTCGAGACCTTCGGCGGCCTCGACATCGTGGTCAACAACGCCAGCGCCATCAGCCTCACGCCCACCTCGATCACCGACATGAAGCGCTTCGATCTGATGCACCAGATCAACACGCGCGGCACCTACATGGTGTCGAAATACGCCATTCCGCATCTGGAAAAGGCCGAGAACCCGCACATCCTCATGCTCTCGCCGCCGCTGGACATGAGCGAGAAGTGGTTCGCGCCCCATGTGGCGTATTCTCTCGCGAAATACGGCATGAGCATCTGCGTGCTGGGACTGGCCGGCGAACTGCGGCCCAAGGGCATAGCCGTCAACGCCCTCTGGCCGCGCACCACGATTGCCACGAGTGCGGTCAAGAACCTACTCGGCGGGGATGAGATCGTGCAGGCCAGCCGCACGCCTGAGATCCTGGCCGATGCGGCCCATGCGATCTTCCAGAAGCCGTCGAAAAGCTTCTCGGGTCACTTCCTCATCGACGATGTTTTCCTGCACGGCGAGGGGGTGACGGATTTCGAGAAGTACCGCGTGGATCCGTCCAAATGGCTGATGCCGGACTTCTTTGTGCCAGACGACACGGCGCCTCTGTCATCCTTGCGTTAGGTCCACTAACCATTGTTATGCTAGCGCCAACAGACTCTCCTCCCCCTTGTGGGGAGGAGTTGGAGGAGGGGGTGTCGGCGCCATGCTGGTCCAGTTCAGCGCCCACACCCCCACCCTGACCCTCCCCACAAGGGGGAGGGAAGGCGTGGTCATGAAGGGGCGAGAACGCGTATGATTTTGATCCACAGGCCAGCGCAGGCAACCGGACCGACCGGTCAGTCCCTCGACCGTTACGTCCTGCCGCCGGGAACGCCCATTCCCGACGATGCCCTGTGGGTCGACCTGATCGAGCCCACCCGCGAGGAGGACAAACTCGTCGAGGCCCATCTCAACATCGAGATCCCCACCCGCGAGGAGATGGCCGATATCGAGCCGTCCGAGATCCTCTACCACGAGAACAACGCGCGCTACATGACGGTGCGTGTGCTGTGCAGTTCCGAGACGGATACGCCACAGCTCATCGACGTATCTTTCATTCTCACCGAGCGCGCCCTTGTGACTGTGCGCTACGGCGAGCCGCGCTCCTTCAGCATGTTCATGGCCCGCGCTGGCAAGCCCGGCGGATGCAGGCATCAGCCGGAAGCTGTGCTCGACGGCCTCATCGAGACCATCATCGACCGCGCGGCCGAGATCCTCGGCACTGTCGGCTCGCGCATCGACCGCCTGTCGCAGGCGATCTTCGAGAACGAGCGGCGGGGCGCCAAGCGCGCTGCATCCTATCGCGCGGCCTTGAAGTCCATCGGGCGCAAGGGCGACATCATCTCCAATGTGCGTGAGAGCATGGTATCGGTGGAACGCATGCTGCTGTTCCTCTCGGCCAGCATGCCGCGGCCGCAGAAGGCAGCGGGCTTCCAGGCGGAATGGCGCACGGCGCTTCGCGACGTGCAATCCATCGAGGAGCATGCGACGTTCCTGTCCAACAAAATCCAGTTCCTGCTCGATGCGACGCTCGGCCTCGTCACCATCGAGCAGAACGACATCATCAAGATCTTCTCGGTCATGTCGGTGATCTTCCTGCCGCCGACCCTGGTCTCGTCGCTCTACGGCATGAACTTCAAGCTCATGCCCGAGCTCGAGTGGGACTTCGGTTATGCCTGGGCTATCACCCTGATGATCCTTGCCGCCGCGCTGCCCTATCTGTTCTTTCGCTGGAAGCGGTGGCTCTGATACACAGTGCTGTCATTCCGGGGCCGCGCAGCGGAGCCTGGAATGACAGTGGCAAGTCAGCAGAGGGGAGAACGCCATGTGCGGGCGCTATGCCATCAGCCTCGATCCGGAAGTCTACCGGGAGTTCTACGGCTATTCTGAACAGCCGAATTTCCCCTCGCGCTACAATGTGGCTCCCACCCAGCCTGTGCCCATTGTGCTGGAGGATCAAGGCGAGCGTCATTTCATGCTGGTGCGCTGGGGATTTCTGCCCTCCTGGGTGAAAGACCCGAAGGATTTTCCCCTCGTCATCAACGCCCGCGGGGAAACCCTGCAGACGAAGCCGACCTTCAAGGCAGCCCTGAAGCGCCGGCGCTGCATCTTCCTCGCCGACGGCTTCTATGAATGGCGACGGGAGGGACGCGAGAAGACGCCGTTCCTCATCCGCCCAAGCAACCGCAAGCCCATGCCGCTCGCAGGCCTGTGGGAAACCTACAGCAGCCCGGACGGAGGCGAGATCGACACCGCCGCCATCGTCACCACGGACGCCAATGGCACGCTCTCCGCCGTACACGATCGCATGCCGGTCATTCTCTCGCCGGACGACATTGGGGCCTGGCTCGATGTGCGCGATGAGCGCGCCGACGTGATGCACCTCGTGCGGCCCTGCCCGGACGAGTGGCTCGACATGGTGCCGGTCTCGAGCCGCGTGAACAAGGTTGAGAACGACGATTCCAGCCTGTTGGAGCCTCTGTCGCAGCCAGAGCCTGCGCCCGTGCGGGAGGCGAAGCCTAAGGCCAAGAAACCGCTCTCCAGCGATGAAGACGAGCAGGGGAGTCTCTTCTGATGGTCATCTAAGGGCAGTCATCCCGGACGAGCGAAGCGAGATCCGGGATCGTATGACGAGAATGGCGCTGTCTTCACCTCTCCCAGTGGGAGAGGTCGCGCCGGAGGCGCGGGTGAGGGGTTAGAGTCCTCTCCGGATAAACCTGTGACCCCTCACCCCAACCCTCTCCCTCAGGGAGAGGGAGTATCCGCCTTATCCTGCACCCGATCCCGGATCGACTTCGCCGTCCGGGACGACGTTGTTCAATTTACCGCCGCTTCTTCGCCACATCGCGGCGCAGGATGCCGACGACTTCCAGATGCGGCGAGTGCTTGAACTGGTCGACAGGTGTCACGCGCTCCAGGCGATAGCCGCTCTCGATCAGGATGGCGGCGTCGCGGGCAAAGGTGGCGGGGTCGCACGACACGCTCACCACGAGCGGCACTTTCGACACGGCGATCTGTTTCACCTGCGCCTCCGCGCCTGCGCGCGGCGGATCGAGCACCACCGCGTCGAAGGCATTCAGTTCCGGCGTGAGCAGCGGGCGGCGGAAGAGATCGCGCGCTTCCGTCGAGATCTTGCGAAGCCCCGGCGTGGCGCGGAACGCCTTGTCGAGCGCCGCCATCGAGCTTTTATCGAACTCGACCGCATGCACCTCCGCCTTCTCCGCAAGACGCAAGGAGAAGGGGCCCGATCCGGCGAAGAGATCGGCCACGCGCTTGGCCTTCGCGCAGGCCTCCATTACCAGCCCGGCGAGCACCTCCTCGCCAAGACGCGTCGCCTGCAGGAACGAGCCCGGTGGTGGGACGACGAAGGCGCGGCCCATGAGAATCGCGGGCGGACGGCGCTCCACGACCACGTCGCCGTGGATCGACAGGCGTGAGAGATCGAGGCGGCTTGCAAGATCGATGAGCTTCAGACGCTCTACATCCTTCATGGGGCCGTGCCCGCGCACGTCCACATCGAATCCGGTCTGTGTCTGCGTGATCTGGATGTCGAGCGGCTTGCGCGGCCCCTTCAAGTGCTCGCCGATGGCACGGGCAATGCCCGGCGCCTGCTCCTTGAGACCGGGCTCCGCGATGGGGCAGAACGCGATTTCGACGATCTGGTGGCTGCGGGGAGCCATGTAGCCCACATGCATGCCGCGGTCGGGAAAGCGCACATGCAGCGTCACGCGTCGCCGGCCCTCGCCATGGGCATCGACGAGCGGCGCGATAGGCGCCTCGATCCGCGCCTGGCTTAAGGTATGGGCGAGGATCTCCTGCTTCCACGTCTGATAAAAGCCGTGCTTCATGTGCTGCGTGGCGCAGCCGCCGCAGGCATCGAAATAAGGGCAGAACGGCGTCTCGCGCTCGATAGAGGGAACATCGACGCTGATGAGCCGCGCATGCGATCCGTCACGCTCGACCGTGACGGTCTCGCCCGGCAGCACCTTCGGCACGAAGATGGACTCGGCGGCGCTTTCGGCGATGCCGTCGGCTTTCGCGCCGAGGCGCCTGATGGTGACCTGTTCAGCCAATGCGGGCTCCCAACAAAAATTCCCGGTTTCCATCCCCGCCCTCGATAGGCGAGGGGATGAGCCCCATGACCTCGAAGCCGAGCGAGGCCACGAAAGCTCTCATATCCTCGCACACGGCGCGATGCACGGCCCCATCGCGCACGATGCCCTTCTTCACGTGATCGCGCCCGGCTTCGAATTGCGGCTTCACGAGAACGGCCAGTTCGGCTTGAGGCTTCAGCAGGGCAACAGCGGCCGGCAGCACGAGCTTGAGCGAGATGAAGCTCACATCCGAGACGAGAAGATCCGCCGCTTGAGGAATGAGGTCCGCATTCAGCGAGCGGGCATCCGTCCCTTCGAGATTGGTCACGCGTGCATTGCCCACGATTGTGGGATGCAACTGGCGGTGTCCCACATCCACCGCATACACATGCGCTGCTCCCCGGTTGAGCAGCACTTCCGTGAAGCCGCCGGTGGATGCGCCGATGTCGAGGCAGACTTTGCCCTTCGGGTCGATCTGGAACACATCGAGCGCGGCTGCGAGCTTCACCCCACCGCGAGAGACGTAAGGATGCGGCTGCTCGGCGGTGATCACGGCTTCCTCCGGCACCGTCTCGGACGCCTTGCGGATGACGGCGCCGTTCACGGTGACGAGGCCAGCGGCAATCGCCTCTTGGGCCCGGGCGCGGCTCACGAAGAAGCCGCGCTCGACCAGGACCACATCGGCGCGTTTGCGGGTCATTGAAGTCTCACATCCATGTGCGTTCACGATCCTTTCCATGGGCAGAACCGGGCCCAGCCCTAGATCATCTTTCGTTCACAAGTCTCTCATAGCCAATGGAGATCCCATGATCAGCCGTCGCCATCTTCTGACAGGCGCTACCCTGCTTGCCGCCAGCGCTGCCATTCCCCGCGCCTGGGCGCAAGCCCCGTCGGGTCCTTTTAAGCTCGACCCCTTGCCCTATGCGCCGTCCAAGAACGAGCCCCATATCGACGCGCAGACCATGGAGCTTCACCATGGCAAGCACCATGCGGCCTATGTGACCAATCTCAATACGGCGCTTTCCCAGAATGCCGAGGCGGCGAAGATGCCGCTGCATGAGATGCTGGCGAAGCTCGGCGAGTTGCCGGAATCGATCCGCACGGCGGTGCGCAACAACGGTGGGGGCCACGCCAACCACACCATGTTCTGGCAGATCATGGGCGGATCGGGCGGCGAGCCTTCAGGCGAGCTCAAGAGCGCCATCGACCGGGATCTCGGCGGGCTGGCGAAGTTCCAGGAGGACTTCAATGCCGCCGGCACCCGACAGTTCGGATCAGGCTGGGTCTTCGTGACCGTCGCCCGCGACGGCAAGCTCTCTATCGTTTCCAAGCCCAACCAGGACACCCCTCTCATGGATGGGCAGCGGGTTTTGATGGGCAACGACGTGTGGGAGCACGCCTATTATCTCAAATACCAGAACCGCCGGCCGGACTACCTGAAGGCGTGGTGGAACGTGCTCGACTGGAACCGGATCGGCGAGCGTTATGCGGCAGCGAAGGCCGGGACGCTGACGATTTAATCAGCCGTCATGGCCGGGCTTGTCCCGGCTATCTACGTTTTAGGACGTTTAAGACGTCATCCCCGGAACAAGTCCGGGGATGACGATGGTGGAGAAAATCCTTTAAGCCCGCACCTTCCGGGTCTCTTCCTGCCCAAGCGCCTCGAACACCTTGGTCACGATGCCGGCCGCATCGAGACCGGCCTTGGCATACATGCGCTCCGGCTTGTCCTGATCGAGATAGGTATCGGGCAGCACCATGGAGCGCACCTTCAGGGTGCCGCGATCCAGGGCGCCTTTGTCGGCCAAAAGCTGCAGCACATAGGAGCCGAAGCCGCCGATGGAGCCTTCCTCCACGGTGATGAGCACCTCATGGTCGCGCGCCAGCCGCAGGATCAGCTCCTCGTCGAGGGGCTTGGCGAAACGGGCATCAGCCACGGTGGTGGAGAGGCCGCGCGCCTCCAGCTCTTCGGCCGCCTTCAAGGCCTCACTAAGCCGGGTGCCGAGTGACAGGATGGCGATGCGGCTGCCCTCTTTCACCACACGACCCCGGCCGATGGCGAGCGGCACGCCCTGCTCGGGCATGTCGACGCCCACGCCTTCGCCGCGCGGATAGCGGAAGGCGATGGGGCCTGAATCGTAGGCCGCCGCGGTGGCCACCATGTGGACGAGCTCGGCCTCGTCGGCCGCTGCCATCACCACCATGTTGGGCAGGCAGCCGAGATAGGCGACGTCGAAGGAGCCCGCATGGGTCGGTCCGTCCGCGCCCACGAGGCCTGCCCGGTCAAGGGCGAAGCGCACGGGCAGGTTCTGGATCGCCACGTCATGCACCACCTGATCGTAGGCCCGCTGCAGGAAGGTGGAATAGATGGCGCAGAACGGCTTGTAGCCTTCCGTCGCCATGCCGGCGGCGAATGTCACCGCATGCTGCTCGGCAATGCCCACGTCGAAGGTGCGGGTGGGGAATTCCTTGCTAAAGAGGTCAATGCCCGTGCCGGTCGGCATGGCGGCCGTGACGGCGACGATCTTGTCATCCTTGGCCGCCTCCTTGATCAGGCTCTCGCCGAAGACCTTGGTGTAGGCGGGGGCATTGGCCTTGGCCTTGGTCTGGGCGCCCGTCACTACGTCGAAGGTGACGACGCCGTGATACTTGTCAGCGGCTTCCTCCGCCGGCCCGTAGCCCTTGCCCTTCTTCGTCACCACATGGACGAGGATCGGGCCGGTCTCGGAATCGCGGACGTTCTTCAGGATCGGCAGCAGGTGATCAAGGTTGTGCCCGTCGATGGGACCGACATAGAAGAAGCCCAGCTCCTCGAACATGGTGCCGCCGGTCCAGAACCCGCGGGCGAATTCCTCGGCGCGCTGTGCCTTCTCGTAGATGAACTTCGGCAGCTTCTTGGCCAGCTGCTTGGCGGTCTCCCGCAGGCCCCGATAGGCGCCGCCGGAGACGAGGCGTGCGAGATAGGACGACATGGCGCCGGTGGGCGGCGCAATCGACATGTCGTTGTCGTTGAGGATGACGATCAGGCGGGAATGCATGGCGCCCGCATTGTTCATCGCCTCATAGGCCATGCCGGCCGACATGGCGCCGTCGCCGATCACGGCGATCACGTTGTTCTTTCCGCCCTCCAGGTCCCGCGCCACGGCCATGCCGAGGCCGGCTGAGATCGAGGTCGAGGAATGGGCCGCCCCGAAGGGGTCGTATTCGCTCTCCTGACGCTTGGTGAAGCCCGAGAGGCCGTCCGCCTGGCGCAGGGTGCGAATCCGGTCGCGCCGGCCCGTGAGGATCTTGTGGGGGTAGGCCTGGTGGCCCACGTCCCAGATCAGCCGGTCGCGGGGGGTGTCGAACACGTAATGCAGCGCCACCGTCAGCTCGACCACACCCAGACCCGCTCCGAGGTGTCCGCCCGTGACGGAGACCGCGCTGATCGTCTCCGTCCGCAGCTCATCCGCCACCTGGCGGAGCTGGCTCTCGGGCAACTGACGCAGATCGTCTGGGGTCTTGAGGGTGTCGAGGAGAGGTGTATGCGTTGCGCTCACGTGGTCACCAGAATGCACAGTTTCCTTTACCGGGAGCCCCAGCTTGGAAGCGCCGCAAAGATTGGAAACACAAACCATCAGGTGATGGATGCCAAAGAGACCGTCCTGTATTCCGAGTCGGAACAAGGGCCAGCCGTTCTGATAAAGTCCATCACGTCCCAAGTGACATATGCGGTTGCTTCGCTCCAAAAGCAAATCGCCGCTGGAGCGGTCCAGGCCTTGCGAGCCTCGAGTCCTTTGCCGGCTCTGGTCGGATGCGGTTCCGAGGCCATTGGTCTCCCAGCAGGTGACCCATCGAAGTCGCTCTATCCCGAAGCCGTTACTCCCGTCACCGGCTCATCTGGCGTTAGATGCGCTTCTGGGTATGTAGGAATAAATACCTCTTGTTGTACGGGGTCGTTCGGCCGGATGCTGAAGAGTGCAGCCACAAGTGCGAGGGCTGCAATCCACCAACCCTGCCATGCTCCATGGCTGACAAGCGCGATAGCGCTTGCGCACATCAGGGCGCTAAGCCCCATGCGACGGATGCTGACGGATTGTTCTGAAAGGCGTCTCATCCCCCAGAAAAGGAACCAAGACAGGATAAGTGCACCCGGCACTCCTAGTTCTACCCATACTTGAAGGTAAGCATTGTGAGGATGCCCCATTTCCAGGGCGCGTCGGAATCCAGGATCAACCTCCGTTATGACAGGATGGTCTTTAATGAAGGCTGTCGATGCAAATCCCGTTCCGGTTGCGGGATGTTTTCGAGCCACTTCGCCGAATGCCTGCCAGATCTCGATCCGTTCTTTAGAATGCCCTGCCTTGGTCAGCTCGATCAAGCGTGGGGGTGTCAGATTCGCTACAATGTCGCCGAATACGGGCTGAATCCAGACGAAACCGAGAAGCCCGACGATCAATATGGGGCTGATCCGTTTTGGAAAAGCATAGACCAATATCGATGAGCCTATTGCGGCCAGCAAACCAAGCTTTGCCGCCTCGCTATCAGAGATAGCGATCACGATCGTCATTGCCGACAGCAGGATGAGACCCAGCTTTTTCCTGCCGCAGAGCAGAGCCCATGACAGAACAGGCAGAAGAAGCAGGAGCAGTGTGACGACTGGCCTGTTGTGAACATAGGAGCCAAGCCTACCGCCGTAGACCTGCCTGAGCGGGAAGTTGAGAAGGAGCTCAAAGGCAATCAGTGCTGCGGCAAGCAGCATGGCCTTTGCCAAGGTCTCGAATAGCCATTGGGGCGGAGGTGCAATCCGCCATCTCATAATGAGGACCGCGCTTGCGAAGATTGGGATAACCGCTTCTCCCAGCGCGAGAAATGCGGCTTCTGGCCTGACAGTCCAAGCCAATGAAAGGAGCGAATATGCAACGGCGCCGAGAAGCCCAATGAACGCCCCCGTATGCATTCTTGTCAGGGCCGATAGAAAAGAGGTGCCGCTCCCAGACATGAGATGAGCTGCTGCTATGAAACCAGCCGCACAAGAAAGGAATAGGGGCGACGAGCGGTTGGCCAAGACCATGGCAACCGGAAGCGCGACAATAAACCCATGTCCAATTACATCGAGCTTCCGACTGATAATGAATTTTTTGCTAGGCTGAATGGATGTAATCATATTGGATGGGTATAGTTCGACGGCTGAAGCTCATTGCTGTGTGCTGCTGGTGGGCAATTGTCCAAGCGAAGCGATGCCATAATTGAGCACAGCTACGTGTTCAAAGAATCTGCCTTCATGAAATCTTATTGCATGCTGCCCGGCTGCTTGGCTACTCGCTTCCGGAATTGCCTCGCTAAATTACCCATCTACATCCAGCGGCGCCGTGCCTGTGGCGGCGCCGTCGGGGCCGATGGTGATCTTCTCGATCCGGGCCTCGGCCTTCTTCAGCAATTGCTCGCAATGCTTCTTCAGGGCCTCGCCGCGCTCATAGATCGCAATCGAGTCCTCAAGAGGCACGTCGCCGCGCTCGAGGCGCCGCACGATCTCCTCGAGTTCGGCTAGCGCCTTCTCGAAAGGGAGGGTCTTGATGGAGGCGGTGTCGGTCATGCGGCTATCCGTCAAATCTCTGGTGTCGGGCAATGTCACGATGGGATTGCGGCATTGCTGGGTCGGTGGGCGAGAAGTCTCTGATAGACGAGACCGATGCCGATGAGAACAAGGCCGAGGCCAATAAATGACAGGGCGCGCATGACGCCCTCCAGATTGGCCAGGTCGACGATGAACACCTTTAGCACCGCCAGCACGAGATAGGCCGCGGAGGCAAGGCGGGCAAAGCGGTTGTCACGGGCGAGCCCTAAGCCGAGAAGCACGATGCCCGTGACCAGGAGAGCGACGGAGTAGCTCCATTGCTCGCCCTGGGTGAAACCGCGCCAGAGCGCCAGTTCAGGCCCTGCGGCAATCCGTCTGATCTCCAGCCCGACATAGGCGGAGAAGAGGAGCAGGCTCAAGACGGCTGAGGAGAGGCTGTAGAGGCGCGGCCGGGCCCGCTGTTCGACCAGAGCCAGTCCGGTAGCCAGAAGGGCAGGCAGCAGATATGCCAGGATCAGGGCGTTGAACACCGGCCCGCCCAGGATTGCATCATCCGTCAGGAGTGGGTTCTCGATCAGAAGGAGGCCTACGGCGCAAAGCGCCAGCGAGGCGATCTTGAAGATCAGTGAGCCCCAGCGGTAGATGGGGTCGCCTCGCCTGAGGTCGAGGCGTGTCAGGAGAATCGCGAAGACGAGACTCTCCGTGGCCAGCAGACCTGCCTCCACGAGGCTGAAATCATGGGCCAGCGGGTTGCCGGCGTGGAGGGCATGGCGGATCTCGAAGAAGACCAGGAAGGCCGCAAAGACGATGCTCAGGCTCTCGGTCAGCTGGACAATCCTGTCGCGGCCGGACCGCTCCATGAGCCGGCTCGCTGCGACAAAGGCCACGGCCGGGACGCCGTAGCCCCAGAGGAGCCAGTTGATCAGGATCGGTCCGGGATCGCCGTCCACGATACTCGGGTTGGCGATCAGCCGCCCCAGAACGATCAACCCGATGGCCCCGACCGCATAGCGCAGGGCGGGCAGAGCCGTTCTCTCGGAAACCCAGGCCGTTCCCAGGGCGGTCAGGGCGAAGGCCACCGTCAGCATGCCTTTGTCGAGGGCGAAAGTCAGGCCGAGGGCAAGCGCCGCCAAAGCAGCCGAAGCGGTCGCTCCGAGGGCAAGCCGGGTCGGAGCGCTGTCCGTGCCATCCTGGCGGCTGAGCCAGCGGCTGGCTGCGATGAAGGCCAGGGCCAGCCCGCCGGCAATCAGGGCAAAGGACAGGCTCCGCTCCAGGGACGCCACCCGCCAATAAGCCGCCACGAGGGCAATAAGCGGGCCGATGGTGGCGGCTCCCGTGTACCAGGCAACTGCTGAAAGGCGCAGGTCCGGCGATCGCGCCAGCCGGAGGAGGGCGGCGCCAGTGATGGCCGCGGGAGCAAGGAGCGCGAGGCCGAGATAGACTTCGAGCGCGTGCGGCCGCACCGCGAAGAGATCGCCGCTTTGATAGAAGAGGTTCTCGGGCGCGCCACCGAGATCGGCCCGGATGGGCCAGAGCAGGAGGGCGCCGATGATGGTCAGGGCCGCCCAAGCGGCAACTGGGGCCGCCGGCGCGAAGCGGATGCCTGTTGCCAGCAGGAGGAGTGCTATGGCGGTGACGAAGATCGCGCGCCCGTCGCCCGCCGCAACCGTGCTCGACACTGCGACAGCGGCAATCGCGAAGGCGAGGCACACGATGCTGGCTGCCCGATCGATCCCTCTCTCGGCATCGGAGATATGGCGGTAAGGGAGAGCCACCAGGGAGAGCGCGGCCAAGCTGGCCTGGAGCACCAGATGCACCATGGCCGGTAGGGCATCCTGTGCGTCCAGGATGAAGATCAGGAGCGTCCAGATCAGCACGCCGGTCGCGGCCGAGAGCGCTAGCCAGCGCCACAGGCGCAGGCGGGCGACGCCATAGGCGGGCAGAACCACGAAGGCGAGGTAGATCACCAGCGCCCAGGGCTGAGGCTCGTCAGACGAGACGAGGAGCGGGCTTCCCATGGCGCCGAGCAGGCCGAGCGCAGCCAGGATAGGACCATGCAAGGTGGATGCGACCATGGTCAGGACCGCGATCAGGCCCAGGATTACGAAGGCGGTGGCCGGGCCGATCAGGTCGTAGAGGGCATAGGCCGCATAGGCGGCAGCAAAAGCTCCGCAGGTTCCCGCTGCCGTGAGGATGCTGGGCACGTTGGCGCTGGCAACGCCCGGCAGGGCGATGCTGCTCTCCCGGCGGCGCAGCCATTCGCCGGCCCCGATCAGCGCGAGGGCGAACAGGCCGCCGAAGGTGATGCGGGTCGCTGGGCTCAGCAGGTTCTGTTCGATGGAATAGCGGACGAGAAAGATGCCGCCGAGGGCAAGCGCCACGCCGCCGACCCAGACGGCCCAGCGGGAGCCCAGCGTCTCCTCGAAACCCCGACCTGTGGGAGCCGGCTGCGAGGCCGGCGCCTGGATGGCTGGAACCGATCCCACCGGCCGGGGCGCTTCGGCTTCCGGCTCCGGGGACAACTCGGGTACGGGAGCTTCTTCGGCAGGAGCCTCCGGCATGGGCATCGACGCCGGCTGCTCCGCTGCAGCAGCCGGTCCCGCCTGGGCTCGGACCAGCCGCAACTCACCCTCCAGAGTGGCGACGCGCCCTTGCAGAATCGTCAGCTTGCTGCGGGCCGAAAGGCCAAGAACCAGGGCCGCAATGGCGCAGACCGGGATGCTGAGGGCCAGCAGGACGAGGAAGGGGATTTCCAAGGGACGATCCAGGTTTTCATGTCAGGCCGACCGTCCGAAGCGGAATCGGCTAGCTATCGTTAAGCTGTAACATGAAGGGCGTTCCCTCCATAGCCTCGGCTCCGCGCCCGATGGACCGGATCGCATCGACCATCCGGCCCCGGCGACCGAGAAGATCGTCGGCGAGAGCAACGAACCGCGCATTCGGGGTGGCGCTGGGGGCAGCCTCGCGCAGGGCAAGGGCGATGGAGGCCTCGTCCCGCTCCGGGGCGAGGGCGCAGGCCGCGATGAAGGCTGCGGCCGTCGAGCGGCTGATCCCGGCCCAGCAATGGAGCACGAGGGGGCTCTCCCGCTCCCATGCCCGGATGAAGGCGAGCAGCTGCTCCATGTGCTCGGCTCCCGCGAGTACATGGCCGTCGAGCGGTTCCACGATGTCGCTGACGCCGATGAAGAGATGGCGCTCCGCTGCGAGGCCCGTGATGCGCGGCACCTCGGCGCCGGCTCCCATGAGGCTCACCACATGGCTCGCGCGGGTCTCGGCCACGGTGGCGTGCAGGCGGGAGAGGGGGCAGACGTGCAGGGTCGGCATGGTTCTGGTTCCGGACAGTCGCGGAGCCTTACACGATTCGTGCGTTGTTCCGAGGTGCAGGCGGTCTTTCCCTCCTCCTTGCGGGGAGGGATCAAGGGGGGTGCCGGCGCCACGCTGATCCAGTTCAGCGCTTACACCCCCACCTCCAACTCCTCCCCACAAGGGGGAGGAGGGTTTCCGCGCCAGACTTTCAAATTGAGGTCGGTACTTAAGCCTTTGCCAGCGCTGCCGTGACCTTCTGATGATAGCGCTCCTCGGCCTGGCTCACGGGCCAGGGCTCAAGAAGCGCCAGCACTGTGCGGGGCAGGGGCTCGGGGCGTCCGAAGAACTTGATCGCTTCTTCACGGCCGAAGCCGGCAAGGTGCGTCGCCTCGAGGAAGGCCGCCTGCCGGTCCGCCTGCTTGATGAAGCGCTTGAGCGCCGCGGCCGGCTGCGCGGGAAGGCCGAAATGGAGGTGGATGGCCGTGAGCAGGCCCGCCTCGATGGCCTTGTAGGCGTCGCCGATCACCGCCTTGAACGGCGAGATGATGTCGCCGATCACATATTCCGGCGCATCGTGTAAGAGCACCGCAAGGCGCCACTCGCGCGACATGGCGGGATCGAGGTGGCTCGCAATCGCTTCCACCAGCAGGGAGTGCTGCGCGACGGAGAAGATGTGCCCACCTGCCGTCTGACCGTTCCAGCGCGCGACGCGGGCGAGGCCATGGGCGATGTCGTCGAGCTCGACGTCCAGCGGTGACGGATCGAGCAGGTTGAGGCGGCGGCCGGAGAGCATCCGTTGCCAGACGCGCGGTTCCTTTGCCATCAGCGCTTCTCGGCGAGCACCGCGCATTCCGCATGGCGGTAGCAGCCGGTCAGGTGATCGTTCGTCATGCCCACCGCCTGCATGAAGGCATAGACGATGGTGGGTCCGACGAAGTTGAAGCCTTCCGCTTTCAGTGCCTTCGAGATCTTCCGGGAGACCTCGGACTCGGTGGGCGCGTCCTTGCGGCTTTTCAGGTTGGTCTGGACTGGGCGGCCATCAACGAAGTCCCAGAGAAACTTCGAAAAGCCGCCGCGCTCTTGGATTATGAGCCAGGCGCGGGCGCCTGCAATGGCCCCCTCGATCTTGGCGCGGTTGCGCACGATGCCGGAATCGAGCATCAGCGCCTCCACCTGCGCCTGATCGAAACGGGCGATCACGGCGGGGTCGAAGCCGGCAAAAGCGCGGCGGAAATTCTCGCGCTTGCGCAGGATCGTGATCCACGAGAGGCCCGCCTGAAAGCCATCGAGAATGAGCTTCTCGAACAGCGCCCGGTCGTCGAACTCGGGCACGCCCCATTCGGTGTCGTGATACTCGACATAGAAGGGATCGGTGCCGGGCCACCAGCAGCGGGTTTTGTTGTCGGGATGCAGGATTAATCCGTCAGTCATGCAGCCTGTGTAGCGGGAGTGCCGGAAAACGGAAAGATGCACCCGGGAGAGGCTGCCCCATAAAGTGTGCGCCAGTTTCCCTCCCCCTTGTGGGGAGGGATTAAGGGTGGGGGTGTGTGCGCTGAATTGGACCAGCGTGACGCCGGCACCCCCACCTCCAACTCCTCCTCACAAGGGGGAGGAGGGCTGTTGGCGCTTCCATGCCCCGCCTCTGCAAACCCGGTCAGGAGCGGATCTGCTTCCGGAAATACACGACCCGCTCCGTCTCCTCGAAGCCGAGCGCCTTGTACATGCTCTGGGAAGCGGTGTTGTCGAGGAGGACGTCGGAGGCGAACTCGCTGCAGCCGAGGCTTCTCGCCCAGCGCTCGACCGCCCGGCACAGCAGCCGGGCCAGTCCCTTCCCGCGATGCTCCGGCTGCACGTAGATTCCTTCGAGAAAGGCCACCGGCGAGGTGGTGCAGCCGTTCACGTAGTCGTGGCGCAGCGCCGCTTCTGCAAAGCCCGCCGGCGTGCCGTCGGGCAGGCGGACGAGAAGCGCGACGGCTTCCTTCTGCTCCCAGAGCATGGCCTGCGCTTCGGAGCGATGATCTTCCTTCGGTCCCTCGGGCCACAGGGCATGCCGCAGGGCAACCCATTCCTCGAGCGTCTGCAGCACGCAGGGCTCGATGCGCGGTTCAAGATTGTCGGCCACCGGGCAAGGCTCCTCGCGCATCGACCAGATCCGCCATGTGCTGCGAGGCATCGTCCTGCGCGAGGCGCAGCCCCTCTGCCACGCCCCGGCGGTCGGCCTCCGACCGGTTCTGGCTCACCTTCCACTTGCCCTCGATCCGGGTGATCTCGATCTCGATGCCGACGATCCCCTTGAGCTGCGCCGCCACGAAGGGAGCCGGCGCATCGTTAACGCTCCAGGGCTCCGGCCTTGCAGCTTCCTGCACATCCGTCATGGCTGTGATCTGCCGGAGGAGCCAATCGGGATCGTCGATGACGCGCATGCGGCCATAGGCCTGCACGATGGCGTAGTTCCATGTCGGCACGACCTTGCCGTGCTCGCGCTTGGCCGCATACCAGGATGGGGTGATGTAGGTCTCGGGCCCCTGGAACACGACGAGGGCTTCCTGCGAAGCGTCGAAATCCTGCCACTGGGTGTTGGCCCGCGAGAGATGGGCCTTGAGGGTTCCCTGAGGCGACGCGGAGGCATCCAGCACGAAGGGAATGGGATTGGCCACGAGCCCGGCGCTACCCAGGGTCACCAGAAGCCCGAACGGATGGGCTTGGATGAGGGCGTGCTGAACCTCGAGATTGTCCTCGCGAAAGTGGGGCGGCTGATACATGGCATTCCCGGTCTGATTGGGCCGGGATGCTAGCGGGAAGCCTTTGCCGGCACCAATCAAAATTGCCGATGCCGTCCATCACGCATGGCGATGGGCCTTCGCTCAGGAGCGGAGCACGCGCAGCTTGTCGGCAAGCTCGGTCCAGCGATAGGGCTTGCTGATGAACGAGACGCCCGCGCCGAGGCCCTCGGAGGGAAGGGCCGACATAGGGTAGCCCGATGCCAGCAGGATCCTGAGGTGAGGGCGCATCTCGCGGGCTTTGCGGGAGAGCTCGACCCCGTTCATGCCGTTGGGCATGATCACGTCGCTGAACATCACGTCGATGGCTGCATCGCTTCCCAGAACCGCCACCGCCTCGTTGGCATCGGTCGCGGTCAGGACGTCGTAGCCGAGACTGTCGAAGATGTCGCTCGCCACTTCCAGCACGGCGGGCTCGTCCTCGACGATCAGCACGGTGCCCGCGCTGTCCCGTGCCGGATGGACCGTCCCGTCCTCGTCTTCCACGACCTCTTCCCCATTGTCCTGGGCCGGCAGCAGCATGGTGACCTTGGTGCCCTGGTCCGGGGTGCTGTCGACCTTGATGTGCCCGCCCGATTGCGTCACGAAACCATATACCTGGCTTAAGCCCAAGCCCGTTCCTTTGCCGATCTCCTTCGTGGTGAAGAAGGGCTCGAAGACGCGGTCGAGCACCTCGGGCGTTATGCCCGATCCCGTATCCTCCACCGTGATAGACACATAGGGGCCGGGCTTCAACGCAGCGGGAGCTTGCTCGTTCTCGCCTATGGTTACATTCCCGGTCTTGATCGTCAGCGACCCGCCGTCCGGCATCGCGTCCCGCGCATTGACGATGAGGTTGAGGAGGGCCGCCTCGAATTGCGGCGCGTCGACCGAGATCGACCGAACGCCCGGGGCAAGCGCAAGCCGCAGCTTGACCAGCTCGCCGCAGGCCCGGCGCAGGATCGCCTCGAAGCCCCCGATGAGGGTGTTCGGATTGTGCAGGGCTGGCTGAAGAGGCTGACGGCGGGAAAAGGCCAGCAGCTGCTGCGTCAGCTTCGCGCCGCGTTCGGCCGCGCGCTGGGCACTCTCGATCAGCCGCATGTCACGGGCATCGCGGGTGTTGCGGGTCAAGAGATCCAGGCTGTTGACGATGACCGTGAGCAGATTGTTGAAGTCATGTGCGACGCCGCCCGTGAGCTGCCCGACGGCCTCCATCTTCTGCGACTGGAACAGAGCGGCCTGTGCCTGGGCCAGGGCCTCCTGCGCCTGCCGGCGCTCCGTGATGTCCCGGGTGATCTTGGCGAAGCCGATGAGTTCGCCCATGTCGTTCTGAATTCGGTCGATGACGACGCTGGCCCAGAAGCGGGTCCCGTCCTTGCGCAGGCGCCAGCCTTCGGCCTCGAACCTGCCCTCACGGGCCGCGGTCTCAAGCGCTCGCCGGGGCAGTTCTGTTGCTCGATCCTCGTCGGTATAGAACTGTGAGAAGTGCTGGCCGACGATCTCGTCCTGCGTGTAGCCCTTGATCCGCTGAGCGCCGGGATTCCAGTTGGAGACGATGCCCTTGGGATCGAGCATGTAGATGGCATAGTCGGTGACGCCCTGGACCAGCAGGCGGAAGCGCTCCTCGCTTTCCTTCAGGGCTTCCTGCGTCCTCTTTCGCTCGGTGAGGTCGCGGGTGATCTTGGCGAAGCCGATCAGGTTGCCGCGAGGGTCGCGGATCGGGTCGATGACCACATGGGCCCAGAACCGGGTGCCGTCCTTGCGCAGGCGCCAGCCCTCGGCCTCGAACTTGCCCTCGCGGGAAGCGGTCTCCAGTGCTCGCCGGGGAAGTTCGGTCGCCTTGTCCTCGTCCGTGTAGAACCGTGAGAAATGCTCGCCTAGGATTTCGTCTTGTGTATAGCCCTTGAAGCGCTGGGCGCCGGCATTCCAGCTGGAGACGATGCCCTTCGGATCGAGCATGTAGATTGCATAGTCGGTGACCGCATCGACCAGAAGCTGGAAGCGTCCCTCATAGGACGTTGAACCGATTCCTTGCGCTGCATTCATCAGGATTCCCCAGCAGACCATGACGGCTCTTACTTCGGTCCGCTCGCAGGTCGATTACTTGTAACAATTTCGTGAGAATTTCGTTCCGTTCGAAGCTTGGCTTTTCCGCCGGCTCAGGAAGTGGCGCCTTGCTCTCCCGGGAAAGCAAACCTGATCCAGGAGGGCTTTTCCAGTTTCACCGGGATGCCTCCGGCCCTGATCGGCGCACCGGTTCTGAGCGCATCCTCGGCCCGGTCGAGGCGGATCATCAGGAGCCCGCGCCCCTCCGCGCCGGTGCCCGTCTTGCCCAGAAGCTTTTCGCCCGCCATGACCTCGACGCCGAGATCGGCCGCGAAGCCGCCCTCATAGAGAGCCGGCACGATCCGAGTGCGGGCCGTGCCGCGATGCTGCATGCGGGACACCACCTCCTGGCCCACATAGCAGCCCTTGTCGAAATCGACCCCGTTGAGCTGGTCCATCAGGGCCTCATGCGGAAAGGCGTCTCCGAACAGGAAGTCGCGCCCACCCTCCGGCACGCCGAGCGCGATGCGATGCGCGTGATAGGCCTCAGCCGGATCCCCGGCGAACTCCGCCGCGTCCTGGCTTGCCACGATGGCGCGCCAGCCGAGAGCGGGCAGGCGCGGGTCCTCGACCACGAGACCAGCCTCTTCATCAGGTCGCGGCGCATCCCAGCCGGCCACAAGGCTGAGCGAATCGGACAGGTCCTCCACCACGACCTTGGCCCGCAGCTTGTAGAAGCCGAGGCGCTTGGCGAGATCGGGCGCGTAGACCCTCAAGACATCGAGGTAATAGGCGCCGCCGATCTCCTGCGGCGCCTGGAAGACCAGGAAGTCGAACAGGATCTTGCCCTGTGGGGTGAGCAGGGCGCCGAAGCGCGCGGCTTGCGGAGAGACCCGGTCCAGGTCGCAGGTGATGAGGTTGTCGAGAAAAGTCTTGGCGTCCTCGCCCGAAACCCTTACCACGCCCCGGTCGGCCAGATGGACTGACGGCATGTGCCCCGCTCCGATTGCTTCTGCTGGGTCCGAGACATATGCCCCTTCCGCAGCAGCCTCAAGGGATGAGATTGCCATGCCCCAGACCTTCGACCTGATCCTCAAGGGCGGTATCGTCGTGAATCACGACGGACGCGTGGAGCGCGACGTCGGCGTGCGCGGCGGAAAGATCGCCGCCATCGGCGACCTGTCGCAAGCCTCCGCCGCACGGGAGATCGACTGCCGGGGCCTGCATATCCTGCCGGGCGTCATCGACACCCAGGTGCATTTCCGCGAGCCCGGACTCGACCACAAGGAGGATCTTGAGTCGGGTTCGCGCGCCGCCGTCATGGGTGGCGTCACGGCGGTGTTCGAGATGCCCAACACCGACCCGCAGACCACGACACCTGAGGCACTGGCCGACAAGGTGCGGCGCGGCCATCACCGCATGCATTGCGACTTCGCCTTCTGGGTCGGCGGTACCCATGAGAACGTGAATGATCTGCCTGAACTGGAGCGCCTGCCGGGCGCTGCCGGCATCAAGGTGTTCATGGGCTCGTCCACAGGCTCGCTGCTCGTCGAGGACGACGAGGGCATCGCCAACATCCTTCGCCGCACCCGCCGCCGCGCCGCCTTCCATTCCGAGGACGAGGCGATGCTGCGCGAGCGCAAAGGGTTGCGCATCGAGGGCGATCCGCGCTCGCATCCCGTGTGGCGCTCGGCCGAAGTGGCGCTCGCATGTACGCAGCGCCTCGTGCGCATCTCCCGTGACACCGGCGCGCGTATCCACGTGCTCCACATCACCACGGCCGAGGAGATGGCGCTCCTGAAGGAGCACAAGGATCTCGTGTCCGTGGAGGTGACGCCGCATCACCTGACGCTGGTGGGACCAGAAGATTACGAGCGCCTCGGCACCTACATCCAGATGAACCCGCCCGTGCGCGACGAACTGCATCGCGCCGCTCTCTGGCAGGGACTGGATGAAGGCATCGCCGATATCCTCGGCTCGGATCACGCGCCGCACACCCGCGAGGAAAAGGACAAGACCTATCCCAATACGCCCTCAGGCATGACCGGCGTGCAGACGCTCGTGCCGGTGATGCTCGATCATGTGAATGCAAGCCGCCTCACGCTCGAGCGCTTCGTCGACATGACGAGCGCCGGCCCCAAGCGTCTGTTCGGCATCGCCAACAAGGGCCGCATCGCCGTCGGCTACGATGCGGATTTCACCGTGGTCGATCTCAAGCGCGTGGAAACCATCCGCAACGACTGGATCGCCTCGAAGTCGCAGTGGACGCCCTACGACGGCAAGAAAGTCACCGGCTGGCCCATCGGGACGGTCGTGCGCGGCAACGTGGTGATGTGGGACGGTGCGCTGGAGACGCCGTCGCAGGGCGAGGTGGTGCGGTTCGAGGAGACGATGGCGAGATGAGCGCTGTAGAGTTCCGAGGGCGTCGTTATAGCCTCTGGGTTTGCAGCGATGTCATTGAAGATGGCGTGTATCTTGAAGTTCAGGATATAACCGAAGAACCACACGTAGCTGTAGCTGACGTTTTCTATTCAGATCAGAGCCACGATATGGTCTTCAGCGCTTATAGAAAGAACCTTCCGCTTGAGCTTGTGGAGTGGCTGATTCAAGAGGCTAAGGCAGATCTTCCATTAAGAGCCTGGAAAGACAGCGGCACCACCACAGCCTCATCCTGAGGAGGACCGCAGGTCCATCTCGAAGGACGAGGCGTCTCCAGTGGTCTCTGGATTCTCCTTCGAGACGCAGCCTGACGGCTGCTCCTCAGGATGAGGTTCAGTTTATGTAAATGGGTGTCTAAATCTCGTCGGGCGTGCGTACAGGTTTACATCGAGAGCGATGGCTTTTCGACATTCCCTGAAGGGCTTCGAAGTCACCTCTTATTAAGGCTTCCTTCTTGGCTCTTGACCAGCCTTTGACCTGTCTCTCATACGCAATGGCATCAACGATGCTGTCAAAGTGCGCTGAGTAGGCGAGAACAACGGGGCGTCGCTTGGACGTGTAGCCTCCAAAGGTGCCCTGGTTGTGTTGGCTGACCCGCGTTTCCAGATTATCCGACCGGCTTGTTCCAGTGTAATAGCTGCCATCCGCGCAACGTAGAATATAGAACCAGCAGCCATCCATTATTTCACCTTCATGGCGAACAAACAGCCTCATCCTGAGGAGCAGCGCAGCTGCGTCTCGAAGGATGCTTCAGAGAGCGCTGGAGACGCCTCGTCCTTCGAGACGGTCACTGACGTGACCTCCTCAGGATGAGGCTGCGGGAGAGCTGAATTGTGAGCCAGTGTCCCCGAAAGTGGCTGTCTTTCGCGACTGCCTCAATGCTTCAGCGACATCGCCATGGAGAACGCACCCGTGCGGATCTTGTCCGGCAGGGTGGCGGCATATTCCGCAACGGCATCTTCGCCATAGGTGGCGACGAGTTCGGTGAACGCCGCGAAGAGGGCGGCCTGGGCCATGCAGTCGCCGTCGAGCCCATCGAGCTCGGCCTCTGCGAAAGCCTCGGTCACATAGCTCAGGGCCGCCTGCTTGAGGGCGCTGAGGTTGGGCGATTCGTCGAGAAGGACGTCGTTGTCGTTCATGATCCAGGCCCCTTTGAGGGGCGGCGCGAGTTCGGTTGAATTACTCTTACGCATCGCGCCGACCCGCCGCCAGCATCACCTTGCAAGGAGGTTAACGCGAGGGGGCACTGGCTGAAAAATGTGGATAAGAGGCGCTGCTGCAACACCCCGGACGGAGAGGGTTGCCTCCCGATCAGCCGCCGTAGCGCCCAGTGATGCTGCGGGCGACCTGCTCTCCCTCGGCCAAGAAGCGGACCGAGGCTTCCTGCGCGGACGGAGTGCAGACCCGGTAGGTGAGGGCATAGGCCTGATAGCCCTTGTTGTAGGCGCCGGCGAGCCGCTCCCGCCGGCCGGGTGTGGTGCCCTCGGTCTCGAGCAGGATCTGCATGCGCCGGCTCCACTCGGAGGCATCAGGGGCGCTGCAGAGAGGGCGCAGCATGGCGAGCCCGCCCATGATCTCGGCAAGCCGGAGCAGCTCCTTCTCATAAGGCGCCGGTGGCGGCTCGACCACCGGAGCGGGTTCCGCCTGCTGTTGCGGCGGCGGCTGTTGTTGAGGGGCTGGGCGCTGCGGTTGCGACTGCTGGCGGCGCTGCTGAGGGGCGGGCTGCTGGCGATATTGCGGCCCGGGCTGCGGCAGGGGACGGTACTGCGGCTGTGGCCGGTATTGCGGCGGAACGCCCGGCTGCTGGCCCGGTTGTTGGCTTGGCTGTTGGCCTGGCGGACGGCCGAAAAGCCGTTCGAAGAAGCCCTGCGCAGAGGCCGGACCGGGTACGGCCAGCAGCATCGCGGAAACGGCGAGGCTCAAGCCTGCGCGCTTCATGGAGCAGGCTCCTCCCTGGCGATCCTGAAGACCTGCTCCAGAATTCCGGCAAGTCCTGCCGTCAGCGGCAGATCGGCGATGTCCCGTTCCGTGACCCAACGGATTTCCTTTGCTTCCGGACCTGTCTGGGGTTCGCCTGAAACCCAGCGGGCGGCATGGGCGGCGATGACGACATGATGTCTTATATGGCCTTTCTCGTCCCTTTCAATGAATTCGACCGGGGCAATCAGGCGGATAAGCTTGGCCTCAACCCCAACCTCCTCGCGAAGTTCCCGCAAGGCCGCCTCGGCCAGGGTCTCGCCCACCTCCACCATGCCGCCGGGCAGCGAAAACAGCCCCTCGCTCGGCGGCTTGCCCCTGGCAGCAAGCAGAATGCGCCTGTCGCGGATCACGGCGACGGAAGCGGCGAGAATGGGGCGGGCGGGGTAGAAGCGGTCGCTCGACATCAGGGGGATTTCTGCTTGGGAGGTTCCTCGGCCGCCACATAGCGGGCCCGAGGTCGGATGAGGGTTGCCTGGCTGCGCTGCTCGATGGCGTGAGCGCCCCGCGAGAGGGCTTTACAGCGCTTTTCGCGGTTGGCCGCAATCGCGCTCTGTGGGAGCGTTGGCCCGAGCAGGCAGCGTGACAACGTCCTATTGGCCTCGCGAGGGAGGCGAGACGCCCGATCAGGGCGTTAGATCAGGTTGAGATGGAGCTTGGCCGCGAAGCAGGCAAAAAAATGAGCGCCACATGCAAGGACGCTCAAGGAGTCGGACCCGTAGGGGGCAAAGAATGAATCCGATAACTATTACTTATTAACATAGATCAATAAATACAAGTGATAAATGTTAAAGTTACTTTCCTATGGTGGGATTATTCGGTCGTGGCCTAGGGCTTTGTACTAATTGTGCCCCGCTTTGGCGCTGGATATACGTGGCGCTCCCGTGGGGGCACTATTGGTTGAGAGGGTCGCGCATGGTCACAAGACCAGCTGCGGCCCTTTTTTATTTCTACGAGGGTTTTCAACTCCTCGGCAGCCTGAGGTCCACGGACCTCAACCGACCCCGGTCGATGCTCTTCCCGTTCTTGTCCTTCCGGCCGTTGAAGAACATATCCCGCTCCTGCTTGGACATCTTCAGGATGGCTCGGGCTTCGGTCTCGATCCGCCATTCCTCAGACCAGGTGTTCACAGGCTGGCCGGTGAGCTCGGAGATTGCGGTGGTGTCGCGGGAGTAGGTTATGCCATCGCTATGGCATGGATGAGTGAGGATGGGGTTGAACGAAGAAAAGGCCGCGCCCGATCCTTGTGAATTCTAGGCGCGGCCCCCGGCCCATAGTTGCCCCTACGGGTGCTCGTTAACGTAAAGTTAACCTTGGCTGGAATGCGGCCAAGGTTTGAGAATTATCTGGTCATTCTGTGGGAACCGGACGGCCCAGTTAACGTTGAAAACCCTCTGGTCCTATGTTGCCCCTACGGATCAGGCACTTCAGAGCGCCCCTCGTGGGCGCTCTTTCTTTTTCTGCTGCTCAGGAAGGGTCAAGTCGCCGCTCAATTTCACGGGCGACGTCTCGGAGAGGAGGCGACAGAGGCTGCTGGAGCAACTCGCCGTACATCGCCCGCAGATTGATACCGATGTGATCTTGAGTGGTTGTCTGAATTTGTGACCAGAGCTCGTAGTCTCTCCAAGCGAGGGGGATCACGACAAGCTCACCGCACTGCCAATCGTCGCAACCTGCATCTAACATGTGCTTCCCCCAGCCTACGCTCTGGCGAGCGTGGCTGGAAAACGATGCAAGACGGCGGCTGTTCCTGGCTCAATATCAAAAATTAATAACTTATGTTAACGGCGCTTCCGGAGCTCTCGTCTGGCCTTCCACAGGCTCTACTTCCCTAAAATGGACCTCAGCAGGCTTGAAGCGGCGCTGATCAGTGCCGCGATCCTGCATGCGGCAGATGAAGGAGTGGGAACCAATGCGTAGGACCGCCGAGCCCTAACCCTCGTCCATATTTATCGAGCGAGCCACCTGCCATGTTTTTCCATTCACCATCATAATAGCCTTTGATGACAGTCTCCTTAAGCTGGCCACTGTCCCAGGTCAGGAGGACCGTTGTCCCGTCAGTCGGAGCGGTCGCTATCAGCCGCCAAAAAGTGGCTTGGCTATCGGTCATTTGCGCCTCCTTGGGCGACAGGTCTACTTCACGATGGATGCCGGCAAGGCGCAGCGTGGCCGCCTTCCCGTTGCCGTCATGATCTCCTCGGCGTTTCCAAATTCGAATAATCCGGCATGGGTACTGTCATTGACCATGCCCTACTATCTTGCCGGCGACTGGTTTGGTGCAGAACCTGGAATCTTCAGAGCAAACCGCCCTGGGGCACTTAAGCGAGGGGAGGGGCGTATGTGGAAAGCCTTTAGCAATCTTTGCCGCCATTTTCGTAGTTTCGAATTTTGCCGCAAACGCACAAAATCTACCCTCTCTCAAGAAGGGAACGCCGTATACCCAAGTGCGTCAAACATTAATCAGGCAGGGCTTTAGTCCTCTTCGTTTCCCGAAGGAAGAGCAGCAGCGGCGGTGTTGGGGACGCAACGAGATCTGTGAGACTTACCTGGAAACTGATGCCTGCGCTGGCACAGGGTTGGGTCAGTGTCAGTTCGTATTTCACAGCCCCCAAGGCTCGTATGTGGTAATAACGACAGTGGGGGAAGGTTTGTCAGACCTCAAGTATGACAAGTCCAACCGACCTGACCGAAATGAGGCTGACGAGTACAAGCGGTATACACAGTAACTGACAGCTCTCAATTACTCCGACAATACGCTTTATGGAAATGAAGATGGCTGTGGTGTCGCCGGAGTAGGTGGCAACTAAACGCCCGGTATCTCAACCTAGAAACAGGTAGGCGACTAGCGATACAGTCGCTGCAGCAAAAGCCAAGGTCATTCTGAGGAGTGGTTGGCTGACGTGGGTTTGCTGAGGAATACGAGCAATTGAACTGCGTACCTTGGTCTCTCGGGTCTTATGGCTTTCAAACCGGTGCTCAGACATTAGGGCTCTTCATGGCGGTGTGCTCACTCTGGAGCATTCGATCCGCAGGAATAGGTCATGGGAAGGGTATAGCGGGGAGGAGTGAAGAGAACGTTGAGCCGAACGACAGTCGCGGTAGAGCAGCTCTACGGCTGAATGGCCTGGAAGAGGAGCAGCCCAAGTATTGCTATGCCGAAGAAGGAAACGCCCGTCAGCACGAACTTGGCTGTTCTTCGGAGCTGATGGAGTTGGGCTTCAATGCTCGCCAGCCGTTGAAGCTTATGATGTGATTCCTGGTCGTTCGGGCTCATTCCAGTATGTGTAAACGATTACACGGGGCTGGTCTTTGCACACATGCAAGGATCATTTTCCGAAAATCTCAATGGACAGGCTTGGTAATCCGGGCTCTGACCATCTGGTGGCGCACCGACGTTCTCCGGCGCAACTGCTATGGGTTAACCTGCTCTTAAGAGGGTAAGGCTTTAGCGTTCTTGGCATGAAGATCGACGATAAATCCTCAGCACCGTGGAGCACCAGAAGCTTCGCCTTAAATGGCGCTTTGCTCGGCCTGATTGTTGGTGTGGTTCATGGCTACGTCCACGCCTTTTGGAGCCCAAGTTCTGGGGATGACGTACTCCCGCACCTCATCGCGCAAATGGCCAAGTTCATATTTGCAGGGGCATTCGGTCTTGCTGCCTTATCCGTGATCCGCAACTGGCTGGTACGGAGGCGGTAGGCCGAACTCTTCGTCTTATTGCTGCCGGTCGCCGGCCAGGCACTCACGGCTTGCCCGATACGCTAAGATGGCGGTGGTGTCGCGGGAGTAGTTGCTCACGCGCTGCGGCTCCTTGCCTTTAGGGTAGCCAGTAAACCCGCTAGGTACCTCTTAGCGACCCATCTGGAAGCTGCAAGAGTGGCGGGGAGGAGTGCGGCTCCGGCCAATGCGTATATCGCAATCTCGCCTTTCCCATTCAGGTAAGGGCTACCTTCGACAGGCTCCGAAACAGGGAGATGCTGAAGGTGCAGCAGGAACCCGATCAATGTGCCAATAACAGCCCCGCCCGCTGCATTGGTTGCGACCCTAAGGCGCTTTTTTGATTCAATGCTTTCGAAAAAATACTTCATGTCAGCTGCGTCTTAGGTGGCTCGCGAGAGAAGGCGTGCCGAGAGCATGGCATGAAGGGGTGAAGAGAGGGTTGAGGGCCTCGACGTTAGCGCATCATCTTCAGAAGCTCTTCGACAGCTTCAGCTTGAGTGATAACGCCGCGCTCGTAGCGTCGGAGAATATCCCTGATCTGTGCCCTTTTAGAGCGTGAGCCGCCGATCCGGTTATCTATCTCAGCAAGAGATTGGGGTGCCCGCAGTGCCTGATCTGGCTTCCGGAAGATGCTCCGAGCTTTCTGCAATATGCTCACATCAGATACTCGCCATAGTGATGCCAGGCCATATCTGCCAGCGATGCCCCTCCTTCACACCATAGCGGCTTGCTGAGCCCGAAAACAGTCTTTCCGGATGATGGCTTTAGCCCTGAACCTCATCCAATCGGGCCGTCAATAATGGGGGTATCGGTACCATCCCTCTTTTGGCGTATGCATCGGGAACCCCGTCATACGCGTTTCCTGAACTAGCAACCTGACACAGCTGGGGAGAGCCTGATGCCCCCAAGATCCTCGGGTCAGTCACACGAAAGGTACCGCGTATGAAAAGTCTTGTTATCCTCTTGGCGCTTGCAGCAACTCCTGCAGCTGCACAAGCAGAGCGCGTCACGCTGCGTAGCCTTCACGTCCTTTGCTCGACAGCTGACACGGCAAACCGCTTGAACGAGTTGCGCGACAACAACAGTGCCTGGATAGCACAGGTCAAATCGGAAACCGCCGAGAAGCAGTGCACGATCCTGCCAGCAGCCACGAACGTGTGGGTGGAGAGCCGCTCCGGGGCACTGGCATGTGCCAAAGGCGATGACATGCCCAACTGCGGATGGACCGTGCTCGACGCGACCTGATAGCTTCGCATGTCGAAGGAGGGCACTTATCCCCCCTCCCTGTCCAGGAGAGCGGAGGGAGGCGCGGCCTTCCGTCGTGATGCGGTAATAGCCCGGCCCGCACAGGCGGCGTGACGTCCTATTGCGCCGACTCGTCCGGCCGCTGAGCCAAGCACGGATCGAGGACGATGAAATCCGGGTTCGGCCGGCTGTAGCCGCCGGCCACCGTCACCACGTCGCCGACCTTCATGTCGTTGGTCTGGTAGGTGACGCAGAGCACCTTCGGATCGGGCGCGGTGCCGCACAGGCCGAGATAGGCGAGCGTGCCGTCGAAATGCACGAGGGCGAGGGGACCCGTGACGCTGAAATCCACGCGGGTTTCGCCGGTCTCGCGATCCTTGGTCAGTTCCCGCACCTCATGACATTGCGCCTGATAGGAGGGCTGCATGTCCGGATCGGCGAAGGGGTTCTTCTCAGGACTCTCCTGGCCTGCTGCTGCTGACGAAACGAGCATCAGCAACGCTGTGAGAAGGCTCTGTGCCGGGTGCCGGGAAGGCCGCAGAGGCATGGACCACCTCAGACGTGCTGGCCGCCGTTGATGTGCAGCTCCGCGCCGGTCACGTAGGAACTCGCGTCCGTGCAGAGGAAGTAGATCGCCTTGGCCACCTCGTCCGGCGTGCCGAGACGGCGCATCGGCAATTGCTCGACGATCTTGTCCGTGCCGGGAGAGAGGATCGCGGTGTCGATCTCGCCGGGCGAGATGGCGTTCACGCGCACGCCGAGCGGGCCGAAGTCGCCCGCCATCTCTCGGGTCAGCGAGGCGAGCGCCGCCTTGGAGGTGGCATAGGCCGCGCCCGCGAAGGGATGGACGCGCGAGCCCGCGATGGAGGTCACATTCACCACCGAGCCCTTGGCCTTGGTGAGTTCGTCCTGGAGGCCACGGGCCAGCAGGATCGAGGCGAAGAAATTGACCTGGAACACCCGCAGCCAGTCCTCGTAGCGGGTGTCGAGGGTTCCCATCCGCGCGCCGCCTTCGCCCTTGGGCGAAATGCCCGCATTGTTGACGAGCGCATGCAGGCAGCCGCCCTCGACGGCAAGACGCTCCTTCACCTCGGCGATAGCGCGGCGCGTGTCCTGTGCATCCGCCAGATCGACCTGCAGGTGGTCCTCAGGCCCCATCTCCCACGGGCAGTTCTCAGGGAATCCATGCCGCGAGCAGGTGATCACCCGCCACCCGGCCGCCGAGAAGCGCTTGACGGTCGCATGCCCGATGCCGCGGCTCGCGCCGGTGAGCAGCATGATGCGGCGGGATGTATTGGACGAAGAGGACATGGGGGTTCTCTCGTAAGAGGGGGCAGACCTCTATCTCAGTTCAGGAGCGCGGTCCATGGGATGGCTCGGCCTCATGGATAAAGCCGCACTTTCCGCCAGCCGTCGCCCTCGCGGCTGAACACCACGCGGTCGTGCAGCCGGAACGGCTTGTCCTGCCAGAACTCGATGGAAACCGGCGCGATGCGGAAGCCCGTCCAGTGAGGCGGGCGCGGGATCTCGCCCACGGCATATTTGGCGGTGTTGAGGGCTACGGCCTTCTCGAGGGCGAAGCGGCTCTCGAGCGGGCGCGATTGCTGGCTCGCCCAGGCGCCGATGCGGCTGTCGCGGGGTCGGCTCTGGAAATAGGCGTCGGCCTCCTGTTCGCTCACCAGCGTCACAGGGCCGCGGGCGCGCACCTGCCGGCGCAGGCTCTTCCAGTGCAGCACGAGGGCGGCCTTGCCCTGGCCGAGGAGCTCGCGGCCCTTGTTGGATTCCGTGTTGGTGTAGAACACGAAGCCGTTCTCGTCGAACCCCTTGAGGAGCACCATGCGCACGTTCGGCAGATCGGTCTCGTCCACGGTGGCGAGCGCCATGGCGTTGGGATCGTTCGGCTCGGAGGCTTCCGCCTCCTTCAACCAAGACTGAAAGAGGGCGAAGGGCTCTTCGGACTCCGTGAAGTCACCACTTGTTAACGCGTTCACTGTCTTATCTCGTTCTGTGACTTTTGGTTCTGGGGGACCCAACGCGTGACGTGGATCAATCCGCGCCGTTATAGATCAGATGGCTTCGCTGGCGAAGCCATGAAAATCTTGGCTGTCGGCCTGCTTGCTCTGTCGACGAGCGCCTGCGGCATGTCCCTTGGACTTTCCGCCCTGGACGAGGACGGCCCGAAGGCGACAGGCGCCATCGGACCTAAGAGCGACATCACCCTTTCGGCCGATCTGGACGAGGAGGATTGGCGCCGCGCCAAGGCGGCGCTAGCGGTCGCTCTCGATCCGCAGGGGCCCGGCACCCAGGTTTCCTGGGACAATCCGGCGACGAGCCGCAAGGGCACTTTCACTCCGGTGGGGGCGCCCTTCGTGAAGAACGACGAGATCTGCCGCACCTTCTCGGCCCATCTGAGCGGCCCGTCCACGGCCGCCCTGCAGGGCACGGCCTGCCGACCCTCGGGCAGCGAATGGGTGCTCAAAGAGATCAAGCCGGTAAAGGCCACGTCCAAAGTCTAACGTTCACCGGCTCGGGCGTTGCAAAGGGGCAACACTTTGCCCATATGACCGTCAAACCTTTGAGCCTTCAGGCTCCCAATCCGACGGTTCAGGATTCCACATGCGCAACCCCTACGACGTTCTCGGCGTGTCCCGCTCTGCGAGCGAAGCGGACATTAAGAAGGCGTTCCGCAAGCTCGCCAAGACCTATCATCCGGACAGCAACACGAACGACCCCAAGGCCAAGGACAAGTTCGCCGAGGCGAACTCGGCCTACGAGATCCTGGGCGATGCGACCAAGCGCGCCCAGTTCGACCGGGGCGAGATCGACGCCGAGGGCAAGCCGCGCTTCTCCGGTTTCGAGGGTTTTGGGGGCGGCCGGGGCGGGGCCGGGGCGGAGGGTTTCTCCGGCTTCGGCGGCGGCAATCCCTTCGGCGGGCGGCGCAGCAGGAGCGGTTTCGGGGCCGATCCGGGCGAGGACTTCTTCTCCCAGATCTTCGAGAACGCCTTCCGGGCCGGCGGCGAGAGCCCGCGCCAGGCCCGCAGCCAGCCTAAGCAGAAGGGTGAGGACGTGGAGGCCACGCTCACGGTCACCCTGGAGGATGTCGCCGCCGAGGCGAAGAAGCGGGTCAGGCTCCCCACCGGCCGCGACGTGGACGTGGTCATTCCCAAGGGTGTCGCCGACGGTCAGGTGATCCGCCTGCGCGGCCTAGGGCAGGGCGCCCCCGGGATCGATCCGGGCGATGCGCTGCTGACCATTGCGTTCGCGCCCCATGAACAATTCACCCCCGAGGGCTCCAACCTGCGGCTGCGGCTGCCCGTCGAGATCGAGGAGGCCGTCCTGGGCGGGTCGGTGCGCGTGCCCACCCTGACCGGCTCGGTGGAGATGAAGATCCCGCCTCTGACCAATTCCGGCCGAACCTTCCGCCTGCGCGGCAAGGGCCTGCCGGGCAAGACTGGCCATGGCGACCTTCTCGTGACCACGGAGATCAGGCTGCCCGAGATCGTGGACGAGGACCTGATGGACTACGCCCGCAGACGCCTCTCGGCGAAGGCCAAGTAAGGCGCGACCGCAGAAATTAGTCCTTATCCGCCGGGATCGGCACGAGGCATGCCAAGAGGGCTTCCCCGTGGCTGCCGGGTCGGCTAAAGAGGCCGTTCCTTACTTGACCTCTCCAGTGACGATCTAGGTGAACCATGGCGGAGACAAAGGCTCCCGGCATTCTGGCCGGCAAGCGCGGCTTGATCATGGGCGTGGCGAACAACCGTTCCATCGCCTGGGGCATTGCGCAGGCGGCCCGCCAGCACGGGGCTGAACTCGCCTTCACCTATCAGGGCGATGCTCTCAAAAAACGCGTCGAGCCCCTGGCCAAGGAGCTGGATGCCCATGTGGTCGGCCATTGCGACGTGACGGACGGCGCCACCATCGACGCGGTGTTCGACGAGGTGAAGCGCCTTTGGGGCTCCATCGACTTCGTGGTCCACTGCATCGCCTTCTCCGACAAGGACGAGCTCACCGGCCGCTATGTGGAGACCTCCGAGGGCAACTTCACCAAGTCGCTGCTGATCTCCTGCTATTCCTTCACGGCCATCGCCCAGCGGGCCGAGAAGCTGATGAACGAGGGCGGCTCGCTGCTCACGCTCACCTATTACGGCGCCGAGAAGTGGATGCCGCACTACAACGTCATGGGCGTGGCGAAGGCTGCGCTCGAGGCCTCCGTGCGCTATCTCGCGGCCGATCTCGGGCCGAAGAACATCCGCGTCAACGCCATCTCGGCGGGCCCGATCAAGACGCTGGCTGCCTCGGGCATCGGTGACTTCCGCTACATTCTCAAGTGGAACGAGTATAATTCGCCGCTGCGCCGCACGGTCACCATCGAAGAGGTCGGCGAGACGGCTGCCTATCTCGTGTCCGACATGTCCCGCGGCATGACCGGCGAGATCCTGCATGTGGATGCGGGCTACCATGTGGTCGGCATGAAGAACCCGGAAGCGCCGGACCTCTCCCTCGACAAAGACTGACCCCAGTAACGCGTAACCGGACTTCAAACCGTGACCCCGTCCCGCCCCACGATCTACTTCATTCGCCACGGCGAGACGGACTGGAACCTCGAAGGCCGCCTTCAGGGGCAGAAGGACATTCCGCTCAACGATGTCGGCCGCGTTCAGGCCGAGGAGGCAGCCCGCAAGCTCCGGGCTCTTGCGCCCCATGTGGAGGATCTCGCCTATCTCGCGAGCCCCATGACCCGCACCCGCGAGACCATGGAGATCCTGCGGGGGACCCTGGGGCTGCACCCGGAATCCTACAAGCTGGACGAGCGCCTCGTGGAGTTGACCTTCGGAATCTGGGAAGGCATGACCTGGAAGGAAGTCCGCAAGGCCGAGCCGGCTTTGGCGGTGCTGCGCGAGCAGGACAAGTGGCACTACGCTCCGCCCGGAGGCGGCGAGAGCTACGCCATGCTGGTCGAGCGCATCCGCCCCGTCCTCGACGACATCACCCGCGATACGGTGGTGGTGGCCCATGGCGGCGTCGCCCGCGCCTTCCTCGCCATCGCCTGCGGGGTCAATGCCCGCCAAGCCGCCAGCATGGACATCTGGCAGGGGAAGGTGCTCGTGATCGACGGACGCAGCCACCGGTGGGTGTGAAGGGCTTGTACTAAGACTTGATCATCTGCCTCTACAGTAAATTCTGTATTTCTGTTTCAGGCCTCGACTTATCGCGGCGTCGCCTGTTGACGCCTGTCCCTTATGGCTTTGTTCATTTTCTCTAAAGCCTTTATGCTTTTCAGGTGCTCAGTCAGGAGGGCAAGTTCCGTAGCAACGCGGTTAAGGCCTTTCTTCAGAGCTTCTGAGTTTTCAGGGTCGTTGAGCAGTTCTTCCTTATAGAGAGCCTCAGCTTTCTCCAGATATTCGAGGGCCTTCCCGTAGTTGGTCTCATACCCCTTTCCGTGGATATAAAGGCCGCTGAGGTGATAATAAGCTGATGCCTCTCCCTGATTTGCAGAGAGCTCAAGCCACCTTGCCGCTTCTTTATAGTCTTTGGGGACGCCAAACCCATAAGTAAAAAGAAGGCCGATATTGCTTTGTGCCTTGCTGTTTCCGAGATCGGCAGAGGCTCGCCACCATGTGAGGGCAGCCATGTAATCTTGTGGAACGCTTTTCCCCGCATAATAGAGCCGTCCCAGCACCAGCATTGCGATGGCGTCTCCATTTTCGGCTGCCGGTCGCGCAGTCCTGAAAGCAACCTCATAGTTCTGCGCAATGTACGCGCGCCTCGCCTCAATACCAGACGCAAGCGTCTGCAAAGGGCACAGCAGAATTCCAACGATAAGGAATGATCGAAGGCAACGCATTTGGTTGTCTATCTCCAGCCTTGTCTCTCTCCTCGGAGATCATCCTATGTTACATTGTATAGATCATGAGGCTATCCAAATTTACTCCTCGGTTTGGCAATGAACCTGCGTGGACCCAATGAGCCGTAAACGGCTGGGGTAGGCGTTTGGAGTGCAAAAGCACTGCAAGATGGACAGAACGAACGCACAACCTTCACCGCACTCCCGCGTTGAAGGATATGCAATACATCTGCGACGCCCCGGGATCGACGACCTGGTTTCTGATTGAAACCGAAGGGGAGGCTGCGCTCGAATCCGATGCCATGCATCATGCCGTCGAGAAGCACTTCCATCAGGCCTGGGAGTCAGCCGAGCGGAGCTACCGGCCGACGTCGAGTTCCTTCGTCGAGAAGAATATCGGCCTCAAGGCTCACGTGCAGCGCGCCATGCCGCTGTTCCTGACCCTGCGCGATGCGGAGGGACAGGCGCTCGTCACGGCCATGCTGCCGCCGGGCGGGCGTCATGAACCGGCCTTCAGGATCATCATCGTCGGTCCTGAGAACAGCGACCCCTATATCGATCATGCGGAGGCCATCAGGAAGCTGGGCGAGCATTTTGGCCTCAGCCTCGAGCGAAGCCGTTGCTATCCTTATCACTGAGCGCGCCCACGCTCCCAACCATCACCTCCTGCTTGTGTCGGCGATAGTCAGTGAGGCGTCATCCCCGGCGGTCCGCAGGATCGAGAAGGGGATCCATAGCGCTACGTATGTGAGTGGATTCCCTTCCCCTCCGCTGACGCTCCGGCCGGGAATAACATCCGCTCACGTCCTCACCGGCCTTGTGCCGGTGATCTCGACTTTGGAAGGCGGCGGCGCTTCACAGCATCGGGATGGCCGGGACAAGCCCGGCCATGACGGGCGGACAAGCTCCAGGCTGTGTCACTTCCCCTGCTGTTGAGCCTTCCTCAAGAATATGCTCTTCTATGTTATCAAGTTTCAACATAGGGGTTGTCATGTCTCGCCTCATGGCCTTTGCGGCCGGCTTGGCCCTGCTCATGAGTTCCGCGTCTGCCGAAACCGTTGAGCGGACGGTCAAGGCCAACACGGTTTCGGCCATTGGCGGGTTCCTCGGCTACGAGGTGGAGACCTGCTACCCGTCGAATATTCCCAATGTGAAGATCCGGCAGCAGCCGGCCAACGGCACCCTTCAGATCCGCCCATATGAGCAGGCGCTCGGGAAGGACACGCGTTGCCCCGGCACGAAGGTTCGCGGCCTCGCCTACGTTTATACGCCGAAGAAGGGCTTCAAAGGGACCGACGAGGTCGCTCTCGACATTCCCTGGAGCTGGAATGAGGCTGGTCCTGAGACCCTGATGACCAACACCTATCGAATCCGCGTGGAATAAGGTCAGATCCTCAACGACAAGGGAGCTGTCCTGTCGATGTGGAGATGACGGCTTCCTCCAACCACGCAGGGGATGGCCGTGAACCAGAGGATTGCTCACATCGCCCTCGTGGTCCGGGATTACGATGAGGCGATCGATTTCTATGTGAACAAGCTCCAGTTCGAATTGGTCGAGGACACATACCAGCCGGAGCAGGACAAGCGCTGGGTTATCGTCAGGCCACGAGGCAATGATGGCGCATCGCTGCTCCTGGCACGCGCGTCCGATGCTCATCAGGAGGAATTCATCGGCAACCAAGCCGGAGGCCGTGTCTTCCTGTTCCTGCGAACCGATGACTTCTGGCGGGACCACGCCGCCATTGCCGAAGCAGGCATCGTATTCGTCCGGGAACCCAAGCAGGCTGATTACGGCATCGTTGCCGTGTTCAAGGATCTCTACGGCAATCTATGGGACCTCGTTCAATTCACGGACGGTCGTCCATGATCACCCGCCTCGTCATCCCCGGACTTGGTCCGGGGATCCACGTCTCTGCAGCGGGTCCGAAGACGTGGAGGGCCGGGAATGACACCCTCACTGTCATTCCGGGGCGCCAAAGGCGAACCCGGAATCGATAACCGCTAACAGTGCAGAAAGAGGCGAAACGCTGTTCGCCCCTTCCTGACATGTCGTGTTTATGGATTCCGGGCTCTCGCTGCGCTCGCCCCGGAATGACAGTGGGTTGGCAGGAGCAATGTTCTCACTTTGTTCTTGACAATCCTCCTAAGCTCGGCTATAGCTACAGACATCCCCGCCCGACGAGGGGCGCGCTCGCGAGGCGTCGCAAGAACGGGGCGAGGAGCGGTCCCGCCGCAGGTTTCGCAAGCCTGTGGTCGCGGGAGGTCGATCCTGGCTCTGACCAGGTCCACCTGAAAAGAACCGTGCGTGATGAGCAGCCCGGCTCTCACCTTCCCCATCACCCATCGAGCCGGCTGCCCGACGCGCCACCCTCGATCAACCTTCAGGCTCGCAGCACCCGCTGCGGGCCCCAAGGCGCTGGATGTTTGACATCTGTCCATTCCATAGCCCAAGCGTGACACCGGGGCGCTTTGGTTTTAAGACGCCTTGAACCCTGAAGAAGCGCCATGTCCCACAACACCTTCGGTCACCTGTTCCGCGTCACCACCTTCGGCGAAAGTCATGGGCCGGCCCTTGGCTGCGTGGTCGATGGCTGCCCGCCCATGATCCCGCTGGAGGCCGCCGAGATCCAGGCGGAGCTCGACCGGCGCCGGCCGGGGCAGTCGCGCTTCACCACACAGCGCCAGGAGCCCGATCAGGTCAAAATCCTCTCGGGTGTCTTCACGGACGAGCGCACGGGAAAGCAGGTGACCACCGGCACACCGATCGCGCTCATGATCGAGAATGTGGACCAGCGCTCCAAGGATTACTCCGAGATCAAGAACTCCTACCGTCCAGGCCATGCCGATTTCACCTATGACGTGAAGTACGGCATCCGCGACTACCGCGGCGGCGGCCGCTCCTCGGCCCGCGAGACGGCGGCCCGCGTGGCTGCTGGCGCTGTCGCCCGCAAGGTGCTCGCCGGTGTCACCATCCGGGGCGCCCTCGTGCAGATGGGCCCGCATGCCATCGACCGCGGCAACTGGGATTGGGACGAGGTTGCCCGCAACCCGTTCTTCTGCCCCGACGCGAAGGCCGCTCAATTCTACGAGGAATATCTCGACGGCCTGCGCAAGTCTGGCTCCTCCATCGGGGCCGTCCTCGAGATTGTGGCCGAAGGCGTGCCGCCGGGCCTCGGTGCTCCGATCTACGGCAAGGTCGATTCCGACCTCGCCTCCGCGCTCATGTCGATCAATGCCGTCAAGGGCGTGGAGATCGGCGACGGCTTCGCCGCAGCAAGCCTGCGCGGCGAGGAGAATGCCGACGAGATGCGCCCCGGCAACGGCGGCGCGCCGACCTTCCTGTCGAACCACGCCGGCGGTGTGCTCGGAGGCATCTCCACCGGCCAGCCGGTGGTCTGCCGCTTCGCCGTGAAGCCCACCTCCTCGATCCTTACGCCCCGCGCGAGCGTGACCCGCTCCGGGGCCGAGGCCGAGGTGATGACCAAGGGTCGCCACGACCCCTGCGTCGGCATCCGGGCCGTGCCGGTGGGCGAGGCCATGGTCGCCTGCGTCCTCGCCGACCACGTCCTCCGCCACCGGGGGCAGGTGGGGCAGAACGCGGCTTGGCCGTTTGGGAGCTGAGGCCCTGACGGCGAGAAGCACAACCTGAACGTCATGACCGGGCCTGTCCCGGTCATCTCGATGCTGAAAGGCGCGGCCTGAGTTAATCGGGATCACCGGCACAAGGCCGGTAATGACGTCGGGGTAGTGGGTCCACACCTTGGGCCAGGCAATTCTGCAAGGGCAGGCATGCAGATTTTAGTTTTACTAAAATCGCACCTTCGGCTAAACCACCGGCATGAAACTGGCTGAGTGGCTCACCCGTCATGGCGTGTCGCGCGTGGAATTCGCGCGGCGGATCGGCGTTACGCCCGGCGCCATCACCCAGATGTGCAACTCCGAACAGGCTTGGCTCTCGCGGGACACGGCGGATCTGATCGCCCGTGAAACCCGTGGCGCCGTCACGCCCAACGACTTCCTGCCCCCGGCCGCCAAGGAGGCCCTGATGCCCAATTCCGTCACCGACGCCATCGAGGCTTTCGCTCGCGGTGAAATCGTCATCGTCACGGATGACGACGACCGCGAGAACGAAGGCGACCTCATCGTCGCCGCCTCCCTCTGCACGCCGGAGAAGATGGCCTTCATCATCCGCAACACCTGCGGCATCGTCTGCGCGCCGCTCACCGCCGCGGAGGCTCGCCGCCTGCGGCTCGACCCGATGGTCGCCTCGAACGATGCGCCGCTCGGCACCGCATTTACGGTCACCGTCGACGTGAAGCACGGCCTGACCACCGGCATCTCCGCCGAGCAGCGCTCGAACACGGTGCGGGCGCTCGCCAACAACAACATGGGCGCGACCGATTTCGTGCGGCCCGGCCATGTCTTCCCGCTGATCGCCAAGGATGGCGGCGTGCTCATGCGCTCGGGGCACACGGAAGCCGCTGTCGATCTGTGCAAGCTTGCGGACCTGCCGCCGGTGGGCGTGATCTGCGAACTGGCCAACGACGACGGCACCGTGATGAAGGGCCGGCAGATCGACGCCTTCGCCGAGACCCACAACCTCAAGCGCATCTCGGTGGCAGACCTCATCGCCTATCGCCAGGCGCGGGAAAAGCTCGTCGAGCGCATCGCCACCTTCCCGGTGGAGACCCAGTGGGGCTCGTTCACGGGCTATGCCTATTCGACGCCCTTCGACAGCGTGCAGCACATCGCTCTCGTGCATGGCCGCATCGGCGACGGTACGAACATTCCCGTGCGCCTGCACCGCGCCAATGCGCTCACCGACGTGTTCGAGGGCGGCAAGGCGGTGAACGCCTCGCTGCAGCGTTTCGTCAAGGAGGGCAGGGGCGTCCTCGTCTACCTGCGCGACGGCACGGCGGGCGTTCCGATCACATCTTTTGCGGAAACCGAGGAGACGGAATCTGAGGCGATGCGCTCAAGCCAGTGGCGCGAGATCGGTCTTGGCGCGCAAATCCTGAAGGATCTCGGCGTCGAGTCCATCCGCAACCTTGCCACCTCGAGCCGCTCCTATGTGGGTCTCAGCGGCTTCGGCATTGAGCTTCTGGGGCAGGAGCCGATTGAGGGTTGAGGCCTGCGTCTCAACCTCCTCGTCATCACCGGCCTTGTGCCGGTGATCTCGATTGATTGAAGCATGGAGCTTCACAGAATCGGGATGGCCGGGACAAGCCCGGCCATGACGTGGATGGTTCTCCGGATGCCCTCTATGCGCCCACCTCACGGCCCATCAACGCATCAAGGTGGAACGCCGTCGACTTCGCGAGGCCCTCTAAGTCGTAGCCGCCTTCGAGAACGGACACGATCCGTTGGCCGCAATGGCGGTCGGCGAGATCCATCAGCTTCTGCGTCGCCCAGGCGAAGTCCGATTCCGTAAGGTTCAGGCTGGCGAGCGGATCGCGCCAATGGGCATCGAATCCCGCCGAGATGATGATGAGATCGGGCGCGAAGCTGTCGATGCGCGGCGCAATGACGGTTTCTACCGCCTCGCGGAAGGCTTCGCTGCCTTCGCCGGCGCTTAAGGGCGCATTGACGATGGTGCCGTGTTCGCCCCTCTCGGACAGTGCCCCGGTGCCGGGATAGAGCGGCGCCTCGTGGGTCGAGCAATAGAGCACGGTCTCGTCCGACCAGAAGATGTCCTGGGTGCCGTTGCCATGGTGCACGTCCCAGTCGAAGATCGCCACGCGCTCGGCGCCATGGCGTCTCTGCGCATGGCGGGCGGCAATCGCCGCGTTGTTGAAGAAGCAGAAGCCCATGGCCCTGACGCGCTCGGCATGATGCCCCGGCGGGCGCATGGCCACGAAGGCGTTTCTCACCTTGCCGGCCATCACCTCATCGACGGCCAGCACCGCACCGCCGGCACCCCGCAGGGCCGCCTCGTAGGTGCCGGGCGACATGACCGTATCGTCGTCGATCTGGACGAGCCCCTCCCGAGGGCTGATGTCGCGGAGGCGGAGGATGTGGTCTTCCGGATGGGCGAGGGCGAGGCTTTCCATCTCGGCCATCGGCGCCTGCTCGCGAACGAGCGATGTGAAGCGCTCCTTCTCGAGGGCGCGCTCAATGGCTCGGATGCGATCGGGGCGCTCGGGATGGCCGAAGGGTGTCTGATGATCGAGGCAGGCCGGATGGGCAATGTAGAGCGTGGACATTGATTTTCTTAGATAAGGGCCGCTGCCAAATTTCGCAGCGTCACATGGGTCTGTTTATGTTGTTGCGATGCAACACCTTTCGGAGCGGAGCCGTGCCATGGTGTGTTCCGATTCGACTTGACGACCTTCCGGTCTATAAACCCGCCCGAAACCATCCTTCGCCTCAGTTCCGCTGAGTCTTCAGAGCTTTGCACGATGCGTCTTTTTCGTCTGCCCCTTCTTTTGGCAATGATGACGGCCCTGGCCGGCTGTAACTACAAGGGCATTCCCGACCCTCAGGTTTCGTCGCGCGATGCCGAATGGATGGCACAGATCCCGAAGGCCGAAGAGGATCCGCGCTTCGGCCGCTACCTCATCGACGATCCGACCGGTGAGGCGCCGGGGACCATCGTGGTCGATACGAAGGAGCGCCAGCTCTATCTCGTGCAGCCCAACAGGAAGGCGATCCGCTACGGCGTGGCGGTCGGCGACGAAGCCTATGGCTGGACCGGCACCTCCACCATCGCCCGCAAGGCCGAGTGGCCGGATTGGAATCCGCCGGCCGAGATGAAGGCGCGCTGGCCGCATGTGCAATACATCAAGGGCGGTCCGAGCAACCCGCTCGGCGCACGGGCGCTCTACCTCTACGAGGGCAACAAGGACACCCTCTACCGCATTCACGGCACCAACGAGCCGGAGAAGATCGGCTTTGCCGTCTCCTCGGGCTGCATCCGGATGCGCAACATCGACGTGGTTGACCTCTACAATCGCGTGCCGGTGAACACGAAGGTCATCGTCCGTTAAAGCCGAACGGCAGATTGAAGCCGGCAACAAAAGAGCGCCCGAAGGGGCGCTCTTTATGTTTTGGGCTACTGGCCCAGCATGGCTTCCTTGCGCAGGAAGGCGGGAAGCTCGGAGACCTTCGGGCGCTTCTGCTGCAGCTTGGCGGCCTGAACGGCCGCGGCGAGAGCCGGCAGGGCGACGTCCTTGAAGGCCGGGATGGACTGGGCGGCATTCTGTTGGCCTGAACGGATGTCTCGGCTTGGAGCGGGCTGGGTCATGGATCCTCTCTGGAAAATACAGGCTGTCTCTGCAACCTGCTTCTATGATCTCCAGGGCTGTGACCGCTTTGGGGCAGACCGGTGATCATGTGTTGGCTTGGCTGCAGATGAAGCAAGCAGGGTGAACCAACACTTAACGGCGCAGTCTTCCCGCCGACTTAAGGCATGAATACCTGTCGTCTTGTCGTTGCGTCACCTGAGCGTGTTCTACAGAGGCGCTTCCTCAGAAGCTGTGCGCAGCCACACCTTTTGCAAAGCTCTCGCCATCCCTTAGACCCATCTCGTAAGCCTTGCGGATCCCGGCCGGGTTGGTGATGTCGAATTGTCCAATTGGGACCGGCTGGGAGGGCTGGGTGTAGGTGCGGCCCTTCACCGGAGGAACGGCACGGTAGAGCCGGGAGAGAATCACCAGGGTCCTGCCGCCCTGCTCCTCGACGGGGAGCAGGGGCTCCGTCGGCACGTTGTCGACGAGGCCGCCATCGAGGGCCGCCATGCCGCCGATGCGGCCGACCGGCATGAAGGGCGGCACGCTGGCGCTCGCCATCAGGACCGCCGAGAGCTCTTCTGGTGACGCAAGATCCTGCACGCGGACGAATTCCGGGCGAAAGCCAAGCGCACGGCCGCCTCTCGGGTGGACCGGTGCGCGCCATGTCTTCTCGATCTGGTACGTGGCGATGCCCAGCGGAACGGCAAGCGACAGAGGCAGGCGGCGGGGCTTGCGGGCGAGACCGATGAGGACATCGGGACCTTGCTTCAGGTGCTCCAAGGCCGTCTCGTCGATGATGCTCTCGATCAGGCTGCGGTACATGAGCGAGACAGGCCAGGGCGAGCCCTCGCTGCGCCAGGCGCGCCATTCGAAATTGCGGCGCCCGATGCTGCAGCCTTCAGCCACCATCTCGTTTACCTTCCGGCCGAGACCGAGGAGGCTGTAGCAGGCCGACCAGGCGCCTGCGCTCACGCCGACCACGATCTCCGGCTTCAATCCGAGCAGCGGCGCTGCGGCCTCCCAGAAGCCTCCCTGCCAGTAGCAGCGGTTGCCGCCGCCCGCGAATGCCACCGCATCGAACATCGGTGCTCCTAGCGTTGTTTGGCGGGTGAAGCCTCCTCGTCGGCGCGCGCCCGATCGCGCCAGGCCAGAACAACCCGCTCCAGCTCGACGAGATCCTGCGTCGGGAGTGTTCCGAGGGTCCGCATCACATAGGAGCGCTGGGCCGCGATCCCCTGGTTGGCGAGGTCACGCCCTTTGGGAGTGAGATGGAGAGCGTTGGAGCGCCGGTCGCCTGGGATTGCGCGCCGTTCCACGAGACCGGCCTCGACCATGCGGTCGAGCAGGCCCGACACGTTGCCCTTGGTGACATAAAGCCGTTCCGCCAGCTCCTGCTGGCTTAAGCCCTCGCGCTCCGTGAGAGTAGACAACAGGTCGAACTGGGGGATCGACAGGCCAAGGGCCTTCAGTTCCGCCGCGACTGCATTGGTTGCGCGCCGGTTCAGGCGGATGATCCGGAACCAGATCCGCAGAGGATCGGCAGCGTTGATCTCGGCAGAGGCCGAGGAGGAGGACGTCAAGGGTTCATACTCCAGATACAGGGCGGATAGTTTACAGTGAAACCATTCCCGCCGTCACCCTCGCAGCCTGCCGGGTCGGCACTTCTCCCGCACCTTTCCGGTGGAGCAAAGGGAGAGGTTCAATCAAGTCGCATGTTCTAATGTTCCATATTTGTGGTACAGCTTGAGGGACCATCACCGAGCCTTGATCCATGACCGCTTCTCTGTCCACCGATCTGCCTCTGGCCCAGCCCACAGCACACAATGCGTCCATGTCCTTCTCAGGCAGGGGCGGGGACTTCCTCAGGCTTCTGATCACCGGAAGCCTCTTTCAGATCCCGACCTTCGGCTTCTATCGCTTCTGGCTGATCACGAAGCTGCGGCGGCACCTCTGGGCGAACACGCAGATCGACGGGGAGGCTTTCGAATATACCGGGACCGCGAAGGAACTGCTGATCGGCTTCCTCATTGCGCTCGCCGTTCTCGTTCCCCTCTACATCGCGTATTTCATTATCGGTATCATGGCTGAGGAGCAGTACGCCTTCGCCAGCGTGCCGCTCGTGATCGTCATGTATGTGCTGGCTCATTTCGGCAGCTACCGGGCCCGCAAGTACCGCGCGAGCCGAACCATCTTCCGGGGTGTTCGCTTCTGGATGAAGGGCTCGGGCTGGGCCTATGCCGTCCGGGCCATTCTGTGGGATCTCGCCACTCTTCTGACGCTTGGCCTTGCACTGCCATGGGCCATGGCCTCCCTCGAGCGCTACCGGATGCGACATACCTATTTCGGCAGCATCCAAGGCGATTTCGTCGGAACCGGCTGGTCCCTGTTCAAGCGCGGATGGTGGGTTTGGGCGTCGGGGCTCGTTCTTCTGACCTTCACCTTTTTCCTCTTCGTCGCTTCCGACATTGCTACGGGGAGCGGTAAGCCCGCCTTGCAGGGTCTCGCGGGCCTCGTTGGTCTGCTCATCGTGGCGCTTGTGCCACTGGCGATGGCGATTTTCACCCGCTGGCATATCGACGGTCTGCGCTTCAGCGACGTCACCGCAGCGAGCAACTTCCGAGCCGGGACGTATTACGGACTGATCTTCAAGCTGCTCTTCTCGTCCTTCGGATTCCTGATTGCATTCGGCATCATTGCTGGCGTGGCCGCTTATCTCTTCTCGTCCTTCTTCACGGCAGCCATGGCAGAGGCCGATGGTTTGTCGTTGTCATCGTTGAGTGCTGGTCTTCTGGTTGTCGTCGCCTATCTGATCGTTCTTCTCGGTCTCGGCGTTCTTCAGCGCTACTTCCTCGGACGGGGCTTATGGGCTGCGATCGTGACCTCCACGACGGTGACCAACCTGCGGGCGATCGATGCCGCGGTGGCCGCCGGGCAGCCGGCGGGCGTTCTCGGAGAGGGATTGGCCGACGCGCTCGATTTCAACGTCGGCATATGAGGTAAGCGATGGCGGATGCGGTGTTCTATGACGGCGAGAGCGCCCGTCGCAGAACGGTTTCGGTCAAGATCACCCCATCCTCTCTCGATCTTCATGAAGGGCCTGATTGGATCGCCTCCTGGCCTGCCGCCGACATCAGGAGACGCGATGCTCCTGACGGCATTCTGCGGTTGACGCGCGAAGAGGCGCACTCCCTTGCCCGTCTCGACATCGCAGATGCGGAAACGCAGTCGGCGATCAGGCTGCTTTGCCTGCATCTCGATGACGCCGTTCATCGGGAGAAGACGGGCCGGATCCTGTTCTGGTCTGCGGCGGCGGCGCTCTCGATCCTGCTCTGCGTCTTCTTCCTGCTCCCCATTCTGGCGGAGAGGCTGACGCCGCTTATTCCGGCGTCGTACGAGCGCCGTCTCGGCACGGCGGTCGACAACCAGATCCGCACGATCTTCAGCGGCAAGATCTGCAAGGATCCGCGCGGCCTCGCGGCGCTCGAAACCCTCGTCGCACAACTGCGCGGAGCGCAGGATCTCCCGGCTGATATCGACGTGGCGGTGCTGGAATCGAAGGTGCCGAACGCCATCGCCCTGCCGGGAGGGCGGATCTATCTCTTCAAGGCGCTTCTCGATGAGGCGGAATCGGCCGACGAGATCGCCGGCGTGCTGGCGCATGAGATCGGCCATGCCGCGCACAGGGATGGATTGCGCAAGTTGATCCAGGCGGGCGGCACGTCCTATCTCCTCGGCCTGCTGCTCGGCGACGTCACCGGAGGCGGCGCCATCGTCGTCGTGAGCCGTTATCTCGTGGACAGCGCTTATTCGCGAGACGCTGAGATGGCGGCCGACGATTTCGCTGGTCGCTCGATGACTGCCCTAGGACGGCCTGCTCATCCCATGGCCCTGCTGCTCAAGCGGATCGAGGATAAGCTTGGGGAGGACGATGACGGGAACGATTTCAAGATCCCGGCTTTTCTCTCCACCCACCCGGTCACCGATCAACGGCTGAAAGCTTTGGAAAAACAGGTGCCGTCCCGCCCCGGCGCGCCTCTGCTCTCAGATGAGCAGTGGCGCTCGCTCAAAGAGATTTGTAAGACCACCTGATGCGTCGCCTCATCATCGAAGAGCCTTATTCGCGGCCGGCGAAGTGGTCGCCCACGCTGGCATGGTTCGCGCTTGCCGTGACCATCCTGGTCGTGCTGCTGATCCGCTTCGGCCGGATCGACTATCAGTCGGGCTTCATTGCCCTGGGAGCGGGCATCGCCATCGCTCTCGTGGCGATTCTGTGTGCCCTGGCCGGGTTCGTCCGCATCTGGCAGGAAGGGCGGCGCGGGGTGGGAAGCGCGATCAAGGGGTTGATCGTCGCGATGCTGATTCTCGCCTATCCGGGCTTCATGGCGCTCAAAGCCATCACCCTGCCGGCGATCACCGATGTGACCACCGACACGGATGACCCGCCGGGCTTCTCCCGCTCCCGCGCTGCCCTCGAGGCACGCGAGGGGCGCGTTCCCCCCGACGTGACGCCGGAGGCGCGAGAGATGCAGCGGGCTGCCTATGTTCAGATTGCGCCGCTCACCCTCGACATCGGCCCTGGCGAGGCTTTTGCCATCGTGCGCAAGGCAGCTGACAATCTCGGATGGCGCGTGATCGAGGCCGTGCCCCCGGGCGGACGCGTCGGTCTTGGACGCTTGGAAGCGGTCGACCGGTCGCTGATTTTCAGGGTGCCCTACGACATCACGATCCGAGTCCGCCCGCGTGTCGACGGCACGCGTATCGATATCCGTTCGGCCTCTCGCTTCGGCAGTCATGACCTAGGCGCCAATGCGGATCATATCCGCGATTTCCTCGAAGAGGCCTCTAACCTCGCAATCGCGGTGCGCTGATAGACCCGTCAGACGGGACGATACTCGCTGTCGAGGGCTGGAAGGCCATCGACGGCAGCCTGCCCCTTCGCGACCAGATCCTCCAGATGAGCAAAGACCGATAGCCCTGCAGCGCCGAGCAAGGCTGGGTTCAGGCCCTGATAGATGGCCGCCACAATCTCGGGGATCGTCCGGTCGCCAGCCCTCAGCCGGTTGAGGATCGAGGCCTCGCGCTGGCGGCGATGATGGCTGAGGGCGCGCACGAAGCGCTGAGGCTCCTGCACCGGACCGCCATGGCCCGGCCAGTAGAGGGTTTCCTCGCGGCCCCTGAGCTTGTCGAGGGAGGCCATGAACTCGCTCATGGAGCCGTCGGGTGGGGCCACCACGGTGGTGGACCACGCCATGACATGATCGCCAGAGAACAGAGCCTTCTCCTCAGGCAGCGCGAAGGCGAGGTGGTTGGCCATGTGACCCGGCGTGGCGAGAGCCTCCAGGGTCCAGCCGGGTCCCTCGACGGCATCGCCCTCAAACAGTTCCCGATCAGGCACGTAATCCTTGTCGGAGCTCGCCTCCAGCGTGTTGACCTCGCCGGTGAACAGGGGGCGGGCACTGCGATGGGGAGCGCAGCCGACGATGATGGCCCCCGTGGCGGCCTTGATGGCCGCCGCCGCCGGCGAATGATCTTTATGCGTATGGGTGACGAGGATGTGGGTCACCGTCTCGTCCCGCACGGCGTATAGGAGCGCCTCCACGTGTCCTGGCATATCCGGGCCTGGATCGATGATGGCGACATTCCCGGTGCCGACGATGTAGCTGCAGGTGCCCGTGAACGTGATCGGCCCCGGATTGCCGGCGACGATTCGGCGGACGAGCGGGCTCACGCGCACACATTCCTCGGCATGAGCCGGGGGGCGGGTGTCAAAGGTGAGGTCGTCTGCCATTGGAGGTCCTTGCCACTTCGGTCAAAACATTCTGCCTTGGACTAAAGGGTGTTCACAGTCCGGTCGAATGCTCAAGACGGCGGCTTGAGGCAAGAGGCGGACCCTCCTATAAGGCTTCATGAGCCGCCGCGCGCATGGCGGATGATCTGGAGATTGCCTGTATGACGACCAGCGCCCCTTCGCTGTCTTCTCCCTCGACCCTCGTCGGCCTCCTCTGGCCGTCCCGGGACGATGCCCGCTTCGCTGCGCTCCGCGCCATCGTGCTGATGGTCGTCGGCACGGCGCTTCTCACCATCTCGGCCAAAGTCCAGGTGCCGCTGCCCTTCGTTCCGATGACGCTGCAGACCCTGGTCGTGCTGATGATCGGCGCGTCCTATGGCTGGCGCCTCGGTGGTGCGACCGTAGCCCTCTATCTCGCTGAAGGTGCGATGGGCATGCCCGTCTTCGCCGGCCCGACGGCCGGCATCGGTTACCTCATGGGTCCGACCGGCGGCTTCCTGTTCGGCTTCGTGGCAGCGGCTCTCGTGATGGGCTTCATGGCCGAGCGTGGCTGGGACCGTTCGCTCCTGCGCGTCATCGTGATGATGAGCACCGGCCATGCGGTGATCTTCGCCTTCGGTCTGGCTCAGCTGTCCGTGGTGATGCCCTTCGCGAAGGCCTGGACGGTCGGCGCCGCCCCGTTCGTAGCCGCCACCATCGTCAAGACCGCCCTGGCCGTGGCCCTCATGCAGGCCGCCTGGTCCGTGACCCGTCGCGGCGGCAAGGCCTGATAAGCCTTAAACGAAAGCCTTCTGAAGCCGCCTTCGGGCGGCTTCTTCCTTTTCAGGATGGAAGAGTGGTTATCCTCGGCGGCGTTCAGCCGGCCGAGTGCACCAGCTTGAGCTTCGGCCGAGCCTTGACGCTGCCATGGAGGAAGGTGACGTCCACCCATTCCGCGTCGCCGCTGCCTTCCTCGATGCGGTAGCCCATCTGCTTGGCGATGGCCTGAACCTGGCTGAGGTTGGAACGGGCGATCCAGCGCGAGAACTCAGGAGTATCCTGGTCCATCAGAACGGCCAGCATGCCGATCTCGACGCCTTGGTCGAAATCTTCGCTGCGGCCGGGAAAGCGCAGCCGCAAGCCATCGTCGAGGTGGATATGTCTCATGACGGGAAGCCCCCAAAACACCCTTTTCGGGCACCTTTTGCCTGAACTTATCAGGGAGTTGAGCCGGCTGGAAGGTGTCATCGCAGCGCAGGGAACCGCTTAACCAGCCGCTCATTAGCCTCGTACAAGCCAATGACCGGAGGGCTCCCATGGCCGAGCGCAGGATTACCGCCTTCTTCGACACCTATGAGGAGGCCGCACGGGCGGTGCAGCGGCTCGAGGCAGCCCGGATGCCGGATTTCGAGATCAGCCTCGTGTCCAACAACTTCAACGATGCCTACACGCATCATGCGTCAAGGTCGTTCGAGCCTGATGGATCATCGCATCACTTTGCCGGCGCCACGGCGGCGGCCGGAACGGTTGCAGGAGCCGGCGCGGGCCTTCTGGCCGGGCTTGGCACGGTCGCTATTCCGGGTTTTGGGCCTGTGATTGCTGCCGGATGGATTGTCTCGACCCTGGTCGGCGCCGGTGCCGGTGCGGCTGTCGGTGGTCTCACGGGCGCCTTGGCCGATGCCGGCCTGACCGACGACGAGGCGCGCACCTATGCGGATGGCGTGCGCCGTGGTGGTGCGCTGGTGACCGTGAAGGTCGACGAAGCTCAGATGGACAGGGTGGTGAGCACTCTGGATGACGAGGGTGAGATCGAGACGGATGCGGAGACGAGGCTGCTGGGTGAGGCGCCGGCTCCGCCCATCGGCGCTGCGGCCTCGACGACGACAGGTCTGATGACGGATCTCATGCCGATTCCGTTCGACAACAGCGACGAGGACGGTGGCGATCACACGCTTCATGTTGAAGTAGAGGACGAGCGCCTGCGTCGACCCATGGGCACAAAGTCTGAGTAGGTGAGAGGCTGCGATACCTCTCACCCGCAGCGAAGGCTCAGGCCCTGCGCAGAGTGCGATCCAGGCTCCACGCGCCGCCGCCGGCGACGGCGAGGAACAGGAACACGAAGCAGTAGAGGATTGCAGCATCGCCACCGTTCAGGACAGGGTAGGGGCTGCGCGGTGCATGGGCGAGCCAATAGGCAAACGCCATCAGGCCGGAGAGGAGGAATGCCGTAGGCCGCACGAAGAGGCCAGGGATCAGCAGCGCACCGCCGACGATTTCAAGCACTCCGGCGATCCAGGGCAGGCTGAACATTTCCGGGCTGGGATTAGGAGAAGCAGGGAAGCCAAGGAGCTTCTGCGTGCCATGGGCCATGAAGATGAGCGCTGCGACGATGCGCAGAATGCTGAGAAGGCGTGGCGCCCAAACGGTTTCGAGATGAGCTGTGTTCATCGGTTAGTCTCCGAATTGTGGGGAGGGGCGATCGGCACAGCCGATTAGCCGAGGAGGGAGCCACCGGATACAAGCCCGGGCGAAATGTTCCCAGTCTTTATAGCGCAGCTTGCAGTAACGAATTGCTTACCACGTTATCAGGACGTTTTGATCCACCGAGGTCTTGCGGCGTTTCTCCTACGCCAACAGAACAGGAGGCCTTCATGACCATCCTTGACCCTAAGACCGGGCAACTCGTCACCATCGATCTCACGTCGAAACCGCGCCGGGGCTAAGATTTATTGGGAAGCATTTCGCCTGCTGTGGGATCTTTTTCAATGCATCAATTGCTACTCGTATCCCAAAATTTCCATCCTTCAATCTCCTGAATTCTTGCGTCTCACGCCTAATTACTTTCTCAAAGGGCTGCTCGTGCCCTGACGCACATCGTAGATGCGACATTGATGGTTGATGGATGTCTGGGCCGGAACCGTTGGTCTGCAAAGGCATTGGCTAAAGGAATGGATTCAACCGAGCGTCCGAGCCGCGGATTGTCGAGCTTGAAAGCTTAAGCAGCCGCAGCTTTGGCGCTCATATTTTGAAGTGATCGAAAGAGTTGAGGAGCGTCAAATGGCTCTGACAGGACGTTTTAATCTGCGTAAGACTTGGACCGGGCGCATTGTGCTGCAGGTCGAGGAGGAGGTGGCGGGCTTCTGGGGCCGGATGACCGGTAAGGCCAGGCTGCATCGCCGCTGGCGGGACGCCAATGTGCTGGATCTGGCAGCCCCCGAGTTGCGAAGCCTCGTCGACCTGCGCTTCCGCCCCCGTTACATGCCCCAGACCAACGAGGTCCCGCAGGATTGGCCGAGGGCACCGCGTCAACTCGAGGCGATCCCGGCCCAGACCCTGCACTACGAGACCTATCAGGAAGACGGGCGCTTCTCGACGCATTGAGCGGACTGCGAAAGCAGTTCATGACCTGAACGTCACAAGATAGTCTTCGAGCCTTGCTCGCCCGATGACTTCGCGGGAATTCAACTGTCGATTTATGGAAGAAGAATGGTCGGAGTGGCAGGATTTGAACCTGCGACCCCCACGTCCCGAACGTGGTGCGCTACCAGACTGCGCTACACTCCGACATCGAGAAATTCCCGGGAGGCGGTCTTATAGCGGCGAGGGGGGAGCGCCGCAAGGGGAGATTTGAACCTTTTCTATCGGATTGGACCAGGTGCAAAACGGTGTTGCCAGCCGCGTTTGAGCCGATTATGTACACGCCACACCTATTGGGGCGTCGCCAAGTGGTAAGGCAGCGGTTTTTGGTACCGCCATTCCCAGGTTCGAATCCTGGCGCCCCAGCCATCTTCATTCTCTCCCCGCCTGAAATATCCTCTGCTCTGAAGCATGAGGCAGGCGCGGCATATTTGTTAGACATCGAGCATTCCGCAGGCTCGACCCATAAGGCATATTGCCCTAAAGCTAAGTACAAATTGAAATATAGTTATAGGGGCGGGCGTGGTTCACAGGCAGGATTGGACGCCGAAGCTCAAGCCGCCGGGCAGCAAGCCCCGCCTGCCGTCTTTGAGAGTGCGCCTGCTCCTCATCGTCTTTGCCCTGCTGATCCCAACTTTCGCCGCTGCTGTCTTGGCCCTCTACACGGGTTATTACCGGGACCGTCAGGAAATCCAGAAGCATCTGCTCGAGACGGGGCGCGCGCTCTCGCTGGTCTTGGATCGCCAATTTGGGCAGGCAGAGGCGCTTTTATGGGCTCTGGCCGCTTCGCCCGTCCTCCAGACCAAGGATCATGCCGCCTTCGATGCGCTCGCGCGCCGGGCAACCCGTATGCCGGACGCCTGGGTCGTGGTCGAGGAACTGGGGCGGCAGGTGGTCAACACCCGCTTGCCGCCCGGAGCAGCCCTGCCTGAACTGCCGGTTCAGGATCATTGGAAAGGCATCACCCCCGGACAGGTGCGAGTCAGCAATCTCTTTACGGGGGTGGTCGCGAAGCAGCCGACTGTCGGCATCGATACGCTTGTCACCCTCGATGATGGCTCGCCGCGATATGTTTCTGTCATTATGCCAGCACCGGTTGTGGCACGCATCTTCTCCGATCAGCGCCTGCCGCCGGCCTGGATCGGTGCGATCGTGGACCGGAATGGGACAATGGTGGCACGGTCCCGCAATCCAGAGCCATTCGTCGGCAAGCCTGTAAGCACGGAAAATGTGCGGCGTATCCAGTCGGGTCTGGAGCAGGGGGTGTTCGAAGGCACATCCCTCGATGGAGAGGCCGTGGTCTTGGCCTTGGCCCGATCTCCGTCTTCAGGTTGGTCCACAATCGTAGCCCTTCCAAACTCGGAGTTCGATGCTGGCGCCCGCGATCTTGCTTTTGCCCTCGCTGCCGCGGGCAGCGTACTTCTCGCGCTGGGAGCCGCCTTGGCATTTCACGTTACCAGGCGCATCACCCGCCCGGTTGAGGTTCTGGCAAGAGATGCGCTGGCGCTTCAGGATGGTGGTTTTGCGGAGCCTCTCCGTTCCACCGGCGTAGAATTCAGAGAAACTTCGGTGCTGCGTCATGCGCTCGAAAGCACGCGGGAGGTTCTGCGTCAGCAGAAGGTCGAACGCGATGAGGCTTATGACCGTCTCAGAGAGGTCAAAGAGAGCCTCGCGCTGCGGGTCGAGGAGCGAACGCGGGAGCTCGAAACGGCCAACGCGAGCTTTCGCGAAAGCCAGGTGGCTCTTGCTGACCGTGAGGCACTCTATGCCGGCGTCTTCAGGTTCAGCGCGGATGGCATCTTCGTCTTCAAGCTGTCATCCCACGGGGGCATCGTGGCCGAAGCATGCAATCCTGTGGTGGAGCACCTGATCGGCAAGCCCTCCGCCGACATCGTCGGACGGCAATTGAGAGACATCCTGCCTCCCGATCAATGGCCGGTTCTAGAGGCGCGTGTCCGTGATTGCCTGACGTCCGGACACTTGATGGTCTACGAGCAGAATCACGCCTTCCCTGCACGCCAGGGCGTATGGATGACGACTCTCGTTCCTATCCGTGAAGGCGATGAACCGGTTGTACGTGTGCTCGGATCCCTGCGCGATATCACGCACGAGAAGGAGACTGAGACCGAACTTCGTCAGAGCCGGGATAAGTACAGCACCCTTTTCGAGCATTCTCCTTTCAATCTCGCAGTCATCGGCGTCTACCCGAACGATCGCTTCGTCTATGAGGATGCCAACAGCGCGCTGCTGAAATCCTTAGGTTTCGCCCGTGATGGCTTCGTCGGCAGAATGCCCCAGGAGATATTCGCGCCCGAGACTGCAAATCACGTTTCCAAACACTACCGTACCTGTGTCGTGACGAAGTCGATCATGGATTTCGAAGTGACAGGAAAGGTGCCGATCGGCGAAGTCACCCGCCGGACCGTTCTCGTTCCGCTGCTTGACGAGCAGGGTCAGGTCACAAAAATCTTTGTGACCTCCATTGATCTCACTGAACAGCGCCGAATGGAAGAGCAACTGCGCCAGGCGCAGCGCCTTGAAGCGGTCGGACAGCTCACCGGAGGCATTGCGCACGACTTCAACAACCTGCTGACAGTCGTGATGGGTAATCTCGATATGTTGAGGCGCGCAAAGCCTGATCGTGCTCCACGTCTGATCGATAATGCCATCAATGCCGTCGAGCACGGGCGTAAGCTGACCTCGCAGCTTCTCGCTTTCTCACGACGCCAACCCCTGAAACCTGAGATCGTTGACCTGAAAGACTTGATCGGGGGAATGGGAGATATGCTGGCGCAATCCCTGCGGGGAGACATCACGCTTGAGATCGATTTCGCTGAGGACTTGTGGCCTGTCGAGGTTGACCCGGCGCAGCTGCAGGCCGTTCTCATCAATCTTGCGGCCAATGCGCGTGACGCGATGCCGAAAGGTGGCAGGTTCACGGTCTGCGTCCGGAACACCATCTCCCACAATGACGGGCTGGCCGAGTTCGTGTCCATCGAAGTAAGCGATACAGGAACTGGCATCGCGCCTGAGGTCCTTCAGAAAGTCTTTGAGCCGTTCTTCACGACAAAGCCTGTTGGACGGGGCACAGGGCTGGGTTTGGCTCAGGTCTACGGCTTCGTTCAGCAGTCGGGAGGATCTGTCGACATCAAGAGCGAGGTCGGCCGAGGAACGGCCGTGACCCTCCTTCTCAGGCGAACGTACAAGGATCGGAGCGAGGGCGTCCTGGAAGAGGCCGTTCCTCTGACCTCACTTCAGGCTTCACGTATCCTGGTGGTCGAGGATAACTTACAGGTTGCTGAATCCGCTATCGCGTTGCTGCGCGAACTGGGGCATCAGGTGGAGCATTGCGCGTCCGCTCATGATGCGCTTCGATTCCTGGAGCGGGACGCGCAGTTTGATGTCATTTTCTCCGATCTCGTCATGCCCGGAGGAATGGACGGCCTGGATTTGGCCCGGATTGTCCGGGAGCGCTGGCCTGCCATTCCGATCCTGCTGGCGACGGGCTACAGCGATTCCGTCGAGCGTGCGGCCAGGGAAGGCTTCCCGATCCTGAACAAGCCTTATCACCCTGCAGAGCTGGAGCGGGAACTGCGTCGGTTAATCCCGCAGGCCAGCAACGGATCGAACGTGCTGCCATTGCGATCACGTCAGGCCTGACAGCATGCTGCCTCCGACGCGGCAGCAGATCGTTCAGGCGCGAGCTGCCCACACCATGCCGCGCCTCAGGATCGTGCGCATCTCCGGCACCTCAAACTCCTTCGCCGCATGCCCGAGCGAGCTGTAGAACACACGTCCCTGGCCATGACGGCGCTTCCAGACGACCGGCATCACCACGCCTTCGATCCAGGGCGCATGCTCGCCCGAGAAGGCGGTGGTCGCGAGAACCTCGTTTGACGGGTCCACATGCATGTAGTACTGCTCGGATCGGTAGTCGAAGTCGCGGATGCCTTCCATCACCGGATCATCGGGCCGGGTGATGTTCACCCGGTAGTCGATGATGTTGCCCGGATGGGCCACCCACTGGCCGCCGCACATGAACTGATATTCGACGGCTTCGCGGAAGGCATCGCCCATGCCGCCGTGGAAGCCTGCAAGGCCAGTTCCCTCACGTACGGCCAGCGAAAGATTGGCGACCTCATCCTTCTCGATCTTCGACATGGTGAAGATCGGCACGACGAGGCTCATCGTGGAGAGCTGAGGGCTGGCGAAGGCGCGGGTCGAGGTCTCCAGGCGCACCCTGAAGCCCTCCTCCTGCAGCATTCCGGCGATGATCCCGGCGCATTGCTGCGGCTCGTGGCCATCCCAGCCGCCCCACACGATGAGTGCTTCCCGCATCGCCTCGTTCTTTCCATCAAGGATCATGAGCCTCAGGCGGCGGATGCCGTCTGGGGAAGGCCTTTCCAGAGAATGGAGGCGTCTGCATCCTCCAGGGTCGCCGGGCGTTCGAGCGCGGTGGTGATCGCCCTGGGTTGACCCGTCGCGGCACCCTCGAGAATGCTATGCATGACCTCGAGAACGTGCAGGCCAAGGCGCCCGCTGGAGCGGTGGGGTGTACCGTTCAGAACCGCGCTCGCGAGGTCGGCGAGACCGAGGGCCCGGTAATTGGCCTTGTTCGGCATCTCGGGGGCCCAGTTCGGCGAGCGCCAGTTGGGAACGCCGAGCGGCATCTCGCTCGAATCGACCGTGCGCCAGTCCCCGCCGCGCTCGGTGACCTCCACATGGCCGCCGAAGAAGTTCGGATCGGGCACGCGCAGCGACCCTTCCGAGCCGTATATCTCGATGGCCGGATGACTGTGCTTCCAAACGTCCCAGCTCATGCAGAAGGTCACCTGCGCGCCTGAGGCGAATTCGAGCAAAGCCGTTACATGGGTGGGCGTCTCGACCGTGATGCTGTGGCCCTTGCGCGGCGATTCCGCGGTCACGACCCGCTCCGGAAAGCCGATGCTCGACATGGCGAAGACGCGCTGCACCGGGCCGATCAGGTTGACGAGGGTGCTGAGATAATACGGCGCCATATCGAGGATCGGGCCGCCGCCGGGCTTGAAGAAGAATTCCGGATCCGGGTGCCAGTGCTCCATGCCGTGAGACATCAGGAAAGCGGTTCCCGACAGTATGCGCCCGATGGCGCCATCGTCGACGAGCTTGCGGGCAAGCCGCCCGCCGGCGCCGAGGAAGGTGTCGGGCGCACAGCCGAGATGAAGGCCGCGGGCCTCCGCCTCGTCGACGAGCCTGCGGCCCTGCTCAAAATCGACCGCGAGGGGCTTTTCCGAGAACACGTGCTTGCCCGCACTGAGGGCTGCCAACGAGACGCCGAAATGAGCGGCCGGCACGGTGAGGTTGACCACGAGATCGATGTCGTCGCGGGCCAGGAGCTGGTCGACCGTCATGGCCTCGATGCCGTGACGGCTTGCCTGGGCTTGGGCAACCTCCGGCCGCATGTCTGCGCAGGCGCGAAGGTTAAGGCCGTGATAGGCGGGAATGTTCTGGAGATAGATGCCCGAGATGTTGCCGCATCCGATGATGCCGACATTCAGCGAAGTCATGATCGTTAATCCTCGATGGAGCGCAGGAAATCGAAGCTGGCGCGGACGGTCCGGGCCGGGTCAGCCGGCTTGTCGTGCTCGACCACCATCCACTCGGCCCCGGCCTCGCGGCACACGCGCCAGAGGTCGCGCCAGTTCAGCACGCCGGATCCCACATCGGCCCAGCCATCCTGGTCCTCGTTCTGACCGGCGGGGGCGATGTCTTTCACGTGAGCGGCCGTGACCTTGCTGCGGTACCGGCTGATCCATTCCTTGGGATCCGCATCGCCGCGCACGAGCCAGGCCACGTCGACCTGCCAGGCGAGGGGACTCGATCCGGCAGCCTCGAAGATCAGTTCGAGCGCCGTCTTCGCGCCGTCCTTCGGCTTCAGCTCCCAATGGTGGTTGTGGTAGCCGAGGCGGATGCCTTGAGCCTGGAATCGCTCTGCAATCTGCCCGAGTTCCTTGCCGAGAGCACGCCACCCGTCAGCGGCCATATCCCGCTCCTCCGGCGGAACGGCCGGCATGTAGAGGTGCGTGAGCCCGAGAGTGCGGCAGGCATCAACGATGGCATCCGGCTTCTCTCGGAGGGAAGCCATGCTGACATGGCTGGAGGATGTTTTCAGGCCACGGGCATCGAGCTTCGCGCGGACCTCGGCAGCCTCGTCGAGATGCGATCCGACAGTCTCCACATAGCGATAGCCGGCACCGGCGACCATATCGAGGATCAGGTCCAAATCCTCTAACGATCGCAAGGTGTAGAGTTGAATGGACAATCTATCCGTAACGCTCATGGAATCCTCAGGGTTCAGGAAAGCGGGCGCGACAGGTCATGCGCGAGACCTGCCGCGATGTTGGTAACGTCAGAGGCGCTCGCCGGAATCCGCAGCGAACAGCGAAACCTGGGTTGGGTCGACGTGGAGCGTCATGCTCTCGCCCGGAGTGGCACGGCGGGAGCCGGAGGTGCGGACCTGGACGGAGCCCTCGCCATCGCTGCACCAGATTACCGTATCGGCCCCCATAGGCTCCACAATGTCGACGGTAAATCCAGGCCAGATTCCGGTCGCTGAAATCTCCAGATGTTCCGGGCGCACACCGAGCACCACCTCCTGACCGGACGATGGCGCCATGATGAACGGGTAGCCGGACAGAGACAAGCGACGGTCGCCGGCCAGGAAGCTCAAGCCCTCTCCGGTGTTCTCGAAGCGGCCCTTGATGAAGTTCATCTGCGGCGAGCCGACGAAGCCTGCCACAAACAGATTGGCCGGACGATGATAGATCTCGTCGGGGGAGCCGATCTGCTGGATCTTCTGCTCCTTCATCACCACGATGCGGTCGGCCAGGGTCATAGCCTCAATCTGGTCGTGGGTGACATAGACCATGGTGGTTTTGCCGAGGCGCGCGTGTAGCCGCTTGATCTCGACGCGCAGCTCGTTGCGCAGCTTCGCGTCAAGGTTGGAGAGGGGCTCGTCGAAGAGGAACACGGCAGCATCGCGCACCAGAGCCCGCCCGATGGCCACGCGCTGACGCTGGCCGCCGGAGAGCTGGTCCGGACGCCTGTCGAGGAGGGGCGTGATCTGCAGGAGCTCGGCTGCCTTCGCGACGCGCTTCTCGATCTCGGGCTTGGGCGTCTTCGCCATCTTCAGGCCGAATGACATGTTCTCGCGCACGTTCATGCGCGGATAAAGAGCATAGGACTGGAACACCATGGCGATGCCGCGGTCCTTCGGCTCCTCCCAGGTGACGTTCTTTCCGTTAATCCAGATCTGCCCCTCCGCCACATCGAGCAGCCCCGCGATGGCGTTGAGCAGAGTAGACTTGCCGCAGCCCGAGGGGCCGAGCAAGACAATGAACTCGCCTTCCTGGATGTCGAGGGACAAGCCGTCGAAGACCTGGACAGCCTCGAAAGCGACGGTCACATCACGAACGGAAACGGTCGACATTCCTTACCCCTTCACAGCGCCGGCGGCGATGCCGCGGACGAACCAGCGTCCGGACACGAAGTAGACGACGAGCGGAACGAGCGCCGCCAGCATGGTGGCTGCCATGTCGACGTTGTAGGCGCGCTCGCCCTGCGTTGAATTGACGATGTTGTTGAGCTGCACGGTCATGGGCAGGTTCTCACGGCCCGCGAAGGTCAGCCCGAAGATGAAGTCGTTCCAGATGCCCGTGACCTGCAGGATGGTGGCAACCACCAGGATCGGCGTCGACATGGGCAGGATCACCCGGAAGAAGATCGACCAGAACCCGCCGCCGTCGATGCGCGCGGCCTTGAACAGCTCGATGGGCAGTCCCGCATAATAGTTGCGAAACAGAAGCGTCATGGTCGGCAGGCCGAAGATCACGTGCACCAGCACGATGCAGGTGAGCGAGTTGTAGATGCCCGTCAGCGAGAAGATGCGGACCAGCGGGTAGAGAAAGACCTGGTACGGAATGAAGGCGCCGAGCAGCAGCACGCCGAACATGACGTTGGCGCCTTTGACCCGCCAGAACGACAGCGCATAGCCGTTGATGGCACCGGCCATGATCGAGAGGATCACGGACGGAATCAGGATCCGCACCGAGTTCCAGAAGCCGACGCTGATGCCGTTGCATTCGAGGCCGGTGCAGGCGGAGGACCATGCCTTGGTCCAAGCCTCGAACGTCATGGCAGCCGGCAGGGCGAGAATGTTGCCGAGCCGGATTTCCTCCATGGGCTTGAGCGATGTCACGACCATGATCCAGAGCGGCAGCATGAAAAACAGGGCTGCGGTCACCAGGAAGGCGTAGATGCCGATGCGACCGATGGTGAGGTGGCGGGGACGGCGGCCCTGCGGCACGGCGGCGCTCATGCATGCCTCCCTTGCGGACGGACGTAGCGGACATAGACCCAGGGAGCCAGAATGCTCACCACGGTGATCAGCATGATCGTCGCGGCGGCCGTTCCGAGGCCGATGTTGTTGCGCTCGAACAGGTGATCCATGACGAACTTGGCTGGCACCTCGGTGGCGATGCCGGGGCCGCCCAGGGTCATGGCCACCACGAGGTCGTAGAGTTTCACGACGCCCGTCGTGAGAAGTACGACGGCCGTGACCACCATGGGCCGGAGGAGGGGCAGAACCACGGAGGTGTAGACGCGCCAGGTCGGGATCCCGTCGACCTTGGCGGCCTTCCACAGATCCTTGTCGACGCCGCGCAGGCCCGCGAGCAGGATCGCCATGGTCAATCCGGCGCCATGCCAGAGACCTGCGATGACGATGGTGTAGATCGCCATCCTCTGGTTCACGAGCCAGTCGAAGGTGAAGCTCTCGAAGCCCATGTCGCGGACGAGCTTCTGCAGGCCGAGTCCCGGATTGAGGAACCATTGCCAGGCCACGCCCGTGACCACGAAGGACATGGAATAGGGATAGAGAAAGACCGTGCGGAAAAGACCTTCGCCGCGCACATTCTGATCGATGAAGACAGCGAGAAGAAAGCCGATGATGAGACAGCCCGAGATGAACAGGGTGCCGAAGATGACGATGTTGGAGGCCGAGGTCAGAAAGCGGTCATTGGCGAAGAGGCGGCTGTATTGCGCGAAGCCCACCCAATCGAGCTTGGGCAGGAGGGTCGAACTCGTAAACGAGAGCCGCACGGTCCACAGCATACAGCCGATATAGACGACAAGGACGATAAGTGCGGTCGGCAGGAGGGCCATGGCCGCCGGCAGGCGCGTTTTCATACGACGCTGAATTTTTTTGGTGCTGCCTGAAGGCATGCTGGGCGCGCGGATCGAAATGGTATCCATCGAGAAGATCCCGTCGAGAAAACTCAGGCTTCAGCAAAGAACGGCTCGCCCCAGCCCCGAGGGGCGAGCCGTCTATTTTAGCCTGCGTCTCGCATGGCGCTGGTGATCTTCTCGATGAAGGCGTCCGCCGACATGCTCGGGTTGTTCCAATACTGGGTCACGGCATCCTGCATGGCGCCCGAGAAATTCGGCGGGCTCAGCAACTCCATGGCTTCCACCTGGTTGGCAGGATCCTTCAGCACGGCACTGGAGCGCTGGGCGCAGATGTCCATGGACGAGACATCCACATCCAGGCGAGCCGGAATGGAGCCCTTCTTCTTGTTGAACTCGAGCTGGCTGGTGGGATCGAGCAGAACTTCAACCAGCTTGTCCTGGGTGGCAAGGGCTGCCTTGTCCTTGGTCGACGGGAAGACGAAAACGTCGCCGCCGATCACGAGCTTGCCGCCGCCTTCGCCCACGAGGGTGCAGCCGTATTCCTTGCCGGCGGTCTGGCCTGCGGCGGTGAACTCACCCTTGGCCCAGTCACCGTTGAAGTGCATGGCGGCCTTGTTGGTGATGACGAGGGCCGTGGCGTCGTTCCAGTTGCGGCCCGGGCTTCCTGGATCGACGAGGCCGCGCAGCTTGCCGAAGACCTCCACTGTTTCCTTGAACTTTGCGTTCTTCAACATGTCGGCTTTACGGGTGCCATAGAGCTGACGGAACATATCGGCGCCGCCATGGCCGACGACGACCGCCCGGAAGAGGTTGTGCTCCCAGTTCGGCTGGCCCCCGAGGGCAATCGGAATGATGCCCTTGGCCTTGAGCTTTTCACCAGATTCGATCAGTTCAGGGAAGGTCTTCGGAGGCTGAAGGCCGGCATCGGCAAAGACCTTGGTGTTGTAGAACAGCCAGTTCTGGCCGTGAATGTTCACCGGAACGGCGTAGAATTTACCATTGCGAACCGAAGCGTCGACGATCGGCTTGGGCATGATCTCGCGCCACTTGCCTGCTTTGGCCTGTGCATCGACGTCGCGCACCAGATCGTTGCTGACCAATTCGTCGAACTGCTTGCCGGTGTTGAACTGCATCATGGTCGGGGGATTTCCGCCCACCATGCGGTTGATGCCGGCCGTGCGGGCATTAGCGCCGCCGGCAATGGCATTGTCGACCCAGGTGCCGCCCGCCTTGGTGAACTGGTCGGCGAACACTCTCACGGAAGCGGATTCGCCGGCCGACGTCCACCAATGGAGGACCTCTGCCTTCTGCTGAGCGAGCGCTCCAGAACTCCAGATCAAGGCAACAGAAAGGGTATACGCGGAAACGCGTGTCTTCATGCTCATGGCTTCCTCCCAGAAGCGTTTTATCGATTTTTGTAATCGATTACATCTTGTGATATAGGTTGTAGGTGCTTTTAAAATTAGTCAAGACTCAAGTTGATGCAAGTTATTAGCTCTGAAAGAGGGTAACGTATCTTGCTTAGGGTGCGGAGGTAACCTGAATGAGCCGGAAAAGGTGGCGGGCCGTGAAGGAGATACGCATCGCCGACGTCGCTCGACTTGCAGGAGTGTCCACAGCAACCGTCAGCCGCGTCCTGTCCGATCCGGACAAGGTGCGCCAGAAAACTCACGATCTCGTGATGGAGGCGGTGAAGCGCAGCGGCTACATCCCCAACAGCACCGCGCAAAAGCTGCGCACGCGCCGCACCATGAACGTGCTGGTGATCGCCCCAAGGCTCACCAATCCGGTCTTCGCCGAAATCCTCCGTGGTGTGGACGACGAGCTAACACAATCGGGATACGGCATCATCATCGGCAATCTGGACAACCGCAGGGAGCGCGAGGCCCGCTATGTCGATCTCGCCCTGTCCCGCCAAGTGGACGGCGTTCTCCTGCTGACCGGGTACATTCCGGAGAAGGGCCCGCGCAGCATGCGGGACTCAGGCCTCCCCATCGTTGCCATGTGCGCTGCCATTCATGAGGATGGCATTCCCAATGTGGTGGTTCAGGACCGGGAGGCGACCCGGCAGGCGGTGGAATATCTGGCCCGACTTGGGCACCGCCGATTCGGCTATATCTCAGGCACGCTCGGCTCCATCATCGAGTTCGAGCGCTTCGCCGGCTTTCAGGAAGGAATAGCCGCAGCCGGGTTCAGTCAGAACGATTTCCTGCGCTGGGAAGGACCCTTCGTGTTCTCGACGGGCGTGACCGCAGCCGAGGCCTTCCTGCAGATGAAGGATCGTCCCACCGGCATTTTTGCAGCCTGCGACGAGAGCGCGATCGGCTTCATCAAACGCGTTCGCGCGGAACGGGTCCGTGTTCCGCAGGATGTATCGGTCATTGGTTTCGACGGCATCGAATATGCGGATTACACGGAGCCCACCCTGACCACATTTCGGCAGCCGCTGCACGAGCTGGGGTGTGTCGGCGCCGATGTTCTCTTGAAGCTGATCCACAACGAGATGAAGCCGGACGACTGGAGCATTCGGCTGCCTGTGATGCTTCTGGAACGCGAGACGACCGGGCCTGTTCTGCACAAGGACTACAAGTCCTTGCGCCGCTCGGCTGTCTGAGAACACGCATTTAATCTGATGACACTTATAGAACCTGAGGAGAAAGCCATGCAGCCGGTTCGTTGGGGCATTCTGAGCACGGCCAAGATCGGCCGGACGAAAGTCGTTCCCGGCATGATGAAGAGCCCACTCTGCCGGGTGGCCGCCGTCGCCTCAAGAAGCGAGGAGGCCGCCCTTAAGATGGCTGCGGAACTCGGGATCAGGAAAGCATACGGCTCCTATGAGGCGCTGCTTGCCGATCCTGACATCGAGGCCATCTACAATCCGTTGCCCAATCATCTGCATGTCCCGATGACACTGGCAGCTGCCGCCGCCGGAAAGCACGTGCTGTGCGAGAAACCGATTGCCATCACGGCCGACGAGGCGGAGGCGTTGAAACAGGCCTCATCGCAGGTGCTGATCGCCGAGGCCTTCATGGTCCGCCACCATCCGCAATGGCAGCGCGCCCGCGAGATCATCCGGGCCGGCGACATCGGGGAGCTGCGCTCCATCCAGGTCATCTTCTCCTACTTCAACGTCGAACCGGACAACATCCGCAACAGGGCGGATATCGGCGGAGGAGGGCTCCTCGACATAGGTTGCTATGCCGTCGTTGCAGGACGCTATTTCTTCGATGCTGAGCCCCGGCGTGTCGTCACGCTCATGGACCGTGACCGGGCCTTCGGCGTCGACCGGACCACCAGTGCCCTGATGGATTTCGGCGACGGGCGCCAACTGACCTTCACGATCTCAACTCAGTCCGTGCCGTATCAGCGAGTCCAGATCCTCGGGACGAAGGGGCGGATCGAGATCGAAGTTCCGTTCAATACGCCGCCCGACCTTCCGACCCGCATCTTCGTTGACGATGGGAGCCTACACGGCAATCGCTCGGCCCAGGCCATCGAGTTTCCCGTGATGGATCAGTATCAGCTTCAGGGCGAGGCTTTCAGCCGTGCGATCCGAGCTGCTGAGCCCCTGGCCTTTAGCTTGGGCGATGCCATCCTGAACATGCGCACCCTGGATGCCTTACGGCGATCGGAGGCATCTGCTGCCTGGGAGAGAGTTTAGGATCAGGGCCTCGTGCCGCACCTTAAGGTATAGGACTGCAAAGCCTTTGCGGTAGTCCTCCTAAGGGCATTCTCCATCCGGGTGACTTATCCGAGCCGACCAGCCGCATTGACTTGTGCTGCCGCGCCCGAAATTCTGCTTTTTGCTAAAATGTCGCGCTTTGGTTAAGGCACGGCACCGAGTCCCAAACCAGAGAGGCAACCTCCAATGGGCAAGAATCCAGCAACCGCACCATCGTCCCTGAAATTCGGCACAAGCGGGTTGCGAGGGCTTGTCGTCGAGTTGAACGGTGCGCCGGCTTTTGCTTATACCCGCGCTTTCGCCGAGATGCTCAAGGAGGACGGCTCGGCAGCGGCGTCCCGGAATGTCGTACTGGTCGGACGAGACCTGCGCGAGAGCAGTCCCAGCATTGCCCAGCTCTGCTGTGCGGCCTTACAGGAAACGGGACTCGTCCCGCTCGACTGCGAAGCTCTTCCCACACCGGCGCTCGCCTATCACGGCATGCGATTCGGCATCCCCGCGATCATGGTCACCGGGAGCCACATTCCGGAAGACCGCAACGGGCTGAAATTCTATCGGGCTCAAGGCGAGATCGACAAAAAGGACGAGGCAGCCATCCTCGCATGGCATGCCAGGTTGGGCATCGCAGCCGTGCCGGAGACAGCCCGTGTCATCCGTCCGGGAAAACCGGATCTCGATATGATCGCTGCCTACAAGACTCGCTACCGCGACTTCTTCGGTGCAAGGGCGCTGGAGGGCCTCACCGTCGGAGTCTACCAACATTCCTCGGTGGCTAGAGACACCATCGTTGAGATGCTCGAAACCCTAGGAGCTCGGGCCGTGCCGTTAGGGCGGGCCACGAGCTTCATCCCAGTTGACACCGAGGCCCTGCGCGAGGAGGACGAGGTTCTGGCGCGGCAATGGGCCGGCGAGCAGAGGCTCGATGCAATCGTCTCGACCGATGGCGATGCGGACCGCCCCTTGATCTCCGATGCGACCGGCGCTTTCCTGCGCGGTGATCTGGTGGGGGCGATCACGGCCAAGTTTCTGGGAGCGGACGCGATCGTCACGCCTGTGACCTCCAACTCCGCCCTGGAGACGTCAAGGGCGTTCCGGACGGTCCTTCGGACTCGGGTGGGTTCGCCTTACGTCATTGAGGGCATGGCAGAGGCCTCCGCGTCTGGGGCCAAGGCGGTCGTCGGGTTCGAGGCCAATGGGGGCGTGCTGCTCGGCTCCGACATCGTGCGGGAGGGCCGCCGGCTTGCTGCCCTTCCCACCCGCGATGCCATGTTGCCGATCCTGTGCGCGCTCGGCGAGATCGTCGCTCAGGGCAAGCCTCTCGCCGAAATCGGAGCTGCCTTTGCCTTCAAGTCGGCCGCCAGCAACCGTCTGAAAGACGTCCCGACAGATAAGAGTGCAGCTTTCGTTTCCAGGTTGCAGCAGGATGTGACATTCCTGTCCGAGCTGATGGCTCCCTTGGAGGGAGTAGCCGGGGTCAATTCCCGCGACGGATTGCGGATTATGGCCAAGAACGGTGAGGTCGTGCACTTTCGCCCTTCCGGCAATGCACCGGAACTGCGTGTCTACGTGGAGGCGGTGACGGAAGATCGAGCCGAAAGTCTGCTCGAATGGGGACTGGCTGTCGCGCAGCAGCACGTGGGCTAAGCGCCCTAGTCGCGCCAGCGACCTTCTGATGATCCTAGGCGAGATACCGAAAGCGCAGTCTTTATCGATTGTGAGAGATGACCTTCATGCCATTTCTGAGCGACGGGAGCGCCTAATGCTCACCCTCTGGAATGACCAAGGTCATCTCGCCCATGATCGGGTTGCCCTGGGATCTTGGGTTTAAGAGAGCTACGATGAGGAGTCCTAGCGGTTACATTTGCAGTAAGGGTTCTGCTCTCTCGACATCACCGCCATATTCGAGTTTCCTGGCCAATCTATTTGCGCCTAGTCTAAAGAAGGACTGATTGGAACCGAAGCCGAGTTCCCCTGAACCTGATTAGTCATCCAAGCTCAAGAGAAATCTCAATTCAGCCACTGTGTCTTTGCCAGCCCAGGCTTAAGCCTTGATAATCCTGGAATCCACGATGCCCGCCTTTGCACAGACATTGCGGGTATCAAGGACAAGCTTTGCATGGTCGACGACGAGGCGGTAATCCACATCGTCATGATCGGTCGCAATCAGGACGGCATCATAGTGGCGCAAGTTTTCCGGGGTAAGCGGCACGGAAGCACGGCCCATCAGGGCACCGTGCTGACGGGTTGGTGGTAATTCCGGAACATGAGGATCGTGGTAGTCAGCACTTGCCCCTCGTGCCTCTATCAGTTCCATCAGCTTGAGAGACGGACTCTCCCGCATATCATCCACGTTCTTCTTGTAGGCAGCCCCAAGCACCAGAATCTGCGAGCCGCTGAACGGTCGCCCGCTCCTATCAACAGCCTCCACCAGTCGCTCGACCACGTAATATGGCATATGGATGTTCACCTGCCCAGCCAGTTCGATAAACCGGGTGGTAATGTCGTATTCTCGCGCTTTCCATGTGAGGTAAAATGGGTCTATGGGAATACAATGGCCTCCGAGACCCGGTCCTGGATAGAACGGCATGAAACCGAAGGGTTTGGTCTTGGCGGCGTCGACCACCTCCCAGATATCAATACCCATCGCCGCATAGACCACCTTCAGCTCATTGACGAGAGCAATGTTGACAGCTCTGAAGATGTTCTCCGTCAGCTTGACGGCCTCCGCTGTTGCAGTCGTGGAGACTGGAACAGTTTCAACAACAAGCTGTCTGTATAGGGCATCGGCTAGGGCGAGCGCCTCGGACCCGTCAGCGCCGACGACTTTCGGGATAGTGGAGGTGCTAAAATTTAAATTACCAGGATCTTCCCGCTCCGGAGAATAGGCCAAGAAGAAGTCTTTTCCGCTCTTCAAGCCGGTAGCCTCGAAGATCGGCTTGAGCACCTCCTCGGTTGTTCCTGGATAGGTTGTAGATTCGAGTACGATTAGCTGTCCTCTGCGCAAATGCGCTGCGATTGTCCTAGCAGTGGCCTTCACATACGATAGATCTGGCTCGCGATGTTGTGTGAGCGGCGTTGGCACGCAGATCAAAATAGCGTCGGGCTCCTTCAGGCGGTCGAAGTCATTCGTCGCCTGAAGGAGCCCCGTCGCTACTGCGCTAGCAACAAGGTCGGAGGGGATGTGCCTGATGTAGCTCTCACCCTGATTCAAGCGATCAACGTATGAGCGGTTGATGTCGAAACCCAGTACCGAGAAGTTGGCCTTAGCAGCAGTGAGCGCCAGCGGCAGCCCGACATAGCCGAGGCCGACGATCCCAACTTTAGCGTCACGGCTTTGGAAGCGCCCCAGCAGTTCCTGGCTACTGACCGTCAGCCCGAATTGTATTGCTTGATTGGAGGTCATTGTATCCTCAACTTATTCTGCGTTCGCCAAAGCGAATTACACGGGCCTAAATGTTAAGCCAAATCCTAGGTTAATCGTCTTATAAGCGATGTGTGCGATTGGGCTGGTTGAGTGAGACTAATCAGAACCTTTGCTGATAATCTAAGCTTTCTTTATCTATAGAAGGGCCAAAATCCAGCTTAAGTTCGCGAAGGATAGCGCCTGCCCGATACATGATGTGCGAGGCCCAATGCGGTCCTGCAGCGACTTGAATGCTGAACATCATGGCACTACGCGCCGCCTTGCCAATGCGGCAAGTGTTACTTTATAGGCGAGACGGGGAGGTGGTCTATCGGCTAAGCCGCATGGATTGCAGACCCAGACCAAGGCTGCTTCGGAGACACCGGGGCGCAATGAAGAATTGAAGTTCTTACAGGTGTCGGGATCTAGAATGTCAAAAAAGCAATCCATTGCGTTGGCAGCCGGAGCAGGGTTTTTCGCGACCTCAACTGCTTTCGTCGGTCTGCCTGTTATTATTTATGCCGCAAACCCTGGGGAATTCACCTCTCCATTTCTTAACATTATGGAAAGTTATTGGTCCGCAGCCGCTATATTCTTTGCATTGCTTGTAACTCCAGTAATCGTGCTGCCTCCCCGGATAGCGCGTGTTTGGGCCGCGCTCGCTGCGGTGGTGGCTGTCTATATCTGGGCACATGGAATTTTTCAAACCCACAGCTTCGGCGCGATTGACGGGCAAAGTTGGTCCCCCTCCGTTCCAAGGCGGCACATTGCAATCGAGGCAGTGGTTATTCTTGCGGGCTTTACCGTCATGTTTGTTGCCTCCTTGCGCCTTCAGAAGATGCTTGCGATCTTTTTGACGCTGCTCTCGGCTGGCATTCTATTTCAAAGCTGGCCCACACTGAGTGCCAGCAAATGGCTTACTCTTCCAGACGACAGACAACTACCAAGGATTGCGGAGTTTTCAGACAAGGGAAACGCTCTAGTGGTGCTCATGGATACCATGGCGTCAGATGTCTTTGAGGAGGTTGTCACCAAAAATCCGGATATAGCAAAAGCGCTGGACGGTTTCATTTTCTATCCAGACACCGTCGGGGCCTCTCCGACAACATTTCTGGCAATGCCGACAATCCATTCAGGGCAGTCTTATCGCGGCGGAAAACCGACCGCTGAGTTCTTCAATGAAACTGTAAGAAAACAGTCGGTGCTGACCAAGGTTGCCGATGCTGGCTATCGATCGATGCTGATCAATCCGATCCAGAATGTTTGTCCGGACAAAGTTGAGTGCATCCTTGGCGATGCGGCGATGCGTAGCAAGAAGTCGGTTGCCCGTTCTGAAGGCCTGAGCATTCTTGATGCGATGCTCTTCCGACTGGCTCCCCTGGGTCTCAAGAACGCCGCATACAATGATGGAGAATGGATCCTTCAAAGTCTGCTCGAAGACAAGCGGTTCATCCAGCGTGCGATAAAGGATGATCATTTCCTTCGGGATCTGGCTGCAGCAACAATGGTATCTTCCGGTGCGCCGACCTTGAAATTCCTTCACTTGATGAATACCCATCCGCCTTATGTTTTCGATCGGGCGTGCAATTATGCTGGGCGGCAACAGGATCGGACCCGCGAGAATTTTTCAATCCAAGTCAAGTGTTCGCTCGACAGCTTCGTTAAACTGCTGGATGCCTTGAAGGCACGTGCCCTCTATGATCGAACCGCAATCATCCTGCTGGCGGATCATGGCAATTATGGCCTTGAAAGCACCCGTACAAGCATCACCGGAGATCGCGCCAAACTGGTCGGGGCCGCAAATCCTACCTTTGCGATAAAGCCTATCGGATCAAAAGGGGCTTTCCGCACCGGCGGTGGTGAAATCTATATCGGAGATTTCGGAGCGACCTTATGCGACCTCCTCAAGGTATGTTCCACGGAAGCTGGGGTTTCGGCTCTGAGCGAGCCTTATGGGCGTACGCGCCTGTTCAATTATTATCGCTGGAAAAACGAATTCTGGAAAGCGAGCACGATTGCGGGCCTTACCCCATACGAGGTTCGTGGTCCTGTTGGGGGTAAGGACAACTGGATTAAGGAGGCGCCCATTCGGGTTGGGGAGACGGTCGACTTCAGCGAAAAGGGCAACTCCGTAATATACACTTGGACAGGATGGTCCCAGCCTGAGCCCTGGGGAACTTGGACGACCAGTTCGATTGCCAGCTTGGTCATGAACCCAGACAAAAAGCTGCCGGGCCGCGTCACGCTTCAGGTGCAGGGCTTCGTGGAGCCTGGGCCGGTGCATGCGACCGTGATGATCAATGAGAAGAAAGTCGGGGAAATCGCTCTGAACAAGTCTAAGCCGGCGGGAGAGTTCTCTTTCCGTATCCCGGACGAGGCCCTAGAGGACGACTGGGTCAAACTGGACCTAGTGATTGCAGATCCGAAAAGTCCTAAGGAACTCGGCCTCTCCCGCGATGACAGGCAGCTGGCTATAGGACTGTTTTCATTGCGACTTGATGCTGATCGACCTGGGGCATCCGACCGAGTGCAGTAAGGCATTTCTGATGCGACGGTGGCTGTGAGCTGATCCGCCATGGAAGGCAGGGCAGCCTCTGTTGGGATCAGCATGCGCCGGATGCCTCTGCGCTGATCGCTATCGCCTAAGAAACGCGCAATAAATCAGCGTCACATCCATCGTCTAGCAGTCGAGACGTTCAAGGGGCAGGGATTAAAGGCCTTCAAGGTATCCGGAGAGTTAGGGTGTAGGTTGCCCCGGTTTGTGCCCCGGAAGCACTCAGTGCGTGAGCGGTGCCGCTAAGGGCACCGCTCTGTCCCTGTCGACATAGGAGCCTTGTTTCCGGAGATTCAAGTCCTAGCCAAGTTCCTGATTCCACATCACTTCTACCGATGGTGGTGCAGACCGACGACGGCGTAGGGGCATCCCTGTGCGGCAATCTCATTGCCGTGATCGTGGCCTGTTATTTGAGCGCCGGTACGATCATTACGCTGGTGACCTCCAACTCCGTCCTGGGAGCATTCTAAGCCTTTGAGCACAGGATCCGCATCTGGGGCGGCTCATCTTGAGTCGTCGAGAGTATAGCAGGCGTTCTGCTCTGCGAATCACACAGGAAAATAAGGAATGTTGCGTTTGCATGCCTCGGGGAACGAGCTTGAACTGCAGGCCTAGAGCGCCGCCGCGACACAAGAGCGCGCCGAGAAGCTTCATTAGTGGGGGGCTTGCTGCGACAGGATGGCTGCTAACTGAGGATGAGCGTCAGCCCGGCTAATGAGAACGCGACATGGGATCTTGCGCAATTGGGTGCCTTTTTCCCGGACTAACTGGATGGCAACGTGGTGGTTTTTATAGCGTGAGCCGGAGTAGGGGCTTTGATCAGAGCCCCAGAGCTTCAGTGAATCAGAGAGTCCTATGGGGGGCTCGGCGCGAGGGCAGGCTGGTTCAAACCGCCCCGCGCTATGGAAAAGGGTGCCTCAATAGCCTTAGCAATTTTCCTTTACGGTGTTGCGCCTGCAACACGGTTGCATGGTAAGTTGGGCAGCCGGGTTCACAAATGACGATTTCATCAGTAATAGGACCCTACGAAAACTCTGATTCTCCCTGTTTCATTTCAGTGGTGGGCACAATGGAAAAACGTTCGCTCTTCCTCAGCCTGATGGCTATCCTCTTTTTGACCACGCCTGCATACGCCTACCTTGACCCTGGCACCGGCAGTATTCTGCTGCAGGCGCTGATTGGGGGCATTGCCGCCAGCGTGACGGTGGTCTCTATGTATTACCAGCGGATCAAGGCCTTCTTCGCGGGCCAGTCTGCTTCCAAAGAGTCCAACGAAAAGTAAAATCCCCAGATGAGCGCTGTTCGACGTAATGCGGGATCGTACCGCGATCCTGCAGGGCATGTCTATGAAAGTGGCGGCCGCATCTTTCGTACCATCAACGAGCGCGCTCGTTCTGACTATGAGGCTGTGCGGGATCAAGGGATTCTTGGCTCTGCCGTGCAGAAGGGGCTGTTGATCGACAGCAGCGAGGTCGAGAGAGCTCAGTGGGATGAGGGCTTCGCCAGGGCTGCTTACGTGGTCGAGCACCCGCGCGTCGAGTTCGTCTCATATCCTTACGAGTGGCCCTTCCGCGCGCTAAAGGCAGCGGCCCTTCATCATCTCGATCTGCAGCTTTATCTGCTGACGAGGAAGGCTGCTCTCTCCGACAGCACCGCTTATAATGTACAGTTCTCCGGTCCCAAGCCAATCTTCATCGATCTCCTGTCCGTGCGCCCCTATCGCGAGGGCGAGTTCTGGCTTGGACACCGTCAATTTTGCGAGCAGTTCCTAAATCCGCTGCTTCTCCAGTCGAAGCTGGGGATCTCCTTCAACACGTGGTATCGCGGTAACCTCGAAGGTATTCCGACCGCCGATCTGGCGCGGGCGCTACCGCTAAGCAGTCGGTTTTCCTGGAACATGCTGAGCCAAGTGATTTTGCAGGCCAAACTGCAGGCCAAAGCCACCGATGCGCCGGCACAGGCCATTCAGGAGGCAAAAAAGTCCCGCACCTTATCCAGGGCCGCTTATGAGGGAATGCTGCGCCAGTTGCGCAACTGGATCGCCCGGCTGGAGCCAGGCAACACCGGCGCCACGGTATGGGGAAATTACGCCAAGGATAATACCTATACTGGTGCGGAAGCGCAGGAAAAACGCCGGTTCATTGCTGAATTTGCCGCCAAAACGCGCCCGAAAGTCCTGATTGATATCGGCTGTAATACGGGAGATTATTCCGTTGCGGCCTTAGAGGGTGGTGCGTCCTACGTAGTCGGGTTCGACTTCGATCAGAGAGCGCTCGACCTCGCATTCTCGCGGTCCGAGACCGAGAGTCTGAAGTTCCTCCCGTTGTGGCTTGATGCGTCGAACCCGAGTCCTGATCAGGGGTGGATGCAGGCGGAGAGAGCCGGCTTCGGCGAGCGCGCCAAGGTTGACGCCTTGGTCGCTTTGGCGTTCGAGCACCACCTCGCCATCGCGAAGAACGTTCCCTTGCCGCAGGTTGTGGACTGGTTAGTCGATCGTGCTCCCGTTGGTGTGATTGAGTTCGTGCCGAAGGATGACCCGACGGTGAAGACGATGCTCGCACTGCGAGAAGACATTTTCGATGATTATAGCATCGAGACTTTCACGAACCGACTGACCGAACGTGCCAGGATCGTGCAGCAAAAGGTGGTCTCTGAGAGTGGAAGAACGCTGTTCTTCTATGAGAGGACACAGTAAATCTCCAGCTGTTCAGCAGGATCTTGCTCTCCCACAGCGCCTGATATTTGCTGCTGTACCGTGCACAGGTCGACTAATCCTGCCAGAGCGCGGAACGGAACCAGGCCCGTGGAGTCGTTGACAGATCTTAAGGTCGCACGGTAAGTGCAGCCTTAATGAGGAGCCGCCGTCGGCTTGTTGGAACTAGGCTGCGGGCCGTGCCTAAGGGTAAGAGTCCCAGTCTTAAACTCCGGGCGCTTTAGGTGAATTTTCGAGGTTATATGAGATGACGGACAGAAAAAAGGCGCTGATTACCGGCGTCACAGGCCAGGACGGAGCCTACCTTTCAAAGCTTTTGCTGGACAAAGGGTATGAGGTTCACGGCTTGCTGCGCCGCAGCGCGTCAGCCGACGTGGTCGACTCTCGGCTGAAGTGGATCGGCGTGGCGGGCAAGATTGTGCTGCATGACGGCAATCTGACCGATCTGTCGGGCCTGATCCGAGTGATGAACGAGGTCCAGCCCCATGAAGTCTACAATCTGGCCGCGCAGTCCTTCGTCAAATCTTCGTGGCAGCAGCCGCTTCTGACCGGCACTGTCACCGGCCTCGGGGCTGCCAACATGCTCGAGGCCGTCCGGTTAGCCTGCCCCGAAGCACGTTTCTACCAGGCTTCCTCCTCCGAGATGTACGGCCTAATCCAGGAGCCGGTCCAGTCCGAAACGACCCCATTCTACCCGCGCTCTCCCTACGCGGCTGCCAAACTCTATGCTCATTGGATGACTGTGAATTACCGTGAGAGCTTTGGGCTGCATGCCTCAAGTGGTATCCTGTTCAACCACGAGTCGCCGCTGCGCGGAATCGAGTTTGTGACCCGTAAGATCACAGACGGTGCTGCGCGTATCAAGCTCGGCCTTCAGGACAAGCTCGCTCTCGGCAATGTCGATGCCACCCGCGACTGGGGGCATGCCCGCGATTACGTTAAGGCCATGTGGTTGATGCTGCAGCAGGATACCCCTGACGATTATGTCGTGGCGACTGGTCGGACCACCTCAGTGCGGGATTTCTGCCGGCTGGCCTTCGCCCATGTTGGCTTGAACATGGAGGACCATGTTACGGTCGATGAGCGGTTCTTGCGACCGGCCGAAGTCGATGTCCTGCACGGCAACCCGGCCAAAGCGACGGAGAAGCTTGGCTGGACGGCTGAGACAAGCCTTGAGGACCTCGTTTCTGAGATGGTCGAAGCCGATCTCGCTCGCCTAAAAAAGCATGAGCATCTCTGAACCGGTACGGCACCACTGACATGCGGGTACTCATCACAGGCACGCAGGGCTTCGTCGGTCTACATCTGGCTCAAGCACTACGACGTGTCTGTGGTGACGCCACGATCATCGCAACCGGCAAGACACCGGGAGAGCACCCGCTCCTCGGCGCTGTCTCGGCTTTAGACGTCACGGATCCCAATGCAGTCAAGGTCGAAATTACCCGTTACCAGCCAACCCATGTCGTCAATCTGGCGGGATTGGCTGCCCCTGCGGTGGCGGCCTCAGATCCAAAGACCGCATGGCAGGTGCATGTACAGGGCGTGCTCAATCTCGCCTCTGCCATCCTAGACGAGGCCCCTCAGTGTTGGTTATTCAACGTCGGATCCGGCTTGGTCTATGGAGACAGTGCGAAACCTGGGCTTCCTCTCGACGAGACTGCGCTGCTCGCCCCCGTTGACGAGTACGCCGTGACCAAAGCCGCCGCCGACCTTGCCCTCGGCGCACTAACGCGACGCGGTTTGAGGAGCATCCGGTTCCGTCCCTTCAACCATTTCGGTCCGGGGCAGGCGGAGACATTCGTGATTCCGGCCTTTGCCATGCAGATCGCACAGATTGAGGTGGGGCTTGCGGAGCCGATCATTCGGGTCGGCAATCTCGATGCGGAGCGGGATTTCCTGGATGTCAGGGATGTGGTCAATGCCTATGCCTTGGCTGTTCGGTCTGCGGACACCATGCAGGCCCCTGGGATCATTCTCAACATCGCGTCCGGGACGCCGCAACGCATCGGCGACATTCTGGAACAGCTGCTCGGGCAGAGCCGCGTTGCGATCACAGTCGAGCAGGATCCGGCGCGCTTGCGGCCCAGCGACCTTCCGCGCATCCTTGGCGATGCTACCCGTGCGCGCCGGACGCTTGGTTGGGCTCCAGCGCATACCTTCGACGATACGCTCGCGGCTGTATTGGACGATTGCCGCGCTCGGGTCTTAGCAACGGCTCGATCGCGCAGGGCCTAGCTCTCCTCGGTATTCCACCTCTGTCTGAGGGAGGGGGCGGACCGAAGGTCCGGGTTGAGGTTAAAGCCTTGTTTCGGATATTGCTTTCCTCAGCCTCGCTGCAGTCGATCCGTATACGATCCAAATATGTGCGACGCGAACTGAGGCGGCGACCCAAGGCCGGCTGCCATTAAGACCGTATGCCAAGAAAATCCTGTTGCGCCGGATACGACAGCGCCGATAAACCGTATTCTGTTCAATTGTGCAGACCCTTCCAGCAACTGATGGTAGATCAATGAGCGTCCTGACGATGACCTCCCATTCGCAGAACTTCGAGGACGTCATTCTTTGGCGCGCCTTGAAGCATGTTGAGCGCGGGACTTACATCGACATCGGGGCACAAGATCCCGTGGTCGACTCCGTAAGTCTTGCATTCTACGAAAAGGGATGGCGTGGGGTGCATGTGGAGCCGGTATCCTCTTATGCCGACAAACTTCGCAGGGAGCGCCCCGACGAACGCATCATCGAAGCTGCGATCTCGCGGGAGGAGGGGGCCAGCCCGTTCTTTGAGATCCCGGACACTGGATTGAGCACGGGCAATGCCGCAACAATGCAGCGGCATGAGGCCGCTGGGTTCATAGTGCGGCGCATCGAGGTTCCAAGTCTGCCGCTGTCGAAGGTGCTCGACGATTTCCGGGATCGGGACGTGCACTGGCTCAAGATTGACGTGGAGGGTGCCGAGGCAGAGGTAATCGCCAGTTGGCTACCGTCGCCGGTCCGGCCATGGATCGTCGTCGTCGAGAGCACGGTCCCTAACGCGCCCACGCCAACTCATGGGGAATGGGAACAGCAGCTTCTAGCGCTTGGGTACGAGTTTGCCTATTTCGATGGCTTGAACCGTTTCTATGTGAGCACTGTGCACCCCGAGCTGAAGGCCAGCTTTGGCGCTGGCCCAAATGTTTTTGATGATTTTGTGCTCACCGGGTCATCCCCTTTCGCGGCTGGGCTGCGCCGAGAGCTTTCCCATGCGGCAGAGGAGACTGCTCGTCTTAACCAGCAGATCGCAAAAATGGGGGACCGCGCGCGCGCCGCAGCCGCTCAGGAGAAGACGCTCAACCGCCGCCTGATGGTCTTGGAGCAGCAGTTAAACGACCTTCGCGAATCCTATGCGTGGACGATTTACGCACCCCTTCGCGCGGCCGAGCGCACCGTTCGATCGTCTCTGCATCAGGCGAGGGGCTGGATATCACTGAAGCCGGGCTCCCGCCCGCGACGCGCCATTCGCGCCATCGTCGTCGGTCTCATCAACCAAGTCCTGAAGCGGCCATATCTGTCCACTCTGGCAAAGCGCAGTGCAGCGCGCTTCCCCAAGATCAACAACCGCATGCGCCTTATGACCTACCATCAACGGGCCATGAGTTTCGTGTCACAACGGAAGGTTCCGGAAGACGGCACACTGGATCTATCCTTGGAGCCGCAATCCGTCAGGCTGATCTACCAACGGCTCATGCGGGCACGCAGTAACCTGGACCGACTGGATTCCCCCTCTCGAATGCCGAGCGGAGCCAAGCCGCATCTGGCGTTCGTGTCGCCGTTGCCACCCGAGAAATCCGGCATCGCGGACTACAGCGCCGAGCTGCTTCCCGAACTCGCCCGGCACTATGCCATCGACGTGATCGTTGTCCAGAAGGAGGTCTCCGACCCTTGGGTCAAAGCCAACTGCACTATTCGGGATCTCGCCTGGTTCGAACAGCATGCCCATGGCTATGACAGGATCGTCTATCAATTCGGAAACTCGCTGTTTCACGACCACATGTTCCGCCTGCTCGACCGGTATCCCGGGATCGTGGTCTTGCACGACTTCTATCTCGGAGGTCTCATCGCGCATTTGGAGCTCTATGGCGGCGTCAGCGGCTTCTGGGCGAGCGCACTCTATCAGTCACAAGGGTATCCTGCTCTTCGCGATAGATTCGATCCTGCGAAGGAGCCTGACATCGTCAACAATTGTCCGGTGAACCTTTCGGTGCTGCAGAGGGCGCAGGGCGTCATCGTCCACAGCAACTATTCCCGGTATCTCGCCCAGACCCATTACGGTGAGAAGTTTGCAGAAGATTGGGCCGTCATCCCGTTCCCGAGACGCTTGCCCGACGTCATTGACCGTGATGGAGCAAGAGCGGCTCTGGGCTTCGGTAATAATGACTTCGTGATCTGCACGTTCGGCATTCTCGGTGAGACCAAGCTGAACCAGCATCTTCTCGATGCGTGGCTGATGACCCCGATGGCTGGGGAAGGGAAATGCCATCTCATCTTCGTTGGTCAGGACAGTCAGAACAACCCGTACTGCGAGCGGTTGCGCAGGTCCATCAATGCGTCACCCGCCAAGGGCCGTATTCGGATCACCGGCTTTGTGTCGCCCGAGGTGTACCGGCAATATTTGATGGCAGCCGATATTGCAGTGCAGCTGCGTGCACTCTCGCGCGGTGAAACATCGGCGGCGGTTTTCGACTGCTTGGCGTATGGCGTTCCGACCATCGTCAATGCAAATGGGTCTATGGTCGAGTTGCCTGAGGGCAGTGTCGTCATGCTGCCGGACAAACTGTCCACCGACGAATTGGCAGACGCACTCACGATGCTGCGGGATAAGCCAGAGAAGCGACAGGCTCTGAGCCAAGAGGCTCGGTGCGTGGCGGTTCGGCATTCGCCGGATCAGGTTGCCGGCCGATATCACGATGCCATTGAAACTATTTCCAGGCTGTCACCTGCTACGGCGGACGTACGCGCTCTTGCAGAGCATGCATCCCTTGTGTCGGCTCCCTTGGATGATGAGGCATGGCTCGAGCTTGCCCGTAATCTGGCTGAAGAGAGCCCCTTCCAGCGTGGAGGCATCCGTCAGTTGCTGGTCGATGTCTCAATTCTCGCTCGCGAGGATTTCAAGACGGGAATTCAGCGCGTCGTCCGCTCACAACTTCTCGCGCTCTTGAGCAATCCCCCCGCTGGATTCCGGGTCGAGCCGGTCTGGCTTGGAAACGCCGATGGTCGCTGGCATTACCGCTACGCACGGCGCTACACCCTGCAACTTCTCGGCTTGCCAGATGGGGTCTTGGACGATGACCCAGTGGAAGCTGCTGAAGGCGATATCTTCTATATGCCGGATTTCTGGACGGATGGCGTGGTCCATGCGACGGAAGCGGGCCTCTACAAAGAGTGGCGCGCAAGGGGCGTCAAGACAAGCTTCATGGTCTATGACGTCCTGCCGCTGACGAGACCCGAGTTCTTCCCCGACCGCTTTAGCGAGATGCATGCACAATGGCTCGCCGCTGTCGCCGACAGTGGTGATCGCCTCATTTGCATCTCCCAGGCGGTGGCGGGCGAAACAAAGCAGTGGCTCGAAGCCAACAAGCCGGAGACGCTTGAGCACCTTGACATCACGGCGTTGCACCTTGGCGCAGACATCGCCGCCTCGGCGCCGACCTTGGGCCTGCCAGGGAATGCTCCCGCCGTTCTGGGCCAGATGTCGTTGCACCCGAGCTTCCTGATGGTCGGTACGGTGGAGCCGAGGAAAGGCCATCTGCAGACCCTGGCGGCATTCGAGCGCCTTTGGGCGGAAGGCGCGGACGTCAATCTCGTGATTGTCGGAGCGGAAGGCTGGAAGGGCGTGCCCCAGGACCAGCGCCGCACCATTCCGATGATTGTCGAGAAGCTCCGGAACCATCAGGAACTCGATCGGCGGCTCTTCTGGCTCGAGGGAATCAGCGATGAGTACCTCGAGAAGGTGTACGCAACTTGCATATGCCTGATCGCGGCGTCGGAGGACGAAGGTTTTGGTCTTCCGCTGATCGAGGCGGCGCGGCATCGCATACCGATCTTGGCGCGCAATATCCCGGTATTTCGCGAAGTCGCGGGCACCCATGCCGGCTATTTCGACGGCAAGGATCCCGATGCGATGGCTCAGACGATCAAAGACTGGCTCACGCTCCATGGAAAGGGCGAGCACCGGAAGTCTGATGACATGCCTTGGCTGACTTGGGCCGAGAATGTCGAGCGTCTCAAGGCCATCTTGCTGCATGATGCGCCGGAACGGACAGAGGCCCTCGAAGAGCACCTCAGCGCACAGGTCCCTCGACCGCTTGCCAAAGCTGGATGAAGGCCGAGGTCATGCTGAAGCCGGTGCTGAAATTCGCTCATCATCATCTCTGGGGCCATCTGCCGCATAGGACGCGTCGGGCCGCGCTCTTTCGCCTTGCATTCTGGTGGGCACCGCGGCCCGCGCCTGACGCAAGAGCGACGGCACCTATCGTTATTGTGGGAATGCTACGCCATGCATCGGGACTCGGAGCCGCTGCTCGAGCCTGCCATGATGCGCTCAAAGCATCAGGCCTTCCGGTCTATGGAATCGACCTGACCGAGGAACTGATGCATGAGGTGAACCATACCGGCTTCATCTATGACGACGGGCGGACGGTGATCGGCAAAGGCACCGTCTTTCTGCACATCAGCGGTCCCCTCGTGCCTTTGGCGATGGGGTTTCTCGGACGTGCCTTCGTGCGCGACAAGCGCTTCATCGCCCACTGGTTCTGGGAGCTGCCGGCGGTTCCGAAGGACTGGTCTCCGGCCATTCCATTCATCCATGAGATCTGCGTCAACACCACCTTCGTGCGGGACGCCATCCGTCCGATCGCACACGGGCGGCCGCTGCACATCGTGTCCTATCCGCTGGCCCTGAAAAAGAGGCCGCGTCCCGCTCGGAGGCCGGAGGAGCCCTTCACGGTACTGGTCGTATTCAACATCGCTTCGAGCTTCGCGCGCAAGAATCCCTGTGCAGCTATCGCGGCGTTTCGCCAAGCTTTCGGCGATGACCACTCTGTACGGCTCATTGTGAAATACATGAACGACTTCGTGTGGCCCGAGGGCGTGCGACTGATGGAAGAGGCAGCCGGAGATGCTGCCAACATCGAACTGACAGGAGGCATTCTGGACGAAGCGGGCATGGACGCGCTCTATGGATGCGCGGACGTGGTCATGTCCCTGCACCGGGCCGAAGGGCTGGGGCTACCGTTGGCTGAGGGCATGCTGCGGGGGTTGCCGGTGATTGCGACCGACTGGTCGGGAAGTACAGACTTTCTGACGCGCGAGACGGGAATGCCGGTAGGCTATGAGCTGGTGCCGGTTATTGATTCCCAGGGTAAGTATGGCGATACCGCTTCGACGTGGGCAGAGGCCGATGTCAGCGAGGCGGCTGCGGCCCTCAAGTCGCTCCAGACCGATCCTATATGGCGGCAAAGGCTCGGCGCCGCTGCCGCTGGCCATGCGGCGGAGTTTTTCCTTCCTTGGCAGTATGCAGAACAGATCAGAGAGATCATAGGCTTGTCCGCTCCAGTTAAGCCGGAGGGGCTCACGAGCAGTGGAGAGGTTGGCGCAGTGGCTGGCGGTGATAATGCATCGGGCCATGCTGGAGGTTTGCCGGCCTCCAAGTAGGGCGGGACTAAGCGGGACTGTGGTGGGTTGCCGCCACAAGCTTGCTAGATTACTTGGTAGATTTAGAGCAGCAAGTGTAAAATTTAGTTCTTGGTCAGAATTTTTATGACATAGCCATGGTCAACTCTATCATTGCGCGGGATTGTGAGAAATTTTACGCCTCACAATATAGCCAATAGCATAGTTTATAGTTCCTGCAGCTAGATTTCATTTATCAGATTCTCCATAACGCTCTGCCAATTCGAGAGCGGGTTTGGTATTTGCTTCAAGAAGAGTGCTGGCGACTATGCTTGACACTTATGTTTCAATGCAGCATGGAGTTCGCTGCGCGACAGGTGGATTTCGATGAACGGGGCCTTTGCGAACGTACGCGTTTTGTTAACGGGACATACTGGGTTCAAGGGCAGTTGGCTGAGCCAGTGGCTCAAGCGTGATGGTGCAGTCTTGACCGGCCTATCGTTGCCGCCTGAGCCTGGTCGACCAAATCTTTTTGAGGCTGCGAGGGTTTCTGAAGGAATGTCCTCCTGCTTCGGTGACATTCGCGACTTCGATCGCGTTCGACAGGTGATGGACGCGGCTCAACCGGAGATCATCTTCCACCTTGCGGCCCAGCCGCTCGTTCGTCGGTCCTATCGGGCTCCAATTGAGACATTCGCCACAAACATCATGGGGACCACTCATGTTCTCGAGGCGGCACGGCTGTGTCCCAGTGTGCGAGCTATCGTCTGTGTCACAACCGATAAGGTCTACGACAACCATGAGTGGGCATGGGGGTACCGCGAAAGTGACGCGCTGGGCGGCAAGGACCCATACAGCGCCAGCAAGGCGTGTGCGGAAATTGTCGTAGCGGCTTATCGCCAAACCATGTTCTCGCTCGCGGGCGACATACAGATAGCGACTGCTCGGGGGGGGAACGTCATCGGAGGGGGTGACTGGTCGGAGGATCGTCTGATCCCAGACATCATCCGTGCCATTCAAGATGGCCAGCCCATTGTCTTACGGAACCCGAAGTCCACGCGCCCCTGGCAACATGTTCTCGAACTCGTGCGCGGGTACGTCGTGCTAGGCAGGAAACTCCTTGACGGTGAAACATCTGCATCCACTGCTTGGAACTTCGGTCCCGACAGCGAAAACGAGATTGATGTCGAGACGATCGTGAACGCGTTCTTGGCAGAGTGGGGCGAACGGGTGCCGGTCGAGATCCGTTCTTCAACGATGCCTGAGGCGCAGTTCTTGCGCCTCGATATCTCCAAGGCTCGGTTCGGGCTTGACTGGAGACCAGTCCTGAGCCGCCAGGATACTTTGGGCATAACCGCCCGATGGTATCGCCGCTATGCCGACGGCGAGGATGCTTGCATGCTTATGACGGAGCAGATTGCCGAATATGAGGCGCGGCTGAGACAATGAGCTTTGCAACCGCATTGGTGACGGGAGGGACTGGGTTCATCGGGGCTGCTTTATCGCGGCGCCTTGTCCAAATGGGCGTCAGGACAACACTTCTTGCGAGGCCGAGAGCATTGATCCCGCTGGGATGCGATGTCGTCACCATTCTGGACTTATCGCGCCAGTCCATAGCCCACGCTCTAGCAGGGCGCAGGTTTGATGTCGTTTTCCATCTAGCTGCTTATGGGGTTGCTCCCTCCGATCGCGATCCGCGGCAGACCTTTGACGTTAACATCGCGGGAACCGATGCTGTCGTTTATGCCGCTGTCGAAACGGGGGCCAAGGCTGTCATTTACCTAGGGTCGTGCTCCGAGTACCGAGATCTGGTCCCAGGCCAGTTTGTTGAGGAAGATGCGCCGATCGGTCCTGATCTGCTCTACGGCGGGTCAAAGGCGGTGGCCGGCCTATGGGGCCAGACTCTTGCTGCTCGATTGGGCGTCTCGTTCCAATGGTTGCGGCTCTTCAACGTATTCGGGCCAGGCGAGGCCGCCTCGCGGCTGATCCCTGCGCTCATCGCCCGTTTGCGAGCCCAGGAGAGGGTAGCTTTGTCCCCCGGCGAGCAGGTTCGTGATTTTCTTTACATCGACGATGCAGTGACGGGCATCCTGCTGGCAGCCGAAGCCTCAATGGAAGGACGGCTTGGTCCCTTTAATCTTTGCTCGGGACAACCCATCAAGGTGAAGGAGATCGCACTTGCCGTTGCGGATACCATGGACAAGCCATACGACCTGCTCGGGTTTGGAGACCTGAATTATCGGCCTGACGACATCTTCTGGCTTGTCGGGAGTGCAGGTCGCTTTCAGAACGCCACGGGGTTTCGGCCGCATACGTCGCTGCTCGCAGGTATCGAGAAAATGATCACAGCCGATCAGGTTCATGCCGAGGGGAAATGACAATGTCTACAGTACTCCCTCTCATTTCGATCTGTGTTCCAGTCTACAATGAAGAGCTGAATATCGAGCCCTTCTATCGCCGTGTGAGCGCAGTCATTGATGGGCTGGCTGACCGGTACCGCTTCGAGATCCTGGTCACAGACAATCACAGTACTGACACGACCTTCGAGCGTTTGGCGGAGCTTAGCCGTCTTGATAATCGCGTCCGTGTCATTCGATTTTCCCGGAATTTCGGCTTCCAGCGTTCAATTCTCACAAATTACATGAATGCGCGCGGCGAGGCTGCCATCCAGCTCGACGTCGACCTCCAGGACCCCCCCGAACTGATCGTCGATTTCCTACGGCACTGGGAGGAGGGTTACAAGGTCGTCTATGGCATCCGCCGGGAGCGGCCCAACGAGAACCTGTGGCTACACGGCATGCGCAGAGTCTTCTACCGCCTCGTAGACTACCTGAGCGAAGAGACGTTGCCGCACGATGCGGGAGATTTCCGGCTCGTCGATCACTGCGTTCTTGATCAATTGAAGTTCGTCTCTGACCAGCAGCCCTATCTGCGCGGACTGATCGCATCGATGGGGTTCCGTCAGACCGGCATCGTCTACGACCGTTCTGCCAGAGAGTTCGGATCCAGCAAGTTCAACCTGATGCGCCTGTTCGGTCTTGCTCTGGACGGTATTCTGCAGCATTCGGTCATTCCCCTCAGGATCGCCACATTTCTCGGGCTCATCATGTCTGGGCTGGCGGCCATCGGCGCCATATACTATTTCCTCGCGAAGCTGTTCTTCGGAGCCGACTGGCCTCCTGGCGTTGCGACTTCGACGCTTCTGACCCTCCTGTCGATTGGGATGAATGCGCTTCTACTCGGGATCATCGGTGAGTATATCGGCCGTATCTACAAGAACGTGAAGCGGATGCCGATCACGATCTCGGAGGCGGTGATCGATCACGGAGCGCTATCGGAAGCAGTGAATGTGTCCGTCCCCCAGGATAACTTCCTCCGGGCGCATGTTGGCAGTAGCAATTGAGGTTAATGGGCAGGAAGGTCTCGGAATGAAAGTTGTACTACTCGCTGGAGGATTCGGGACGCGCTTGTCCGAGGAAACCCACGCACGACCCAAGCCAATGATCGAGGTCGGCGGCCTCCCGCTGCTTCTGCACATCATGAAGATGTACAGCCACCACGGCTTCAACGATTTCATCGTCTGTCTCGGCTATATGGGGTATTACATCAAGGAATACTTCTCGAACTACCTGCTCCACCGCAGTGACGTGGCGATTGATTTCACCACAGGGTCTACGCGCCATTTCAACACTGTGGTTGAGCCTTGGCGAGTGTCGCTGGTCGACACTGGCCTGAATACGATGACTGGGGGGCGCCTGCGCCGTGTAAAGGAATTGATCGGCAACGAGACGTTCATGATGACCTATGGCGATGGAGTATCCGATGTAGATATCGGGGAGCTTGCTGCCTTCCACCGTTCGCACAAGCGCGCGGCGACCATCACGGCAGTCCAGCCTCCGGGGCGCTTCGGTGCGCTAGAGCTCGGCTCCGATGGTCAGATCACAGCGTTTCGCGAGAAGCCAGCCGACGAGGCCGGATGGATTAATGGCGGTTTCTTCGTGCTCGAACCATCCGTCTTCGATCTACTCGAAGGGGATGAGACCGTTTGGGAGCGCGGGCCCCTCGAAAAGCTGGCCGAGCGCGGCGATCTTGCTGCCTACCGGCATCCCGGCTTCTGGCAGCCGGTTGATACGCTGCGCGAGAAGAACCTCCTCGAGGCCCTTTGGGCGTCCGGGGCACCCTGGAAAAAGTGGTGAGGCCCATGAGTGCTCTAGACCGACAGCCCCAAGAGTTTGATGCCTACAGCAACAGCTACGATGCACACGTCAACGCAGCGCTGTCCTTTTCCGGCCTTGACGTCGATTTCTTTACGAAAGTGAAGGCAGCCTACATTCAAGAGATTCTTTCAAAGACCTTTGGAAGCACGAAAGTTGATGTTCTGGATGTTGGATGCGGCATAGGCAATTACCATCCTCTTTTGCGTCCCGAACTAAACAGGCTCTGTGGTGTCGATATTTCCAACGAGAGTTTGAAGACTGCAGCTGAACGGAATCAACAGGTTGAGTATTCACATTTTGACGGGACCAACCTGCCGTTCCCGGATGCAACTTTCGACGCTGCCTTCGCAATCTGCGTCTATCACCATGTGCCGATCCTCAGTCGAGCGAGCTTGACCCGCAGTGTGCGGCGGGTGCTCCGCCCGGGTGGAATTTTTATGATTTTCGAGCACAACCCGCGAAACCCACTGACAATGCGGGTCGTGAACCGGTGCGAATTCGACCGGGATGCGATCTTGTTGAAGAACGAAGAAGCGGAAAGCCTGCTATCCCAGGAGAGCTTCACCAATGTGGAATCTCGGCATATCCTGACTGTTCCATCCTTCAACAAGGCCACCCGTGTGGTTGACCAGCTGTTTAGCGGACTTAGGCTTGGCGCCCAGTACTATACATCCGGCAGGGTGCCGGTTGATATGACCAGAATATGATCGCGGGCAAGCGTCCAGGTAGTGTTAAGGACATGCACCGGATGCTTCGGCAGGCGAACCTCCGGAACTGGCCACTCGCGCGGATTATGACCGTGGTGAGGTTCGCTCTTGTGGGCGCAGCTAGTTCCGTCGCTTATGCTGTCATCATGATGGTTTCAGCGTCGTACTTTGGCTTGGCGCCTTGGGTCAGCAGCGTCGTTGCCTATCTTTCGGCAATGATCATCAATTTTCCGCTCCAGCGAAATTTCACTTTCATATCGACAGGCGATGTCCGACGGGAGGGTCTGAAATACCTTGGGGTCCATCTTGCTAACCTCCTGGTATCAGTTGCCATTGTTCACCTAATTGTGGATGTTCTCCAATGGCCTGTGTTGGTTTCGGTAATAGCAGTTGTTGTTGTTGTCCCGTTGATCCAATTTCTCATCCTCGAGACATGGGTCTTCAAGCCGTCAACATAATAGCGGTGGGTGCACTCGCCAGTAATAATGACCGGGGCTGTCACGGCCGGGGTGCTTAAAGCTTTAAGAGCCGACCCTTGATGCCCGTGAGGCGATCTGAGCTATTCCAAATTTCGTTAGGAACTTGGTCCCAGCGATGATCAGGGTTCAATCTGCAGTTATCACTGGGAGCAAAGCCTCCGCAAAGAAGGCTGAACCGGCCGCTGTAAGGTGCACCGAGTCAAAATGGACTGGGGTATTGCCGTTCATGATCATTGGGCATTGCCTACTGGGACATACAGCCTCGAAGATGGACACGAATCTAACCCCGGTGCGACTGCCGAGACGCTCTCGCAGAGACGTGTCTGTGCCGGAGATGTAACTTTCGACGAGATCGGGTCCAGAGAAGGGATCTTGATTTCCTGCTTTCAGGCGCTCGGTAAGGATCGCTGGCACGCTTGCCCGGTAAAGGATAGGAGCACCGAGGATGATGGGGCGAATGCCTGCTCCGTTCAGCTTTGCGATTGTGGCATCTAGCTTGCCAAGAAGGTCGTCGGAGATCGGCCACGAAGCTGCCATGATGAGCAGATCCGGCTTTTCCTCTAATATTTGGGGGAGAGCTAGGTCATTGAAGCCGCGACAGTTGGGGCGCTGCTGAATGTCAAGGCCTTCGACTGGCGCGTAGGCAGATGACGTCAACTGCCCAAGCGAGTAGCCCCTCTCCTGTAGTGGCTCTCGCAGGCCTGAGTAAAGATGGGCGGCAGCGCTGTCGCCCCAGAGGATCGCCTTCCGCTGCGATGTCTTGGGCAGGCATACAGCAAGGTCAATTGCGCTGCCATGCTGATCCGGGTCGAGAAAGCAGACTCGGGAGCGGAAGTGCGGCCTATGGTCGTATGATTGAAAGGCGATGATGTCCTTGAGGCTTGAATTGAGACGCCCGGGGAAGCCTTTCTGGTGGATGATGAACGCTGAGAGCGCGGCCAATCCCACCAGCCCCGATCCGGATAATCTGAAAATCTGGGCGCGTGTCCAAGCGATACGGCCTCTGCGGAACGGCTGCTCGACGAGTTCATAAAAAGCCGTTGCAACCAAGATCGACAGAGCAAAAACCATCATGCCACGCAGTACTGGATCGGCATAAGGGAACAGCCGATTGGCAAACAGGATCAAGGGCCAATGGACGAGGTAAAGCGAGTATGAGATACGTCCGACAAAGCGCATCAACGCCTGGCCGAGCAGCGCGGCAAGTGGATTAGGCGTCTTGTCGCTACCCCACAGAACCAAGCCTGCTCCGATCGTGGGGACGAGGGCGGAGAAACCCGGAAAGCGCGTCTCTTTGGTGAGGAAAAGCAATGAGGCGAGGATTAGAGCAAAGCCGGCGCCTGTCACTATCGTTGCGACACGGGTACTCGTAGGGAACTTGGTGCCGGGGAGCGCGATAAGACTACCGATCAGGAGCTCGTAGGCCCGGAAGGGCAGCAGATAGAAAGCAGCTGCTGGGTCAATCCGGACGACCGCCTCCGCGGCAATGAGTGATAGCGCCAGGAGTAAGCCGATAACAGCCGGAAGCGCCCTCGACGAGATTTTCACGATCACCAGAACGATGAGTGGGAAAATAAAATAAAATTATTCCTCAACTCCAAGCGACCAGAAATGGAGCGCCGGCAACGTCTCAGCTGCAGGGGCGAAGTAATCGGCTGTCAGATAGAAAAAGATGTTGGGTATGAACGCGACCGAAGCCAGCACGGATCGACCAAAGGTTTCGAACTCTGGCGGCAGGAAGAGAAAATACACGCCTGCGAAAGTAACAAGTGTGACAGCCAGGAACGCTGGTAGGATCCGTCGTGCTCGACGTTCATAAAACCTTACTACGGAAAATTCGCCCGCCAGGGCTTCGGTGTAAATGATCCGCGAGATTAGAAATCCTGAGATCACGAAGAAGATATCAACCCCGACAAAGCCTCCAGGCACATAATCGGCGCCAAGATGGAAAAGAACTACGCTGATAACAGCAATGGCTCGCAGTCCATCAATGTGTGGGCGGTACTTAAGATGATATGACAAGATTGCCCCCATGGCGAGTACGTTGCCTAACTTACACATTGGGAGCCGTCAATTACAGCCGCAGGCGCCTAACGTCTCTCGTGGATCGCACTCCCGCTCTCCAGATTCATGCTCTATGGAGCAACCTCGACCCAGTCAACAGCGAGGCTAATGCCGTGCTTCGGGTCGATCGGCGCCGAGAAGCGGAGTTCATTTAGTCCTGGCTTAAGCACATCACGAGGAACCGGTGCATCGACCGTTGCTACATCCACCCACGAGAGAGGTATCGGGCTGCCGTTAATACTTATTGCCAGTTCATTCTTAGCCTCCAGGGAGACCCAGGCGAACAAGTGCAGCCGGACGCGGTAGATAGCATCCGGAATAGGACTGAGTTGAAACCAAAGATTGCTGTCGTCACCCAGCATCCATGCATAGGAGCGTGGCTGGAGAGCCGGCACTTGCCATGTGGCATCGCGCCAAGCAGAGCCCCACGGGGCTTCTTCCAAACTCCACCACTGGCCGAAGTCATAGTGATAGATGCTCTCGCTGTGCGGTGTGTACATGCAGGCACGTGCTGGCCAGCAGCCGAGTACGCTTCGCCAGCGCCGTTCATCATCCGGCAGCGCCTGGCCAGTCCCTTCCGAACCGCCTGTACGGCGCACGGATCCATCCGGCTCGACAGTCAGAGTGACAACTTTGTCCTTACCGATGGTGAAAGCGCTATCTAACCCTTGTCCGATAGTCCAGGCAGTCGGCGTCTCAACGCATTTTCCGGCTGCTCCGTTCGGTTTCACGGCGAATGAACTATAGACCATGCTTGGCACTAGGCAGGTCACCGTATCGACGGGCTTGTGATAGAGATAGGTTAGCGCGGCATCCAAAATCTCACCGCGGAGCATCCATGTGCTCCCAAGATTTCCGCTCTTATCGAGAATGAGAATTTTCTCGCCCGGTTCTGTCGAAGGAGCAGCCTGAAGAATGCCGGCCAGAAGCATCCTTTGGCGCATGGACAGGTCTGTATAGTGTTTGAGCTGAGCCCATTGTGCGTTCAGGCCGAGGCCGAGGAGGGCAACCCAGGCGGCAGCCCCGACGATCCGACTGTGCCTATATAGGAAAGCGCACACCACAGTTATAGCCAGCGCACCCCCGATTGACGCGTAGATATAGGTTCGCTGTGAAATATAGATATGAGACAAAGAGGAGAGATATGGGAGATACCCCAGCAAGGCCGCGAGAATTGCTGCGACAAGCATGCGGATATTGAGCGAACGACCCGTGCGGGAGGAAAGATAGGTGCTTGTTGCCGGAAGAAGCAAGGCAGCCAACAGTGCCAGCGATGGGATTACGAGATATGGCCAGAAGGCAATCTGCTCCTGGAGCATACGCGCGCTATCATACCACCCGTGCACAAAGACTCTGTACAATGCGATCGTCAGCAACATAGGCATCCGACCTATAATGGTCGAGAGCGTCTTCTGCATATTGCTGCTGATGGACTGTTGATAAAGATTGGGATCTCGGCTGACGATCACCAAGTAGCCAGCAGCAATCACGACAGCGATAAGCCACCCGAAAATAGGAAGACGTTGCTGGAAGAGGCTTTGAAAGCCAGGTTTGATGCCAAACCTCGTCCACCAGAGTAGCAGTGGCAGTGGAGCCAAGAATAGGCCGGCCTCATAGATGAAGCTGCCAGTTAGAAACAAGCCTGCCGCCACAACCGTTGCAAGGACGCGTCCAGGCAGAGATTTGGCCTCGGTCGCGAACAGGAGCATCGAAACCGCACTCATGCTCAATGCGACAGCCCAATCGATATGCACTGAACGCAAACTCATCTGCATAGTGTCGGCCGGGAAGAGGATAAACAGAAGACCCGCGAGTACGGCGAGCGGGCGGTTCCCTATCAGCCACCATACGATACAGGCCATGCTTACAGCCTTCAGGACTAGGCTGGCGCTGAGGAGGACATTCCACCCGATGAATGAATCCGGCGAGAGGCTGTAGGATATGGCAAATGGCAGAATTGTAAGAGGACGTAACCTATGTGACGCAAAAGCGCTTCCATCTAGTGCCAGGAAGGTGGTTCCGTTTTCGATGAAGCTTCCCAGAATAACCCACTCTTCGATTAGTCCAGCGAGGGACAGTCCAATAGGCGCCCAGATCAGGCAAACGGCTGCAATCGCGGCAAGCGTACTCAGAAGGATTAATGCGCGGCGATCTTGGCCGATCAGGCGAGTCATCGGGTTTCCATTTGCGGTGCTGTTTGCAGAGGGTAGCGCCTAGTACCATTCGATCCAGAACACTGACAAGCTGATACATTTGCGATCAATGGTTGTGTGCTATTGTCGCAGATCGGGATGCTGGTCCTTGGAAGTACGATCTTCGACGTAAGGATAAAATTCGTCACAAGACTTGCGACCTAAACCTGCGATGGGCTGACTGGTCCATATCGTGCGAAGGCCCGCCCTTGGGCAGCAGCATGATCTTTGATCCCATGAGCTGATGGACGCCCAGTGAGACTCGCTGCTTATGCTGCAGACGGGGGACTTGCCACTGATCGTGCTTGCGCCTGCCTTGACCAGCCGGGTGCCAGTAGGTAACCGCATGCCGAGAGCGTGGTCACTGCGACACAAGGATGTACATCTAACATGCACCAGAAGAGCCGCCGCATCCTATGGCTTCTGAACCATAAAACCTTGATGCCGTACGAAGTGCCGCTGATGATGGATCTCGGCTTCGAGGTTTTTGTGCCGAAGAAAGTGCCGAAAACTAATTTTCGAAGCGCTGCGGTAAGTTTTGAGTATGACAAGTCACTGACAATACCGAAAGCGGCACTAGACCGGCTGAATGAATTCGACTTCTATCTGGCTGATTGGCCCCCAGACATCGTCAAGTTGCTCAACAGATACTTTGGGACGATCTTCGTCATTCCGTACGGTAGACAGGTAATCCAGGCCGTCACGCATTTTGATGGTGAAATCGTCTTTCGCGCGTTCGGCCTCGATAATAGGCACACGTACGACAAAGTCCTTGAAGATATGTATGGCCGAGGTTTCCGCTACAGAGTCGAGAGTATCAAGGGGCGGTTCTGGTTCGGTGAGGGCTACGATCACCTGCACGAGATAGAACCGCCACTTTTTAAGGAAAAGTCACTGTTCCTGCCCATCGGCATTCCAAACTCATTCTTCAGGAACGAGGGCAAATGGAGGGGAACACGCAAGGAGATTCTGTTCATCGCCCCCAATGTCGTATCTGATTCCTATTATGCTAAGGTTTACAAGGATTTCAAAAGGGATTTTGGCGATCTGCCACATGTGATTGTTGGCCATCAAGACACCTTGGTTGATGATCCGCACATGGCGGGCTTCGTGTCGGACGAAGAGTTGCAGAATCTCTATTTAGATTGCGCTGCACTTTACTACCATTCCAGAGAGACTCGGCACGTGCATTATTCGCCCGTAGAAGCCGCTATCAACGGAATGCCTATCGTTTATTTTGAGGATTCACTGCTTGGTCGTATGTGCCCTGGCTCTGTCAAAGGCCGTGTCTCATCGATTGGTGAAGCGCGTGATGTTCTGCAGAAGATACTCTCGGGCGACGAAGCATTCATCGCAAGCATCCGAGAAGATCAGAGGGATGTTGCTTACCATTTCTCGGACGCTTATTGTAGGCCGGTCTGGAAGAATAATCTTGAGACCTCCGGTCTTCTCGCCAATCTTGCCAAGCAGAGCCCAATTAAGTCCATTGTCCGAGAGCTACACAGGTCGGCGGTTCGGGTCGTCGGGCGCACCCTCGATAATTCCAAAGCCTATAACCCGTTCCCGAATGCGGACACCGCGAAAGACGCCACCGGCTCGTCCGTGGCTGATAGCATCTTCTTCGATCAAGTAGACCTCCCGGCCTGCGTGGTGGACATCCAAGGCCTCTCCGCTGCGGAACCTTGGGGACGTTGGAGCGATGCCGAGCGGGTGATAATCTCGCTCAATCATATGCTTGACAGGGAGTTTATCCTTGATGTTGCGGCCATTGGGTACGACCGCAATGCCGGTGCCGATATCGAGATTAAGATAGGCAGATCGTCCCAACTTGCCCGGTTCGGAGCTGACATGAACAATGCTCAGACCGTTTCCCTGCCGTTCAGGCTGAAGAAGCCTGCGAGTGTCATCGAGTTTAAGGTGCCTTATCCGACCCAGCCGGCAATGGACAGCCGATCAATTGGTCTCGGACTGGTTCGCCTGAGCGTACGCCCACTTGCGGCTGTCCCTGAATTGGCAAGGGATGCTCGCCCTCCTGCAACTGTCCGGGCCAAGTTGCGTGAGTGCAAAACCTTCATAGAGGCGGGCATAGTTGCCGCGACTATTCCGAATTCTGAGCCGGCTACCCAGTCTTCCGCTGTGCAGACCGACGCAGGAGCGATGATCGCAGGTATCGGTGGTGACCAGCGTCCGGCTTGGCGGCACGCTGCCCGAACGCTGGTTCAACGTGTCCGTCCCGCTCTCCTCCCGTTCTCTCGCCGTTTTAGGGGGCAGGTGCGAACAGCGATTGAGGAGACGGCAGTTTTGCCGCGGCTGTCTCAGGTGACTTCGGAGCTGTCTCAGGTGATATCGGAACTTGCTTCCTTGCGCCAAGAGATCATCAGCTTGCGAGGAGCTCTCGACAGCCACGTCCGCCAGGCCCAGACGGACGCGAAGACTAATCGTATTGTGATCGACGAGATGGCTGCCTCTCTGTCCAAGGTGCTGGCTCGAGCAGAGGGCCTCGAGACGACCGGTGGTCGAGCTAAGACAATCGAGGCGCTTGCCAAAGAGACCGAGCGGCCTGCCAAGGACTCGTGAGGGTTGCACGTAGTTGCGGGGTACGTTTCGGCCAAGCGGGGCCGACCTGGCTTGCTTCACGGAGGCGCTTTTCCGCTTGCTTTGGCAACCTTGGATCGTTTAGACGCCAAGTAGCTTGGGCTGAGAGGCGGTTTCATTGCCACGGCAGATCGGCTGGATCGGTCCGCGGGAGAGAACGCTGCCGACGGACGGGCCATTGCAAAAGCGGTCAAGTGTTGGTGGCAATGGAGAGATGCTCTGATATGTCTGGGGATTTCGACCTTCACATCGTCGGGGCAGGCGGGCATGCCAAGGTTATCATCGAACTGGCCCGTGCAGCTGGCTGGAACCCGATCGGCTTGCTCGATCCCGCACCGGTCGGAGCGACCGTTCTGGGGGTTCCTGTAGTTGGAGATGATAGTCTCGCACCCCAACTCTTTGCTGAGGGACATGCTGCGGCATTCGTTGCGCTAGGCCGAAACGAGCTCCGGCGACGCATCGGATCGCGCCTTCGCGCTATCGGGTTCCAACTGCCCACCCTCGTTCATCCGAGCGCCTTCGTGTCTCCGAGTGCTGTCCTGGGGGAGGGGATCGCTGTCCTGCCCCAGGCAGTCGTCCACGCTTGCGCGCAGATTGGAGATTTTGCCATCGTCAACACAGCCGCTGTGGTGGAGCATGACTGCATCGTCGGACCGGGAGCACATGTGGCGCCACGCTCGGTGCTTGGCGGTAATGTGACACTCGGAGAGGAGGTCTTCTTCGGTATCGGAGCGGTCGCCAGGCCACTGAGTACAATTGGTCCCAGGACCACCATCGGAGCCGGTGGCGTCGTGGTCGGCGAAATTGCCGCAGATGTGGTGGCCGTTGGAGTTCCTGCCCGTCAAGTGATCGGCAAGTAGCTCAAATGCCGGAGGTCGAGGAAGCGTGAAGATCGGGTTGGTCTCCTCGGCAATCCCCTTGATTCAGGGGGGAGGGCGCTTCATCGTGGACTGGCTTGCTCCCAAACTTGTGGAGGCTGGGCATCAGGTCGAAACGATCTGGATTCCACAGATCGACGATCCGAACACACTCTTTCAGCAGATGCTCGCCTTCCGTCTCATGGACCTGAACGACAGCTTCGACCGCGTCATCACGTTCCGGCCACCGGCGCACGTCGTCCAGCACCATACAAAGATCGTTTGGTTCATCCATCATATCCGTCAATTCTATGACCTATGGGAAACCGATTACAATCCGCTGCCCCGCACGGCATATTGGGAAGCATATCGAGACAAGCTCAAGGCAGCGGACACGAATGCTCTTGACGAGGCGCATAAGGTCTTCACTAATTCCGCGATCGTCCGAAACCGATTGAAGGCCTTCAATGGCATCGATGCGGAAGTGCTGTATCCCCCGGTCCTTGCGCCGGAGCGTTTCTATTCAGAAGCTTGGGGCGGCGAAATCGCTCTCATTTGCCGGGTCGAGCACCACAAGCGCCAGCATCTAGCCATCGAAGCAATGAAGCATACGAAGACCCCAGTGCGGCTTCGTATCTCTGGACGCAGCGCCTCGGCGGAGTATGCCGATTTTCTTCGCAACCTCATCGCCATGCATGATCTCGAGGATCGTGTGACGCTTGATCTGCGCTGGATCAGCGAGGGAGAAAAGGTGTCACTGCTTTCGACGGCGCTGGCGGCGATCTACATCCCACTGGATGAGGACAGCTACGGTTATCCTACCATCGAGGCAGCACTCGCTCGCAAGATGACCATCACTGTATCGGATTCTGGGGGAGTGCCTGAATTCATCACCGACGGGGTGTCTGGGATCATTGCCGAACCTGATCCCATCGCGCTTGCTGATGTCTTTGACCGGCTATGGACGGATAGGCCTCTGGCGCGGGTTCTCGGGCACAATGCCCATCAGCGTCTGGCGGAATTGCAGATTCATTGGGAGCACGTCATCGAGAGGCTCACATCGTGAATGTCCTTGTTCTCACGACCATGACCCCTTTCGCGTATGGGCGAGCGGAAGAAGTGACGAATCAACTCGTTCGCCAAATGAAGCTGCTAGGTATAAATGCGGAGGCGATGCGGCTACCGTCCAAAGGGAATTCTCCCGAGCGGCTACTCGACGAGATGTTCATCTTCAAGTCGCTCAAACTTCTCAATGTCGACCGTGTGATCTCGCTAGGATTTCCCGCGTACCTCGTGCCATTCGACAGCAGAGCCTGCTGGATATTGAGCTCGCATCCGCAGTCGTATGATCGTTTCGAGGAACTCAATGCTCTCGGGAGAAGCGAGCCTCGCTCTAGATCCGTCAAGGAAGCTGTGATCAGGAACGACATCCGTTGTTTCCAATCATCAAAGCAATTGTTCGCTGGTTCAAGGGCGGTCCAGGCCCGGATGCAGCACTATCATGGTCTTGTGCCGGACATTCTCTTGCCGCCGCTCTCCGATCCGGAGCGTTTTGAGCCGGTAGGGGACGACGGCTACATCCTGGCATCTGGCCGCATCGAAGAAACGAAAAGCCTCTCTCTCCTCATCGACGCAATGAAGCTGCTTCCCTCCGGTGAGCGGCTTGTCATTGCCGGCCTACCGGACAATGCGGTCGAAGCGAGAGGACTGCAGGAGCAGGTGCGTGAAGCAGGGCTTGAAGGACGCGTTGCGTTTGACATGCGCGGGCTGTCTCGGGACGGCCTTGCTGCTCTCGTAGGGCGGGCTCGGGCCGTGGCCTGCACAGGTGATGACCCGGATAGAGGGCTTTTCATGGAGGCCTTTCAAGCATCCAAGCCGGTGCTGACGGTGGTTGACACGGGGATTTCAAGTAATATTGTTCTGAACGGTGAAACTGGTATTATGACCGAGCCGACGGTCGAAGCGCTTGCCAGAGGCATGGTGGCTCTGCTGGGATCATCCATCAAGGCCGCGGAAATGGGTGCTGCCGGGAATGAAAAGTGGCGGTCTCTCAAAGTCAATTGGCCGGCGACCATCGAACGTCTCCTAGCATGAGGCAGCCATGAGAATCGGCTGGGCCAGTCCCTTCAATGAGCGTTCGGCGGTCGCCCGCTACAGTCTCTGGGTTTGTAGGGAGCTGAAGCGCCGTGGTGCCAGGGTCGAGATTATCCGTACCGAAACCGGAGCGGAGGAAACCCTTCCTGTTCTCGATAGCAGTCTGGTGGCTTATCCTCCGAGGCTGTTCACGACTGATTTCCTCGCATCCCACTTCGATTTGTGCGTCGTCAATGTTGCCAGGGATGCGAGCGATCATGGTCGCGCCGAGGAAATCGCTCGCCGATTCCAGAGTGTGACTATATTCCACGATCTCAGGGGCGACAGATATGAAGCTGAAGCCGCACTCGTGGACGAGGCAGCAGTTAAACCGGCCGAGGTCGGCTGGATGGCGCTTCCGGCAGCCTTCGCAACCGGTGCTGTCGTGCATGATCTCCAGTACTTAGACGGGGTCCGCCGCCTTTGCGCAGGACCCGTTGCGGCGATCTCCTTGGAGCTCGGAGACATCTATTCTGATCCTGCGGATGCCGGGCCGGACAGGGGGGCAGCTCGCCGGCTGGGTCCGGAGGGCTGCGTCGAGAAGTATGTTGACGACCTCCTCGAAGTGCTAGATGAAGCGCTGCACCGCGCCCCTCTAAGGAATGCAGGGTGGACAATAGGCGCTACGGTGGCTGAAATGGGCCTTGCTTGGGATGATCCTCTTTCATCTCGCTTAGGAAATGAGATGTTTGCGCTTTTTGAGGGAAACCGGAGGGGGCTGAAAAGTGACAAAAACTGACAAATTGACGGCACCGCTGTCCGTTCTTCCCGTCTATCAGCCCGACTTATCTGGGAACGAGAAGAAATACGTTAACGAATGCCTGGACACCTCCTGGATTTCTTCGCTCGGAGGCTTTATCGACCGATTCGAGAAGGCTTTCGAACGGGAAACCGGCGCCAAGCATGCCCATTCCGTCTCGAACGGGACTGTCGCTCTTCACCTCGCCTACCACTGCCTGGACATCGGTCCGGGCGATGAGGTGATCGTTCCGACCTTCACCTATATCTCATCGGTGAACACGATCGCTCAGACGGGAGCCACCCCGGTTTTCGTCGAATGCTGCCCCAATGACTGGCTGATTGATGTCGAGGATGTGGCCCGCAAAATCACTCCGCGCACCAAGGCGATCGTTCCGGTGCACCTGTACGGTGCCATATGCGATATGGATGCGCTCATGGCGCTTGCACGCGACCGCAAGCTGAAGGTCGTGGAGGATTGTGCCGAGGCGCTCGGCTCCACCCTGAATGGTCAGCATGTCGGTACCTTCGGTGATATCGGCACATTCAGCTTCTTCGGCAATAAGACAGTGACAACCGGTGAAGGAGGCATGGTGACGGCTCATGATCCTGCCTTGGCCGCCCGGTTGAAGATCGTCAAGGGTCAGGGGCAATCCCCCACAAAGCGCTACTGGCATACCGAACTCGGATTCAACTACCGGATGACCAATATCTGTGCTGCCATCGGGTTAGCGCAGATTGAGCGGCTTGATGCCATTCTGTCCCGCAAGCGCGCAATCGGTGCATTGTATCGCGAACTGACCGCGGACATGCCTGTGGAGTTCCAGACACTGAGGTCCGGAGTGAAAAGCTCGGATTGGTTGGTCAGCCTTCTGCTGCCGCGCGGGATTGATCGCGACGCCGTCATGGCTCGAATGTCGAGCGCTGGAGTTGAGACGCGACCAGTCTTCTATTGTGCGCATCAGATGCCGATGTACGCCAAGGGAGAGCATTTTCCCGTGTCGGAGGATATCGCGTCGCGAGGCATCAGCCTCCCCAGCTACCCCGGTTTGAGCGACAGCGACGTCGCCCGTGTGGTTGAAGAGCTACGCCGGGCTATCAGCGCGCAATAGAGGCCCTGTGGCGTTCTTGTTCCGGCGCGAAGTGGATCAGACCGAACAGCGTCAGCAACGGCAAGCTGAGGGCAAGTCATGCCGAGGGCTGCGGAGGCAGTCCTGTCGGTTTTCATTCCTGTTGCCCGGATTAGAATGGAACGCGTTTGTGCACCGTTCAGGTCTGGGCAACATCCTTTAGTGTGAAGTAGGCCGAGGATCCCGGATTGCCGCCGGGAAATTTGGGCCAAGTTTGGAGCCGGCTGGGTAGATGTGCAGGCATTGCGATCTTAAAGCGATGAACTGCCGTTGCTGGCCGTAGCGAGACCAGTGAAACATGGACGCGATTGACAACACAATGTCTGTTCCCGGTGATCTGCAACCGACGCTGTCGTCCAGCGGGCCAGCACGCCGGGCTTGGCTCGACCTCCTTCAGGGCTTCAGGAACTGGCGCGTTTGGTGGCTCCTCGGAATTGGCGACATACGGCAGCGATACCGTCGTTCTCGTATTGGGCAGTTCTGGATTACGTTGAGCATCGCAATTTTCGTTGTTGCAATCGGTGTCGTTTACTCAGCCCTCTTCAAACAGCCGATAAAGGAATATATTCCGTACCTTGCAACAACCTATGTAGTCTGGGTCCTAATCGCCGGCATCGTGAACGACAGCACCAGCGCCTTCATCCAAGCAGAGGGATTTTTGCGTCAGCAGGCGTTGCCGAAAACGACCTTCATCCTGCGTGTCCTGGTCAGAAACGCCATCTCATTCGCCCATAACATCATCGTTCTCCCAATTATCTTCCTCGTGTTCGGGGTTGCTCCCTCCTGGACATGGGGTGCAGCCCTGTTCGGTCTTGTGCTCATTGCCGTAGCCGGATTTCTGGGTGGGCTCATCCTCGCAATCCTTTGTACCCGCTTTCGCGACCTGCCGCAGATCATTCAGAACTTCATCCAGGTTGCTTTTTTCATATCGCCAGTCACTTGGCAGGTGGAGCTTCTCGATGAGCCTGTGCGCTTTTGGGTCAACCTGAACCCGTTTGCTGCCTTTCTACGCGTTGTGTCCGAACCTTTGCTCGGCCGATTGCCCAGTTCCACCACTTATGCCTCTGCCCTTGTGACGATCATCATACTCTGCGCCGTCGCGGCGCCACTTTTCGTCCGCTTCAGGCAGCGCATTGTTTACTGGCTTTAGGGATCATCCCCATGGCATCTATCTCCTTGCGTAATGTCACGGTCGATTTTCCGATCTACAACGCCCGTGGCCGATCGCTGAAGGCCAACGTCCTGGGCCGTGTGGGCGGACGTATCGGCGGTCAGAACGGCGAGATCGTAACCGTCGAGGCCCTGCGAGGGGTCGATCTTGAGCTTCGACCTGGTGACCGGCTTGCACTCGTTGGCCATAATGGTGCGGGCAAATCAACGCTTCTGAGGGTTTTGGCCGGCGCTTACGAGCCGAGCCGTGGCGTAGCCGAGATTCATGGGAAGGTCTCGTCCCTGCTAGATATGACCATGGGAATGGATCCGGAGCTCACGGGGCGGGAGAACATCGTCCTGCGCGGGATCTTTCTCGGCATGACGTTTCGCGAGATCAGCGACCTTGCGCCGTCGATTGAGGAGTTCTCCGAGTTAGGCGGCTTCGTTGATCTGCCGATGCGCACCTATTCCAGCGGAATGACGCTTCGTCTGGCTTTTGCCGTCTCGACGGCGGTTCAGCCGGACATCCTGCTTCTGGATGAGATGATCAGCGTCGGAGATGCCGACTTTGCCAACAAGGCAAGGTTGAGGATTGAGCAAGTTATGGAGAATTCCCGGATTTTCGTTCTCGCCTCACATGACCCCAAGATGCTGCAGCGCTACTGCAATAGGGGTATCCTCCTGCGCGAGGGCCAAATTGTTGCCGCTGGCAGCCTGGAAGATATTCTCGCGCAGTAGGCCAAATCGGACATGCGACTAGCCGCGCCACCAATGTGCGGCCATCTTCCTCACTAGCGTGAAAGCAGGCACATCCAGCTGGCGCTCCCCAGTCAGAACCAGTTCCTTGCGCTTAAGCATTGCTCTCGCCATGCGAAGCACATATGAGCTTGAGCCAAGCTTGGCTCGACTGACGTTCAGTGAGCCATTCGGCCGTCGTCCGCGAAAGCTTGGTGAGAGACTCCGGTCGCTCGAGCACGGATTGCAGGCAATGGCGGAAGCCCTCGGCGTCCTTCGTCGAGGCGACCAGACCAGCCCGCCCGAATCCAATCTGCTCCGGGAGCGACCCAGCCGGCATGACAAGGCTTGGCATAGCCCAGGACATTGCCTGAGCGATGACACCCGACTGACTGGCTTCGACATAGGGGCAGAGCAGCAAGTGGTGATGTGCGAGTAGTTCTTTCGCCCGTTGATCCGAGATCCAGCCAAGTTCAAGGTCAACCTGCTGCCATGCCGCAAAGGTGCGCCCGATTTCGGCCTCAAGAGGGCCTGAGCCCGCGATGGTGAGCCGCCATCCCGGTTGGTTGCGCAGTGCCTCCAACGCCTTCGAGAGCAGATCCAAGCCTTTATACGGAAGCAGGCGGCCATAGAAGAGAAGCCGGACTGGGCCGTCATTGGGGCCTGTGTAGGCACCATTGAGCCGCCTGGTCGGATAGACCGTCTCCAGCGGGATCACCGACAGTTTGTGGCGGGATGCGGGGATCCGGTCCTCAATCCGCTTGGCGACGCTGTTCGACAGGGTCACGACCTCATCTGCCTGTCTGATGAGAAGACCCTGTGTCACCCTTTGCCAAACTACCGCGTAGTCACCGGGATGAGGCTCAGCGTCGTGCGCAACGTACAGGACCCTGATGCCATGCCGTTGCAAGACATTCACGAAGGGCCATGCAAAAGGCGCGTTCATCGTCACGATGACGGCATCAGGTTTCATGGAGACTAGTGCCTGAGCGTGCTTTCTCAGCTCTTTCGGAAGCGACCATGCCTTTCGCCAGAGCGTTGGCAGGCTGGGCCGATCAAACGTAACGATCGGAAGTCCCACCGATCGAAATTTCTCGATACTGTCATTCTGAGAGGCCAAGGAAAGAGCGACATCGGCATCCCGTCGCAGGTGCTGAGCTAATGAGAGAGTGAATTCGGAACCGCCACCGCGGCGCCCCCAATAATGAAGAATGACCGCAGGTCGCTTTCTATGGCAGCCACAGGAAGGCTCATGCTCACTTTTGTCATGCATTGATTGTAAAACCGGTTGATTCTGGCCGAGTGGCAGGTTCTGCCCGCAATACCGTAGCTCTTCGGTTGACGCCAGCCGGGCGGGTGTTTAGGACGCCTGACAGGCAAAAAAGGGATAGGCGATGAGCGAGGGCAGCAGTCAAATTCTTCCCGTAATCATGTGCGGAGGCTCCGGAACGCGGCTGTGGCCGGCCTCCCGGGACAGCATGCCCAAGCAGTTCATCGATCTCCTGGGCGAGAACTCGACCTTCCAGACCGCCGTTCAGCGCGTCACAGCACCGCAGGTCTTTCTGCGCCCGGCCGTGATTTCGAGCAATGACGTCCGCTTCATCGTCGCCGAGCAGCTGGCGCAGATCGGGGCGCAAGCCGACATCATCCTCGAACCGATCCAGCGGGACTCGGCCGCGGCAATCGCCGTTGCGGCCTGCCACGCTGCACGTCATTCCCCGGAAACCATCGTCCTAGTCATCGCGGCCGATCATGTCATTGACGATCCGGCGGCCTTCGCGGTGGCCTGCCAAGCTGCGGTTGAACCAGCCCGTCAAGGCCATATCATGACCCTTGGGGTTGTGCCGCAATACCCGGCCACCAGCTACGGCTACATCAAGCCCGGTCGGGCCATCAAGGGCACTGATGCCTATCGGGTCGAGCGTTTCGTCGAGAAGCCCAATGTAGAGACCGCCGAGGGCTATATCGGTCAGGGCTTCCTCTGGAACAGCGGTAATTTCCTGTTTCGCGCCGACATCATGATCGAGGAACTGGAGAAATTTCAGCCGGCCATCCTGGAGGCCGCTCGGGATGCCCTTGAGCGTGCCACTACCGACCTCGACTTCATTCGCCTGCATGAAGATGCTTTCAAGCTCGTGCCCAAGATCTCGATCGACTACGCGGTGATGGAGCATACCGAGCGGGCAGGGGTACTTCCGGTTTCATTCCAGTGGTCAGACATCGGCTCCTGGGGGGCGCTCTGGGATGCCTCCGAGCGTGATGAGGCCGGCAACGCCCTGCGGGGTAACGTTGAGGTTGTCGAAGCCCGCAACAGCCTCGTCCACAGTGACGATATTCTGACGACCGTTGTAGGCATTGATGACGTGGTCGTGGTCGCCAAGCCTGATGCGGTGCTCGTGACCTCGCGCAGCCGGTCCGAGCTCGTGAAGGAGCTCGTAGTGTCAATGCGGGCGAAACAGCGTCCAGAGGCCAGCGAGCATTTGCGGATGTATCGTCCCTGGGGCTGGTACCAGCGGATTGATCGCGGCTCGCGCTTCCAGGTTAAGCGCATCATGGTCAAGCCGGGCGGACGCCTATCCTTGCAGAAGCACTACCACCGTGCGGAGCACTGGGTCGTGGTCCGCGGAACGGCCGAGGTAACTATAAACCAGGAGATCGTCGTGCTGCACGAGAACGAGTCCGTGTATATCCCAATCGGCTCGCTCCACCGCTTGACCAATCCCGGCCGCATCCCGCTGGAGTTGATTGAGGTTCAGGTGGGCAGCTATACCGGTGAGGACGACATCGTTCGCGTAGAGGATATTTACGGGCGGTAAGGACAACGTTTACTGACTCAAGATCGAAGGCCGCTTCCATCGTATGGAAGCGGCTTTTCCAAATGGCAGAGGGGTCAGTTGCGATTGTCAATCATGCTAAGCAATTCTCCTGTTACGGGTCACGGCATCAGAGCAAGAAGCCCCGCGGCTACCGGACGCGACCGCATGGAAGTTGCTACTTGGAACTGAGCAGACTGACAGGAGGCGGAAATGTCCATAGCAAAATGCCATTTTTGCCAGGGCTGACGCGCATAATTCCCAGCTCCTCGGTCACAAGGCTAAGCTGCCAATGGCGAAGTCCGCGCAAATCGATCTTAGCTGAGGCGAAATTCCTGATCGTGGATTAAGACCCGATTGCCCTTCATGGCCGAAGATTGAGAGCAGCAATAGCGACAGTCCGGTCTGGAAAGCCGAGCCGCCATTCCAAGGAGGTCGCGTCCTCCTTCGTTTTGGAGACACCCACGGTAGATACCGAACCGCGAGGCTTGAGCTTCCAGGCTACGGCTTCGATGGCGCGCTATGCGAGCCTATTGGCTGCTGGAGCGGCATTGTGCAGGCAGGGGGTATAGTATGTCCGCCAAGCGCGGTAAGAAACGTATAAGTTTTTAAATAGTTACTCTGAAAATATATCTGAAGCCTCGGGGCCATTAAGCCGTAAGCCGGTGCATTGGACTAGGCTCTCAAGACAATTGCATTGAAGAATGAGTAATTGCATGTGATAAGCAGGCCGTATTCTGGCGGGCGCCTCCCTCCCGCCCAGTTGATGATTGATAAGCAATCAAGGGGCATCATGAAGCGGTTTCTCGTGACCGGAGGTGCTGGGTTCATTGGCTCGGCCGTCGTGCGCACCCTCATCTGTGACACGTCCCATCAGGTGCTTGTCGTTGATAAGCTCACCTATGCTGGGAACCTGGATTCCCTGAAGCCGGTGGTTAACAACCCACGTTATCGGTTCGAGCGGGCTGATGTCGCGGACGCCGAGCGGATGCGCTCAATTGTCCAAGCGTATGCTCCTGACGTCATCATGCATTTGGCGGCGGAAAGCCACGTGGATCGTTCCATTGATGGACCGGGCGAGTTCCTGCAGACGAACGTGGTCGGCACTTATACCCTGCTTCAGGCTGCTCTGGCGTATTGGCGTGGCCTTTCACCAGGGCGTCAAGCCGCTTTCCGCTTTCATCATATCTCGACCGATGAGGTGTTCGGCTCCTTAGGCGACGAAGGATTCTTCCACGAGGACTACCCATATCGGCCAAGCTCGCCCTACTCGGCCTCCAAAGCGGCGTCTGACCATTTCGTGCGCGCTTGGCACCACACCTATGGTCTGCCGACTCTCATCACGAACTGCTCGAACAATTACGGACCCTATCACTTTCCCGAGAAGCTGATCCCGCTGATCATCCTCAACGCCTTGGAAGGCAAGTCACTGCCCGTCTACGGTAAGGGCGAGAACATTCGCGATTGGCTCTACGTGGACGATCATGCAAGAGCGCTCATCCTGGCCGTCGAGCAGGGTCGCCCTGGCGAGACCTATGCGATAGGTGGACATAACGAGCGCCGCAACATTGATGTGGTCCATGCCATCTGTACCCTTGTCGACGAGTTGGCCCCAAATGCCGTCATCGGCCCGTGCGAACGACTCATAACCTATGTCACTGATCGGCCAGGCCATGACCTTCGCTATGCCATAGATGCCTCTAAGATTGGGCGCGATCTCGGCTGGCGTCCGGTAGAGACGTTCGAGACGGGACTACGCAAGACGGTGGAATGGTATTTGACCAATCGTAATTGGTGGGAAAGAGTCCGCTCAGGCGTTTACCAGGGTGAACGCCTTGGATAGGGCATCGGGAGCGTCGCGTAACCGATCTCGTAGCAACTCACTTGATTTGATAGTTCAAGGAAGGTCTCTGGTGATCGAAGTTGAGGCAACTGCTCTTCCGGACGTGAAGATTATTCGCACGAAGAATTTTGCGGACTTACGTGGGTACTTCGTGGAAACTTACAGCAAGCAAGCTTTCGCGGCGGCAGGTATTGAGGATGAGTTTGTCCAAGACAACCTCTCACACTCCATCAAGGCAGGGACAGTAAGGGGACTGCATTTTCAGACCCCTCCTTTCGCGCAGGCCAAACTCGTCCGCGTCGGTCGCGGTCGCATCCTTGATGTTGCTCTCGACCTGCGCCGATCGTCTTCCACGTATGGCCAGCATATCAAGATCGAAATATCCAGTGATGACGGCCTTCAGATTCTCATTCCTGTAGGTTTTGCTCATGGCTTCTGCACCCTCGAGTCGAAAACTGAGGTGCACTACAAGGTCACTGCGCCTTACTCGGCAGATCACGGCCACGGGATCGCCTGGAACGATCCGGCGCTTGGCATCAGTTGGCCTGTCGATATCCGGTCAGCAGTCCTGTCCGACAAGGACATGAGGAATCCGCTTTTTGCGGAGCTCCCGTCCTATTTCTCGTAAGGAGTAGGTTGCGTGCGCACCAAGGTCATCGATAGGGGAGGTCAGGTAGCTCTTGCCTCGACTGATCAAAATTCGCAGGGTTCACAATATGATGCTGCTTGAGTGGCGGACATTCCCTCAACTTTGCATCAGACGATTCCTCGATAAGGTTCGCGCTCAGGAGATCCATGAATGAAAGGCATCATTCTGGCCGGTGGATCCGGCACCCGCCTGCACCCGATGACCTATGTCACGTCAAAGCAACTTCTGCCAATCTACGACAAACCGATGATCTATTACCCGCTCACCACGCTGATGCTAGCAGGTGTGCGGGAGATCCTTATCATCTCCACCCCGGACGATTTGCCGAAGTTCAAGCAACTGCTGGGTACAGGAGACCGCTGGGGCCTCAATCTTTCCTACGCTGAGCAGAAAAAGCCTGAAGGCCTCGCGCAGGCCTACATTATCGGTGCCGATTTCGTGGCAGGCGGTCCGTCTGCGCTAATCCTTGGTGACAACGTCTACTTCGGTCATGGACTGCCGGAACTCATGCAGATGGCCCGCAGGCACAGAGCAGGGGCGACGGTCTTCGCCTATCATGTAACCGACCCAGAGCGGTATGGCGTCGTCGAATTCGACCGGGATGGTCAGGCCATTTCTATCGAGGAGAAACCTGCAAAGCCGGAATCTAGCTGGGCGGTGACCGGGCTTTATTTTTACGACGAACAGGTCGTAGATATTGCGGTGAAGCTCAAGCCGTCGGCGAGAGGTGAACTCGAGATTACAGACGTCAATCGCGCCTATCTCGAGATGGGGCAGCTTCACGTGCAGCGTATGGGGCGCGGCTTCGCTTGGCTGGACACCGGAACGCCAGACTCTCTGGTGGAGGCCGCAGAGTTCGTACGAGCGCTCGAAAAACGTCAAGGCTTTCGCATCGCCTGTCCTGAAGAAATTGCCTTCAACCTCGGGTGGATCAACCGAGATCACTTGCTGCAGCTAGCAGGCGAGTTGTCAAAGAGCAGCTACGGCCAATATTTAAGGCGAATCGCAGATCAGACTTGAACTGACCGATCAGCTTATCGTGGGGCGGTTTACCCTGACACCTTCACAAGTGTCCACTGTCGAGCAGACTTCTACGGTGCGTGGAATTGGTCACGGAGGGTCATGGGTCAGTGGCTACATAGGTGTGTGGCGACATCCACAATCGGAGGTGGCAGGCTTAGTCCAAGTTCAAGCGATGAGGTTGCCGAACCCGTTTTGCAAATCCCAATGAGGTTGAGATCCTGTGCCCGCGGGACTTGGTAAGCCTGTGGAAGAAGCTGTGCGTGCCAACTGTGCGCTCCCAATGCTCGGGCCTTGGAGTGCAGATTTCAAGATGTCTGCTCAGAACACCAAGGTCAGCCCATTTAACCATTTCGCACTGCAGCTGGCAGCGATCATGGTGTAATTGCTCTGCCGGCTAAGTAAATAGAGTCAATCCGCTGTTCGATGAGCAAGCCGGGCCACGAGCCATCTGACCGATGCAGAACGACCCTAACCGCTTCTCAGCACTGCGCACTCCGCTCTTGAGGCAGTACAGGCCATCACCACTTTGAAAGCATTTCCCGCGCTTCCGATCTTTTCCCGTCCTCGCGTGTTGTGACTCCTGCGTTCACAGGAGGACCGGAGAGGGATGGCGGCCGACGGGGATATTCTGGACTGTCTGATCGTCGGGGGAGGGCCGGCGGGGCTGACGACGGCGCTGTATCTGGCCCGCTTCAAGCGCCGCTTTGCCGTGGTCGACAGCGGATCGCCCCGGGCCGCCTGGATCCCGACGAGCCACAACATCCCGGTCTTCGCGGAAGGCATCTCCGGCAAGGACATCTTGGCCCGGGCGCGGACCAATCTTGAGCAGTATGGCGATTGCATCCTGCCCGGGATGGTCACGGGGCTGCGCAAGCAGCCTGACCGGTTCATCGCCGTGGTGGAGGGCAATGACGGCTCCACAAAGCAGATCGCCGCGCGGCGGGTGGTGATCGCCACGGGGGCCGTCGATATCGAGCCTGACCTGCCCGACGTGCCCAACGCCGTCCAGCGCGGCCTCGTCCGCTATTGCCCGATCTGCGACGGCTACGAGTCCCGCGGCCAGAAGATCGCCGTCATCGCCTATGGTGACCATGGCATAGGGGAGGCGGTCTTCATCGCCCGTACCTATTCCAGGGACGTGACGCTTCTGACCTTGGGGCAGCACCTGGAATTGGATCCGGAACAGCAGGTGAAGCTCGACGAGCACGGGGTCAAGGTGGTCGAGGCCCCGGTGGAGTCCCTCTCTATGGAGCACGACCGGATCTCTGCGGTGAATGTGGCTGGTACCGAGCATCGCTTCGACGTGCTCTATTCGGCGCTCGGTCTTAAGTATCGCTCGGACCTCGCCATCTCTCTTGGCGCCGAGCACGATCCATCGGGGAGCCTGATCGTCGACAGCCATTGCCAGACGAGCGTGAAAGGTCTTTACGCGGCCGGCGATATCGTCCGTGGTCTCGATCAGATCGTGGTTGGCATGGGCCATGCGGCGCTGGCCGCCACCCACATCCACAACCATTGCGAGTTGCCTACCGAGGATGAGCCCAGCGGGGCGTGAGCCCAGACGCTAGGACAAGGCCTTCGCCAGGAGCGGCAGGCTGATGTCCATCCGGTAATCGACTGAGGAATGGTCGTCGTGGAATTCCTCATAGATGTGGGAAATTCCGGCAGCATCGAGCTTCCGGCGCATGATCCGTGAGCCGTAGACCATGTTGTACTGGTCGATGTCGCCACAATCGATGTAGAAAGCCTTCAGCTGGCGCAGGTTCGCTTGGTGCTTCGCGTCGTCCACCATCCGCAGAGGGTCCCAGCGCAGCCAGTTGGCCCAGCGTTCCTCGATGATCTCGCAGGTCTCGAGATCCACCGGCAGGCGGATGCCGTAGAATTGGCTCGGGTCAGGATCAAAGCTCGCCGCCTGGGCGAGCAGCATCAGGGTATGCCAATCCTTGTCCTTCGCCTTGGGCCCCGCCTCGAACTTGCGCATAAAGGCTTCGATGGACATGCCGTGATCGACCAGATGGCGGAGCGCTCGGGCGAATTCGCCCAGGTGATAGAGGTACTCGAAACCCACATCCCCCGAGTGCGAGGCTGCTGCCGACCAAACGGAGCCGCCATGCCGCAGTGCGTGCACCATGGCGCCGTAGCCGCCCGAACTCTTGCCGAACACGCCCCGGCGCCCGTCGCCGCCACAGCCAAAGCGCTCCTCGACGAAGGGCAGCATCTCGCGGATTAGGAAAGTCTCCCAGAGGCCTATGGCAGTGCTGTCGACATATTCATTGCCACCAAGCCGAGTGAAGCAGTCGGGGAAAGCCACCGCGACAGGCGGCATGGCGCCGGTGCCGATCAGCCGGTCGAGGCGCTCGGGCACGTTCTCGCCGTAGTTCTTCCAGTTGGTGTGAGCGGGGCCGCCTGCCGTGTAGCCGACGAGGTCGACGAGGAGGGGCAGATCCCGGCCATCGTGGCCTGCCGGCACATAGACGTCGACCCGGCGCCGGAAGGGATCGCCGAGCAGATTGCTCTTGAGGCAGTCGCTCTCGATCCAGAGACTGTGTACCGCGCCTGCCGGTGCGTCATGGTTCTTGCGCATCGCTGTCCCTCGCCAGATCAACTGCCCGAGATGTGACGGCTGAAACGGCACTTGTCCAGAATGGAGGCCTTCGCGCCGGTTAATAAGTCCTTATCCCACCTAGCCATTCCACAGGCCGCGAGTCTACGGTGCAGCCCCAGGTGTCAGACAATGGTGTCATACATTGGCGCCGTACTTGGGGGTGTAGTCATGAGCGATGGTTTCCTGCCGCGGTGGAGCCTGAAGACCGAAGGCGTCGTCATGCCGGACGAGCGCCTGCCGACCGGCCATATGGTGGTGGTCGGCCTGCAGCATGTGGTGGCCATGTTCGGCGCGACCGTGCTGGCGCCGATCCTGATGGGCTTCGATCCGAACGTCTCGATCCTGTTCTCCGGCATTGCAACCCTGATCTTCTTCGTCGTGGTCGGTGGACGGGTGCCGAGCTATCTGGGCTCGAGCTTCGCCTTCATCGGTCCCGTCCTGGTCGCCACCGGCGCGAGCGTGGGCAGCCCCAATCCTAACATCCCCCTGGCGCTCGGCGGCATCATTGCGGCCGGTGCGCTCTACTTCCTCATCGGCCTCTTGGTGCAGCTGGCGGGGCACCGCTGGATTGAGCGGCTGATGCCGCCGGTGGTCACGGGCGCCATCGTGGCCGCCATCGGCCTTGTGCTCGCGCCAATTGCGATCAACAGCGCCTCCGGCGTCACGCCCGACAACCAGAACGGCAGCGACTTCGCCCGCTGGATCGCGCTTGCCACCGTCATGGCGGTCGGTCTCATGGCGGTTTATGCGCCGGGGATCTGGCGCCGCCTGCCGGTGCTGATCGGCGGCGTACTCGGCTACCTGATCTACTTCATCTGCGCGAACGTGCTGGGCCTCGGCCAGGCCATCGACTTCTCGAAGATCGGCCAGGCTGCCTGGTTCGGCCTGCCGTCCTTCCAGAGCCCCGTCTTCGACATGCGCGCCATCAGCCTGATCGCCCCGGTGGCTGTGATCCTGGTGGCCGAGAACCTCGGGCACATCAAGGCCATCGGCGCCATGACGAGCCGCAACCTCGATCCGTATCTCGGGCGCGCCTTCATGGGCGACGGCGTTGCCACCATGCTGTCCGGCAGCGCTGGCGGTACGGGCATGACCACTTACGCCGAGAACATGGGCGTGATGGCGGTGACCCGCATCTACTCCACGCTGGTCTTCCTCATCGCCGCGGCCTTCGCGCTGCTGCTCGGCCTGTCGCCCAAGTTCGGCGCCTTCATCGGCACGATTCCCGGGCCCGTGCTGGGCGGCTTGTCCATCGTGGTCTTCGGCCTCATCGCCGCAACCGCCGGCCGGATCTGGGTGGAGAACCGGGTCGATTTCTCCAACCCACGCAACCTGATCACAGTCGCGGTGGCCCTGGTTCTGGGCGCCGGCAATTTCAAGCTGAACGTGGCCGGCTTCACCCTGGACGGCATTGGGACGGCGACCTTCGGTGCGATCATCCTCTACCATCTCCTGAACATGGCGCCGAGCACGGCGGACCGCACCGAGACCGTGCACTAGCCAGCTTTCCAGGAACACGCTTTTACAGCCCGCGTTGAGCTTCAACGCGGGCTTCTTCGTTTGGTTTGGCCCTTTCCGCTAGGCTGGCCGAAGGTCCGTATCCTTTCCGCACAAGGGATAACAGCATGAGCTCCGACCAGAACCAGACCCTGCCGCCTCAGGTGCAGGACCAGCAGCCCGGCCACGAGACCGAGATGAACCCGCGGCCCGATTACGAGCCGCGCTATCCGGGCAGCAACCGGTTGCAGGGCAAGGTTGCCCTCATCACCGGCGGCGACAGCGGCATCGGACGTGCGACGGCCGTTCTGTTTGCCCGTGAGGGTGCCGATCTCGCGATCATGTATCTGAACGAGAACGAGGACGCGCAGGAGACGAAGCGCCTTGTGGAGAGGGAAGGGCGCTCGTGCCTGACCATCGCGGGCGATGTGGGCGATCCCGGCTTCTGCCGCTCCGCGGTGGATCAAGTGATTCAAAAGTTCGGCAAGCTCGATGTGCTGGTCAACAACGCCGCCGAGCAGCACCCGAAGAAGGAGATTGATGAGATCACGCCCGATCAGATCGACCGTACCTTCCGCACCAACATCTTCGGCTATTTCTACATGGTGCAGGCGGCGATGCCTCACCTCAAGAAGGGTGCTGTGATCATCAACACCACGTCGGTGACGGCCTATCGCGGCAGTTCGGAGCTGCTCGATTACAGCGCCACCAAGGGCGCCATCGTGGCCTTCACGCGGTCACTGGCGCAGAAGCTCGCGGGCGAGGGCATTCGCGTGAACGGTGTGGCGCCGGGGCCGATCTGGACGCCGCTGATCCCCTCGACCTTCCCGGCCGAGAAGGTGAAGCAGTTCGGCGCCAACACGCCCATGAAGCGCCCTGGTCAGCCGAACGAGGTGGCGCCGTCCTATCTGTTCCTGGCGTCCGAGGATTCGTCCTACATCACCGGCTCGGTCCTGCACCCGAACGGCGGTGATCCCACAGAGGCCTGAAAAAAGAAGGGCGGCTCTTTCGAGCCGCCCGATTCTTTGTGGCGCTGCAGGGAAGATCAGCGTCTGCGGCGCACACGCACCGGAACCGGATTGTGCGAAGGTGTCATCAGCACGAAGAGCAGCATGACGGCCGAGAGGGAGCCGCCGATCAGAAAAAGAACTTCTGCGATCTCGACCTGAGAAGCTGCACCGGTGATTGCTGCAAAGGCAGCAACAATCGCAAAGATGAAAAGCGCACGAAGGGCAACCGAACGATTCATTGGCCATCTCTCCCAAGTGTTTTTGAAAACGTGTGGCGGGAAGTCGAGTTCCATACGAATAAAAGCCTGGAATATTACTTTTGAACGACTGATGAACAGTCTCAAGAAATTGCTCAACGCGGAACCTTACAGTCGCGCTTGGCGTTATTTGGACATCGTCGGCTTACAGTCGATTGTCATGTTAGCGAGGTAACGCCATGCTCGGTTGGGCAGTCACTTTTCTCATCATCGCTCTCGTCGCAGCTCTGTTCGGCTTCGGGGGCATCGCCGGCACCGCAGTGGAAATCGCAAAGCTGATTTTCTTCGTTGCGATCGTGCTGTTTGCGATCTCTGCAGTTATCGGATTGCTGCGCGGACGCAGCCCGATGTGATATCGCTACGGCATATCTGACGTCGAACGCCGCCCGACAAAGGCGGCGTTTGGCATTTGGAGTTGCGAATTTCTGTGGCGTCAGCCCTGCAGGGCTGCCCGGGTCAGGCTGTCGGGCCCAAGATCCTGGATGTCGTCGACATTCAGCATAGAGGCAAGGCGAAAGCGCGCCCGGTTCACCCGGCTTTTGATGGTGCCGACGGCGCAGCCGCAGATATTCGCGGCTTCCTCGTAGGAAAAGCCTGATGCGCCTACCAGAAGAAGGGCCTCACGCTGGTCGGAGGGGAGCTGGGAGAGGGCGCTGCGGAAATCCTCGAAATCCAGATGGGAGCTTTGCTCGGGCTGAACCTTCAGCCGTCCGGCATAGGATCCGTCGGCATCCTCAACCTCGCGGCGCCGCTTCCTATATTCGGAGTGAAAGAGATTGCGCAGGATGGTGAAGAGCCATGCATTCAAGTTCGTGCCGGGTTCGAACCTGTGCAGATTGGAGAGCGCTCGCAGGAGTGTGTCTTGAACCAGATCATCGGCTCTGTCCACCTGACCTGAGAGTGAGATTGCGAATGCGCGGAGACTGGGAACCGCCGCGAGAAGAGCCTCCCGTAGTTCGGGCTCCGGCTCTAGGGTCATTGAGACCCGCCCTTTTGTCCGTTCTTGTCCAGTTGGTCGAGCAAGTCCCTGAAACGGTCCGGGACGGGCTGCTGCATGAGCTCGTCATACATGGCGCGGAGTTGGTCGCCGATGCGCTTCTGGCTACCGCTGTCGAGTTTAGGATCGGTTGCGAGCTTTCCACCCGAGTCGTTGTCGAGACTGACCCGAGCCAGCTTGTTCCCCTTATCAACCGTCATACTTTTCCCCTTGCCATCCCGTATTGATAGGGGATAGCCAACCTTGGCAGTATCCATATATTTGTTTTCGAGCAATAACGCTTATTGCTGCGCCCGGTTCCATCCTGCGGAACTTTTGCAGCTTTGCCGCGTTGAACGAACCATCGGTACAACGAGTCAAAAGCACAGTTTAAGGGGAAGCGAATGTCGACAGCCCAGCTTGTCGTCCAGCACTTACCATACCTTCGTCGCTATGCGCGCGCACTCACAGGCAGTCAGATGGCCGGTGATGCCTATGTCGCTGCGACCCTCGAGACGCTTGTGAGCGAACCTGAGACCATCGGCCCATCTGGGAACGTTAAGGTCGAGCTCTTCCAGGTGTTCACCCGGATCTGGAACTCCCTCTCGGTGAATGGCCGGAGCGAGCAGATCCAGCGAGACCTGCCGGCTGAGGTTCGACTCGGGCAGATCACGCCGCTTCCCCGCCAGGCTTTCCTCCTCTCCTGCCTCGAAGGCTTCGGAGAAGAGGAGGTCGGCCAGATCCTCGATGTCGACACGCGGACCGTGCGCGACCTCGTCGACGAGGCGGGCCGCGAGCTCGCAGCCGATATGGCAACGGATATCCTCATCATCGAGGACGAGCCGCTGATCGCCATGGATCTCGAAGCCCTCGTCGAAGGACTGGGCCACAACGTCACCGGCGTTGCCCGCACGCGGACAGAAGCTGTCAAGCTCGCTGCCGCCAAGCAGCCCGGCCTGATCCTGGCTGATATCCAGCTGGCGGACGGAAGCTCCGGCCTCGATGCGGTGAATGACCTCCTCAAGTCCTTCGAGGTCCCGGTCATCTTTATCACGGCTTATCCGGAGCGGTTCCTGACAGGTGAGCGGCCCGAACCAGCCTTCCTGATCGCCAAGCCGTTTCAACCCGCGAATGTGTCGGCCGTCATCAGTCAGGCGCTGTTCTTCCAGCAGAGTGCCCGCCGGCGCGAGGCTCGTGCGGCTACGGCCTAAAAGCCAGACGGATATCAGATCGAATAGTAATGGCCCGGCTGCAAAGCCGGGCTTTTCTATTTTGACATGTATTGGGCAAAAAAAGACGGGCTCTAAAGCCCGTCTTAAGGTGCCGGCCAATGCACAAGGGGAATGCGGGGAGGACCAGGAGGCCGGTACTCTAAGAACGTCCTTCTGAAAACAAAGGTTCCAGGCTTTTTACTCCTCTTTTTATTCTCTGCTCCTACGTAAGGATGCAGGAACATCAAAGATACAGTCGCGTTGAATTTCTGAAACGCTGAGGTTGAAGAGCAGGAGAGAGGGATGTTCCGTATCCCTGTGGCACTGGTAGGGCTGGCTGGGATTTTCTTCGTTGCGGGAAGCTTCGCTCCCACTTCGTTCAACATGTCCCATCAAGCGCAATCTGAAGTTCTGGCCGATGCTGCGCTGCCCCAAGGCATTAGCGCTCCGTCGAAGGGGGACCGTATGATGGCCCCTGTTCAGAGCGCAAATCCAGCGACTGTGTCGACCGTTGAACTCGTCGGCGTCAGCCAGGCGATGGTGATCCTGCGCGACCGGGATGGGAAGGTGCTCTACAAGTCCGATCCTCACTCGGGAACCACCATCTACGCCCGCGACACGGATTTGCCCGTGGTCACCCTCAAGGAGAACGTACAGGCTCCCGCGACCCAGCACCCGGTCAGCCAGCAAGAGGGCATCGAGGCTCCCCGTGAGCAGAAACCAAAAGCCCGCAAGCCGGTTGGCTGCCTCGGCGATGTCAGCCCTCTGGCCAAGGCGAGTGCAGATAGGATGCCGAGCCTCTGCCTCGCTTTCCTCCAGCAGTCGCTATCCTGACCCGTGCAGGAACCAATTGCAGTACTGAAGGTTCCCTTCATTAAGTTGAGTTTCGCTGCTTTTCCATAAGGGGGGCAGAGGGCCCTTGTTGTTCAGAAATACTGATAAGTATTCATCCTCTTTCGGAATGTTGAACGGGCCATTCACATTGCCTTGAATAAGTCAATGTTGGGAACGGTTGCCCACACTGAGCGTTTAACCCTGGCGCACTTTGGCGCTTAACGCGATTTAATGTATCCTCAGGAGAAATAAGCAATGCTGAAGAAGCATATGGCAGCTTGCCTTGTAGTGACGGCTTTCGCGGCTGCGCCCGCCCTCGCACAGACCTCGCCGACCCCCTCGGCTCCGACTGACCGTCCGGCTGCATCCGGCTCTGGCACGACTTCAACCGGCTCGCCGGCCATGCAGCCTGGCGCCTCCAGCTCTTCATCGACCATGAGCCAGAGCGGTGGGATGCAGGGTCAGTTCATGACCAAGATGGAAGCCAACCAGATGATGGCTTCCGATCTGATCGGCACCCGCGTCATCGGCGCCAACAATGAGTCGATCGGCGACATCAATGACGTCATCATGGACCGTAACGGTCAGATCATGGCGGCCGTGGTCGGCGTCGGTGGCTTCCTTGGCATCGGTGAGAAGGATGTGGCCGTTCCGTTCAATGCTCTCGAGTTCATGAATGCCCAGCAGGCTCAGGCCATGAACAACAACAACAGCAGCGGCAATAGCAACGTCGCGACGACAGGCTCGACCGCAACGGGTTCGACCACAACGGGCAACACCGCTACGACCGGTTCGGGCACGGCTGGATCGTCCAACATGACGGCCAGCAATACCTCGAGCAACCAGAACCAGCCTGAACGTGTTGTTCTGCGTATGACGAAGGATCAGCTCCAGGCCGCTCCTGCATTCGACGATGATGGTGGCAACGCCAACAACTCGACCACCGGTTCCGCCGGTCAGTCGGGGACCACGACGGCTCCGAAGCCGTAATCCGTCACTTGGGTTAGACGTTATGCGGCGCTTGGGGAAACCCAGGCGCCGCTCTTCGTATTGATGGCCAGCGCTCGTTCAATCAAAATAAAAGGCGCAGCCATACAGCTGCGCCTTAAAGGTGCCAGTCCAAGGGGGCATTCGGACCGGTTATCAGCATAACGATGCTCGCACATTCCGGTTCCAAAGAATTCTCGGAAAAATTCCTCTTCTCCCTCCTACTGACCCCATCCGTACGATCTGGACTTGTTGACGCATAAGGAACTGGGTTTCGAGGCATACGTTGCCGTTAGCGCGATGTGGAGGAAACCATGACTGCAGCGAATGAATTGGATGCCATTCTCTGCCAAGAGGAGCTGCCGGATGAGTTTTCCAGGCTCACCTCAGGCTCTCCTTCCGGGGACAAACCGTCGGTGGCTTCCATGCTCAGCGGCATGGTTCCCGTCTGTCACCAGGATGAGGTGACCTGTCCTCTGATGCTGAGGCGCCATCTCGTTGTTCCGGCATGGCCGCACGTGTTGCCGGCCGGTGTGAGTTCAGGCGTCTGAACGACCAACAGTTCAAGGTTTTTCCTTTATGGTTGAAGCATTGTCATATTCGTCGGCAGCAAGCCCCGTGGCGGTTTTGCTCCATCCGAGCACCGTTCCGGTCATCGACGTCTTCCGCTCCCTGAACCGTCTTGAGGATCAGTACGATCTTGCCATGCTCGATGGGCCTGAGCAGGTGCTCGCGACCTATACTCAGCCTGAAACTGCAAAAGGGATCGTCTCGGACGCCCTCCTTCTCGCCTTTGCCCTGACCAGGCAGCGCGGACGCCCCTTCATCCACAGGCCAGTTGGATCCAGGCATGGGAGCCTGGATGAATATACTCTCCTGACGCTAATTGGCGCCTCACGTGATCCCTCCTCGGAGCTGGCTCTCGAAGCAGCCCGCTATCTGGACATCGTGTCGCTCGATTTCATGTCGGCATTGGCGGGAGATCTGGTGCGGCAGATCGATCTTGGTGCTGTGGCGTTCGAAGTCCCGAGCCTTCCCGAGTTCCGAGCCATAACCGGCATCGGGGCAGCTGAGAAGGTTCTTGTGGAAGCCGTCCTGACGCGCGCTGAATTCAACTTCAGGCATCAGTAAAGATTTGCATTAATTTTGTGACGCAAAGTAAAGGGGCCGCTCAGCGGCCCCTTTCATTATTTGCAGCTCATGAAAAGCGTTATTCCTGATTGCCGCGGGTGTTGCCCGAGGCCTGACCGCCCTTGCGGCCGGCTTCCGAGGCGAGTTCACGGTCCTGAGAGAAGGACCGCTTCTCGGCGGGAACGCTCTTGCCGCCCTTGCTGGCGATTTCACGCTGCCGGTCGGAGTCCATCGACGCGAAGCCACGCTTCGAGGTCGAACCACCTGCCATTTATGCCTCCTAATCGAGTGGTGTTCGTGCTTCATCAACCGCTGCCGGAATCGATGGTTCCGGTGAGGAAGGGTCAACCTTTGCAAAAAGTTTACGAAACTATTCGGGCCCCACGAATTGGCGTGATTGCGGCAAATGTTTAATTGGGGGAAACAAGGCAACATCTTGTCGGTAGGAATATGAGCCAAGAAGGTAATTGGCTCGATACAGGCGAGGGATGGCGTCTATATTTGCCAATAGATGAGCTATCAGAGGTAAGTCATAGAAGATCGAATATAGGAGGTGAAATCCCAACCTGAATTCAGGTTATCTGAGGATCCATGCTTGTGTGGCACGAGAGGGGCAGGGAGTGGTGCTCAAGCGGCTTACGTCGGTATAAGGGATAGCGCGCTGCTCCGAGCGCTCCTGCAGAAACGGCGGAGGATAGAGAACGGGATGACCTACGACGACAACAACGTGTTCGCAAAGATCCTTCGCGGTGAACTGCCGTGTCACAAGGTCTACGAGACGGATCGAATCCTGGCCTTCATGGATGTCATGCCCCGCGGCAATGGGCATGTTCTGGTCATCCCCAAGGCGAAAGCGCGCAACCTGCTCGATGCTGCGCCCGACGATCTCGCGGAACTCGCGAAGGCAGTGCAGATCGTGGGAAAGGCAGCAAAGAGCGCGCTTTCAGCCGATGGACTGACGATCCAGCAGTTCAACGAGAGCGCAGGAGGGCAAGTGGTGTTCCACATCCACTTCCATGTGATCCCTCGTTTCGAGGGCGTAGCGCTGAAGCCTCATACAGGTCAGATGGAGAAGCCCGAGATCCTGGCGGAGCTGGCCTCCAAGATCCGCGCTGCGCTGCCAGCTGCGTGATACGGGCAGAGCGGCAGGACGCGCCTGCCGCCTTCTTCCTGAGACTTCAGTCTGCCCAGTCCAGAGAACGGGACACAGCTTTGTTCCAGAGGGCATTCAGGCGCTCACGGCGGGGTGCTTCCATGGCGGGCGTCCAGCGCTTGTCCACGGCCCAGTTGCGCACCAGCTCGTCCGTCCCGCTCCAGAAGCCTGTCGCCAAGCCGGCCGCATAGGCGGCACCGAGAGCCGTGGTCTCGATCACCTTCGGGCGCACCACCGGCACATCGAGGATGTCCGCCTGGAACTGCATCAGCAGCTCGTTGACGACCATACCTCCATCCGTGCGCAGCTCTCTTGCGGTGATGCCGGTGTCTTTGGTCATGGCGTCAAGCACCTCGCGGGTCTGGAAGGCCGTGGCCTCCAGCGCCGCGCGGGCGACATGCGCCTTGGTGGCGTAGCGTGTCAGGCCCCCGATGAGGCCGCGGGCATGGGAGTTCCAGTGCGGCGCATAGAGGCCCGAGAAGGCCGGCACGATGGTCACGCCGCCATTGTCCTCGACGCTGCGGGCGAGGGTCTCGATGTCTGGGCTCTTCTCGATCATGCCGAGATTGTCGCGCAGCCACTGCACGAGGGCGCCGGCAATCGCGATCGAGCCCTCCAGGGCATAGACAGTCTTTGCCTGGCCGAAACGGTAGCCCACCGTGGTGAGAAGGCCGCATTTCGACGGGTAGGGCGTCTCGCCGGTGTTCATGAGCATGAAGCAGCCGGTGCCGTAGGTGTTCTTGGCCTCGCCCTGCTTGAAGCAGGCCTGCCCCACGAGCGCCGCCTGCTGGTCGCCCAGAATGCCGGCGATCGGCACGCCGGCCAGATTGTCGGTCGCCTCGCCATAGATTTCGCTCGACGAGCGGATCTGCGGCAGGCAGGGGCGGGGGATATTGAAGAGGCTCAGGATCTCCTCGTCCCAGTCGAGGCTCCGCAGGTTCATGAGCTGCGTGCGGCTGGCATTGGTCACGTCGGTGATGTGGCAGCCGCCGTTGACGCCGCCGGTCAGGTTCCAGACCAGCCAGGTGTCGATGTTGCCGAACAGCACGTCGCCGGCGTGCGCCTTCTCGCGGGCGCCGGGCACATTGTCGAGGAGCCAGCGCAGCTTGAGGCCGGAGAAATAGCTCGCGAGCGGCAGGCCGGTCTTGTCGCGCAGGCGGTCATTGCCGCCATCACGGGCGAACTCCTCGACAATCGGATCGACGCGGGTGTCCTGCCAGACGAGGGCATTGTGGAGGGGTTGACCCGTGCGCCTGTCCCAGATCAGCGTCGTCTCGCGCTGGTTGGTGATGCCGATGGCGGCGAGGTCGCGGGGCGACAGCCCTTTTTTAGCCAGCGCCTCCTGGATCACGGCTTGCGTGTTGCGCCAGATCTCGAGCGGATCGTGCTCCACATAGCCGGGCCTGGGGTAGATCTGCTCGTGCTCCTTCTGCCCGACCGACACGATACTCCCGGCCTTGTCGAACACGATGAAGCGCGAGCTGGTCGTGCCCTGATCGATGGCACCGACGTATTGAGCCATGACTTTCCCCGAATTTTGCCCCGAATTTATTGAGCCGCGACGGCCGCCGCTTTTGTCCTGGCCAAATAGGCATCGATCTTGGCCGGAGCGTCAACCGGCACATGCAGCCCGAGCTTGGACCGGCGCCATAGGATGTCTTCCGCCGTGCGCGCCCATTCGCAGCGCACCAGGTAGTCGACTTCCGCAGCGGTGAGCTCGGCGCCGAAATCCTCGCCGAGATCGGCCATGGACTTGGCGGAGCCCAGAAGCTCCTCGATGCGGGTGCCGTAGGCGCGAGCGAGGCGATGGGCGAGATGCTCGGGCAGGAAGGGCCAGCGCTGGCGCACGGTCGCGAAAAAGCGGTCGAAATCCGCGTCCGGCATGTCGCCGCCGGGCATCTTGGCCTTCTCGGTCCAGGACGGCTTCATATTGGGGAAGTAGGATTTCAGCTCCTCGAGAGCATGCTCCGAGAGCTTGCGGAAGGTGGTGATCTTGCCGCCGAAGATCGAGAGCACCGGCGCCTGGCCCTGCGGCGCGTCCATGTCGAACACGTAGTCGCGGGTGACCGCTGAGGCATTGCTCGATCCGTCGTCGAAGAGCGGGCGCACGCCGGAATAGGTCCACACCACTTCGGCCGGAGTGACCTCGCGCTTGAAGAAGTGGTTCACGACGTTGCAGAGATACTGGATCTCGTCCTGGGTGATCTCCACCTTCTTGTCCGGCACGGACTCGACCGGGATGTCGGTGGTGCCGATGAGGGTGAACTTCTCCTGATACGGAATGGCGAAGACGATCCGCTTGTCCGTGTTCTGGAGAATGAAGGCTTCCTTGGTGTCGAAGAGCTTCGGCACCACGATGTGGCTGCCCTTCACGAGGCGGACGTTCTTGGTGGTGTTGAGGCCCAGCTTGGCGTTGAGCACGTCGGCCACGAAGGGGCCGCCCGCATTGACGATCACCTTGGCGCGCACCTCTTCCGTGTCGCCCGTCTCCACGTTCTGGAGGGTGGCGACCCAGGTCTGGCCATCGCGGCGGGCGGAGGTGAGCTTGGTGCGCACCCGGATGTCCGCACCCTTCTCGAAGGCATCGATGGCATTGAGCGCCACCATGCGGCTGTCCTCGACCCAGCAGTCGGAATAGACGAAGGCCGTGTCGAAGCCGGGCTTCAGGGCCTTTCCGGCAGGGTGCCTCGTGAGTTTGATGCCTTCCGTGCCCGGCAGCTTCTTTCGCGGAGCCAAGTGGTCGTACATGAACAGGCCCAGGCGCACGAACCAGGCCGGGCGGATGCCCTTTTCATGCGGCAGGATGAATCGCAGGGGCCAGATGATGTGGGGGGCGGATTCCAGCAGCCGCTCGCGCTCGAACAGGGCTTCGCGGACCAGCCGGAACTCGTAATACTCGAGGTAGCGCAATCCGCCGTGGATCAGCTTGGTCGAGGCGGAGGAGGTGTAGCCGGCCAGATCGCCCTGCTCGCAGAGCACCACCGAGAGGCCCCGGCCCACGGCATCGCGCGCGATGCCGGCGCCGTTGATGCCGCCGCCTACAATCAGAAGATCGGTCACTGTCGTCACGGAATGCGTCTTTCCTTAGATACCAGGCTGTCCCGGTGCCCTGCAGATGGTTTCTTTAGCCGCCTAAGGCAAGCAATTTCTTGAACTTGTTCAGGGCTCCTTCGCCAAGGCCAAGTTTAGCATGAAAGCTATGAGGGAGCACACGGCCATGCCGAGGCAAAGGACGATCACGGCATCGTAGCTGCCCCACCAGGCCCAGAGGGCGCCGAAGGCAAAGGGGGCCGCGGCCATGGTGATCCGGACCGGCATGGCGATCATGCCCTGGATCGCCCCGTAATCCTCGCGCCCGAACAGCTCCGGCGGGAGCAGAGCGCGTACGATGGTCAGCATCCCGTTGGAGGCGCCGTAGAGGGCGGCGAAAATGAAGATCAACCAGGATCCGGCCGTGATGAACGGCAGGAGCAGGAAGCCAAGGGCGCTGAGCGCCATGGTGACAACCCCGATGCCTCTGAGGCTCATAGCCCGCTCCCCGAATCCGGTCAGGAACCGCGCAGCCACCTGAGCCGGCCCGATTACCGTGTATGCGGCCACGGCTGCATCGATGGAGAATCCCCGCTCGAGGAGAATCGGGATCAGGTGGACGGGAATTCCGACCGAGATGATCCCCTGGAGGACGCTGGTGATCACGAACAGCCAGAAGGCGGGCTTGGCGAGAACGCGGCGAGGGTTCGACGGGGAGGGTGCGACGGTGCGGCTTTCGTCCCGATGCCTCGGCTTTTCAGGAGCGGCCGGGATACCGGTGGCATGCAGGACGGCGCAGATCCCGATGTTCAGGGCTGCCATCGCCAGAAGCGTGTCGCGCCAGCCGTAGCGGTCGATGAGCACGTGGAGGAGCGGGATGAACACCGTGCTGGCGAACCCGGCCACGAGGGTGATGATGGTGATGCCCCGGCGGGCCAGAAGGCCGAGGTTCAAGGCCAGAACGGCAAAGCCCGCCTCGTAGAAGAGGGCACTCGTGGCGGCCCCCAGGCCAATCCAGATCAGGACGAAGGTCGGGTAGCTCTCCGTGAAGGCCCAGAGGACGAGAAGAAGGGCAGCCAGCACCGAGCCTCCGGTCATCACAGCCCGCCCGTAGCCCTGGTCGATGAGCCGCCCGACGGGCACGGCGAAGAACGCGGAAGAGATGAGCGCGAGCGAGAAGGCGGCGGTGAGGGCCGTCTTCGACCATCCGAGGTCCCGCTCCATGGGCTCGATGAGGAGCGCAAAGGCATAGAACAGTGTCCCGTAGGAGATCAGATGCGTGATCGACAGGGCCGAGACGATGCGCCAAGGCATGGGGCCGGAGGGTGACATTCTTGCTTTATGTCAGGCCTTACGGTTGACGGATAGGTTTTTAGCCCCCATATGCACAACAGGCGACGGCGCCCGGCATACCGGGCAGCTTGAGCGGGACTGCGTGACGGATATTCGCATGAGCGAAGACCCCGGTCCCCTTCTTCATTCGCTCCATCATAAGACGGCCCCATCACGCGGGCTGTTTCCTAAAGAGCCCTGAAGCGCCTTTGCTTTATGAAGCCGACCTGCTTTCCGGCTCACTGTATCCGTTCGAAAGACATCTCCTTTGACACTCTTTACTGATTTCGGATTGGCCCAGCCGATCCTGAAGGCCCTGACCGCTGAAGGCTATGAGAAGCCCACACCGATCCAGGCCCAAACCATTCCGTATGCCATGCAAGGCCGCGACGTCTGCGGCATCGCCCAGACCGGCACCGGCAAGACGGCCGCCTTCGCGCTGCCGATCCTGCACCGCCTGTCCGAGACCCCAAAGCCGCGCAGAGCCAAGAGCCCCCGCGTCCTCGTGCTCAGCCCGACCCGCGAGCTGGCGAGCCAGATCGCCGACAGCTTCAAGGTCTATGGCCGCAACCTCAGGCTCACCACCGAAGTAGTCTTCGGCGGCGTCACCATCTCCCGCCAGGAGAAGGCGCTGGTCAATGGCGTCGACGTGCTCGTCGCCACTCCCGGCCGCTTGATGGACCTCATCGAGCGCAGAGCGCTGAGCCTGCGTGAAATCGAGATCCTCGTCCTCGACGAGGCCGACCAGATGCTCGACCTCGGCTTCATTCATGCGTTGAAGCGCATCGTGACCATGCTGCCGAAGGAGCGCCAGAGCCTGTTCTTCTCGGCCACCATGCCGAAGACGATCTCGACCCTGGCCGAGTCCTTCCTGCGCAATCCCGCCCATGTGGCCGTCACTCCGGTGGCGACGACTGCGGAGCGCGTGGAGCAGAGCGTGATCTTCGTGCAGACCGGCCGCAAGCAGGTCCTGCTCGAGACGCTCCTGCGCGATCCGTCCGTCGAGCGCGTGCTCGTCTTCACCCGCACCAAGCATGGAGCGGACAAGGTGGTGCGCGGCCTCGACAAGGCCGGCATCGCGGGCGCTGCCATCCATGGCAACAAGTCCCAGCCGCAGCGCGAGCGTGCGCTTGCGGGTTTCCGTGACGGCTCGTGCCGTGTGCTGGTGGCCACCGACATCGCGGCCCGCGGCATCGACGTCGAGGGCGTGTCCCACGTGATCAACTACGACCTGCCGAACGTGGCCGAGTCTTATGTCCACCGCATCGGCCGTACGGCCCGCGCGGGCGCCACGGGTCTCGCCATCTCGTTCTGCAACGACGAGGAAAAGGCATACCTGAAGGACATCGAGAAGCTGACCCGCCTCAAGGTGCCGGTCATGCCGCTTCCCGAGGGCCTTCCTGCCGCTTCCGCCGTCTCTGAGTCCGAGCCGCGTCGCGAGCAGTCCGGCCGCAACGGTCAGCCGCAGCGGAGCCGTCCGGCTCCTCATGCCCGTGGGCATCAGGGTCATGGCGGGCCGCGCAGCGCCGATCCGAGCGCCGACCGGGGGGCGAATCGCCGTCGCGGTCGTGGCGGCAAGCCTGCGGGCAACGGTCAGCCGCAGGGCGGCCAGCCCAATGGGAACCAGCAGCGTCCGGCGCAAGGTCAGAGGCCTGCTCAAGGGCAACGACCTGCTCAAGGAAAGCCCGCGGCGAACCGCTCAGAAGGGCGCCGTGGTGACGGAGCCCAGGTGGCGTGGCTCGAAAAAAGCCCCCGCCGCCGGTAAGACAGTTTAAGGCGCCTTCGGGCGCCTTTTTCTTGAGAATGGCTCAACCTGTTTCCCTCCCCCTTGTGGGGAGGGATTAAGGGTGGGGGTGCCGGCGCCACGCTGATCCACTTCAGCGCTTCCACCCCCACCTCCAACTCCTCCCCACAAGGGGGGAGGAGAGCTGGCGTTGCACCTTGGTATTCGGTCCTGATACTGCAATTTCCTGAACCTTTCCGAGGAGATTTCAATCGATGGCGAAGCGCGCCGGAAGCGCCGATCTGCCGCTGCATTCGGGGCATGTGCCTAAATGGCTGGCCGACCGGATGACGCGTCTCGGTGGCGTGATCAGCGAGGCCGTCGTGCACCATTACGGGCGCGACGAGCTGCTGCGCCGGCTCGCACATCCGTTCTGGTTCCAGTCCTTCGGCGCCGTGATGGGTATGGATTGGCATTCCTCCGGCATCACCACCAGTGTCATCGGGGCTCTGAAGCGCGGACTGACGCCGCTCTCGAAGGAACTCGGAATTCATGTCTGCGGCGGACGGGGACGTCACTCGCGACAGACGCCGCATGAACTGATCACGATTGGCGAGCGCGTCGGCTTCGACGGGGCTGCTCTCGCGAACGCCAGTCGGCTGGTGGCGAAGGTCGACAGCGCGGCTATCCAGGACGGGTTCGATCTCTATCTCCATGGCTTCATCGTCACGGATGATGGCAAATGGGCCGTGGTGCAGCAGGGCATGAACGACGAGAGCCGGCAGGCGCGCCGCTATCACTGGCTGTCGGAGGATCTCGAGAGCTTCATCGACGAGCCGCACATGGCTATCGACGGTAAAGAGCAGGGCACTATCGTCAATCTCACCGACCGCCAGGCAGAGGCCTCGCGCAAGGCGCAGATCGAGATTCTGGCTTCGCTCGGGCCTGACGGCATCGCCCGCAGGTTCTTGGCGATTGAGGAGCGTGAAGCGGAAGCGGCACCAACTGCAAGCCTCCAGCCTCTGTTGCCGCATCTCGTGATGCCGGAGCATCACGATGTTCGAGCGAATGACGTTGTGCTGCGGCGGCTCCATGGAACCCTCGCGGCAGCAGCGGATCGCGGGCCTGAAGATTTCGCGGGTCTCTTGATGACACCCGGCGTCGGTCCGCGGACCGTGCAGGCGCTCGCCATGGTGGCGGAGGTCGTCCACGGCACGCCCTGCCGCTTCAGCGATCCGGCCCGCTTCTCCTTTGCCCATGGCGGCAAGGATAGACACCCGTATCCCGTGCCGGTGCGCGTCTATGACGAGACGATCCGCGTGCTGAAATCCGCCGTGCAGAAGGCGAAGCTCGGTCAGCAGGAGGAGCTTTTCGCGTTGAAGCGATTGGACGATCAAGCCCGTCAGCTGGAGCGCCATGCCACCGGTCCGGATGTGGAGGACCACATCCGCCAGGAGACGGCGAAGTCGCACGCTTACGGCGGCCGCTCGATCTTCGGAGATGAGCCGCCACCGGAGACGGTTTAACGCTGGGCTTTCTGCAGCAGGCTCTTATCGAGCATCACGTGGACACCCTTGTTGCCGTTGACCACCTGGGTGATGCGCAAATCCGCCGCAAGGCTGCACAGGGCATAGGCCTCCGCCTTGGTGATGCCGGTGCGGGCCACGATCAGGTCGATCATGCTGCGCAGGGCGATCACCACGCAATCATCGAGGTCCGGATCGAACGCCATGGTCATGATATGCGTCGGCGTCTCGGCCATGGGCCAAGTGAGGCTCATGTCGTCGCGCAGATGCAATTCGAAGGTGCCGATCAGGCCGGTCTCGATGGCCGTGACGCAGACCTCACCATCGCCCTGGACGCCGTGCCCGTCGCCGACCGAGAACAGGGCACCGTCCACATGGATCGGCAAATAGAGTGTCGCGCCGGCCACCAGCTCCTTGTTGTCGAGATTGCCGCCGTTGCGGCGGGGCGGCAGAGTGCTGAGTGCGCCCCAGGAGGCCGGCGGTGCCACGGCCATGACGCCGAAGAACGGTTTTAACGGTAGTTCCAATCCCCAGGGCAGCCTGCCTGTCATCCGCTCGCGATCGAGCGGGATCGTCATGAAATGGATCTCGTCGAAATCGTCGGGCAGGGCGCCTTTCTGCGGTGCGGAATAGGTGAAGCCCCAGTCGTAATGCAGCTGAATGTCTTTGATGCGGACTTCGAGAACCTGACCGACCTTGGCACCGCGCACGGCAACGGGACCCGTGCAGATGTGACCCGGCAGCTTCGGCTTCTGGGTGGCATGAATGTCCGACAGGGCCTGCGGGATGACGAAAGGCTCCTTCGGCATCGCCTCCGGGCCGCCGGACACGGTCGAGATCGTGACCGTGTCGCCGGAATCCACCGTGAGAAGCGGGGGAATGCCCGCATCGAAATAGCCCCAGTGAACGCTCTCAGGCGATGCATCAATCCGGTACTCGGCCACGAAACACCTCTGCTGTCTCTATCGATGCAGGATGTCTCGCATTCCCTTGACCTCAGGACAACAGGCTATCCGGCTAATGGTAAGGATCCGCCGCGTCGCGCAAACCGTCGCCCATGAAGTTGAAGGCGAGCACCACAAGCACCACCGGAGCCATCGGGAATAGCAGCCAGGGGTGCAGCTGCACGGCGGCCAGATTCTGCGCCTCGTTCAAGAGCACGCCCCAGCTCGTCACCGGCGGGCGCAGGCCCAAGCCTAAGAAGGAGAGGGCCGTTTCGCCAAGGATCATGGATGGGATCGAGAGCGTCGCCGAGGCGATCAGGTGACTCATGAAGTTGGGGATGAGGTGACGCGCGATCACCCGCTGCTTGGACGCTCCCATCAGCTCCGCGGCCTTCACGAAATCCTCCTCCCGGAGCGAGAGCAGCTTGGAGCGTACGGCGCGCGCCAGACCCGGCCAGTCGAGGAGGCCGAGGATGATCGTGATACCGAAGAAGACAAGGATCGGGCTCCAGTTCGGCGGCAGGGCGGCGGAGAGGGCGAGCCACAGGGGGAGCTCCGGCAGGGAGCGCAGGATTTCGATCGTGCGTTGGATCACGTGATCGACCCAGCCGCCGAGATAGCCCGCAAGGCCGCCGAAGAAGAGCCCCAGGGTAAACGAGACCGCGATGCCCACGATACCGATGGTGAGCGAGATCCGCGCGCCGTAGATGATGCGTGACAGCAAGTCGCGTCCGAGTCTGTCCGTACCGAGCAGGAACACCGTTCCGTTCTCCGGCGGACAGAACAGGTGCACGTTCGTCTGCCACATCCCCCAGAATTCGTAATCGTCACCCCGACACAGGAAGCGGATGGGCTGCGGCCTTGAGGTGTCGAGTGTGTAGACGCGCCGGAAGTTCTCCAGGTCGAAGCTGTAGGTATAGGGATAGACGAAGGGGCGCATGAGTTGCCCCTCGTGCATCAGGTGGATGCCTTGAGGCGGCGCATAGAGGAAGTCCCCGTGCCGTTTGGTCTGATTGTAGGGCGCGATCACCTCGACGAAGGGCACGATGGCATAGAAGGCGAGGAGCACGAAGGCGGCGGCGAGCGCCACCTTGTGCCGCCGGAACTTCCACCACATCAGCTGCCATGACGAGGCGCGGTAGAAGCTTTCGCTCTGGGTGCCCATGGGCTCCGTGGCGCCTGGATCGAAGGGCTCGGGGTCGACGTAATGTCGCTTGGAGGTCACGATCGTGTTCATCGTGCGCCTCCCATGCGGATGCGCGGATCGAGCCACGCCAGCAGGAGGTCGGAGACCAGCATGCCGGCGACGGTGAGCACGGCGACGAACATGAGGATGAAGCCTGCCAAAAACTGATCCTGGCTCTTCAGCGCACTGAGCAGGATCGGGCCGACCGTCGGCAGGCTCAGGACCAGCGACACCAGCACCGAGCCCGAGACAAGCTGCGGCAGGAGATTGCCGATATCGGCAATGAAGGGGTTGAGCGACATGCGAAACGGATATTTCAGCAGGGCCTTGGTGGGGCCGAGACCCTTCGCCTTCGCGGTCACGTAGTACTGCTTGCCCAGCTCGTCGAGGAGGTTTGCGCGCATGCGCCGGATCATGGCGGCTGTTCCGCCGAGCCCGATCACCACAGTGGGAACCACAAGATGCGAGAGAAGGGATTGGATCTTGGGCCAGGTCCAGGGCTCGCCCGCATACTGCGCATCGTAGAGGCCGCCGATGGAGATGCCGAACCAGCGGTTCATATAATAGAGCAGGATCAGCGCGAGCAGGAAGCTGGGAGTCGCAAGTCCGATATAGCCGATGAAGGTCGCGATGTAGTCGCCGATGGAATATTGCCGCGTGGCCGAATAGATCGCGATCGGAATCGCGATCAGGTGGATGAAGATCACCACCGCGAAGTTGACGAGGAGCGTGAGCCACACCGCATCACCCACCACGTCCACGACGGGCTTGTCGTATTCGAAGGACCAGCCCCAGTCGCCCTGCAGCAGGCCGGAAAAGCCGTTCGGGCCGGGCATCACGCCGAGCCAGACCAGGTATTGCTGCCAGGTCGGCTTGTCGAGGCCGTATTGCCTGATGAGGAACTCGGCCTTGGCGATGGAGGCGGATTCCCCCTGCGCCCTCAGTTCCGCAATCTGGTTGGTCAGGAAGTCGCCCGGCGGCAGCTTGATGATGAAAAACACCAGGGCCGAAATGATCAGCAGGGTTACCGCCATGGTGATGATGCGACGCAACAGAAAGCGGATCATCGACGGGCCTCTTTGCCGGCGGCTTTGTTCCAGTAGATTTCATCCAACCGGTAGATCCCGAGCATTGCCGTCGGCTCCCAGCTGTAGAGGGCCTTGGCGGGAAGACCCTGGAGGCCGTTGCGCACCACGATGGGCTGCAGGGCCCCGGCGATGGTGCCGATGATCCACTGGTTTTCCACGTGGTTCCTCAGCATCTCGCGCCAAGCCGCCCTCTGGACCTCGCGGTTTCCGGTGTTCATCCAGGTATCGTAAGACTTGAGTAGGCGCTCGGCCTCCGGAATATCGACCGACTCTCCCATCTTGCCCTTGGTCTCGATGTACTGCCCCCATTTCGGCCAGGCATAGTTGTCCTGCCGCATGGGAGCGAGCTCGGTCGGAGGCATGAGGGCGGTGGGGATCGCGTTATCGAGGCCGGGGGCCGCCACCATCACGGTGAGGCCCGCATAGGAGCGGTTGCGCAGGACGGTCCGGTCCTGCGGCTTCACGAAGAGCCGCACGCCGATCTCGCGCCAGAACTCGCCGATGAGAGTGAGCCCGTCCACCACGAGGCTGCTCTCGCCGTCGGTCTCGACGATGATTTCCAGCTCGCGCCCGTCCGGCAGCAGGCGGATGCCTGCGCCGTTGCGCTTCGTCAGGCCGATCTCGTCAAGGAGGCGGGAGGCCTGGTTGGGATCGTAGGTCGCGTGCTTCGTGCGCAGCTCCGGCATGAAGAGCGGGCTTTCCGCCACGATCGTGTTGTTGCCCTCGACACCGAGCCCGAAGAGCAGCGCGTTGTTGAGCGTCTTGCGGTCGATTCCGAGCGACAGGGCGCGCCGGAAACGGACATCCCGGTTGAGCTGACGCCAGACCGGATCCACCGTGTTGAGATTGGGATAGAGCGCGAGTTCCGTACCTCGGGCATAGGGCCAGAGAAGGGTCGTATAGCCCTTCGCCTTCTCACCCTGCTTCAGGACGGGGATATCGCCCATGGACAGACCTCGAAACAGCAGATCCTCCTCGCCCGCATTGGCCTTCGCGGCGAAGAGGCCGCTGGCCGACACGTCCATGATGATCCGGTCGACGTAAGGAAGCTGCAACCCCTGCGCATCGACACGGTGGTAGTAGGGATTGCGTTCGAAGATGAATCGGTTCGCCGGCGCCGCATTCATAACGCGCCACGGCATGAGGGTCGGCAGCTCCGGATTGGTCTGCTCCTTCATGTCGTCCATGCGGTTGTGGAGCGCAGCCCAGGATTTCAGCTTCTGCTGCTTGGCCTTGTCCTCGAGGGAGGCCTTGTCGGCATATTTGGCGTGGAACTGTCTGAGATAAGCGGAGGCCCGGTAGATGCCGGGATCGAGCGGACCCGCAAGCTGCGGCAGGAAACGCGGATTGGGCTTGTCCCAGGTGTAGCGGATCGTGCGATCGTCGAGCACCTCGAAGCGGGGCGGCTTTCCGTCCACCAGCATGAATTCGGGCGGGCCGGCGGGCGAGAGGTCCAGGTTGTGAGCGACGTCCTCCCAGTAGTAACGGAAGTCTTCCGCCGTGAAGGGCGAACCGTTCGACCAGCGATGGCCGGCGCGCAGAGTGAAGGTGAAGACCCGGTCGTCCTCGTTCTCGAATTTTTCCAAGAGATCAGGCTGGAGGTCCAGGTTCCTGTCGTAGCCGATGAGGCGCGTATAGGTATAGGTCGAGATGTAGCGAATGTCGCGCGGGCGGGGCACGAGGGTAATGATGTCGCCGCCGTACTGACCGGATGAACCGACCACAATGGGAGTTTTCGGAAGCCGCTCGACTATCGGCGGGAGCTTCTTGCCCTCCGGCAGGTCGGCGAAGAAGGGCGGTTCCTTGTATTCCTGGCCTAAGGCCGGCAGCGCAAACCATCCGAGCGTCAGGGCCAGTGCAAGCGTGGTCTTGGCAAGTGTGGTCTTGCGGATGTTGAGCATCATGCAGCCTCCCGGGCTGTCAGTCGCCCCAACCGGACCTTATGGCCCGGCTCAATTTCCTTCATCACCCCGAACTCGCCCGGCTCGATGCGGAAAGGCTCCGGCCATGCAGAGGGCTGCGAGAAGCCGCCCGTCCGCAGCTTGGTGAAATCGAGGGGCCGATCGATATCCGCGTCCGGCACGGCCGCGAGCAGCGCCTGAGTATAGGGGTGAACCGGGTTGCGGAACAGCGAGGATTTCGGAGCCTCCTCGACGATATAGCCCCGGCACATGACCGCGATCGTGTCGGCGATGTAGTCCACGACGGCGAGGTTGTGCGACACGAAGAGGTAGGAGAGGCCGAGCGCCGCCTGCAGATCCTTGAGCAGGTTCAGCACCTGCGCCTGAACCGAGACGTCGAGGGCGGAGACCGGCTCGTCGCAGAGCAGGACGCGCGGTTCGAGGGCCAACGCCCGCGCGATCCCGAGGCGCTGACGCTGGCCGCCGGAGAAGGAATGCGGGTAGCGCCGGAGCGCCCGCTGGTCGAGCCCCACCATCTCGAGGAGCTGCTTCACGCGCTCGTAGCGCTCGTCCGAGGTGCCGATGTCATGGATGCGCAAGGGTTCGGTCAGAAGCTCGTAGACCGTCATGCGGGGATTGAGGGACGAGAACGGGTCCTGGAAGATGAACTGCACCGAACGGCGATAGGTGGTCAGCGCCTCGCCTTCGAGCTTGTGCACGTCCTTGGGGCCGGTGCCGTCGTCGAACAGCACCCGTCCGGAATTGGGCGTGATCGCCCGCATGATCATCTTGGACACGGTGGTCTTGCCGCAGCCGGATTCGCCGACGAGGCCCAGGGTCTTGCCGGCCGGAAGGGCGAGGTCGACCTCGCTGACGGCGCGGATCTCGCGCGTCTTGCCCGAGAACCACCCAGACCGGAGCGTGAAGGACTTCGTGAGGCGCTCCACCTTCAGGATGGGGCCTGCCGGCTGAACGCGCTGCGGCGCATCGATGGTTGCGAGGCTCGCGCTCTTCACCTCACGGATCGGCGTCAGGCGCTCGTTGTCCGCCATGGCGAAACGCGGCACCGCCCGCATGAGCGCCTGAAGATAGGGATGCTGGGCATTGCGGAAGATGTCATCCCGCGAACCGGCCTCCATGATCCGTCCGCGGTACATGACAACGACTTCGTCGGCCACATTGGCGACCACGCCGAGATCGTGGGTAATGAGGAGCACCGACATGCCCGTTTCGACCTGCAGCTCCTTGATGAGGTCGAGGATCTGCGCCTGCGTCGTGACGTCGAGCGCCGTCGTCGGCTCGTCGGCAATCAGGAGAGCCGGGCGCGTGATGAGCGCCATGGCGATCATGGCGCGCTGGCGAAGGCCGCCTGAGAGTTCGAACGGGTAGGTCCTGAGCGCCCTTTTGGGATCGGGGAAGCCGACCCTGTCCAGCACCTCCATGGTCCGCCGATTCGCCGCGGCCTGATCCACGTCGGCGTGGATCATCAGCGCCTCGGAGATCTGGTCGCCGATGGTGTGGAGCGGCGACAGGGACGTCATCGGCTCCTGGAAGATCATGGCGATGCGTCCGCCGCGCAGGGCATGCATGGCATCGCTCTCAGCTGGCAGCGCCGCTATATCGATGATTCCCCCGTTCGAGGGGTCGTTGAAGAGAAGGGAGCCGTTCGTGATGCTCGCCTTCTTCGACAGGATCTGGAGGATGGCCTGCGCGGTCACCGACTTGCCGGATCCGGACTCGCCGACAAGCGCCACCGTCTTGCCTCTCGGAATGTCGAAGGTCAGCCCATCGACCGCCCGGAAATTTCCGGCATCTGTGCTGAAATCCACTGTCAGCTGGCGAACCGACAGGATTGGCGCTTCCATATGCTCCTCCAAGCCTACGAGCATAACGCTTCAGACCCCATTAGATCGCAAACGTGACTCTGTTTCCATTCCGAAACATACATCAGGACGCAGGAAATAGATGTCGCGCGCGGCAAGATGCGCGATAAGCCTTTCGGATAACATCCAGATGACCTCATCATGAACGAGATGATGGGTCAGGAGCCCAATAGGTTCCTCGCTGTCGGATTTGCCGTCGATGCGCCGCTCGATAGCTCCCGTCAGTCCGGCGATGATCTGCTGAGGCTCAATCGCACTTCGGGTGCCATGCCAGTCGATGGGATCCACATGGGTGTTGATCTGGAGGAGACCTGCGACTGGGGAGGCGGTGTTCCGGTCTGTGAATGTGGACAATCCCGCAAAACCCAGGCGCGGCAGGTGCGGGATCAGTTCGCCGGAGATCCGGTTCCAAGGCGGCACGAAGACCGGCAGCAGCTTCGCTCCGAGATGCTCGCGGGCGACCTGCAGACCGCGCTGGGCTTCCTCCACCATGGTTTTCAGTGGGCGATGAGCGCCGAACTCCGCCTTCTTGGCTTCCGGAGGAGCATGGTTGGCATGGCTCCAGCCATGCACGAGGGGGAAAGCTGAGATTTCATCCGCCAAGCGCGAGGCGAGGGAGTCTTGAAGGTCGCGCGGGATGACGGCTAGGCCGATCCCAGCGTCATAGTGGCTGGCCAATTTGAGGAGGCGGTCGAGGGCTGGGGTGTCGGTGACCGCATCGTCATCCCGCCACCAGAAACGAATGGGGCAGCCCTGATCCCTGGCCCGCTCCAGCGCAGTATCCAGAGGCGACCAGTCGATGGTCGGATGCAGGGCGGGCCTGGATAGGACCAGGCTTTCCGCGATGGCAACGCTTTGCCGCGCGCCGTCGATGGCTATGACCGGTGGCGCGGGCGCGGGCTGCGACAGCCTCTGGCGGATCACCTCGGCCAAACGCGTCCCAGACAGCTCATCCTCAGATACAATATCGGCGAGCCCCATGCTCTTCAGACGCTCGGCCCGCAGGCGCTGTTCCGTCTCGCGGCCGCCTTCGAAGGGAACGAGAACTGATCGCACTCCGCAGCGCAGGAGGTCTACCACCGTGTTGTAGCCGGCTTGACTGACGGAGATCTCAGTGCTGGCGAGCAGCATCCTGAAATCAGGCCTTGCCCGCTCGAGGGCGGCATGGGCCGGAGCGCCATCCCTAAGCGCTAAAAAGTCCTCTTCCGATACACCCCGCCCGATGAGGATACGCCAGGGTCGATCAATAATGAGGTGCGCGGCTTGGAGCGCGGCGCGATAAAGCGGCAGGCTCGCGGCGCTCGATCCGCCCGACACTACGATCCCATGCCTGTGGGCTTCCGTAACGGTATCTTCGTTCTCGTCCACATAGCCTGTGTAGCGGATGAGCGGCCTGACGCGCTCATCTACCGGCCATGAGGCCTCCAGAGGCACGAGATTGGGATCGCCATGGACGAGGATTGCATCGTAGTTGCGAAGGATGCGCTCGTGCGCCTGCTCGATGCGTTCGGCTTTTGCCGGCGCCACGAGAATGTCGCGGATCGAGCACAGGACGAGCGGGCGTGGGGCCAAGACACGCGCGGCTTCGATCAGCGCTGTGAACTCGCCCGCCAGCACCCGGCGTCCGAACGGGAAGAGCTCTGTGATCAGAATGTCAGGCTGGGTGCCGCGGAGCGTGTCGAGCAGGATCGACCGGCGCCGGTCGAGGTAGGCCTCGTCGACCGGGTGGAGGTTCTCGTCGAGAAGCGTCCTGAAATCGGTCCCGACGGTGCGCACGGGTGGCAGCTGAACGAACCTTGCTCCGCCGAGATCGGCCAGACGGGCAGGGGCTCCGCCCGATACGAGGGTCGTCTCATGCCCTTTGCCGGCGAAAGCACGCGCCAAGGCGGCGGCGCGCGTGAGGTGGCCCGCGCCCAACAAATGCGTCACAGCGACGAGAACGCGCAATGTCATGCTCCCGCTCTAGCCGTGAGCGGTTCGAGCGCATTGCGCAAGCGCAAAGCGGCATGGTCGAGATCGCGCTCCTGCCGCACGAAGCGCAGGGCATTGGCACCGAGGCTCCGGAGCCGGTCCCGATCCTGCACGAGATTGCGCAGGGCATCGGCAAAGGCCGAGATGTCGCCGGGCTGTGCAAGGATTCCGGTTTCACCATGCTTCACCACGCTGGCGACGCCGCCATAGGCCCCGGCGAGCACGGGACAGCCCATGGCCTGCGCCTCCAGCAGCACCATCCCGTAGGCCTCGTTGACCGCAGGCCAGACGAACAGGTCGGCGCTTTCATAGAGCGTCTTCAGGTCGGCTCGTCCCTCGATCCGGCCGTGGTATCGCACCCTGTCTGCTAGGTGCGAGAAAAGCTGCACAATCTCCTCCCGCGCCTCGCCGTCGCCGACGATGTCGAGCGACCAGGGCAGATGCGGCAGACGTGCAAGGGCAGCGGCAAGGATGCTGTACGAGGCGAGCTTGTCGCCCTTTCGCATCATGGCGACGGTGAGCAGGCGCGGCTCGCGTCCAGGTGAGGAGGGGGCGCTCGGTGCAGGCCAATCCTGCATGTCGAGAAAGGGTGGAAGTTCGACGAGAGCCTGATGCGGCGACCGAACTCTTTCCAAGGCTTCCCGATCATGCGCCGTCATGACGAAAATCGCGTCAGCCTGATCGAGAGCAGCCTCCGCTCCTTCATGCCCCAAGGCCCAGGGGCCGTGTGCACGCTTTGCAGCCCGCGATCCTTCTGCAATGGCATAGGGGATATTCAGCACCTGCGCCACGCGGGGACCGATCCAGTCCGGCGCCTTGTAATAGACATGGTAGGTGAACCACAGGCAGGGGCGGCTTTGCTCCGGCAGCGCCCGATAATGCTCGATGAGGCGTGAGGCTTCTTCAAGCGATTGCTGCCTGATGGTTTCCTGACATTGCGGGTCGCCGGCCTTTTCGAGGGTACGCAGCTCGCTCGCGAGCTGCGGCGGGTAACCTGCTCGGTCGAGGGCCTTCATCAGCAGGCGCGCCATGGTGCGGTCGCCCGACGGAAGCGGATGGTTCGGGCTCTTCAAGGGTGCGTAGAACGCCACTGGCCGCGCGTGGGTCACACCCGCTCCGGTTCTCTTTGCGGGTTGTCGGTCACGGCGCGCAGGCGCGCCTCCAGAACGTCGATCCCGCCTTCCATGGAAAAGTCACGGCGCAGGCGCGCGAAGGCTGCGGAGCCGAGAATCTTACGCCATTCAGGGTCGCGGGCGAGCAGGTTGAGGGCGTTGGACAAGGCTTCCCAATTCCCTGGCGGAACCAATTCGCCCTCAGTGCCGCTGCGGATGAATTCCGGGATCCCGGCAAAATCCGTCGCCACGATGGCAAGCCCCTGGCTTGCTGCTTCCATGATGACGTTCGGCAGGCCGTCCCGGTCGCCCGACTTTGCCTCCTTGGACGGCAGCACGAAGACATCGGCCTCTTGAAGCAAGGCGATGATCTCGGGCTGTGCCTTGGAGCCGAGAAACGCCACCCTGCTGGCAATGCCGGCTTGCTCGGCCTGTTTCTTGAGGCTGTTGAGCAACTCGCCCCCACCCACATGGGCGAAGCGCCAGTGCAGATCCGGCGGCAGGGCGGCGAGAGCCTGGATCAGGTCGCCATAGCCCTTCTTGGCCACGGCCCGCCCGATGGAGACGATGCGCAGCGGATCGAGTGGATCCGACCCGTCGCGGGCGGGGCGGCTCTCGAGCGGGGACGGAAAGCGCGCGAGATCGAGCCCATGGTAGACGAGCGACACCTGCTCCGGCCGCGACAGCGATTGCAGGTGTGCGGCTCCTTCAGCCGTGCAGGTCACGCCCCAGCGGGCCTCGGCCATTTTCTCGCGCTTCTCCCAATCCGGTGTCGTCCAGATATCCTTGGCATGGGCCGAGAAGGTCCAGGTCCGGCCGGTCAGGAGCGCAGCATAACGAACCACGGAAGCCGGAGTGTGCAGATAATGCACATGCAGGTGCCGCACGCCCGCTGGTAATTCCCGTGCCATCGCGAAGGCCTGACCGAGGCGGCGCACCCGATTGGCGGTGAAGTCGCGCTTCAAATCGCGCCAGAATGCCTTGATCGTGGCCCCAAAACCTTGCTGTCTCAGGCTCCAGAGGGCGCCACGCAGCACGCGCAGGGGCTCTTCGTAGAGATATTCCGGCAAATAGCTGACCTTCGCCCCGATGGCCTTGTGCATCGGATGCATGGTCCGTTCCGTCGGATGCCGGAGGGACCAGATCTCAAGGTCGAGACCACGCTGCTCGAGGGCCAGGATTTCCTGGGCTATGAAGGTTTCAGAAAGGCGTGGATAACCTTTCACCACGATGGCGATGCGTCGGGCTGTCGTTGAGGGAAGCATTCTTCACGCTACTCGGCCGCCTGATGATAAGCAGGGGCAAATTGTGTTCCGGGCTCGGCCAGCACTTTGAGCCGTTCGCGTACCCGGTCAAGGCCGTCGAGAAGACCCGGGATCACCACCTCGGACGGCCGGGGCTGGGCCGAGAGGCCGCGCAGTGCCGCCGCCATGCGCTCAGGCGTGCGCGGCTCCTTGTAATCGCTCAGCATGCGCACGAGGCCGAGGCGCTCGGCCTCGACCGCCCGAATGTATTGCTCCAGCCGTGGCCGCGTGCGCGGCACGATAAGGGTGCGTTTATCGAAGGACAAAGCCTCGCAGAAGGTGTTGTAGCCGCCCATGGCCACCACCGATTCGGCCTTCTTCATGAGCCATTCGATCTTGTTGTCGAAGGACATCACATCGAGCTTCGGCTGCTTGGCGATGCGTTCCACGAAGGAGCGGCGCTTGTCCCTGTCGATGAACGGGCCGAAGAGAATCAGCGCTGGCTGGTCCAGTTCCGCATCCGCCTCATAGGCCGAGATCACCCAATCAATCAGGTCGTCTCCGTCGCCGCCGCCGCCGGTGGTCACCAGGATGAAGGGCTGCTTGGTAATCTTGGGGTATTTGGTCAGCGAGGGCGTCGGCGGCACGTCCCGGCGCAGATAGCCGGTATAGGTGATCCGGCTTTCCACCTCCGGGGGCAGGTCCAAGGCCTTGAGGGGCTGATAGACGTCCTTCAGGCCATAGACCCAGATCTCATCGTAATAGCGGATCAGGGCCGTCCTGGCGCCCTTGCGCTCCCATTCCGGGACCAGGAGGGCAGGCTCATCCATGACGTCCCTGATGCCGAGCACGAGCCTGCAGCCTTTAGCCTGCAGATACTCAAGCGCCGGCACGACCTCGCCGCGAAATCCCGTGGGTTCCTTGTCGACGATGAACACGTCCGGCTGGAAGGCCTTCGCCGTCTGGAGAATGAGCGCCTGACGCAGACCGACCGCCTCGTCCAGGTTCACGTTGAGGTTGAGGCTGCGGTAATCCCCATCGTGAAGCTTGGTAACCCCCGGGATGCGGATGTAGTCGACGCCGCTCTCGAATTCGAAGTTGCCGATCACGGGAGATCCCGAGATGATGATCACCGAGGTGCCCGGCTGCGCCTCCACGATGGCATTGGCGAGCGCCCGCGACCGGCGCAGATGGCCGAGCCCGAACGTGTCGTGGCTGTAGATCAGGACCCTTGCTCCCGGACGGGATTCAACCAGGGGCAGGCCTGTCTCTGTTTTCGGCTCTATGACCGCCTCTGCCATGCAGGCTTCCCTTAGTGGGCAAGAAAAGGAAATTGACGTATCGTTTATTGACGTTAGGCCAGCTATCTCTACCCTTGCAATAGCCCCCCTCGTCAAACTATGGCGATGCCCCGGAACGGAAAGAGGGATCACAGGCACATGAAGATGGCATCACGGCGCTGATGGAAAAGAGCCTTTTCCGTTATATCTGGACACATTCGAAGCGCGACCAGATGATCGTCTGCGCGGTCGTGATGGCGTCCCTGCCATTTTACTTCATGTCGCTCGATCTGCCTCGCCAGATTGTGAACCAAGCCATCCAGGGCGAGGCTTTCCGTGACGGAAATCCGACAGCTCCTCTCCTCAATCTGGCGGTCGATTGGCCAGACTGGCTGGGGGGCGCCACATGGGAGATCTTCGAGGGGTTCCAGGTCAGCAGGGTCGGCCTTCTCATGGGCCTATCGTTCGTCTTCCTGTTCTTCGTGGTCGTGAACGGGGCCTTCAAATACTGGATCAACGTCTCCAAGGGTGTGCTGGGTGAGCGGATGCTCAGGCGCATGCGCTTCGACCTGTTTTCCATGGTGCTGCGCTTCACCCCGGAAGCCCTGCGGACTGTCAAATCCTCTGAGACCGCGACGATCGTCAAGGATGAGGTCGAACCGATCGGCGGCTTCATCGGCGATGCCTTCATCACTCCCGTGTTCCTGGGCACGCAGGCCATCACCGCGCTCCTGTTCATCATGGTGCAGAACGTCTGGCTCGGCCTGATCGCACTGGCGGTGATCGCGGTGCAGTTCACGATCATCCCGCGGCTGCGCCGCGAGTTGCTGCGGCTCGGCAAGCAGCGCCAGCTGGCGTCCCGCCAATTGGCCGGGCGCATCGCAGAGGTCCTCGACGGAATCGAGGTCGTGCATGTTCACAATGCCTATAGCTGGGAAAGGGCCGAGATCGGGCAACGCCTCTTCAATCTCTTCTCCATCCGATTGAAGATCTACAACCGGAAATTCTTCGTCAAAGCCCTCAACAACTTCCTGGCCCAGCTGACGCCGTTCTTCTTCTACGCCATCGGCGGCTATTTCGCTCTGCGCGGCACCCTTGATATCGGCCAGCTCGTCGCCGTCATCGCGGCTTACCGCGAATTGCCGCCGCCCTTGAAGGAACTGATCGACTGGGACCAGCAGCGCCTCGACGTCCAGGTGAAGTATGATCAGGTCACCCAACACTTCGCAGAGGACAGGCTTGGTCCGCTGATCGAGACACGCGAGGCGGCAGAGGCGGATCAGCCTCTGATCGGCCCCCTCGTTGCCGAAGATATCCGGATCGCCGGATCGCACGGCGATTTGATCGTCGAAGGTGGCGCCTTCGCAGTCGAGTTGCCCGCAAGTGTGGCGCTGATCTCGAATGGCGGTGCGGCCGCCAGCATCCTAGCGCGGATCCTGGGCCGTCGAAGCCTGGAGTTCAGCGGGCGGATCCGCATCGGCGAGCGCGACCTGACCCAGCTTCCCTTGGCTGTGACCGGGCACAGGATCGCCTATGCGGGCATTGATCCGATCCTCTTCCCCGGCAGTATTCGCGATAATCTCGTTTATGGACTCCGCTCCAAGCCTCTCGGCCGGTTGAAGGAGGACAGGCAGGAGATGGACCGCCGGATTGCAGAGGCGCTCAGAACCGGCAATCCGATTGAGAGCATCTCGGATCAGTGGGTGGATTACGAACGTCTCGGCGCAAAGGACGAAGACGAGCTGGATCGCATCCTCCTCGATCTCCTCGACAGGGTCGGCATGGGTGACACGATCTACCTGTTCGGCCTTGCGGGCAGGATCGATCCGGAGCGCCACACGAGCCTCGCCGAGCGCCTTGTCGATGCACGACACCGTCTCCGAGAAACATTCCAGTCCAACGGAATGGCCGATCTGGTCGAGCCCTTTGATCCAACGCGCTACAACAGCCAGGCGACCATTGCGGAAAACCTTCTCTTCGGCGTGCCGGTCTCCGATGAGTTCAAGGGGCGCAACCTTGCCGAGAATGCCCAGTTCCGCATCGCCATGGACCGGGCAGGGATAACGGACGACCTCGTTCATATGGGTCTGCAGATTGCCGAGACCATGACCGAGATCTTCGAAGGGCTGCCGCCCGGGCATTCCCTGTTCGAACAGTTCTCCTTCATCGGCGCCGATGAGTTGACCGATTTCGAGGCCATCCTGCGCCGTCGCGGCCGTGGCGAGGGCAGCCTGAAACGCGATGACCGGACACGCCTCTTCTCTCTGCCGCTGGCTTATATCGAAGCCCGGCATCGCCTGGGCCTTCTCGACGACGCCATGATGGGTCGCATCATCGAGGCACGGGGACTCGTCAGGGAGGTTCTCGAAAAGGCAGGCTCGGTTGGCGTCGAATTCTATGACCCCGAAGGGATCTGTACGGCCGCCCCCTTGAGGGATAACCTTCTGTTCGGGCGTGTCAGCTATCAGGTGGCCAATGCCCGGGCGCGGGTCGCGGAAGCAGTTGCCGCTGTCGTTCGCGAACTCAACCTTCAGGAGGAGGTCGAGAGGGTCGGGCTCGAGTATCAGGTCGGCACGGCTGGAAGACTCCTCTCGCCGCAGGAGCGCGCGAGCGTCAACCTGGTTCGCTGCCTGGTGAAGCGCCCGGACATTCTCGTGATCGACGGAGCGCTCGCGCCTTTTGATGAGGCGCGCAGTCAGCAACTCATGCAGCTGCTACTTGACCTTTTTAATCAACAAAGCCTGTTCATGGTACTTCCGAATGATCGACAGGCTGGCGCCTTCGATGTTCAGATACGCTTCCGCGATGGACAGATCATAACCGACAAGACGGCCGCTCCGGCTCCGAGGCCCTCCATGCCCGAGCCGGACGCCCCCCAAAGGATAGCAGGAGAGGTGGCATGACCCTTGAGACGGAAGTTCAGTCCCTGCGGCAAGTCCCGATGTTCCGGGATGTGGACCCCGCTCGTCTGAAACTTCTCGCCTTCACCAGCGAGCGGGTGCAGTTCGCCGGGGGGCAGCGGTTCTTCTCCCAGGGAGACCCGTCCGACGCCGCCTATGTCATTCTCGATGGCCGGGCCAACGTGCTCCTCAACACCCCTGGCGGGGATATCCAGGTGGCCGAACTGGGGAGCAACGCCCTGGTGGGCGAGATGGGAATTCTGTCCGACACCCCGCGCTCGGCCACGATCATGGCGGCCGAGCCGACCACAGCGCTGCGAATCGACAAGCGGGTCTTCCTGGAGCTTCTGGCTCAGTTTCCCCAGATGTCTCTCGCTATCATGCGGGAATTGGCGATGCGCCTGGAGCGGACGAATGCGCAGCTTGTCGCGCAGTCATCCTCCTAAATTTCCGCAAAAACCCAGAGATTTTTTCGGGGAAAACCCGGACAAGGTTAGCGAAACCCTACTTTTTATGGTCAAGCTGACCGATTCTCGACACATCTACCCGTCAACCCTTGTCCTCAGAAGAACACAAGGGAAGGCCTGATCGTCCGGTCGGGCCATGCGGGATAAGTGATGATGAGTAACGCGAAAACGCTGCTTTGCGCAGTACCGCAGCCTGTTGCGGATGTGCGTAGGACCGGAAGTCGCCTCTCTCTCCACCTCGCCCTGGCCGCAGGCCTGATCATAGGCTTCCAGGGCCTTACTGCCGGGCCGGCTGCCGTGGCAACCATCCCTACCGCCCTGTTGGCGCGACCCGCTGCCGTTCCGCAGGTGCAGGAGGATATCACCGGTTCGGTGGTAACGGCGTCGGCGGCCTTCACCCCGAAGCTCGCCAAGGATCCGGGTCTGTTCAAGGCCATCCTCGACGGCGCCTTCTCCATCGTAAAGCCGCGCGCCGAGAAGCCGGCATCCCCGACCATCTCGGAGACGGAGGTTGGGGATCCAGACGAGCTGATTCCCTTCAACGGCCGCACAGTGCCGCGCTGGCTGGTGCATTCCATTCTCAAGGCCGCCCACGCGACCGGCGCCGATCCGGTCTACATGATGACCCTGGCCGATGTGGAATCGAGCCTCTCGCCGGAAGCCAAGGCACCGACCTCCTCGGCCCAGGGTCTGTTCCAGTTCATCGACAGTACCTGGATCGAAACCGTCTACGAGCATGCCGCCGATTACGGCTTCAAGGCAGCGGCGCAGGCCATTCGCTACGTCAACGGCGAACTCGCCGTCGAGCCTAAGGACCGCGACTGGGTCATGAGCCTGCGCACGGACCCCTATTTCTCGGCGCTCATGGCCGGCGAGCTGATCAAGGACGTGGAGCGGGCCCTGCAGGCTCAGGGCGAGCGGGAACTGGCCGAGGCCGAGCTTTACCTTGCCCACTTCCTGGGAGCCTCCAGCGCGGTTCGGTTTCTCGAAGTCCTGGATCAGGACCCTAACATGAAGGCCTCCAAGCTCTTCCCGAAGGCGGCCCGTGCCAATGCCGGGCTTTTCATGGACGGCAAGGGCCGCAAGCGCCGTCCCGTAAGCGTCGCCGAACTCTACAACAAGATCGACACGAAGATCGTCCGCCGCCTCGACCGCTATGAGGGCATCGGCCCTTATCTCGCGGAGATCAGCCGTCAGACCGAGCGCACGGCCGAAGCGACTGCTATCGTCCAATAAAGGGATGGTCCCAGACCTGGGACCTCTTACCCGACTGCGCTGATCGCCGACGAGGCCGAGGCCGGCAGCGTCCGCGTATGAACGAAGTCTCCTTCAGCCATATAGGCCAGCTCCTCGGGCGTGGATGCACGGCCCAGAACCGGATTGCGGTGCGGAAACCGGCCGAACCGGGTGATCACCTCGAAATTGGCCTGGGCTTGGCTCAGGGAGAACTGCCAGACGGGCTTGAGGTGCTCCGGGACCTCCTCGATCGCCTGTTCCGAGATGGCAACGATGCGCCTCATCCGCTCCAGATGGCCCGGCCCCTCCGCATGGGCGAGGGGGAGGAGATGGAAGAATCTCTCATAGGGGCTCTGCAGGGCATCGTAATGCCCGTTCCGGAAGCCATCCTCTGCGATGCTCAACGCATCCTGATCCGACGCGTAAGCCTCAGCCGTCCCAGCAAACAGGCCTCGCGGAAACTGATCCAGAACGATGATGAGAGACAGGCGCCCGCGCGGCGTTTCCAGCCAGTGGTCCAGCTGGCGAGCCCTTGCCGCATGCAAGACAGGTGCGAAGCGCACCAGATCGGCATTTGCGCCGCCGCGCATCCACCAGGCGAGCATCTGCCAATGGGCGGCGATGTCGGCGTTCGAGAGATCGACCGGGAACCAGAAACGGTAGACCTGTTGCCAGTCTATGCGAGATGACATCGGCTTCTCCCTCTGGCGCATCGTGCGGAAAAGTGACCCGGTTTTCCGCGCGGAACGATGCGCCGCTTAGGAATGAGCTTCGATGTTAGCCGCTGCAGTCCTTTCCTGATGTGACCTGCATCACATGAGGGCAGATCGTCGGTTTCAGAACGCCTTGAAGGTGATGATCGTGTGGGTGTCGGCGATCTCGGGAATGCTCTGGACATTCTCGGCAATGAAGTGGCCGATATCGACGCCGTCATCCACGTGGAACTTGGCCAAAATGTCGTAGTTGCCGGCGGTCGAGTAGATCTCGGATGCGATCTCCCGGTCCGCGAGGGCATTTGCGACGGCGTAGGTCTTGCCGAGCTTGCACTTGATCTCGACGAAGAAGGTCTGCATGGGCCGCTCCAGGTAGCGCAATCTTTAAGATGCCTCTCTCATGGCATCGGCGGGACCGGCGCGCAAGCCGATCCCCGCTCGGGGCTCAAGGCCGTCCGATGCTCACATAAGTGAAGCCGTGGCGGCGCATTTCGTCGGGCCGGTAGACGTTGCGCAGGTCGACCACCACTGGGGAGGCCAGGGCCGCCTTCAGGCGGCGCAGGTCAAGAGCCCGGAACGTGTCCCACTCGGTCACGAGCACCAGGGCATCGGCCTCGCGGGCGCAGTCATAGGCATCACGAGCATAGGTCACGTCCGTCAGCATGGAGCTCGCAGCCTGCATGCCTTCCGGATCATAGGCTTTCACCCGGGCGCCGGCATCCTGCAGCGCCGTGATCACGTCGAGGGAGGGTGCGTCGCGCATGTCGTCGGTGTTCGGCTTGAAGGTCAGGCCCAGCACCGCAATGGTCTTGCCGCGCACGGAGCCGCCGCAGGCGGCAATTACCTTGCGGCCCATGGCGCGCTTGCGCTGGCTGTTGACCGCCGCCACCGTTTCCACGAGGCGGATCGGCGCCTCATGGTCCTGGGCGGTCTTGATCAACGCGAGCGTGTCTTTGGGAAAGCACGAGCCGCCATAACCGGGGCCGGCGTGCAGGAACTTGGCGCCGATGCGGTTGTCGAGCCCGATGCCGCGCGCCACGTCCTGCACGTTGGCGCCCACCTGCTCGCACAGATCCGCAATCTCGTTGATGAAGGTGATCTTGGTGGCGAGAAACGCATTGGCCGCATACTTCGTCAGCTCCGCGGTGCGCCGGGACATGGCGAGCACCGGCGACTGGTTGAGGTAGAGCGGCCGGTAGATGTCGTTCATCACGCTCAAGGCGCGTTCGTCGTCGGTGCCGATGACGATGCGGTCCGGGCGCTTGAAGTCGGCGATGGCCGCGCCTTCGCGCAGGAATTCCGGGTTGGACACCACGGCGAAATCCGCATCAGTCCGGGTCTCGCGGATGATGCGCTCGACCTCGTCGCCGGTGCCGACCGGCACGGTCGACTTGGTCACGATCACCGTGTAGCCGTCGATGGCGGCGGCAATGTCGCGGGCGGCCTGGTAGACGTAAGAGAGGTCCGCATGGCCGTCGCCGCGCCGGGACGGGGTGCCGACCGCGATGAACACGGCCTCGGCGCTCCTGACCGCCTGGGGCAGGTCGGTGGTGAAGGTCAGCCGCCCCTCGCGCACGTTCTTGGCGACGAGTTCGGCCAGGCCGGGCTCGAAGATCGGGATCTCGCCCCGGTTGAGGGCCTCGATCTTGGCCGGATCCTTGTCGACGCAGCAGACCTCGTGGCCGAAATCCGCAAAGCAGGCGCCGGAGACCAGGCCCACATAGCCTGCTCCGATCATCGCGACATGCATCAGGGGCTCCCCGCTCGTTCAAACCTCCGGTTTAGGGTGGCCGGGGCTCAGCCGCAAGCCGTCGCTTGCGACGATTTCGTGGTGGCCCAGTGGGGTTTGCAACAAGGTCCCCTTTGACTTCTGCCGCCGGTGCCTCCACAACACCGCCGCTTTTCAAGCGGGGCATTGATGGACAATCCATTTCTTGTTGAGGTCACTCGCGGCCATCTGGTCGAGTCGCGCCACAGGGGCAGCGTCTCGGTGGTGGATGCGGAGGGAGCCACGGTTCTGTCGATCGGCGATATGGACCGGCGCGTTTTTCCGCGCTCCGCCATCAAGGCGCTTCAGGCCATGCCGCTGGTCGAGAGCGGGATTGCGGATAAGTACGGCCTCACCGACGACGAGATCGCGCTGGCCTGCGCCTCTCATTCGGGCGAGCCGGCCCATGCGGCGGCGGCAGCGTCCATGCTGTCTAAGGCGGGTCAGGATGTCGGCTGTCTCGAATGCGGCACCCATTGGCCCATGGGCGAGGCCGCGAACCGCGCCTTGGCGGCGTCAGGAGCAAGCCCCAGCGCCCTGCACAACAACTGCTCGGGCAAGCATGCAGGCTTTGTCTGCCTCGCCTGCGGCCAGGGTGAGAACCCGAAGGGCTATGTGCTGGCGGATCACCCGGTTCAGCGCACCATCCGTGAGACCCTGGAGGACATCACCGGCGCCTGCCACTCGATCGAGAAGAGCGGCATCGACGGCTGCTCGATCCCTACCTATGCAATCCGGCTCCCGTCGCTTGCCTTCGGGTTTGCCCGGTTCGGCACCGGGATCGGCCTGCCAGGCGAGGGCAGGGCCGCCGCCGCCCGCATCCGCAAGGCCGTGGCCCGGCATCCTTTTATGGTCGCCGGCACCGGCCGGTTCGACACGAAGCTGATGGAGTGTCTCGGCGAGCGCGCCTTCGTGAAGGTGGGCGCGGAGGGCGTCTATTGTGCCTCATTCCCGGAACTCGGCTACGGAATTGCCCTGAAGGCCGATGACGGCAATGGCCGCGCGGCCGAGGCCATGATGGCCGGTCTCGTCCTTCGCTTCCTCTCCTTGAGCGACAACGAGCGCAAGACCGTCGAAGCCCTGGCACAGCCTGTGCTCAAGAACTGGAACGGGATCGAGCTCGGACAGATCCGGCCGACGTCGGAAATCCTGGGCACGGCGTAAACCGACATCAGGCTCGCGGCTGCATCTGCTGGCGGGCCTGGACGAGGTTGTCGGGCCGAAGTCCATGCGCGCCGTGGAACGGTCGGTCGAGCACAGCGACCATGTAGACGACGAGGCCGATGAAGGCCATCAGCACGCCGCCGAGAATGAAGTGGGTCGTACGCTTCAGATCGAACAGCCAGAGTGTGAAGACGTTGAGGGCCGCGCCGACGAGGACGACAGCCCAGATCACCCTCGGGATGCTGGTTCCTGCCGCCTGAATCCGAAGACGCCGCTGCTCGATGAACTCGGCGAAGATCCTCAAGGCCTCGCCATGAAGCAGGTCTTCCCCGGCCTCGCGGTTGGGCCTGAAGCCCAGAAGTTCTCGACTCAGCCGGTCGACCAGCTGCATGCCCGGCGTGGAGACCTGATTGCCTTGCTGGAAGGCCCAGCCCGGGCCGGTCTCCTCATCGACATAGCGAAATAAGGTCTCCGAGAGTGACGTGCGGGCGGGCTCCGGATAGCCGCTGAAGACCCGGTGGAGAGCGACTGCGCTCGAGGCCTCCCGTCCGACGGCATCCTGCGCCTTGTTGTAATTCTCGAACACTGCGATCGAGAGCAGGGCCAGAAGGACGCCGTAGTAAAGCGAGAAGGCGTTCAGGAGCAGGCCGACAACCGTGTTCGCATCCTTTTCCCCGCGCAGCAGACGGCTGACGACAGGCTGCAGCAGTGCCGAGCCGATCAGGGTTGGCACCACGAAGATCAGGCAGACGATAATGGCGCCGAGCAGGAGGGGCAGTTGGTGCAGCCTGTCAATCACAATGCAATCCGCTCCTATCCTCGGCGAACCAAATAGATCGACCATGATTGAAACGAGTTTTCGAGGCTGGATCAGGTGCAATTCCGGATAGGCATCGGATAGGCTGCTAAATCCCCAGAAGCCGTACGATCTCGCTTGCCGCCGCATTGGGCGAAAGGGTGCCCTTGGCAATGGCCCGCTCGATTTCCGGCACGCGCTGGCGCAGAGCAGGATCGTGGGCGAGGCGCTCGTGCAGGCGCTCATGAACCAAGGCCCACATCCATTTCGTGTCCTGCGCACGTCGTTTCGAGGCCAGTTCGCCGGTCGCCTCCAGGCGCTTCCGATGATCGAGCGCCTTTATCCAGAGCTCGTCGAGCCCTTGGCCCGTCAGTCCTGAGACCGTCAGCACGGGGGGCGTCCAGGTGGCCGAGGCAGGCGTCAAAATGTGAAGGGCCGCCTTGTACTCCGCGGCCGCCGCCTTCGCCTTGGCGCCTGCGTCGTCCGCCTTGTTGACGGCGATGAGGTCGGCCAACTCCAGAATGCCCTTCTTGATCCCCTGCAATTCGTCGCCCGCGCCCGGCAGCATGAGCACGAGGAAGAAGTCGGTGAGATCCGCCACTGCCGTCTCGGACTGCCCGACGCCCACAGTCTCCACGAGGATCACGTCGAACCCGGCGGCCTCGCAGAGCAGCATCGTCTCTCGGGTCTTGGCCGCGACGCCGCCCAGGGTGCCGGAGGAGGGCGAGGGACGAATGAAGGCGTTGGGATCAACTGCCAGCCGCGCCATGCGGGTCTTGTCGCCGAGGATGGCACCGCCGGTGCGGGTGGAGGAGGGGTCGACGGCTAGCACCGCCACCCTGTGGCCCTTCTCGGTCAGCATGGAACCCAAGGTGTCGATGGTAGTGGACTTGCCCACGCCCGGAACGCCGGTAATGCCGATGCGCACCGCCTTGCCGGTTCGAGGCATCAACTCCTGAAGGAGCGCGCGCGCCGCCTCTCGATGATCGGGACGGCGCGATTCCATGAGCGTGATGGCACGCGCGAGCGCGGCGCGGTCGCCCCCAGTAACGGCTGAAGCCGTTACTGTTTCTTTCCTGTGTAATCGTTCACTGCTCATGCTCCCGTCTTAGACGATTCTGGTTTCAAGAGGCACCCTTGAGCCTGCATTCGAAGCTGCAGCCTGCTGCCTGAACTTCACATTGGATGAAGCGCTCGGCCTCAGATGGCCCTCGGAAGCAACCCACAATACCAATGAGCATAATTACGAAACGTCATATTGTGCCATCGAAATAACATAAAGTAACGATAGGAATATATTTGTAGCAACAATTGGCAACAGGAGGTTGGCCATGGCGTCTACACTTGTGATCAAAGGAACGAATGCTGCAGACCGTCTAGAAGGAACAGACGCGGGCGATCGCATCTACGGATACGATCCTGACGCTCCTGGCCAAGAGGTTTCTATCACGTCATCGCGCCTCGCCACGGGCTTGTCTCAAGCACTCTTTGCCGCTTCTGCTCCAGGGGACAACCAGCACCTGTTTGTTGTCCAGAAGACGGGGCAGATCCGTGTGCTCGATACCGTGACGGGCCAGTTGCAATCCCAAGCCTTCCTCGATCTTGCCAGTCAGATCAGCACGGCAGGCGAACAGGGCCTTCTGGGGCTTGCCTTTGATCCAAACCATGCCGCCAACGGCAAGTTCTATGTTTATATGAGCAACCTCGCAGGCGATGTGGAGATTCGCCAATACACGAACACTCCAGGCACGCTCACGGCCGATCCCGCCAGCATGCGACTTATCACGACCCTCGACTTCCCTGATGGGACAAACCGCCACCGCGGCGGTTGGATAGGGTTTGGACCGGATGGCTATCTTTATGCAGCCGTTGGCGACGGTACGCGTTCCGCCAACTCACAGAGCCTTGCCAATCCGATGGGGAAGATCCTGCGTCTCGACGTCAGCGTAGATGCGTTTCCGAATGACCCAGGCCGGAACTATGCCCTGCCTGCCGACAATCCGACCCAAATTGACGGCATTTCCGGGAGCGCAGCGGGAACAGGCATCTATGCAGCTGGATTGCGCAATCCCTGGCGGGTCAGTTTTGATCGGGCAACAGGCCAGCTTTACGTTGCGGATGTCGGAGAGAGCACGGCAGAGGAAGTCAATTTGGGAAGCTCCGGTGCCAATTACGGCTGGCCTGGCACCGAAGGCGGATTCGATCCGAACAACTACCCGGACTATACGCAACCGATCCATTCCTACGGCCGCGCAGACGGGCGTTCCATCACCGGCGGCTATGTGTACCGCGGACCGAACGAGGCGCTGCAGGGCCATTACATCTTCGGTGACTACGCCACGGGGCGGGTCTGGAGCATGAATGTCGTAAACGGTGCCTGGCAGGTAACGCAGCGTACCGTGACGGCGGATGCTGGCAGTGTCACGCGTCCATCGTCCTTTGGCGAGGACGCGGCCGGTAATGTCTATCTCATCGACTACGACGGCGAAATCTTCCGCCTTAATCCTCAGATGACATCCGGCGGCCAGGATCAAGGCGACACGATCTTCGCACGCGGAGGCGACGATGTGGTGTTCGGCGGGTCGGGTGACGACACCATCGATGGCGGCACCGGCAACGACGTCATGACCGGCGGCACCGGCAACGACCGTTACATCATCGATACAGCCTCAGATGTGGTGGAGGAGAAAGCGGGGGAGGGCACGGAAGACGTCATCCGCAGTGCCGTCAGCTATGCCCTCACTGACGACATGCATGTGGAGGTTCTGTGGACCAAGAACACTTCCGGCACGACCGCGATCAATCTCACCGGCAACAACCACGACAATCGCATCTCAGGCAACGCTGCCGGGAACATTCTGACGGGAAGGGATGGGGCCGATCTCATCAAAGGCCTGAAAGGCAATGACAGCCTTCTCGGTGGCGCTGGCGATGACGACCTGCGCGGTGAGGAAGGCGATGATCGCCTCGAGGGCGGCACCGGAACAGACACGATGGATGGCGGTATAGGGAAGGATGCACTCCTGGGAGGGAGCAGCGGGGACAAATTTGTCTGGCGTTCGCTCTCCGAGACATCCTCGACCGCCGCAAGCGCCGATCGCGTGCTCGACTTTGCCGGTGCCGACGGCGATCTGCTCGACCTCTCGCGCATCGACGCTAACGGGACGCGATCAGGCAATCAGCCTTTCGTCTTCATCGGCTCCGCAGCCTTCAGCGCTCCGGGTCAGATCCGAGCCGAGAGGACCGGGGATGAGACGCTGATCCTTCTCAACACCGACAGCGACACAGCGGCCGAAGCTGTCATCGCACTTGCAGGCGCGCATGACATGCGGGCCAGCTGGTTCGTGCTCTAAGGAACGGTCGCGTACAGTAAGATGAAGTGCCGGGGCGCGAGGGTCCTACCAGGGCTTTCGCTGCTCCGGCGCTTTCACCACGTGATAGGGTCCATGCCGAACCGTCCCCAGGCGGGGATCTTGATGGCGGGTCGGCGCACGTCGAGGCCGGCGACGAGGCCCATGAAGTCGATCTCGATGCCCTCGATCCAGCCAACCGCGATGCCCGCATAGCCGCCCAGTGAGATCTGGACGCCGGTGCGACTCGGGGTGAGACCCACGATGTCGCGCCAGGGCTGCCAATCCTTGCCGAGCGCGGTGGGCGGCAGGGGAGCGGCGAGCTCAGGAACGGAGCGCATCACATGCGCCACGAAGGTGTTGGAGTTCGGGCCGGGCCAGGCGTTATAGGCGCCGAAGGTCTGGTAGGGGTAGCTCGCCACGGCCCGGCGCACCTGCGGGATCAGCCGCTCGGCCTCGGGGCCTTCGATCACCACCACGGGATGGGGCGCATTGCCGAACCAGCGCCCATCCGGCGCCCAGCCGTTGGTGCGCACCGGGCTGCCCCAGCCGACCTTGTCGTAGCGGGTGTACTGGTGAGCGCCGGCTTCCTTCACGACCACCCAGGTGTGGTGTGCGAAGATGCCACGCCAGCGTCCGACCCGTGCCGCGTAGACCGCGACGATGGCCTTGGGTGCTTCCGAGGCTGCCGGGAGAAGCTTCGCGCTCGACCAATCGGCGGCGATACGGTTCGGCGCGATATCGTCGCGCAGGGACCACCAGAGGGCATGAGCCCCCAGGGGGATGAGGAAAAGGGCAACGATGACAAGGAGAGTACGGGCGAGAGCGGCGAGCATGGGGTGAAGGTACGGTCGGCCCTTGCGTGCATCAAGGCGCAAAGCCCAAAGCTTCGTTCACCAATGCTTTACCGCAATGCGGCACGAGTGGGGGCTGCGGCAGGATTTTCGCCTTGCGCATGCCATGATCGAGGGCAAAACAGCATGACCTTCCTTGTCTCCTCCCGAAATCAGGGCCTCATGCGCTTCTCTATGTCCCGCCTCGCTATCGTCTGCCTTGCCGGCATTGCCCTGTCCGGCTGTGTCGGCGAGGATTCGGCGCTCGTCAGCCCCGCAGCCTTCAAGATCGGCCTTGAGAAGGACCCGAAGCTGCTCGTCGCGACCACACGGCTCCCGGTGGGCGATCCGCCCAGGAAGCCTTGGTTCAGCAGCGAACGCTCGGCCGACATGATCTTCGCGGAGGCTCGCCTGACGCCGCCGTCGGATTCGCTCCTCAGCCGCGTGACGGCGAGCGACTGGAGCATCGCGAAGGTCGAGAATGTAGAGCGGAGCAACGCCGCGCAGGCCTTCGCACAGGCCGCCTTCGGCCGCGACCTGCTGCTCTACATCCACGGCTACAAGGAAAGCTTCGAGACGGCCGCAACATCGACGGTCGATCTCTCCGAGGGCATCAAGTTCGCAGGCGTGACCGGTCTCTTCACCTGGCCGTCCGCCGCCTCGACCTTCAGCTACGTGGCCGACCGCGAGAGCGCCATGTGGTCCCGCGACTCCCTCGAGGATCTGCTGACAGCCATCGCCAAGACCCAGAGCGGCGGGCGCATCCACATCGTGGCGCACAGCATGGGCACGCTGCTGACGCTTGAGACCCTGCGCATGGTGCGCGCCTCCGGCGGCGAGAGCGCCATGGAGCGGATCGGCGCGGTAGTGATGGCGGCGCCCGACATCGATATCGACCTTTTCGCCCGCGGCCTGGAGCGGCTGGGAACGGATGCGAAGAAGATCACCGTCATCAGCTCCACCAACGACCGGGCACTCGCCGTCTCAAGCCGCCTCGCCGGCGGCATCGTGAGGGCAGGCGCAGCCGACCGCGAGCGTTTGGAAGCTTTGGGAGTCCGTGTGGCCGACGCCTCCGAATTCGGCGGCGGCATCATCAATCACGACCTGTTCCTGTCGAACAAGGAGGTGCAGCAGGTGGTGAAGCGGGCGATTGAGCGGTCTTAATAGATTGCATTGCAGATTGTCCTGCTTCTCAGCCCTCGTCACGTGTGATTCCTCGTCATCACCGGCCTTGTGCCGGTGATCTCGATGCGAAGGGCGCTGCGCTCTTCAAAGCGAGATGGCCGGGACAAGTCCGGCCATGACATCGAAGGATGTTCACCAAAGGCTCGATCTGTTACTCCGCCGCCTGTTTCGGCCCGTATCCAAGCCTGCGGTTGAGATCCTCGATCAGGTTCACGGCAGCATCGGCAATCACAGTGCCGGGCGGGAAGATCGCAGAGGCGCCGGCTTGGTACAGGGCATCGAAATCCTGCGACGGGATCACGCCGCCGACCACGATCATGATGTCGTCGCGACCATACTTGGCGAGTTCGCTTTTCAGCTCCGGCACCAATGTGAGATGTCCGGCCGCAAGCGACGAGACGCCGATGATATGAACGTCGTTCTCAATGGCTTGACGCGCCGCTTCCGCAGGGGTTGCGAAGAGCGGGCCGATATCCACGTCGAAGCCGAGATCGGCGAAGGCCGAGGCGATCACTTTCTGGCCGCGGTCGTGCCCGTCCTGTCCCATCTTGGCGACGAGAATGCGCGGGCGGCGGCCATCGTCATGCTCGAACCGCTCCACCAGAGTGCGAACCTTCTCGACGGCTGGCGACGCCATCCCGACCTCCCGTTTGTACACGCCCGAAATCGATTTGATCTCGGCCCGGTGACGACCCCAGACCTTTTCCAGCGCGTCCGAAATCTCGCCCACGGTCGCCTTGGCACGCGCAGCCTTCACGGCAAGGTCGAGCAGATTGCCGTTGCCCGCCGCGCCCTGTGATAGGGCGTCGAGTGCCGCATCCACATCGGCCTGATTGCGGTCGGCTTTCAGGCGCTTGAGCTTCTCGATCTGGCTCGCGCGCACGGCGGCGTTGTCGACCTTCAGGATGTCGATGGAGGCCTCGTCCGTCGACTTGAAGCTGTTGACGCCGATGATCTTCTGGTGGCCGGAATCGATGCGGGCCTGCGTGCGGGCAGCCGCCTCCTCGATCTTCAGCTTCGGAATGCCGGCCTCGATGGCCTTGGCCATGCCTCCTAAGCTCTCAACCTCCTGGATATGCGCCCAGGCCTTCTGCGCCAGCTCGTAGGTGAGGCGCTCGACATAGTACGAGCCGCCCCATGGATCGATGATGCGGGTGGTGCCGCTTTCCTGCTGCAGGAAGAGCTGCGTGTTGCGCGCGATGCGGGCGGAGAAATCGGTGGGCAGCGCCAGCGCCTCGTCGAGCGCGTTGGTGTGCAGCGACTGCGTATGCCCTTGTGTCGCTGCCATCGCCTCGATGCAGGTGCGCGTGACGTTGTTGAACACGTCCTGCGCGGTGAGCGACCAGCCGGAGGTCTGCGAGTGGGTGCGCAGCGGCAGCGATTTCTCGCTTTGCGGGTTGAAGTCCTTCACGAGCCTGGCCCAGAGGAGGCGCGCGGCGCGCATCTTGGCCACTTCCATGAAGAAGTTCATGCCCACCGCCCAGAAGAACGACAGACGCGGCGCGAACTGGTCGATGGTGAGGCCTGCCGCGATGCCGGCGCGGATATACTCGACGCCGTCGGCAAGCGTGTAGGCGAGCTCCAGGTCCTGCGTCGCGCCCGCTTCCTGCATGTGGTAGCCGGAGATCGAGATCGAGTTGAATTTCGGCATGTTCGCGGACGTGTAGGCGAAGATGTCCGAGATGATGCGCATCGACCCTTTGGGCGGGTAGATGTAGGTGTTGCGCACCATGAACTCTTTGAGAATGTCGTTTTGGATCGTGCCCGACAGCTTGGAGGCGGGCACGCCCTGTTCCTCTGCCGCGACGATGTAGAGCGCGAGGATCGGCAGCACCGCGCCGTTCATGGTCATCGACACGCTCATCTGGTCGAGCGGGATGCCTGCAAACAGGGTACGCATGTCGTAGATGGAATCGATGGCAACCCCCGCCATGCCCACGTCGCCAGAGACGCGCGGATGGTCAGAATCGTAGCCGCGATGGGTGGCGAGGTCGAAGGCCACCGACAGGCCCTTCTGGCCCGCCGCGAGATTGCGGCGGTAGAAGGCGTTCGAATCCTCAGCCGTGGAGAAGCCCGCATACTGGCGCACGGTCCAGGGCTGGTTCACGTACATGGTGGGGTAGGGGCCCCGCAGGAACGGTGCAATGCCCGGATAGGTGTCGAGGAAGTCGAGCCCGGCGCGATCCTCGGGGCTGTAGGATCCCTTCACCGCAATGCCCTCGGGCGTCAGCCACGGCTCGGCCGGGGATTTTAAGGAGGATGCCAGGGGAGCATCGGCGAATGCGACGCTCGTGAAATCCGGGATGCTGGTCATGGGATTAAGCGGATGCCCTTGCCGGTGGAAACGGATCGAATGAGGTGCATTCTAGGGCATCCGCCAACGCGATGCTATCGGAGCAAGGTCTGAGCCCTCAGCCCCGCTTCTCGGCATTCCAATAGCCGGAGCAGACCCGCCCGCCGGAGGTGGTCCAGGTGCCGCGGCCTGTGGTGCCGGAGAGCCGGCCCGAGACGTTGGCCCGGTCCTGACCGCGCGAGATGCTGGCTGTCACCGAGCCGTTCTGCTGCACCCGGCCGTTCACGTTGAAGTTTTCCGGTCCGCCATAGCGGGCCTGACCGTTCTGGACGACGACCGCATAGCGGTAGGCCCGGTCGCAGGCGCCCTGCTCGGTGACGACTTCGACGCTCCAGTTGCCATCGAATCGGTTTGCTTGGGCTTGGGCCTGGGGAACCGCGACAAGGGCCGCCAGGGCGGCACCGCCAAGCCAGGAAAGAACACGCATCAATCACTCCCTGAACACGATGAGGTGGATGAACCAACGTGGGTATTTCAGGCTCGGTTCCTCTCTAGGGTCGTGCTGTCGCAGGCACGAAAAAGCCGCCGCACCGGATAATGCGGCGGCCTGAGAAAGATGTAGTCGATCAGCTGCGCGCCATGGTGGAGCGCTTCTGAGCACTCCAGCGGCCGGAGCAGCCGTAAGAGGCGACCTTCCAGATGCCCGAGCCAGCCTGACCCGCCAGGCTGCCCGAGGCCTGGGCCTGGGCGGAGTTGCGGCGGATATCAAGGCTCACAGCGCCGCTGGCGGCGATCTGCCCGCTGATCTGAGCCGGAGCCTCACCGGGATCACCGTGGTAGCGGACGTTCCCCTTCTCGACCGTGATGGCATAGGTGTTGGTGCCGCAGATGCCGGAATCGGTCACCATCTGCACCTGCCAGGTGCCGTCGTGGTTGTTCTTAGGAGCAGCCAGGGCCGCGCCGGTGCACATCATGCCAAAGCTGAGGGCCACAGCCGTTGTCTTTGTGAAAGTCATAACCGTGATCCTCCCGGTTGTGGGCCGGGAGGAAATCTCAAGGCTCCGCGCAGGCCTTGTCGAGGGCCTCGCCGAGGATCTTGAGGGTGTCGCACCCGGTGAAAATAAAGGTTGTGATGCCGGCCTCGGTCAGCTCTTTTTGATCTTCCCCGGGGCGGCCAGCCAGGAACATAAGTTCTGCTCCCGCCTGACGCAAGGTACTTGCGGTCGCAGGGGCATGAAATTTGTAAATATCGTCAGTAGAGCAGATGCAGCTAATCTTGGCTTTACTAACGGCAAAGGCACTTTTAATGCTCTGTTGGTCTGTTAATCCCTCGTTCATGATGGATTCTATGCCGCCGGTCTCGAAGAAGTTCTTGGCAAATGTTGCGCGGGCGGTGAAATCCGCGACGGACCCGAGATTCGCGAGGAACACCTTCGGCCGCTCTCCCGTCTTTGCCCGGTAGGCGTCGGAGATGTCGCGCAGGCGTTCGAAGGCTTCCGCGATGCGAACCGAGGGCAGGGGAGCGACCGCTACGGCGTTCGAGCCTGCTGCCGTCGCGGCCAGCTGCGGGAGTGTTGATCCATTCCAGGCCATCTGCACGAGGGAGGAGAATGACGTTTCCGTCGGAGCCGCTGCACTGTCCTGCTCTCCTCCCCCTTGTGGGGAGGAGTTGGAGGTGGGGGTGTCGGCGCCAGAGCTTGGTAGGTTCTCGCTCGCACCCCCACCCCTGGCCCCTCCCCACAAGGGGGAGGGGAAAAGTACCGTCACATCGGCTTCGTTGATGTTCGGGAACTCGCTCGTGCCGGTGATCGGCTCCCTGCGCGTGGCGACGGCATTCTCGCGCTGGGCGCGAACCGTTGCGATCCGGACCTGGAGCTTTTCGCCCTTAAGGCTTTCCAGAATGCCGCCCTCGCGCTCGATCTCCTGGAACAGTCCCCAGGCCTTCTGGCACAGCGCATCGGTAAGCGCCTCGAACCCGCCGGCGCCTGCCGCTGGATCCGCCACGCGGGCGAGGTTCGACTCATCGAGCAGGATCAGTTGCGTGTTGCGCGCGATGCGACGGGCGAAGGCATCGGGCAGGCCGAGCGCTGCCGTGAAGGGCAGCACCGTGATGGCATCCGCACCGCCGATGCCAGCCGAGAAGGCGGCCACCGTGGTGCGCAGCATGTTCACCCACGGATCGCGCCGCGTGGTCATGCGCCAGGCGGTTTCCGCATGCAGGCGGATCGGCCTCGGCTCCAGGCCGCAGGCCTGCTCGACCCGCGCCCAGAGATGGCGCAAAGCCCTGAGCTTGGCGACAGTGAGAAACTCGTCCGCATCGGCCACGAGCAGGAACGATAGTGTTTTGCGCGTGGCATCAAGCGAATGCCCTGCAGTTTCGAGGGCGCGCAGATAGCTCAATCCCGTCGCCAGCACGGCGGCGAGCTCCTGCGCCTCGCTGGCCCCGGCCTCGTGATAGACGCGCCCATCCGCCATGAAAGCACGGCCGGCGAAGCCCTGGCCAGTCAGGTGATCAAGCGTATCGCCCATGCGCTGCGCCATCGCGTCCCAGGAGGCCGACATCCGGCCCTGGGCTGCCATGGCGCCGACAGGGTCGAGGCCGAGATCGAGGGAAAGCTCAGACAGCTTGTGGCCGCGCCGCTCTGCCAGCGCCAGCACCAGCGCGGCCATCTGGCGGCCGTGTCCGCCGGCATCGACGCGCAGGTGGATGAGGTCGAGCATGACGCCGCCGAGCGTCCGGTCGAGATCGTCGACGGAGTCGATGCCCACGCCGAAGCCGCGCGCCGCGAGGGCTTTCGGCGTCACGAGGGTCAGCGCATCGGCGCCGCCTTCGAGGTCGGCGAGCGCCAGCTCATTGGCCTTCGCCGGATCGGGATGGTCGACCCGCTGCGATACCCGCCAGCGGCCGGCCTCCTCGCGCGCAACCGGCGCTGAGCCTTCCGCTTTCGGATAGAGCGGCTGAATGGCGATGCCGTCGTGGCTACGGGAGACGAGTTTCTTCTGAAAGTCCGCGCCCTTCAGCACGCCCTCGACCAGCTTGAGCCATTGCTCGCGGGTCGCTTGCGGAAAGTCGGCGGCGAGTGAGAGATCGTCCATGAGGGCCTCGTCCGGAGGAGGGCTGCGCGAATGGCGCGGACAATACCGGCAGGAGGGGAATGTGGGAATGCCCCAAAGGATGGGGGCAGGGTCGAGGCAATCTCCAATCCGTTTCGGGCGTGACGCGCTGGCATCATCGCCACCTTGTTCATCCCGGACGCTGCAGGCGATCCGGGATCGCTGGACCAGCCCAGCACTGTAATCCCGGGGCTGCGCAGCAGAGCCCGGGATCCATAACCACGACCTTAAACCAGTTCGGCACCGTTAGCGTTTATGGATCCCCGCCTTCGCGGAGATGACAGCGTTGAGGATCCGACATTTAATCCAGCACACGATCCCGGGTTCTGCTGCACAGCCCCAGGATGATGAGCCTTGAGCGGTCAAACGAACTGCGAAAGCCCCGGAATCGAGCCCACGATGGGGCCCATCACATCCTCGCCGGCTTTCTCGCGGCCATAGGCGAACAGCTCCTTGCCGAGCGGCTGCATCTGGCCCATGGACACGCCGATGCCCATGAGCTGGCCGCCGAGCGCCATCACGCCGCCGCCCATGGAGCCCATCATGCCCATCATGCCGCCGCTGGCGCCGGTCTTGCCCTCCTCGATGGCGTCCATCGCGCCAGGAAGAGCCTGGATCAGTTGGTTGACCTCGCTCGAGGGGCCTTCCTTCTGGAGGTAGCCGAGAATGATGCCGATCGCCTTGCGGGCGGTGGCCTGATCGAGGCCGGTTTTCTGCGTCACGCGGGCGATGAGCTCTTCCATTTGATTCTCCTGAAGCTTGGAACGGGCAGGTAGTTCACACCTAAACCGTTTAATCAAGAATTCCGAGAGTGGAAACTCGCGGCAACGCTTCTAAGATCCATTGATAGATTCTGGAGGATTCGATGCTGCAGGACGGGAAGATCTTCATCGGGAAGAGCACCAAGCCCGAATATCTCGATCTGAGGCTCGCCAATCGGCACGGCCTCGTGACCGGAGCCACGGGCACGGGCAAGACCGTTTCTCTGCAGGTGCTGGCGGAGGGGTTCTCCAACGCGGGCGTTCCGGTCTTCGCCGCCGACATCAAGGGCGATCTCTCCGGCATGGCGGCAACCGGCAACGGCAAGGAGCCCCTCGTCAAGCGCGCCAAGGAGATCGGCGTCGACTACGTGCCGGACAAGTTCCCCGTGGTGTTCTGGGATCTGTTCGGCGAACAGGGGCATCGGGTGCGGGCGACGATCTCCGAGATGGGGCCGCTGCTGCTCTCGCGCCTGCTCGATCTCAACGACACGCAGGAGGGCGTGCTCAACATCGCCTTCCGCATCGCGGACGAGCAGGGGCTTCTGCTGCTCGACCTGAAGGATCTGCGCGCGCTGCTGCAGCTCATCTCCGAGAATGCCAGCCAGCTCACCACCACCTACGGCAACGTGTCGAAGGCCACCATCGGCACGATTCAGCGCCAGCTCCTGGTGCTGGAGAACCAGCAGGGCGACGAGTTCCTCGGCGAGCCGGCGCTCGACATCAAGGACCTGATGCGTAACGACCGCGACGGGCGCGGCATCGTCAATATCCTGGCGGCGGACAAGCTCATGAGCAATCCGCGCCTCTACGCCACCTTCCTCCTGTGGCTCATGTCGGAGCTGTTCGAGGAGCTACCCGAGGTGGGCGATCTCGACCAGCCCAAGATGGTGTTCTTCTTCGACGAGGCGCATCTGCTCTTCAACGATGCGCCGAAGGCTCTTGTCGAGACCGTGGAGCGCGTGGTCCGTCTCATCCGGTCCAAGGGCGTCGGCGTCTATTTCATCACGCAGAACCCGATCGACATTCCCGAAAGCGTGCTGGCGCAGCTCGGCAACCGGATCCAGCATGCGCTGCGCGCCTATACTCCACGCGAGCAGAAGGCGGTGCGGGCGGCGGCCCAGTCGTTCCGGGAGAACCCGGCCTTCGACACGGAAAAGGCAATCACCGAACTCGGTGTCGGCGAGGCGCTGGTCTCGACCCTCGAGGGCAAGGGCGCCCCCTCCATGGTGGAGCGCACGCTGATTGCGCCGCCCATGGCGCAGGTGGGGCCGATCGAGTTGACCGAGCGCCAGCAGATCATCGCGGCGAGTCCCATGAAGGGAAAATACGACCACACCGTCGATGTGGAATCCGCCTATGAGATGCTCTCTAAGCGCGCCGAGCAGGCGGCCGCCGAGACCCAGGCGGCGGAAGGGGGAGGCGGCATCCTCGACATGCTGGGCGGCCTCTTCGGAGCGGGAACGCAGCGCAAGGGCTCCATGACGGTGACGCAGCGCGTCACCCGCGAGGTAACGCGAACCATCGTCAACCAGACGGTCGGCAACCTCGCCGCGGAGATCGGCAAATCCATCGGCGGCCGCCAGGGCAGCTCCATCGGCAGAGCGATCGTGCGCGGAACCCTGGGCGGGCTGCTGAGGCGGTAATCTTCATCGATGGTCATCCCGGACGCCGCAGGCGATCCGGGATCGCGGGACGAGAGTGGCACGGGAGCCCTCCTCCCCCTTGTGGGGAGGAGTTGGAGGTGGGGGTGTGAGCGTCACGTTTTGAAATCTTGGCGCTGACACCCCCACCCTTAGTCCCTCCCCACAAGGGGGAGGGAAACCCGCGCTCTACTTGTCTTGCGATCCTGGATTGGCTCCGCCGTCCGGGATAGCCGTTTTGATGAACACCTCTTGCGGCAGTCCCCTGTTGGATGCACCTTGTCGGCCGCGACAAATTCCAACACAGGGCCACCATGTCCAAGCTCGACCAAGTTCTGCAGCGCATCGATTCCGATCTCGATTCCTCCCTGGAGCGCCTGTTCCAGTGGCTCAAGGTTCCGTCCATTTCCACCGATCCTGCCTACAAGGACCATTGCCGCACCGCGGGCCAGTGGCTCGTCGACGAGCTGAAGAGCATCGGTATCGAAGCCGCTTTACGCGAGACGGGCGGGCATCCGGCCGTGGTGGCGCATGCCAAGGGCGACGCGAAGCTGCATGTGCTGTTCTACGGCCATTACGACGTGCAGCCGGTCGATCCGCTGGAGCTGTGGGAGACGCCGCCTTTCGAGCCGCGCATGATCACGCTGTCGGATGGCCGCAAGGCCATCAGCGCGCGCGGCTCCTCCGATGACAAGGGTCAGGTGATGACCTTCGTCGAGGCCTGCCGCGCCTGGAAGGCCGAGACCGGCTCGCTGCCGATCAACATCACCTTCCTGGTCGAGGGCGCGGAGGAGGACGGCTCCAAGTTTCTGCCTGAGTTCATCGAGGCCAACAAGGACGAGCTGAAGGCCGATGTGGCGCTCGTCTGCGATACGGGCATGTGGGACCAGGATACGCCCGGCATCACCTCGTCTCTGCGCGGCATGGTCTATGAGGAGATCATCGTGCGCTGCGCCGACCGTGACCTGCATTCCGGCTCCTTCGGGGGTGCTGCGCGCAACCCGATCCATGTGCTCTCGAAGATCATCGCGGCCTTCCACGACGACAACGGCCGCATCACCATTCCGGGCTTCTACGGCGGCGTGCATGAAACGCCCACGCAGGTGCTTGAGCAGTGGAAGGGCTTGAACCTTACGGAGGAAGAATTCCTCGGGCAGGTCGGTCTCAAGCATTCCGCCGGTGAGAAGGGACGCATGCTGATCGAGCAGATCCAGTCACGCCCCACCTGCGACGTGAACGGCATCATCGGCGGCTATACGGGCGAAGGCACCAAGACGATGATCGCGTCGGAAGCGCGCTGCAAGGTCTCCTTCCGCCTCGTGGGCGATCAGGACCCAGTTAAGATCTCCCAGAACTTCGAGGCTTTCGTGCGCGAGCGCATTCCCGCTGATTGCTCGGTGGAGTTCATCCATCACAAGGGCTCGCGGGCGCTGGCGCTGCCGCACGACTTCCCGGCCATCACGGCAGCGAAGTCGGCGCTGCACGATGAATGGCAGAAGGACCCCATCGTCATCGGCATGGGGGGCTCGATCCCGGTCGGCGGCGACTTCAAGCGCACCCTGGGCATGGATACGCTCTTCGTCGGCTTCGGCCTCGATGACGACCGCATTCACTCGCCGAACGAGAAGTACGACCTCCAGAGCTTCCACAAGGGCACCCGCTCCTGGGCGCGTATTTTGGCGGCGATGGCGAAGTAAAGTCAGTGTCTGAGAGGCGGAGATGCAGCGGTTCATTCAGAGGGCGCAGCATCTCCGCCACCGGCAGACGAGTGCAGAAGCCTTGCTTTGGCAGGCGCTGAGAAATCGAAAGCTGTCGGATTGGAAATTTCGGCGCCAGCATCCGATCGACAGGTATGTTGTCGATTTCGTCTGCCTGGATGCCAAGCTGATCCTTGAAGTTGATGGAGCAACCCATTCGACGGGTGACGAAATCCGGCAGGATGAGGAGCGGACACGCGTCCTAGAGATCTGCGGGTATCACGTCATACGCTTCGCCAATGCTGAAATTTATGACAACCTTGATGGTGTGATGGAAACCATTCTCGCCGAACTTGAGCGACGTATTCATCTGTAAGGGAGACGAGCAGGCTCGTCTTCCACCTCTCCCCGGCGGGGAGAGGTCGAGCGCAGCGAGGGTGAGGGGGGAGCGCTACCCGGAAAGACCTGTAACCCCTCACCCGGACCTGACGGTCCGACCTCTCCCTCAGGGAGAGGTGTGGGAGCGTCGCGCTTGCCTTAAGTCATCACCAACTCGTCGAGCGATGCGATGACTGAGCTCGGAGGAAGCTCCGCGTACTCATCCGGCAGACCCAGTCGGTTCACCCAGATTGGCGTGAACCCGAAGGCGGCTGCACCTGCGATGTCCCAGCGGTTGGATGACATGAACACGACTTCGCTTGCAGCGACGGACAGGGCCTGCAGCACGAGGTCGTAGCTGCGTGGGCTCGTCTTGAAGATCTGCACGGCGTCGACGGACAAAACTACGTCGAGATCATTCGAAAGACTTGCTGACGATACGGCCGCATTCAGCATGCCGGGATCGCCGTTCGACAGGATGCCCGTGCGAAGGCCGCGCGACTGCAAGCCCTGGAGCGTCCGCCGAACCTCCGGATAGGCATCGAGGGTGCGATAGGCATCCAGAAGTAGCGGCCTCAGGAAGCGGTCCACATCCGGAAATCGCGCGAACGCATAATCGAGCGCCTGCTCGGTCAGAGTCCAGAAGGGCTCATATCGGCCCGCCAGCGACAGCACCCAGGAATACTCGAGCTGCTTCGTGCGCCACACTTCCGAGAAGCGCGCTGCGTCGGGCCCGACCTGGGCCATGTGGCGGCTGACGGCGGAATGCACGTCGAACAATGTTCCATAGGCGTCGAAGATGACGGCCTTGGTAGGGGCGGGGATAAGGCTGTGGCTGGTCATGAAGGGCAGACTTTCACTGGGCGCGGGCCGTGGCAAGCCGGCCAATGATCAGCCCTTCGCATGAAACCCATCACAAGACTTTATGTCCCAGTCTTAAGCACAGCGATTGACGGTTGCCGGCGCAGGCGTTTCGATAGGGCAGAATTTCTGACCCAAAGGATGATACACGTGGCTTGGTATTCGCAAACCTGGAACTGGTTCAACGGCGCTTGGCACGAGGGCAATCCGCCCATGATCGGGCCGCGCTCGCACGTGTCCTGGCTCGGCTCCTCCGTCTTCGACGGTGCCCGTGTGTTCGAGGGCGTTGCGCCCGATCTCGACCTGCACTGCGAGCGCGTGAACCGTTCGGCCCTCACCATCGGCCTCAAGCCGACTATGGAGCCTCAGGCCATCTTCGATCTGGTCCGCGAGGGCGTGCAGAAGTTCGCGCCCGGCACGGCGCTTTATGTGAAGCCCATGTACTGGGGCGAGGCCGAGGGCCTGTCCACCATCGCGCCGGACCCGGAATCGACCCAGTTCTGCCTCTCCCTCTTCGAGGCGCCGATGCCGGTGCCGGGTGGAACCTCGCTCACGAAGTCGAGCTTCCGCCGTCCGACCCTCGAATCCATGCCGACCGATGCGAAAGCCGGGGCTCTCTACCCGAACAATGCCCGCGTGATCCGCGAGGCGAAGGAGAAGGGCTTCGACAACGCGCTGGTGTGCGATGCCCTCGGCAACGTGGCCGAGACCGCCACCTCCAACGTGTTCATGGCGAAAGACGGCGTGGTCCATACGCCTTATCCGAACGGCACATTCCTCAATGGCATCACCCGCCAGCGGGTGATCCAGCTCCTGCGCGACGACGGCGTGCAGGTGGTCGAGAGCACCCTGCGCTACGAAGATTTCGCCGGCGCCGACGAGATCTTCATCTCGGGCAACTATTCCAAGGTGATGCCGGTGCTGCGCATCGACAACCGCGATCTCCAGCCCGGCCCGTTCTACCGCAAGGCGCGGGAACTCTACTGGGCCTTCGCCCATGACAAGGGTGTCCTCAAGGCGGCTTGAAGGCCTTCAACGAAGTTGTGAACGATGCGCGAGGCGGCTTGGTCGCCTCGTGCCCTACATGGCTCCAGCATTGTGCCCAACGCCGGAGCCCCCGATGCGGTTTATCCTGAAAAGCCTTGTGGCCCTGAGCCTCCTGACGACTCCGGCTGAGGCGGAATCGGTCGATCTGGAGCTGGTCTTCGCGGCCGATGGCTCGGGCTCCATCGACAATGACGAGCTGCGCCTCCAACGGAAGGGCTGGGCCGATGCGCTGACCAGCCCCGATGTGCTCAACGGCATCAAGGACGGCCCTATCGGGGCCATTGCGGTCGCCTACATGGAATGGGGCGGGCCGAGCTCCCAGGTGCTGATCGTCGACTGGCACGTGATCCGCGACGAGGCGAGCGCGAGAGTGTTCTCCGACAAGCTCCTGAGCGCCCCGCGTGGCGCGACTGGCTACAATTCCATCTCCAATGCCATCGACTTCTCCATGCGCCTCGTGGAGGGCAACGCCCACGAGGGCACGTGCAAGGTGATCGATGTCTCGGGCGACGGTCCGAACATGAACGGCCGGTCCCTGGAGCAGGTAAGGGCGGAGGCGCTGGCCAAGGGCTTCACCATCAATGCGCTCGCCATCCGCCGGCCCGGCAGCGGCCGTCCGGGCGGGCCCGGCGGCATGTCGCTGGAGGATTATTACGCGCAGAATGTCATCGGAGGTCCTGGCTCCTTCGTGGAGATCGCCGACGAAACGCAGCCCTTTGCCCTCGCCGCCCGCCGCAAGCTCCTGACGGAGATCGCCGGCACGGGAGGCACGACGCGCCACACCCGCCGCTAGATGGCGATGGCTTGAGGACAAGCCTGCCTGAAATGCTAGAGTGAGCCCATGGCGAATCTCGAAGACTGGATCATCGAACAGGGCCTGCACGGGTCGGACATGACCACGCTGCTCTCAGGGGTTGCCGAGCGGCTGGTCGGCGAGGGCATCCCCCTGGTCCGGGCCTACATCGCCCTGCCGACCGTCAATCCGACGATTCGCGTCTATACGCATCTGTGGACCCGATCCGCCGGCACGGTCGTGGAAGGGGTCTCCCACGAGCGCAATGCGGATGCCTTCGAAGTGAGTCCCTTCGCCTACATGATGCGCACTGAGCAGGAGAGCTGCCATTGGCTCATCAACGGCGCGGACGCAGGTCTGTTCGGCGTCTTCGAGGATGTGAGAGCCTTAGGGGGCAAGGATTACCTGGCGCGTCTCATCAGCTTCGGCAACACCAGCGCGCCTGACCTGCGGGGGATCGGGGCCGCCTTCTCGACCAGCCGCCCCGAGGGCCTCCGGCCGGAGGAGATCGCCCGGATCGACGCGCTCCTGCCGCTCCTGGGCCTTGCCGCCTACCGCATGACCCTGTTCGACCTCACGGTTGCGATGCTCGACACTTATGTGGGGTTCTCGGCCGGTCGGCGCGTGCTGAGTGGAGCGATCCGGCGCGGCTCCGGCACGACCATCGAGGCGGCCCTGCTCTTTGCGGATCTCAGAGGCTTCACGACACTTGCGGACACGGCAGGTCTCGACCTGATCGCCCGCCTCGACCGGCACCTGGAGGCCATGGCCGATCCGGTGGCGGAGCAGGGCGGGGAAGTGCTCAAGTTCTTAGGCGACGGCCTTCTGGCCGCTTTTCCGATCACCGAGGAGCGGTCGCACGAGAGCGCCTGTGCGGCGGCGATCCGGGCCGCGCAAGTGGCGCTTGAGCGTAACGAGGCCGTCAACCGCGAATATGACACCCCGCTGAGTCTCGATATCGCGCTCCATTGCGGGGATGTGTTCTACGGCAATATCGGCGCTGCCGGTCGCCTCGACTTCACGGTGATCGGACCTGCCGTGAACGAGGCGAGCCGCATGGAGGCGCTTTGCAACGTCCTCGACTGCTCGGTCATCCTGTCCGACCGGGTTGCCTCCGTGAGCCCGGTGCCGGTTCGCTCCCTCGGCAGACACCGCCTGCGAGGTATCGCTACGGAACGGGAGCTGTTCACCTTGAGCGACGTCAGCGTCTGGACAGCCTGACCCCGAGCATCTTGAGCCCCGCCAGCAGCACGCCGCCATAGAGGAGGGCGCCGGCTGCCCCAAGAATCGCGAGCAGGATCTCGTTGTTCCAGGCGGGGAGCCGGGCGGTCCATTCGGACAGAGGCAGGGGTGCGAACCAGGCGAAGGCCCCGAGCAGCAGGCTCGCCACGGCAACGGCGGCTGCGGTGCGTCCGAGCATTCCGCTAAGAGCCATCCAGTCCCGGCGCAGAGCAAGCAGGATAAGAAGCCCGAGATTGACCCAGATGCCGATGGCAGTGGCAAGCGCCAGGCCGACCACGCCGTAGCGCCCGGTCAGCACGATCTTCAGCGCCACGTTGACCGCTACAGCCGTGAGCGAGGCAATCAGCGGCGTCACCGTATCCGAGCGGGAATAGAAGCTCGCCACCGCCGAGCGGATGAGCACGGCGGCCGGCAGGCCGACAGCATAGGCGGCAAGAACCGCACCGGAGCGTGCGGCCGCGGCCGCATCGAAGGCGCCGCGCTGGAACAGGGCCGACATGATGAGATCGGGAAGCGTCACGAAGGCCACCACGAACGGGGCGGCGAGCGCCAGGGTCAAACCCACGGCCCGGTTCTGAGCGCCATGAGCCCCGGTCACGTCGCCGGCGGCGATGCGGCGGCTCATCTCGGGCAGCAGCACGGTGCCGGCAGCAATCCCGATCACGCCCAGCGGCAGCTGATAGATGCGCTCGGCATAATAGAGCGAGGCGACCGCGCCGGTGGGCAGCAGCGAGGCGATGATCGTGTCGGCAAAGAGGGCGAGCTGCACGCCTGCCGAGCCGATGATGGCTGGCCCGAGCACCTTGAAGAAATGCTTCATGGCCGGATCGAAGCGCGGCGCTGCAATCGTCGGCGCGACGCCCAGGCGCTTCGCGGAAAACCAGACCAGCAGCAATTCGAGCACGCCCGCCACCGTGACGCCCCAGGCAGCCGCATAGCCGGCGTTCGGGAACAGGAACGCGACCGCCAGCGCTGCCACGATGGAGACGTTGAGCAGCACGGGCGCGGCGGCAGCTGCCGCGAAGCGCTCATGGGCGTTGAGGATGCCTGAGAGGATCGTCACCAGGGTGACGAAGAGAAGGTACGGGAAGGTGATGCGGGTGAGCGTCACCGCCAGGTCGAACTTCTGCGGCTCGTCCGAGAAGCCCGGAGCGAGCAGGCTCACCACCACCGGCATGCCCACGAGGGCTACCACCAGCAGCAGCACCTGCACGATCAGCATCAGGGTGCCGATGCGGCTGGCAAACGAGCGGGCTGGGGCGGCGCCATCCCGTTCCAGCACACCCGCATAGGTGGGCAGGAACGCGCTGTTGAAGGCTCCTTCGCTGAAGATCGCCCGAAAATGGTTGGGGATGCGGGAGGCCACCACAAAGGCGTCGGCGATGGGGCCCACGCCCATGATGGCCGCCAGCACCACGTCGCGGATGAAGCCGGTGAGGCGCGAGACCAGCGTCCAGCTGCCGACGGAGAGGATCTTCTTGAACATCGGTCAGGCCCGGCGCAGTCGGTAAGTGTCGGGAACGAGGTCGTTCGAGACCTCCGTCGCACCGCCGATCCGCTCGGCCACCACGTAGAGCGGTCGCCGCTTCACCTCGGCGAAGATGCGGCCGACATATTCGCCGACGATGCCGAGCGACATGAGCTGTATGCCGGAGAAGAACATGACGGAGACGATCAGGCTCGGAAAGCCGGGGAGGTCGGTTCCGAACAGCAGCGTCCGGATCGTGAAGAACACGGCCGTGGCAATGGCCATGAACGAGATCAGGAAGCCGATATAGGTCCAGATCCTCAGTGGCACTGTGGAGAAGGCCGCGATGCCGTCGAAGGCGAAGCGGAAGAGCTTTCTGAAGCTCCATTGGGTGGTGCCGAAGCGGCGCTCCTCCACCACGAACGGCACGCCCGTGGCCTTGAAGCCGATCCAGGCATAGAGGCCCTTAGAGAAGCGTGCCCGCTCGCCGAGAGTTCTGAGAACGTCGACGCCTTTGCGGTCGATGAGCCGGAAGTCGCCCGCGCCCTCGGGCAGGGGGATCTCTCCGAAACGGGCGAAAAGCTTGTAGAAGACCTGAGCGAAACCGCGCTTGACCCGGGTCTCGTCCGTGCGGTCGGTGCGCTGGCCGTAGACCATGAGATAGCCCTCGCGCCAGCGTTCCACGAAGGTCTCGATCATTTCCGGCGGATGCTGGAGGTCGGCATCCATGATCACCACCGCATCGCCCCGGGTATGGTCGAGCCCCGCCGCAATGGCGATCTCCTTGCCGAAATTGCGGCTGAAGGAGACAGCTCCGATCCGGGGCTCCTGCCGGCTGACGTCCTTGATGATGTCCAGGGTGTTGTCCCGGCTGCCATCGTCCACGAAGATCAGCTCCCAGGCTGAGGTGATCCGGTCGAGGACCGGCAGCAGGCGCTCGCAGAGAGGCGCGATGTTCGCGCTCTCGTTGTGAACCGGGATGATGACGCTGAGCTTGGGCGACGCCACTGGATGAACCCTTGATTGTCGGGCCGCATCAAGAGCCGAGTTTGCGGCTTTGCTCAAGAGCATTAGGGTGCGGCAGAACCGATTTCTAGGACATTCATGGGCCTCTCACGCAACGTCATCCTCTGCGCCGACGATTTCGGCCTCGCCGATGGGGTGAGCCGGGGCATCGTCGAACTGGCGGAGATGGGCCGCCTCTCGGCCACGGGAGCCATGACCAACATGCCCGGCTGGCGGCGGGCCGCCGGGGATCTGAGGCCCCTGCAGGGCCGGATTGCCGTAGGCCTTCACCTCAACCTCACCACGGGGTCGCCTTTAGGCTTGATGCCGCAGTTTGCCCCGTCGGGGGTATTTCCCACACTGAAGGACCTCCTGCCGAAAGCCTTGAGCCGTAAGCTCCTGGCAGACGAGATTGCGCAGGAGATAGAACGCCAGCTTGATGCCTTCATCGAGGCTCACGGGGAGCCGCCAGCCTTCGTGGATGGCCATCAGCACGTTCATGTGCTGCCGGGGATCAGGCTGGCCCTGATCAAGGTTCTGACGGAGAGGGGTTATGCCGGGCGTATCTGGCTGCGCGATCCTTCGGATCGGATTGCCGCGATCCTGCGCCGGCCCATCGGGCGCAGCAAGGCGTTGATCGTGAAATCTCTGTCCCAAGGCTTCGCCCGAGCTGCCCATGCGGCGGGCTTTGATACCAATGAGGGATTCTCAGGCTTCGCCCCGCTCGACCTTTCCGTGCCGGCTGAACGTGTCTTCAAGGAGGCGTTCTCGAAGCTCGGGCTTCGCCCTCTCGTCATGTGCCATCCGGGCTATGTGGACGATGAGTTGCGTGGGCTCGATCCAGCTGTAGAGAGCCGCGTGGAGGAGCTGAATTATCTGAAGTCGGACGCTTTTCGCGAATTGCTGGAGGAGCGGGGATTGCGGCTTGTGGGCACCATCGTCTGAAAGACACTTGGTCATCATCCGCCCTGTGTCGGCGCCATTCCCGAAAGCAGTCAGTAAAACAAAACGGGCCTCCGAAGAGGCCCGTCTGACGCAGCGTTATTGCGCTTACTTCGATGCGGTCTCGAACATCTCCTCGACATGCTCCCAGTTCACGAGATTGTCGAGGAAGGCCTTGACGTAGTCGGGGCGGCGGTTGCGGTAGTCGATGTAGTAGGAATGCTCCCACACGTCGCAACCGAGGATCGGCTGTGCGCCGTGGACCAGCGGGTTCTCGCCGTTCGGGGTCTTCATGACGGTGATCTTGCCGTCCTTGAGCGCGAGCCAAGCCCAGCCCGAGCCGAACTGGCTGACGCCGGCTTGGATGAAGTCTTCCTTCATCTTGTCGACGGAGCCGAGATCCTCGACGATCTTCTTCTCGAGCTTGCCCGGCAGGGCGCCGCCGCCATTCGGCTTCATCCACATCCAGAAATGGATGTGATTGTAATGCTGTCCGGCATTGTTGAAGAGGGCCTGGTTCTTGCCGTAGGAGCCCTTCACGACCTCCTCGACGCTCTTGCCTTCGAATTCCGTGCCTTTCAGCAGGTTGTTGCCGGTGTTGACGTAAGCTGCATGGTGCTTGTCGTGGTGAAACTCCAGGGTTTCCCGCGACATGTAGGGCTGCAGGGCATCATAGGCATAAGGCAGTTCGGGCAGGGTGAACGACATCGGCGTCTCCTTTGGATTGAGCGACCCGGGGCATCGGACCTGAAAGTAGTGGCGACTTTGGGGTCGATCCGATGTCGGTCACTTGCGACCGCGCATCGCCGGATGCGCTTGAGCGTTAGTTAAAGCGCCAGGGGCTCAAGAGCAACGGCCAAGCTCCGGACTTTTTTCTGCTCAAGCTTCACAGCCGGTTGTCTTTTGCCTATAGAAGCATAGCTTTTCCGCGATAATCCTTGGTTTGCGTATGATGGAGACAGCATGATCATCGCTCTTCTGGCCCTCGCTCTTGCGATGATTGTTGGTGGATTGCTGGCTGCTTTCTTTGGATGGGATATCGTTCTGGTCGAGCGCGGCTGGACGATGGTGATCGCGGGCAGCGTCACGGCCGCAAGCGGCGCGCTTCTGCTCGGCATCGCGGCGGCGGTCTCCAAGCTGGGGAAGATCGAAAGGCGGCTTTCCGGGCTGCAGGCCGGGTCCGGACTCGATGAGTTCGGCATGGGCTATCGCGCTCCCGGAGCGATTGCCGGTGCAGGGCTTGGTGGCGGGCTCGCGGGCGGTGTCGCGGCCGCAGACGCGGCCGGTGCCTACGAGGAGCGCACGGACGATAACCAGCCGACCCTGCCGCTGTTCGATGAGCACGAGAGACGCGAGCAGGATGAGGCTGCGGTAGCGGTTGCCGGATGGCCCGAGGACAGGGATGCGGCGCCCGTCATTCCATTCCCGCCGAGGACAACCCCGGCTGCCCCGCCTGCCCAGGATGAGCAGGAGCAGGACCTCAAGGTGCCGGACTTCCTCCTGGCCGACCGGCGGCGCAATGACGAGCAGGATCACCTCGTTGCAGAACCCGGACTCGACCTCGATGTGCTCGATCAGGACGACCGTGAGCCTGAGGTCAAGGATCGCGACCGGAGCGATGAGCCTCTGGAGCCCGTTTCAGATGATGAAGCCGATGTAGAGCCGCAACATGACAGCAAGCCTGCCGTCGCCGAGGTCGGTCAGGAAGCACCTTCCGAGGACGAGGCGCTGTCCGACGAGGAGAGCCCGGCCACGATCATCGGCACCTACAATTCCGGGGACAACAAGTACGTCATGTTCTCGGACGGCTCGATTGAGGCTCAGACCCCGAGCGGCACATTCCGGTTCCAGTCTCTGGACGAGCTGAAGGAATTCATCGCGGCCGGCGGCGAAGGCAACTCGTCGGCTAGCCTTTGAAGAGTGGAGACAAGGCGCGGAAATCTTCCGTCGCGGCCCGCTCCATCCATTCGAAAGCGACCATCTCCATGGTCACCCAATGGCAGCCTGCATGCAGCAGCCGCGCGCAGGCGGCGTTGACGCTGTGAGGCGAGCGGCTCGATACCGCATCTGCAATTACGAATACCTCCAGGCCTGACGTCTTGAACTCCAGGGCAGTCTGCAGCACGCAGATATGCGCCTCGGCCCCACAGACCATGAGCTGATCGCGGCCGCTGCCCCGCAAGGTTGCGATCCGCTCCGCAATCGACGGCTCGCGCGCGGCCGAGAAGGTAGTCTTCGACAGGGTGGCCGCATCAGTGGGGAGCGCCTCTGCCACTGCTGGAAGGGTGGCGCCCAGGCCTTTGGGATACTGCTCCGTCACCGTCACGGGAACTCTAAGCCGCTTGGCCACTTCCAGCAGGGTTGCCAAGTTGCGGACAAGAGCCTCGCCCTCGTGGATCGCGGGCATCAGGCGGGCCTGAACATCGACCACCAGCAAGTGTGAGCGGCTTGCGTTCATCAGCATGACATCATTGGTCCGGGTTGAAGATCGGGGGTGCGCCTGGGATGGCCATTGTCATGGCGAAGCGCAGCCCTTCCTCGGGGAAGTTCATCGAGACGTCGGCCTGCAGCTGGGTGGCCAGCACCCGCTGCAGCAGGCGCGAGCCGAAGCCCTGGCGGGTGGGCGTGCTCACCCGCGGTCCGCCATGCTCGGTCCAGGTAAAGTGCAGCACCGGCCGTTCCTCTCCCGGCTCCACCCGCCAGCGCACCTCCACCTGGCCGCCGAAAGTCGACAGTGCTCCGTGCTTGGCCGCATTGGTGGTGAGCTCGTGAATGGCCATGCCGATGGGAACAGCCGCTTCTGAGGGCAACTCCACATGCGGGCCTTCGACGGTGATGCGGTTGCGCGCGCCGTCCTCATAGGGGCCGAGCTCGGTCTGGATCAGGTCCTCCAGGGCTGCCTTCTGCCACAGGTCCTCGGTGAGCAGGTTGTGGGTGCGGGACAGCGACACGATGCGGCCGACGAAGCCCTGGTAGAACTCGTCGATGCTGGAGGCCGTGCGGGCGGTGGAGCCGACGATGGCCTGGACGGTGGCCAGCGTGTTCTTGACCCGGTGGTGCAGCTCCCGGATCAGCAACTGCTGGCGATGCTCCGCCTGTTTGTGCTTGGTGACATCGATATTGACGCCGATAATGCGCTTCGGAGTGCTATCCGGCGCATAGAAGATCACCATTCGGCCCTCGATGTGGCGGAACGAGCCATCCGGCAGCACAATCCGGTACGCGAAGGCCAGTTCCTGATCGCCCCGGGAAACGGCCTCGTGGAAACTCTTCTCAAATGCAGCAACATCCGCCGGGTGAACGCGGGAACTCCAGCCCTCGTAGTTTCCTTCAAAGCTGCCGAGTTCGATTCCGAACATCTGCTCCTGCTCGGGAGTCCAGGTTATAGCCCCGCTGGATACGTCCCAATCGAAGACGCCGATCCGCGCAGCGCGCTGCGCCAGCGCCAGACGCTCCTCGCTTTCGCGCAAGGCCGCTTCCGTCTCCTTCAGGCTATGGATGTCGAGGCTCGTTCCGATCCGGCCTTTGAATTCGCCGTTCCGATCATAGAAGGGGACAACGCGTGCCAGATGCCAATGATAGGTGCCATCGACAGCCCGGTAACGCAGTTCTACGGCTTGCAGATCGCGAGTCTCGCTACGGGCGTCCTCCGCCAATCTCGCTACATCGTCTGGGTGAACGGCAGTCAGCCAGCCATGGCCGAGAGCTTCCTCTAAAGTCAGGCCGGAAAATTCGGTCCACCTGCGCTCGTTGACCCACAACAGCTCCAGTTCCGGCGTTGTGATAAAGGCGAAACCCGGGAGCGCTTCCGTGAACATCTTAATCCGATCTTCCGTCTCGCGGAGATCGTGTTCAGCCCGCACTTTCTCTACCGCAATCCAGGTCCGCTCGGCGATATCCTCAACCAGGGACAAATCTTCCTTCGACCAGGATCGGGGCATGGACGAGGTGACATAGAGAATAGCTGTTATCTGGCCGCCCTTGAGCAGTGGGACAGTGAGAACGGCCCTGGCATTGATGGTGCTGTAGAAGCTTTGGAGCGCGGCATCGCTCGTCCGTGGATCGGTTGCGGTGTCTTCGATGGCAAGGACCTTGCCCTCTTTCGAGTCGTCGATCATGCCATGCAGGAATTCCCGCAGACGGTAGGCACGGCCTTCGTTGCTGATGGCGCCTTTGGTCCACTCTCTCTCGACAAGCACAATGTCGCGATTATCGTCGACTTCGCCGTAGCCGACGCAATCCACCTTCAGGAGCTGGCCGATGCTTTGGGCTGTCGCCTCCATGATGGTAAAAGGATCCTTGGCGTCCCGCAGCTGCTCGTTGAGCTTCAGGAGGTAGTCCTGCCGGCGCTGGGCATCCCTGATCTCTTCCCTGGCTCGCTCCCGCTCCGTAACGTCCTGCGTAACGCCCACGAGACGGACAGGCTTACCATCTTCAAAGATAGGCGTGCCTCTCACGTGGAGGCGGCCGATATAGCCGTCGGGGCGGACGATGCGATGTTCTATGTTGAAGTCAGAGCGCGTTGCCAGCGCATAGGTGACGGCTTGATTGATGCGCTCGACATCGCCTGGATGCTGCAGCCTCTTCAGCTTTTCGAAGGTCAAAGGCTCATCGGCAGGCAGTCCGAGGTGTGCCCTGCAGATCGGATTGGCAGTAATCTCGTTCGTCACGAGATCCCGCTCCCATGATCCCAGCCGGCCGATCTCAAGCGCCAGACGCAGCATGGCGCTGTTTCCGATCGATTGCGTTCCGCTGATGTCTCGGCTCTTTTCCTGTGTCTCCGGGTGCCGCTCGCCTTGCGGCGCCTTGGTTCTTGGATACGGAGGAACGTCGACCCTGTTGATCATGAAAAATGCTCTTGAGCTGCGTCTGCTGCTTTCTAAGCATTTCTGGAGGCTACGTCACCTCATGCCGTAAAGTCATGCTGAGAAGGGGGCAATAACCCAGGGAACAGTAAAATATCGAACAGACGGTTAACTTTCTGAACGATCGGGGTTGAAGATGGTTGGTTGGCCTGGGATGGCCATTGTCATGGCGAAGCGCAGCCCTTCCTCGGGGAAGTTCATCGAGACGTCGGCCTGCAGCTGGGTGGCCAGCACCCGCTGCAGCAGGCGCGAGCCGAAGCCCTGGCGGGTGGGCGTGCTCACCCGCGGTCCGCCATGCTCGGTCCAGGTAAAGTGCAGCACCGGCCGTTCCTCTCCCGGCTCCACCCGCCAGCGCACCTCCACCTGGCCGCCGAAAGTCGACAGTGCTCCGTGCTTGGCCGCATTGGTGGTGAGCTCGTGAATGGCCATGCCGATGGGAACAGCCGCTTCTGAGGGCAACTCCACATGCGGGCCTTCGACGGTGATGCGGTTGCGCGCGCCGTCCTCATAGGGGCCGAGCTCGGTCTGGATCAGGTCCTCCAGGGCTGCCTTCTGCCACAGGTCCTCGGTGAGCAGGTTGTGGGTGCGGGACAGCGACACGATGCGGCCGACGAAGCCCTGGTAGAACTCGTCGATGCTGGAGGCCGTGCGGGCGGTGGAGCCGACGATGGCCTGGACGGTGGCCAGCGTGTTCTTGACCCGGTGGTGCAGCTCCCGGATCAGCAACTGCTGACGTTCCTCAGCTTGCTTGCTTTCGGTGATGTCCTGGATGATGCCGCTGGTGACAAGGGTTCCATCCTCGTTCTGGGTTGTCTGTGCCTGGGTGGCGATCCAGATCTCGGCGCCGTCGTTGAAGCGCCTCATGCGGTACTGGACGCTATAGGGCTGTCCAGTCGCGACGGCTTTTTCCTTGGTCTTGATCATGTGAGGCAGATCGGCCGGATGGATTCTGTCACGGATCTCTTCCGGCCTAACGCTCGATCCGAGGGGTGCTCCGACAATCTCGGCCGCGCGATCGGAATGGCTCACCATGTTCGTGACCGAATCCCAGGTCCAGTCTCCCATCTTGGCCGCCTGAAGAGCGATGCGAAGCTGCTCCTCGCTTTTGCGCAGAGCATCCTCTGTTACCTTGAGATCGTGGATGTCGACGCTGGTGCCGACCCAACCCTTGAACTCCCCGGTTGAGAAGTGGATGGGAGCGCCTTGGATCAGATGCCAACGGTAATGACCCTCATGCGATCTGTATCTGGCTTCTGTCGTATAGGGTGTATGCAGGGTGACGACCGGCACCAGCTCCTCACTCATTCTGGCCATGTCGTCGGGATGAATGGCCCGCGTCCAGCTGTGGCCGAGCGCCTCTTCGCGGGGAAGGCCCGAATAGGTGACCCAACGCTCGTTTGTGTAGAGCAACTCGGTCTTCGGATTGAGAATCCAAACCAGTGCCGGCAGAGACTCCGCGATCAGTCGGAATCGGGCATCGGTTTCCCGCAAATCCCTCTCGGCCCGAGCCTTCTCTACGGCCGTCCACGTCCGCTCGGCGACGTCCTCGACAAGGGACAACTCGTCCCCGAACCAAGCGCGGGGCTGGGATGTGTGCATGTAGAGAACGGCCGTCAGCTTCTGGTTCTTGAGCAGGGGCACTGCCAGAGCCGCGCGGGCATTGATGGTGCTGTAGGCCGCCTGGACCTCGGGATTGTCTGCGCGCGGGTCGCTCCTGATGTCTTCGACGAAGATGGGCCTGCCCTGCTTGAGTTCCGCCATCATTGTGGGAAGGAAATCGTAGAGACGGTAGGCTCGTCCCTCGTTTCCGATGGCCCCCTTCGACCATTCGCGCTCCACCAGGATGACGCCGCGCTCCTCGTCGACCTCGCCATACCCGGCACAATCCACCTTGAGGAATCGCCCAAGGCTTTTGGCTGTCGTCTCCATGATGGCGTCGGGATCCTCGAGGCTGCGCAACTGGTCGTTCAGGGTCAGGAGGAACTCCTGCCGGCGCTGGGCCGAATGCATGTCCTCCTTGGCCTGTTCACGGGCTGTCACATCCTGGATGATCCCCATCAGGCGAACGGGTTCCTCGCCCTCGAAGATTGCGCCTCCGCGGACGAGAACGCGCCCGATGCGACCATCGGGCCGGATCACCCGGTGCTCGACGTTGAAATCGGTTTTCGTCTTGAGCGCGAAGACGATAGCCTGATTCATCCGGTCCATATCGCCAGGATGGATAAGCTTCAGGAATTCCTCGTAGTTCAAGGGAGCATCCAGCGGCAGGCCCAGGGTCGCCTTGAAGGTTGCAGACCCGGTAACCTCTCCGGTCCTGAGATCGCGCTCCCAGGACCCGATCTTGCCGATCTCGAGCGCCATTCGCAATTTGCCGGTGCTCAGGCGCAGGGCATCCTCCGTCTCACGCAGGCGACGTTCCAGATCAGCAAAGCGCTGCCTGTCGCCTTCTCCATAGGAGGCGACATTGGAGGCCGTCCCTGAAGGGCCCCTTTCCGTCATCTGCGCATACTCTCGAAATCCCCGATGTCTCCCGGCTGCCGCAAGCTGCGCAGCAGGATACGCTACAACGAGACATAGGGCTTTGCGTCAGCTCTGAAACCCCCCGATGCACTTTAGCGCGAAGGTATAGGCGAGGGCGACTTCCTCAAGGCGGTCGAAGCGGCCGGCGGCACCTGCGTGCCCGGCCTCCATGTTGAGCTTGAACAGGATCGGGCCACCATCCGTCATGGTTGCCCGGAGCCGTGCCATCCACTTCGCCGGTTCCCAGTAAGTGACGCGCGGGTCGGTGAGACCTGCAAGCGCCAGGATGGCCGGATAGGCCTGGGGCTTCACGTTGTCGTAGGGCGAGTAGGACAGGATGGTGCGGAAGGCGGCTTCGTCCGCAGCCGGATTGCCCCATTCCGGCCATTCGGGCGGGGTGAGGGGAAGCTCGCTGTCGAGCATGGTGTTGAGCACGTCGACGAATGGCACCTCGGCGATGATCCCGGCGAAGAGGTCCGGCGCCAGATTCGCCACCGCGCCCATAAGCATGCCGCCGGCGCTGCCGCCATGGGCGACGATACGGCCGCGGGAGGTGTAGCCGGTCTGGATCAAGGTCTCGCCGCAGGCAACGAAGTCCGTGAAACTGTTGGTCTTCTTCTCGCGCTTGCCGTCCATGTACCAGCGCCAGCCCTTTTCCGTTCCGCCACGGATATGCGCAATGGCATAGACGAAGCCACGGTCGACGAGAGACAGGATCCCCGTGCGGAAAGCCGCCGGCATGGACATGCCGTAGGAGCCATAGCCGTAGAGCAGACAGGGTGCGGATCCGTCGAGGGCGACCTCACGCCGGTGAACGAGGGAGATCGGCACCTGCTCTCCGTCGGGAGCGGTGGCGAACAGGCGGCGGGTCACGTAATCGGCAGGGTTGTGCCCGCTGGGCACCTCCTGCCTTTTGCGCATCGTCCGTTCCCCGGTGCGCAGGTTGTAGTCGATCACCTCACTCGGGGTTGTCATCGACGAGTAGTGATAGCGGATCACGTCCGTGTCGAACTCGTATCCCGCCGAGAAACCCAGCGAATAGGCCTCTTCGTCGAAGGCAACGCTCTCCTCGCGCCCTGTTGCGAACTCCCGCAGCACGATGCGCGGGTTCGCGTTCTCGCGTTCGAGGCGCACGAGATAACGGGCGAGCGCCACGTGCGAGAGGATCATCGTGCCGGAGCGGTAGGGCACCAGATCACGCCAGTTATCGCGCCCCGGGGTCGCGACGGGGGCTGTGACGATCTTGAAATCCTCCGACCCGTCCGCATTGGTCAGGATGATGAGATCGTCCCCGTGGTGCTCCACGTCGTATTTGAGCTGCGGCGTGCGCGGCTCGACGATCCGTGGCGCAGCCGACAGATCGGCACGGTCGAGAAGCCAGATTTCGGAGGTTTCGTGATCGCTTGCCTCGATGAGCACGAAGGCATCCGACTGGGTGGTGCCGAGCTTCACGAAGAAGCCGGGATCCTTCTCCTCGTAGACGACCTGATCCTGATCGGGGCTCGTGCCGAGGCGATGGAGTTTGACCCGGACCGGGCGGTGGTTCTCGTCGAGCTCGACATAGTAAAAGCTTGAGGAATCGTTGAGCCACACGGCGCCGCCGGAGGTCTGAGGCACCTCGTCGGACAGGTCGGTGCCGCTCTCCAGGTCACGGACGCGGATCGTGAAGTATTCCGATCCCTTGATGTCCGCGCCCCATGCAAGAAGCCGGTGATCGGGCGAGTGATCCGCTCCGCCGAGATCGAAGAAGGGGCGGCCCTCGGCCTCCCTGTCTCCATCCAGCATGATGGTCTCAGGTCCCCCATCGCGCGGCTGGCGGCAGACGAGGGGGTGCTGTCCGCCCTCCCGGTATCGGGTGAAATAGGCGTAAGGCCCGTCCGGCTCGGGAACGCTGGAATCGTCTTCCTTGATGCGGGCGCGCATCTCGGCCACGAGGCGGGCCTGGAACTCTTCTGTTCCTGCGAAGGCTGCAGCCGCGTAGGCGTTCTCCTGTTCCAGGCAGGCCCGGATCTCCGGATCGAGAACGGTCGGATCCTTGAGAACCTCCTTCCAGTTCTCCGCCTTGAGCCAGGCGTAGTCGTCCCGAACTTGAGCCCCATGCATCTCGAAGACGTGAGGTCTCGCCGGAATTGACGGCGCAGCAGGCAGAGGTTGAGAGGGGAGGCGTTCGGTTTTCATGAAATCTTCCGGTGAGAAATGTCGGGCAGGATTATGCACAGACAACTCTGATTTCCCACCGGGGGTCCCAAACGGGCAAGACAGGCGCGTGAGTGTTCTATTCAAGTGCCTTATTAGTTACTTCTTCGGCTCCAAAGCATGGAATTCATATGATCGAGAGCCTAACCTATGGACACAGGCATTAAATTTTGATCGAAGGTTTATTGCACAGTGAAAGATGATACGAAGTTTTCCAAAGTTTTCCTTTTGAACATCTTGCATTGAGGCTGAATTTGCCATACTTGGACCGGCGAGCACGATTTCTGTGCAAGTACGGTGCGGTTCTAGGAAGAGGCAAGCATTGCTTCAGACGAGAATGCTCAAAGATAGGTTGAAAAGCTTTTTTGAGCCGTTCCAAAGAGCCGGAAAGGAAGAAAATCAAAATGAGCGACAATATCGCTGCTTCGAACTACATTGAGCTGGCTGCGGATATCGTATCTGCCTATGTCAGCAATAATTCTGTTCCTTCGTCCGACCTTCCGACTCTGATCAGTGAAGTCCATACGGCTCTTGTTCGTGTCGGGGGCGGCACGGTGGAAGTCCCGGTCGAGGCGCCCAAGCCCGCGATCCCGGTGAAGAAGTCCGTGACCCCGGACTACATCATCTGCCTTGAGGACGGAAAGAAGTTCAAGTCGCTGAAGCGCCATCTGCGCACGCAGTACAACATGACTCCCGAGCAGTACCGCGAGAAGTGGGGCCTGCCCGTCGATTACCCGATGGTGGCTCCCAACTACGCGAAGGCCCGCTCCGAGCTTGCCAAGGAAATGGGCCTGGGCCAGCAGCGCCGGAAGCGCCGCTCCTCGCGCAGCGCCAGCTAAGCGACTTTCTTTCGTTGAGATCAGCCGCCCCTGGGCGGCTTTTTTCATTTTAGAGCTTTGCCAAGCCTGGAATTGGTTCTGGCTGCCGCGCCTGGAGCTGCATTATTCGTGGTCTGTTGCGCCGGCCCGCATTGCAACGGCGCCAACAGGGGCGGGCTGCGGCTGGCATAACTCAGGCTATCCGGTGAAGCTGATGCTCGATGCATGACGGGGCTGGGCCGGCGAGAGGTTTCCTCTCGCGTAAGGGGCTGAGGCCCGGATTACAGGAACCCACGCCCGCAGCGTAAAACTGGCGTGATCCATCACTGTAAAAAAGCGGGGGATCATTGCGGCCTTTGTGCGGGCGGCTCCGGCGCTGTCCGAGTTATCCTCAGTCTTATCAACAGTTATGAATCGCGTTGACAACTAGGAATATGCCCCCACTATCGAACGAGGAAGGGGCACCCCTTCCTTAGTTTATTTATGGGAACAAAACATGAACATTGAGGACGGCGATGCGGTTCATCAAAGTATTGCCGCAGCAGACTTTTCAGCATCGGAGAAGGCTGGTTCGAAGAGGCGTAAAGGACGTGCGAGGAACAGAGCGGTTCCGGGTGCTGGACAACCGGCAGGCGATTCCCTGACCCGGGAGGCGAAGTGCCTGCTTGGAGCATTGAGCCAGCCGGAGACCTGGGCGTTCATCGATCCGACGGATCCGTCGAGTGTGCTTATCCACAGGCGCCGGGGTGGCGTCTCAGTCGGCGCAGGGCGCTTTGCGACGGTGTCGGCGGACACCCTCGTGCGCGAGGATCTCGCCTGCTGGCGACAGGCGGCCTCGGGCCGCCGGACTCTGCAGCTGAGCTCGGCCGGCGAAGCCCATCTGCGCCGGATGTCCGCACCCGATGCGGACGTCGCCTTCCTGCATCAGCATCGCGAGACGGAGGCCACGACTGTCGAGACCGCCACGGGTACGACGCGCGTGCGGACCGACACGGAGGAGAGCCCTCTCGACTGGCTGCGCCGGCGCCGAGATCGCAACGGCGAACCGATGATCGACGAGACAGCCTACCAGGCGGGAGAGCGGCTGCGGACCGACATCATGCTCGCAGGCCTCCTGCCGGGCGTAACGGCGCGATGGGACGCGATGCCGAAGACCGGCGGCCCTGCCTCTCCAGGCGAGGCCACGGACCGGATGGTCGCGGCCCGGCAGAGGCTCCGCCATGCCTTCGATGCCATCGGGGGCGATTTCAGCGACCTGCTGCTCGACCTCTGCGGCTTTCTCAAAGGGCTGGAGCAGATCGAGCGGGAGCGGCATTGGCCCGCGCGTTCCGCCAAGGTCGTGGTGCGCCTCGCGCTGGGGCGTCTCGCTGAGCATTACGGCATCGAGTCGGCGGCGCACGGACCGGGGGCCTCGCGGGGCATCAGGGCTTGGCAGGCAGTGGTGATCGAAGGCGGGCGGATCTAGGAGGCAGCCAAAGCCATCTGCGCATCCCGGCGGATGCGCTCGACCATGGATCTGACGCCGTTCGATCGTTGCGGCGTCAGATGCTCGGACAGGCCGAGCTCCTTGAACAGACCCAGCGCGTCCGTGGAGAGCGCCTCGGAGGCCGTCTTGCCGTCGTAGAGGGAGATAAGGAGCGCCACGAGGCCGCGCACGATATGGGCATCGCTGTCGCCGAGCAGATGCAAGACCGGCTGGTCGCCCGAGGATTTCACGTCGGTCTGGAGCCAGACCTGGCTGGCGCAGCCCTGGACCTTGTTGACGTCGCTATGCGCTTCGTCGGGCAGCGGCTCCATCATCCGGCCGAGCTCGATGATGTAGCGGTAACGCTCCTCCCACTCATCGATCAGCTCGAAGTTGGAAACGATTTCGTCGATCGTCGGCAGCATGGAAAACCTGTGATGTCTGCCGTTCATATAGCCATCGGGCCGCCATTTGGCGACGGGTGCGCCGGATTTTACGTGCGGGGCTTCGAGGCTGCCAGCGCGCGATCCTCCGGCTTCAGGGTATCGGCGGGCCTGGAAGCGTCCGCCAAGGGGAAACCCGACGTCGTCATGATCTTGTCGACCACGGCCTGCTTGGCACTGTCGGGAAGGGCCTTCCAGACTGTCTCCAGGTGGCCAGCACCTTCTGTTGCGGGTGGCGGAGTGGGGGCGGCAGGCTCGCTGGCCTTCGGCGTGAAGAACGTCTCGATGGCAGCGGTGCCTTCGCCCTTCTGGCGGACCGGCGAGTAGTAGAAAATCGCGCCGACGATCAGGATGAAACGGAGAATGGACAACATGGGTGGTGACGCTATGGCCTGAAGCGAACAATGATGCAGCACCATACCGGACCCGGCGCGTCCCGCGTAGGCGTGTCGTGGGAAACCTGCAAACAGGATGAACGAAACCTTGCTGCTTTTCCTCGTTGCCAAGTCGTTGTGGTGCAATGGAAAACTGAAGTGCTCTTCGCTGCCCCGCAGCCTACGGATGACGAAATCGATGCCGACCGGAATCTCCTCGGTCAAACGACTGCGGCAATTAGGTTTCGTTTAAGCGCCCTCTGTCAGGCTCCGTCGCCAGAAGGACAGCAGGCGGATCCAGTCGCGGGCTTGTCCTTTGGCTTACGTGGTCCAAAACGACCTCATCCTTTGAGAACGGAACGATCCCTTGCGTGAAGCTTTTGCCGATCAGCCCGATGACGATCTGGACCTTCCCGCCGTGGTGCGGCGCAAGGCGCCGCCGGCCCGGCCGCCGCAGCGGCGCGCCACAAGGCCTCCGCGCAGGCCGGGCATTGCCGAGCTAGCTGCTGCTTTCGTGTTCGGGCACCCGCGGCAGATTCTTGCCGCCCTGCTCCTGACCGGATGCGGAGGAGTGATTGCCTGGAATGCGCTGGCGCTGCAGAGCAGCCGCCATCCCGCACCTCTCTTCAACACACGCGAAATCGTATTTGCGCCAGAGCCATCTCCCGAGGTCGCAACAGATCGGCTCCTGCCTCCGGTGCGCCCTGGGGCTGAGCCTGCCGAGCCGTCGGCGACGGGGCCCAATCCGCATGCCTTCGTTCCGCACGCAGCCACACCTGAAACAAGTGCTGCTGGCGCAACGACGAAGCCTGTGGCGCGCAGCCCGATCTCGGAGATGATCCGCAATGGTGGCCAGCCTGCGCCGACCGCCACACCTCCCGCGCGGGCTCAGCAACCTGCGCCCGCTGCAGGACCGCCGGCTGCGCGCACCGCCGCGCGCGACCCGATCGCCGATATGATCCGCATGGGTGGGCCGGTGCCGGTGCCACCCGGCAATGTGGGCCGGACGGATCCCGGAGACACGATCCTTGCGGGACAGCGCGCGCTTGCGCGGCTCGGCTACAGCGTGAAGGTGGACGGCATGATGGGCTCCGGAACGCGGCAGGCCGTCGAGCGCTTCGAGCAGGAGCGTCGCCTGCCCGTGACAGGCGAGTTCAACGCGCGCACCATGCGTGAGCTGTCCAACGCATCCGGTATCACGGTTCAATAGTGGCGCGCCTTCGCTCCGACTTCTGGGTCTCCGCCTATCTCCGCCGCTGCTCGGTGGAAGGCCTCGACGCTGCCCTGCGCAAGCGCGGGTCCGCCGAGGCTGGAGCGATCTTCGTCAAGGTCGATCATCTCGACGGTACCGCAAGCCTGTACGGCCCCGCGCCGCAGCTCTTCCTCGATGACAGCGGCGTGCGGCTGTTTTCCCCCGTCCTGCAGGGTGCGACGCCCCTCGACGTGGAGGAGCGCATGACCCGCGAGCTGCGCTTCGATCCCGACCTTTGGCTCGTCGAGGTCGACGACCGTCAGGGCCGCCATTTCCTCGATATGGCCGAAGCGGATTAGCTCTTCGCGCTTTCTGCTGAAAGCGCTTTCACACCCAGGATTGCCTCGACGAGCCCAAGGGCGACCGGGCCGCGAACATCCCGCACTTCGCGCACCAGTTCCTTGATCGCCGAGAGCGGATAAGACAGGGCAGGGTGGAGACTGAGAAAGATCCTCGTTGCATCCCTCCTGCTCATGCCCAGCGCTTTCAACGCGAGCGCGAGAAGGCGATGGCGTCCGATTTCGAGCACCCGCCACTCCGTCGATGAGGGGAAGCCGAGGATGGTGGAGAGGAGGGCTTCCAGCCGCTCCACATCGCCCCTGCGGCTGACCGCCAGGATTTCTGCGACATCCTCCTCACTGACGACGCACGACAGCGTGATGCGTCGCTTGGCCAGCATAGCGATCACGTGGTCACGGATCGCGGCGCGTCGCGTGGCGTCAGCCGCGAGATAAAGGGGTGCTTCGTGGCCCGTCGGAAGATCGTCGCGGTCAAGAAGAATGCGGGCGAGAACCGGCTGACAGCGTGCTCTCTGCACGAGAAGCTTGAACGATGCAGTGTCGGGCGCAACGGCTGGATTGGCCGCAAGGGCCTCCGCGACAGCCTCCTCGCCGAGAAGCAGCAGCCGCCGGATGGCTGCAGAGTCGAGATCTGCGCGGGCTGCGAGACGCAGACGTCCTGCAGGCGTCGCGAGCTGCCGGCGGCTTACGGTACCAGGCAGATGCGTAGCGTGCATGAGCACGGCTGCTCCTGCCTCGGGTGAATGCTGAACGAGATAATCGAGAACGGATGCGGGCGCATCGGCACAAGGCGCCAGGGTACGGGCGAGCGACAGGAGAGTGGCGGAATCCGCGCGCGGCAGGGAGCCGAGCATGAGGGCTTCGAAGGTTTCGATGCTCTCCCGGTCGCGGGCGGGTGCGGCGACAAACATCTCCGCGTTCACTTTCAGGAGAGCGGCGCGCATGTCCGGCGTCGCGCTCTCGGAGGATCCGAAACCAGACAGGCCCGACCAGAGATCCGGGTTCGAAGAGGACGCCATACGGGAACTCGCTTCAACGCAACTGCGTGGAGGCTAGGGCGTGCATCTTAGCGCATCTTTAACGGGCGTCCGATGCACGGAATATGGGCGATCAGAAGCGGAACATAAGCGCGGCCGTGAATGTTGTTTTCATGTCAGGCTCGGCATTTTTCAGCATGGCAGAGCCCGGCGGAAACCATCTGTTAACCATAGGTCTCCTTTTGTGAGTCAGTCGTCGAGGCAGCCAGTGGCACCATAGAAGAGGAGGGCAAGATGCAAGACGTCTGGACGAGATCGCCAGGAGTGGTGATCGCATTCCCGGATATTTCGGAGCGGCCGCCGCGTCCGCATCTGTCGGCGAACGAACCCAGGGGCGAGATCCTTCTCTTCACGGGTGTTCGCTACGAGCGACCGGCTCCCAATCCTGGTCCTTCGCGCCCACTGGTATCCAACGGCCGCGACCGTCGCCGTTCCTGATTGATCGGTTTATTCATTGCCGAAGTGGCGCCGTCAGGCGTCGTTTAAAGGCTGGCGACGTCGCGCACCATCAGCGCTGCCTCCGGTCCATAGCTCGCGAGCTTTGCCCCCAGGCCCGGAACGGCGATCACGCGAAAGCCTGCCTTCTCCCAGAACACTTGAGACTTGTTGACGGCGACCAGCGACAGATTGTCGAAGCCCGCCTCACGCGCATGGGCCACCAGTAGGCTCGTGATCTGCGCCGCATAGCCCTTACCCCGCGCCTCGGGCAGCAGGGCGACATCATGGATGTAATAGGTTGCGGCCGGTGATGGGATCTCGCAGAGAGGCCGATTCAGGGGCGGCGGTTCCGCGAAGCGCCACGGATGAGTAAGCGCATAGCCGATGGTGCGTCCGTCCTCGACCAGCATGAAGCAGCCCTGCGGATAGAGGCGCTGCCGCTCGGCCAGGACTTCAGGATCCTCCGGGTGGCTCACATGAATCGCGTCCGCCAGAATTTGAACGTGGCCTAAGTCCTCCGGACTCATCGGTCTCCAGGGCATGCCGCTCAAGCGTCCTGCTCGGCCGTGCAGGAAACTGCCTTCGCCATTTCTTCCGCCTGGGGTCGCAGACTGGGCGCAGGCGCGACGACGCGCACAATCACGAAGCCCTGCAGCTCGGGTGCAACGATCCGTACGTCACGGGAGGGGGCATTCTCGTCCTCGGCGGCCCTGGCCTCGTCGAGCTGGCGTGGGGTCATGGCGACGATTTCGAGCTCGCCGCGCACGGCGGCACGATCCGTCACGGCGAAGAACACGCCGCCCGTCTCCTTATGGAAGGAGAAGGACAGCGGGAGCGAGCCCGCGCGGGTGGCAACCCGCATCGGCCCGTTGCGCAGGTCGAAGGCGCAGGTGGCGACAGCCGCTGCGGGGTCGGGGTTGGGCAGCCATGTGTTCGCCCCGCCTGGAGCGCTGACGATCTGGGCTTTGTCGGCGGTCAGAGTAGCCTGAACCTTGGAGAAGGCGTCCTGATCGGCCAGATAGGGGCTGGTCAGAATGGCCGCGATATGGATCCCGACGGCGATGACGAGGCCGCAGAGGGTGGCAATGAGGAAACGGCCAAATCCCCTCATGCGCCGCACTCCAGCTGCTGGATGACGGGCATGTCGCTCACCTCGAGATTGGCCCCCGCCGCGCCCGGCGGATCGTAGAGGCGCAGTGCAACCGTGAAGGAGCCTCCCGCAGGAAGCTGGAGCCAGTTGCCCGGCTGCACGTTTCGGGACAAGGCGATGGAGAAGCGGTCCTGCGCGTCGCGAAGCACCTCGGCGGACGTGAAGCTGCTGCGTCCGAGTTCAGTGGCTGGCAGGCGCCCACCCTGGTCATACAGGGTAAGGGTCCAAACGCGGGCGATGGGTGCGACCGGGCCGATGCTGTACGAGCAGGCCGAGTCGAGGGGCCTGCCGTCGTTGTCCGTGCTGGCCGTAAATCCCATCCCTTCGCCTGTGGCGAGGGGCACGTCGCTCCGACGCGCGATGATGGCGCGCATATAAGGATCGGCCTCAGGGGCGCCGAGCTTGGGCCAAGCCTGCCATGGACCGAGCTGGAGGCTGCCGAAAGGCGGGGCGCCATTGATGGCCCAATAGGCCGAGCCTAGGCCGAGCCCCAGCGCCAGGAGAAGCGTGTAGACGACCAGAAGGGCCGTGGGGACACGGCGGATGGACACGGACAGGGATGGCCTCGATGGCGCGCGCATCGAGGCGGCCGCAGGGGCGTTCGTCAAGAGAGCCTCACTCTGCATAATCAGGGCATGGCGACTTGGCGAGGGGTATTCACAGCCGCCGAGCTGCGCGGCGCCTCCGGAGCCTTGCCTGTCGTGACGGAGCGGTCGACTGACTGGAACAGGGTGCCGATTCCGCCGAGAACCTCATAGGACTTGCGCGACAGGGTACCGGCCAGGAAAGCCTGCGAGGTCGACTGCGCCTGGTCCGCTGCCGGACGGTTCGCGGAGGCGACGCGGTTGGCGTTGGCCGGGTTTGCACCGGGAATCGGGCGGATCTCCAGGTTCTGGTGAGCGACATTCATCACATCATGCCATGTCATGGCGGGAAGCGTACCACCGGTCATGTCGTTCATCGAGGTGGAATCGTCGTTGCCGTACCAGACGCTGGCCACGAGGTTGCCCGTGTAGCCCACGAACCAGGCGTCCTTGTAGCCGTTCGTAGTGCCGGTCTTGCCGGCGACCGGTATGCCTTCGAGAATGGCGCGCTTGCCGGTGCCTTCCTCGACCACCTTGTTCAGCATGAAGTTCATGTCCTGTACCACACGGGTGTCGAGCACCTGCTTGGGCTGGGTGTCCCGGTCACGACTGAAGATGACCTCGCCGGAGGAGTTGCGTACCTCCCAGGCGGCATAAGGATCGGCGCGCTTGCCGCCATTGGCAAAGACCGCGTAGGACGCCGCCATGTCGATGACGGTCACTTCGGCGGCGCCGATGGGGAGCGAGCTGGAATCCGTGAGCGGATGCGTGAGCCCCATGCGCTTGGCCGTATCAACGATCACGGCGCGACCGGCCTTGGCGTTGCCCTTGCCGATCTCCAGCGACATGCGGACGGGAATCGAATTGATCGAGCGCGCCAGGGCCGATGTCAGGGACATGGAGCCGGAGAAGGAGCGATTGTAGTTCTGCGGGCACCAGTTGCCGAGACAGATCGGCTGGTCGACCACGTTCGAGTTCGGCCGCAGCTTCGGGTTGGTTGTCAGGGCGGCCGCATAGACGAACGGTTTGAAGGACGAGCCCGGCTGGCGCAGGCCGCCGGTGGCGCGGTTGAACTGGCTCTGGCCGTAATCGCGCCCGCCCACGATGGCGCGCACGGCGCCGTCGACATCCATGACCACAACGGCACCCTGACCGGCCTTGTACTGGCGCCCGTGCTGACGAAGCATGTTCTCGATGGTCTGCTCCGCATGGCGCTGAAGGTTCGTGTCGAGAGGCGTCTTCACGATCAGCACGCGCTCATTGCCGAACTTCTTCTGCGAGGCCTGAAGCTTCACCTGCTCGAAAGCCCAGTCGAGATAGAAGTCCGGCGTTGTCTCGCGCTCCCGATTGACCGGGGTGGCGGGATTGCGCCGGGCGATCTGGATCTGGCCCTCGGTGAGGAAGCCGGCCTCGACCATGTTGCGCAGCACCTCGTTGGCGCGGGCGCGGGCGGCCGGCAGGTTGATGTGCGGAGCATATTTGGACGGCGCCTTGAACAGGCCAGCCAGTATGGCGGATTCCGCCAGCGTCAGGTCTTTGGCCGGCTTGCCGAAATAATAATCCGCCGCCGCCACGGCGCCATGAGCGCCGCCGCCCATATAGGCGCGATCGAGATAGAGTTTGAGGATCTCGTCCTTGGTGAGGTGGAATTCGAGCCAGATCGCCAGGAAGGCTTCCTTGATCTTGCGCTCGAGCGAACGCTCGTTCGTCAGGAAGAGGTTTTTCGCCAGCTGCTGGGTGATGGAGGAGCCGCCCTGCACCACGCCGCCGCCCTGGGCATTGACCATGAGGGCGCGCAGGGTGCCGAAGGGGTCAATGCCCCAATGTTCGTAGAACCGCCGGTCTTCCGTGGCGAGCGCCGCCTTGATCAGGTGATCCGGGAAATCCTCAAGCTTGTAGGAATCGTCGAGGTGGAGGCCGCGCCGCCCAACCTCCTGACCGTAGCGGTCGAGGAAGGTGACGGCGAGGTCCTGGGTTTTGAGCCAGTCGTCCTCGGTCTCCTGGAAGGCCGGAAGGGCGAGCGCCAGCATGACCACGGCGCCGGCCGCTCCGAGGGTGGTCGCTTCGCTCGTCAGGTCGAGGAGAACACGGGGAGCGCCACGAAACCTCAGGCCCTTCATCTTCTCCGAATACCATTCCCAGGCGCTTCCGAGACCGCGGCCGCCCTGGAACAGCGCCGAGTTGAGCCAGGCATCGAAGCCGAGCGCGGCACGCTTGATCCGTGTCGTGAAGGGGAGGGGAGGCTGCTGGCTCACGGTGGTCCTTCGGGCGGGTCAGGTGGCCTGACCTCACTCATATTATGATCGTTCGGTTCCCTAGCGGCAACGCTGAAGCGTGGCGAGGCTGATATATATAACGCAGAACCTTGTTTGTAGGTTCACGGAGATTTACCTCTTAAGGGCTAAAAATATGCCGGACGTGCGGTTTAGCACCTTCCTTCAAACCGCCTCAAAGAGACGTCAAAGCGCCCACATGCCAAATGCCGCACCCGTCATCCAGCCTCAGCCGGAGGAGCAACCCTTCTGGCGCGTGAAGTCCCTCGAAGCCATGAACATCGAGGAATGGGAGAGCCTGTGCGACGGCTGCGGCCGCTGCTGCCTCGTCAAGCTGGAGGACGAGGACACGGCCGAGGTGATGTACACCAATGTGGGCTGCACCCTTCTGGACGATCAGACCTGCCGCTGCCGCGATTATCCCAACCGTCAGGCCAAGGTGGCCGATTGCGTGCGCCTGACGCCGCAGGCAGTCCGAAGCCTCTCCTGGCTGCCCCAGACCTGCGCCTACCGTCTGCTGGCGGAGGGACAGGATCTATATTGGTGGCACCCGCTCGTCTCCGGCGACCCGGAGACGGTGCATGCGGCCGGCATCTCCGTCCGCGACCGGGTGGCCGGCCCCGAGGAGAATTTCAGCATCGCCGAACTCCTGGAGCGCATCACCGACTGGCCCATGGAGCATCCCGAGGATTGATGGAATTGCGCGCCTGAGCCGTGTCAGAAGGACCCGCCGGTCCTGAAGCCGCCCCCGCCGAAGGATCCGCCTGTTCCGAAACCACCCGGCTGAGGGAACGGGATGCCGCCCCCGAAGCCCGAATCCCAGGGGCTCGGGCCATGATGAAAGCCGCCGCGCAGCACCTGCCCGAGGATCGCTCCGCCGATCGCCCCGGTAAGCACGCCGCCGAGCACGTTGCCGAGCGCAGCCTCGTTGCCGAAGGTGCCGTAAGGTGTGTCGTAGCCCTGGCTGCGCAGCTCCTCCCATTCCTGTTCGATCATGGCCCGCCGCTGGGCATTCTCCTTGAGCTGGCGGTGGGCATCCACGGCTTGGCGCAGCGCCCGGTTGATCATCACGTCGGTGGCCTGGATGCGGCGCACAATTGCCTCATCCTGGGGCGTCGGGGTGCGCAGCGCTTCCTCGTACAGTTGATTGAGATCCTCGCGCTCGTCCGCTGCGGCGAGCAGCGCCACGGCCTCCCGGTAGGGCGCATCCCCTTCCAGCACCGAGACATCGTGGGTGCGGTCCAGATCGGCGAGCGCTGAGCGGGCCTCGGCAAGCCCCCGCTCGGCGTCATCCACGGCCTCTTTGTCCTGAGCGGCCTTCTCCTCCAGTGGCGGGATACCGGCAGCGACAAGGGCCTGGCGTTCGAGAGCGGTCAGCCGGCTTCGGACCGCCTTGAGATCATCGACGATACGGCGGGCGTGCTCCCGCAGCCTTTCCGGGATCTCGTTGAGCAGGGCGTAGTTGGTCCGCGCCTTGTCGTAGCCGACGACGCGCGCCACGAGGCGGTCCATGTACCGGGTGAGGGGGGTGGCCCGGTACGCGGCCGTGCCGAATTTTCGCTTCCACAGGTACATGAACAGCGGGTCGGCCTCATAGGGGCGGCGTTTCTCGTCCCGGTCGGCTTCCGCCTGCACGGCCTTCTTTTCGGCCTGCTGGGCCTGCCCGGTGATCTCGGTCACCTTGGCACGGGCTGCGATCCATTCGGGATCGGCGCTGACCTTGGCCTCCACATCCCTGCGCAGGGCTTCGACCTGGTCTAAGGACTGCTCCAGGACATCCACAGTGGCCTGCCGCCGGGCCTCCGCCTGTCTCACCTGTTCCTCGGCTTGGTGACGCCGCGCGGTCAGCTGCCGCAAGGCCTCCTGGCGGCTGTTGAGCACGCTTAGCGCCTGCCGTTCGGCAGCATCCAGCTGGCCGACGACCTGATCCTGCCTGATGGTGTCGAGCTTCAGCCGCGCCAGCTCGCGGAACGCTTCCGTGCGCTGGATCCTGAGGCGGCCAACCTCCTCGGTGGCGCGCGTATAGGCGAGCTCGCACTTCGCCTCCTGCTGGCGAGCCTTCTCGATGGTCTGCTCGATCTGTGCGAGTGCCTGACGTCCCGAAATCATCGCCTTACCATTGTGTGATCGCACCATTGAGAACCGGCATCTGATAATCCACGTCGAGCTGGCCCCGGCGCTTCTCGCCGAGGCGGTTGCGCTGCACGATGCCGTCGTCGTTCTTGTCCCGCTGCACCTGCATGGCCGTGGTCTCGCTCACGCGCACGCCCCACTTCGACGCCGTCACGGTCCGCCCATCCTCCTCGCTCGTGACCGGCAGGCTCAGGATCCGTCCGTCGGGGGCGACCGGCTCTACGATCAGGTAATAATTGCGGCCGGCCGGGTTGCGCTCGGGAACGCGCCAGACGCCGCTAGGCTCGCCGGGGCGGGAGACGATACGCAGCACGTATTCGCGCCGCAGCTCCGCGCGCAGGACCTCCAGGTCATTGAGGGCCTGCCGGGCTCCGTCGGCATCGTTGCGGGCAATAGCTGTCTTGCCTTCGGCCAGAAGGCGATCGGCCCTTTCACGCGCCGCCGGCACCTGCGCCTCCCGCAGTACGTCCTCGTGGCCCTGTTCCAGGGCGGTCGGCAATCGCGTGGCCAGCTCGATCCGGTTCCGCTCGGCCTGGGCCTGCTCTTGCGCCACCCGCTGCCGAGCCGGCTCGACCACACCGAAGTGATAGGCGCCCCAGCCGAAGCCTAGCAGTGCCAGCAAGGTCAGCAGGCGCCGCCCGATCCGTCCGCGGTTGACCCAGGTCCGCGCCACGGTGCGGGAGAAGCTGGGGCCGGGCGGCGTATAGACGAAGCGCTGTTCTTTCAGGGCCTGCACGCCCTCCTGCAGGATCCGATCGGAAACCTCGATCCCCTGTCCCCGGTAGATCTCGCGCAGGCGCTGCAGCAGCTGGGCGTCGCGGTCATGCTCGCTCAGCTCGCGGCTGACGAGGTTCTCCTGGTGGCGGAGCGTGTCCACCACGTCCATCGCGAGCATCACCTCGTCGAGGTTTCGGGACGGCTGGTCGGGAGGGCTCGCGGGCGGTGTGGCGACCATCTCAGCCATTGGGCGGCAGCGCCTGTCCTTCCGCCACGAGGCGCGCAATGCGCCGCTTGCCGTCCTCGACCGCGTCGCGGATCTCGGCCGAGTTCTGCGTCGAGAGCCGGCGCATCTCGCCGATGATCTCCTGGGAGCGCTCCTGGAACGTGATCACCGAGTCCACGAGCTTCTTGACCGCATCGGCGCGAATGGTCGGACCGTAGCCGGCTTTCACGGCGGCCTCGCCGACTTGATCGCCAATCTCGGCCAGCACCTCCAGGCTGCGGGAAACGCCCTCCTTCATCTCGTTCAGGGTCTGGGTCGACTCGTGCAGGCCGAACATGCCGGTGAACGAAGCCTTGAGCGCGGTGAACACCGAGTCGTTGGTTGAGAAGAAGGAGACCGCTTGGGCGTAGACGCGCTCCTTGGCGTTCGTCATCTGCATCAGGCGCGCCATGATCACTTCGGAGGTGTTGTAGCCGATCGTCAGGTTGTCGGAGAGGTCCTTGGCGATCTGGTAACGCTTCTCTTCGTCCTGGGTGCGCCGGAGCTGTTCATCTCGGGTGAGCTCGAGCCGGGCGCGCTCGGACACCTCCGTGCCCTTGAAGTTGACGACTGTGTCGGACGCCCGCTGCAGATCCGCCTTGGCGGCTTCGAGCTTCTGCTCGGCGGTTTGCAGCACCTCAAGGGCCATGACCTCGGCATGCTTGAGGGCGCCGCGGAAGTCGCGATAGGCGTCGAGGATGATCTGCTCACGCTGGATCTGGTCCTTGGTCGACCGGGTCACGTCGAGATAGGTTTCCTTGATCTTGTCGAAGCGGTCCGCGACATCGCCCCGGGAGATCTTCATCCAGACATTGTTGATGCGCTCAAAAAAATCGATCTTCTGGTCGTCCAGCTGGTCGACCATCTTCTTGGTATCGTCACGAATGGAGTTGAAGGATTCCGTGATCTCGCGGTAGCGCTCGCCGATTTCCATGGCCTGGGTCTGCTCGCGCACCACCTCGTTGAAAACGCTGGTCTGGCCCAGGGTACGGGCGATGATCACGATGCGGTCCTGATCCAGGTCCGAGATCTTCTCCAGGAGCCCGTTGATCGGCGCATCCATGGCCTGGGGCGGGACGATCCCGAGTTCCCGCAGGGCGGCTGTCGCCTTGTCGAGGTATTGCAGGGGCGTTTTGACGACGATGTCGGACATGGGGTCTCCTCCGAACGAGGGCACGGCCTCTCAGCCGTTCTTGGAAATTGCCGGCGCAACGCATGATCGGGCGGCAGTGAAAGCACAGCGGTCTAATGTGCAATCGGATCGAGGGTTCCAGGATGCGCTGTCTGCAAGATCGTAGCATTCTTCATGCGGTGAGGCTTGGACCGCGACCCTACGAACTGGTTTCCTGTGGCTTGCTGCCTCCGTCTTCACCAGGAACGTCCGTGTGCTCGCCGAGGGTCTCCCGGACATAGAGCTTCTTCACCAGAACGTAGGTCACCACGGCGAGGGGGAAGCCGAAGATCAGTCCGAGCGTGCCGAACAGAACGCTGCCGATAAGGATGGCGAACAGCGCCAGGGCCGGCGGGATGCTGATCATGCTTCTAGCCACCAGGGGGAAGATGACGTTGCCCTCGATCTGCTGGATTGCCAGCATGGCGAGAACGGTCCAGAGGGCTGCCTCTCCGCTGACGCTGAAGGCGATCAGAACCGCCGGAAGCGCACCGAGAATCGGACCGAGGAAGGGGATGAAATCCGCAAGACCGGCGATGAGCCCGAGAGCGAGGGCCGACGGCAGACCGATGAGCCAATAGGCGAGGCTGGACAAAACCGCCACGCATGCCATGGCGATGAGCTGCGACGTCAGCCACAGGCGCAGGGCCTGTCCGGACGCATGCAGCGAGTCCTCGACCCGTTCATGATGCCGGATCGGGAACAGCTTGACCAAGCCTTGCCGATAGAGGCGTGGCGCCGCCGCGATATAGATGCCGGCAATCACCACCAGGATGAAGTCCGCCAATCCGTCGAGAATGGCGCCGCCGACGCCGGCAATGCGCGCTGCCATGCTCCCGCTCGGCGCATTGTTCATGAGTTCGGAAAGGTCGTCGCTGACGGCGCCGAGGCCGAGATTCTTGGCAAAATTGTCGACCGCAAAGGGCAGTCGCTCCACCACGTTGGAAAACTGCGCCCGGACCTGAGTTCCGAACAGGGCCATCATGGCGAGGAGCGCCACGAAGATCAGAAGCGTTGCGACCGTGAGGCTCCACCGGCTCGGCACCCTCAGGTAGCGCTCCAGCGCCTCGGAGGCGGCGTGCAGGAGGAGGGCGACCAGGACGGCGCCGAAGGCCAGCAGCAGAACGTCCGACAGCTTCCAGAGCAGAAGCGCGAGCACCAGGAGACCGAGCGCGATGAGGAATTTGCGGATGAACTCCGCATCTCTCATGAGCCCCAGTCGGGAACGGTCCCGGTCATCCATCGTTTACGCCCTCTCGACTTGCGCATTGACAATGGAAACGGCGAAGCTTGGTTCCGACGGGCGAATTGAGCGTATTCACCAAGCAATTAGAGGCTAACTCGCCCTAACGTGACCGTGTAAAGCGATATGTATTCCCAATCTTGTGGAACATTATGGGAATTTCATGGTTGATTTGACATGGAGGGAAGTCAAATGACCTCGAATGTCATCTGTTTTATTCTCGGAACGGTCTTCCCGCTTGCTACGGTGGGCTGGCTTTTCGTTAACTGACTGGAAAGCACACTGTCTTGTCCAGCAGAACTATTCCCTGATCCCAATTCCTAACCGATGTGCATGCAAAAGCCGCCTGAACCGATCGGCGGCTTTTGCATGTTTTGACTGCTGATCGTGCCTAGCGAATGACTTCCGTGCAGGACTGATTGCCCTGGATGTCCACGCTGCAGGTCCGCTGGCGGATGGAGCCGGTCGTCACGGGATCCGGCACGGCCACCACGTCCGGCGCGGACTGAACCTTGGCGTTCTGCTCGGCAGTGCCGCCCGCGATGCCGCCGACGCCTGCGCCGATCACTGCGCCCACGGGACCGCCCACGATCGCCCCAGTGACGGCACCAGTCGCAACGCCCGCAGCCGCTCCCTCCTGGGCTGTGGCAAGTTGAGGCAGGATAAAGAGAGCGGACGCAGAAAGCCCGATAGCAAGTTTACGCATAACGCGATCCTTCATCAGAATACATTTGATGAAAAACGTTGAACTTGCCCTCAATGTTCCTGCTGTGGGCAGGGTAGTCTGGCGCCTCTACTTCGAGGCGGCAGCGGCACGCTTGCTCAACTCTTGCTGAATCCACGAAGGCAGGTCGATCCCCGTCAGGCGCCAAGTCGTGCCGCTCAGGCGGAGCGTGACCCTGAACTGCCGGTCTCGGGGCTCGTCCGGGGTGAGCGGGATCGTGATGGCCCTAAACCCTTGAGATTCAGACAGGATGAAGATCCGCCAGGCTTGCTGGAACGAGCCGGGATCGAAGCCGATCGCCTGTCCGCCCGTGCCCTCCCGCTGAAGCTGCTGCAACTGCCCGTCCTCGAGAATATCGATCACCGCCTGGGGCGTGACGAGCTCCTCCAGAACCGGGTTGAGGGTGGTCGCTCCGGCTTGCGCGGCCAACTGCCGGTCGCGTTCGCTGAGATCCTGGGTCTTCAGGAATTCACCCAGGATCTGGCGGGCCAGCGAGACGCGCAAGGCGTTGAAATTGACCCGCTCGGTGATGCGCTCGACATCCTTGGCCTGGACGGCCTTGGAGAGATCATAGAGCGCAACGAAGGGCGAGACCATGAAGATGGCCCAGGCCAGAAGAAGCAGGAAGCTGATACGAAAGGTCCAGCGCATCGTTGCTCAGAGAATACAGGGTACGAGGGTCGCCAGCACGGCAGCAAGGCGACCGGTGAGCCGCCTCAGGTAAGCACGCTTGCGGCAATAAAAAAGGCGATCGCATGATCGCCCTTTCTCAAGGTTGGCTTAAGCTGAAGATCAGCCGCGGGCGCGGGCCCGAATCATGAAAGTGTCGAAGGCGTATTCGGCCACTTGGAACCAGAGGTATTCCTCGTTGCGGAAGCCACGGACGCTCTCGTAGATCTTCTTGAAGTCGGCATTCTTGCCCGAGACCTCGTCATAGACCTCGTTGGCCGCCTTGTAGGCTGCCTCGAGGATCTCCTGCGAGAACGGACGCAGCTGGGTGCCGGCGCCGAGCAGGCGGCGCAGGGCTGCCGGGTTGCGGGCGTCGTACTTGGCCAGCATGTCGTTGTTGGCGTAGCTCGAAGCCGTGGTCAGGATGGCCTGATACGCCTTCGGCAATTCCCGCCACTTTGCCTGGTTTACGAACAGGTGGATCGACGGGCCGCCTTCCCAGAAGCCAGGATAGTAGTAGTACGGCGCGACTTTCGCGAAGCCGAGCTTCTCGTCGTCATAGGGACCGACCCACTCGGCGGCGTCGATGGTGCCGCGCTCGAGCGACGGATAGATGTCGCCGCCGGGGATCTGCTGCGGCACGACGCCGAGCTTTGCCATCACCTGACCGGCGAGGCCGGCGATGCGCATCTTCAGGCCCTGCAGGTCCTGAACGGTCTTGATCTCCTTACGGAACCAGCCGCCCATCTGCACGCCGGTGTTGCCCGCGGGCATGCCGTACAGGTTGTGCTTGGCGTAGAACTCGTTCAGCAGGTCGTTGCCGCCGCCGTGATACAGCCAGGCGTTCTGCTGGCGGCCGTTGAGGCCGAAGGGCAGGGCGGTGCCGATGGCGAAGGTCGGATCCTTGCCGAAGTAGTAATAGGAGCAGGTGTGGCCCAGCTCGATGGTGCCGCCGCCGACCGCATCGGCGATCTGAGGCGTGCCGACGATTTCACCGGCTGCGAAAGGCTGGATCTGGAACTTGCCGTCGGTGGCTTCCGACACATACTTGGCAATGGTCTCGGCCGCGCCGTAGATGGTGTCGAGCGACTTCGGGAAGCCGGACTGCAGGCGCCACTTCACTTCCGGTGCCGACTGGGCGATCGCCGGAGCGGCAACCGCGGTCGAGGCGGCGCCGACCGCCGTGGCCTGCAAAAACTGACGACGTTTCATAAAACTAACTCCTCCCTCTGGGGTCGTGACTTCGTCACTTGCGCCCTATTGACACTAAATCGGGTTCCATCCGCAAGAACCCTGGGGCCGCTATCGACTAATGATCTATGCGCCTCTTGAAAACGTGTTCGCTCTGCTCAGGAAAGAGGCACGTCGATCGTGCAGACCACCCCTTCGGGCTGGTAGACCAAGCGAACCTCGCCGTTGAGCTCGCGCGCGAGGCCGTCCTGGATCAGACGCGAGCCGAACCCCTTGCGCGAGGGCTGGGAGACGGGCGGTCCGCCATGCTCCTCCCAGCGCATGACGAGGCGCTGCCCTGATGCGGTCTCGAGGGTTGACCAGGACACCAGGACCCGACCCTCGGGAGCCCCCAGGGCGCCGTACTTGGCCGCATTGGTGCACAGCTCGTGCATCGCCATGGAGAGGCTCAGGGCCATGGCAGGGGGCACGCGAAGATCCGGCCCTTCGAGCCGGATCCGGCTGCAATCCTCCGAGAGGTCCCGGTAGGGGGCAAAAGCCTGAGCGACGATCTCGACGAGGCCTGCGCCTTCCCAGTTCTCCCGGGTGAGGATGTCGTGACCCCGGGCGAGGGCGAAGAGGCGGGCCTCAAAAGCGGCATACAGAGAGGGCAGATCCCGCGCGCCGCCGGCCCCCCGCACCCGGAAGCTCTGGGACGCCAGGGACTGAACCGTGGCGAGGGTGTTCTTCACCCGGTGGTTCAATTCGTTGAGCAGGAGCCGCAGGTGCTCTTCCGACCGCTTGTGATCGGTGATGTCGATCTGAATGCCGTCCCAGACGATGCCGCCGGTCTCCAGCCGCCGCGGCGTCGTGATGATGCGATGCCAGCGCGTCTCGCCGGTCTTGGCATGCCGCATCTCGAACTCCTCCTCGCACTCGGTGAGGTCGCGAAGGCTCTCCAGCCGCCGCGCGAGCATGCGCTCCCGGTGCTGCGGCAGGACGAGGCTGTAGAGCATATCGGGGTTGGACTGCGCCTCCTCCGCGGGCACGCCGGTGAGCCTCTCGCAGGTCTTCGAGACGTAGAGCACCTTGCGCGCTTGGTAGGACGGGGAATGGCTCGTCTGGTAGAACATGCAGGTCGGCGCGTTGTTGGCCAGCGCGCTCAGGCGCGCCTCGCTGGCGCGCAGCTCATCCTCGGCCCGCCGGCGCTCCGTCCAGTCGCGGAAGCTGACGCCGATACCGCCGTTATAGGGGAAGACGTGGAATTCCAGGTGGCGCCCGGGGCGTCCGACCGCTTCCGTCTCGAAGGACAGGGGTCCGCCGGAGAGAAACACCTCCTCGTAGCGGTGGCGCAGGTCGGTACCCTCGGATTCGGGAAACATGTCCCAGATGACCTTGTGGAGCATCGCCTGGCGGGGAAGGCCGAAATAGGTTTCCGCAGCCCGGTTGATATAGCTGAAGCGCCAATGCGCATCGAGGGAATAGAAGGCATCCCCGATGCCCTCAAGCACCACCGAAAGCTGGGCATTGACCTTCGCTTCGACCGTGCGGGCGAGTGCTTGCTGCAGGGCGTCGTTCAACGCTCCCCGCGGGCTGGCGGAGATCGAGGCCACAAGATCGCTTGTGAGCTGCTCCATGTCGATGGATCCGGCTAGGGCCGGGTTGGGCATGTTCATAATGTGAAACATAATCACGGTTTCGCAGCGTGAGCAATCTACCCACTATGGCCCAGGGTCAAGTTTCCAGACCCAAGGTGCGAATCCGCACGTCTGAACCGTTCAGGTCGATCAGGACTCAGTCTGAACGGAGTTCTTGTCGAAGGATGCTGCCTTCGGAATGCTGAAGGCCTCAGCGGCGCAGATCAGGGTGAACAGTGCGACGACGCCGATGATCTCGGCGAAGCTGACAAGCGTGGAAGACAGATCGCCCGCATAGGCAAACGCGCCCGAAACGAGCGCGACAACGACAGCCCAAAACATCATGGGCCCTCTCCCCGGCTAAGCTTATTGCGGCTACATAACGCGTGAGTAATCCGAGAGTTCCTAAGGCCAAGCTAAAATTTTCTTGACCGTCGATTCTTCGGAAATCGGCGTTGCCCTATCATGAAGACGGCCCATGACGGTTTTTTGAAGGCCTGACCATGCGCTCCCTGATCGACCGCGTCGTGCTCGATCTCGCAGCACCCGACGGCGCCGTGCTGGAGGAGGCCCGACAGGCCTCCGCGCAGCAGCGGCAGGCTGCTCACGGGACCCTGATCGAACGCATTCCCGCCCTGCATGCCGTCGAGCAGGGTCCGGCCGCCGATCCGCAGCCGTGGCCCGGTTCACTCCGGATCGCGGCGTTCAACGCGCAGCGCCTGAAAGACAGGCGGGCGGCCCGGCACCTCATGGAGCAGGCGGGCGCGCAGGTCACGCTGTTGAGCGAGGTCGATCTCGGCACGGCGCGATCCGGCAACGCGCACACTATCCGCGACCTGATCGCCGGGTCGGGGGAGGGTTATCTCTACGGGGTCGAGTTCGTGGAACTCGACCTCGGCAGCGCCGACGAGGTTGAGCAATGCGCAGGCCAAAGCAACACCCATGGTCTGCACGGCAATGCCATCGTGACGGGCCTTGCCCTAACGCGGCCGCATCTGATCCCTCTCGAGGAGAACGGTCTGTGGTTTCCCGGCATCAACGGCTTGCAAAGACGCATGGGCGGACGGATGGCGCTCGCCGCCCGCGTGGCGCAGGCTCCCCGGCCGCTCTGGATCGTGAGCACTCATCTGGAAAGCAAGACCGATCCTGCCGACCGTCAGGCGCAGATCAGGGCTCTGTTGCGCGCTTGATAATATTGCCCCCGGAGAGGCCTGCATCATCGGCGGCGACTTCAACACCAAGGCCCTGCCGCGCGGCGAGGACGCGCGGCATCTTCTGCTGGAAGCGCCCGAGTGCTACGAGCCGCTCTTCGCCGACCTGCGCGAGGCTGGGTTCGAATGGCGGCACGCCAACATGGCTTTGCCGACGCAGACGCCTGGCCCGACCAACAAGCACGAACCGCCCTTCGGCAAGCTTGATTGGATTGTCGTGCGCGGCGTCGAGGCCAGCACCCCGCAGATCATCCCGGCTGTCGACGAGCAGGGCAGGGCGGTGTCGGATCACGAGATGATCGCGGTGGATGTCAGGTTAATCTGAGGGGCGGGTCTCCGCACCTCCCTGACAAGTCTTGGGAAGGTAGCAGCTTTAGATGACGAAAAAATCCTTGTAGGTCACAGCAAGGTTCTTGGAGAGAGTGGCAATCGCCACAGCCTTGCCTTTGCCAGAACCATCCGCATGGTAGGAGAGCACGCGCTTGCTTGCTGTCTTATATAAGGCAGTCGTTCTTGTCCTTGGCCTAGTCGGCGGAGTGAAGCGCACTTTTGAGTGATCCGAAGCGGAGAGATCGGTTCGATTTAAACTCGATCTAAGAATATCGCCATGTTGAACCGTAGCGCCGAGCCGCCAAGGGCGTGGACTGCCTTCTCCGGACGTCGTTCCTGCGCAGGGCCGACCCTAAAGGCTGCTCCCCTTCCAGGATGTTCCAAATCTGTTGGATTTCGTGCATGCCAGGGAGACCTTCGTCTCCATAAGCCGAAGACCGTTTCTTGTTCATCTCGCACTTGTTCTGACTTTAGTCCCTTAGGGACGTCACATTATCCTTATTTTCCTCATACTTTTAGAACATCTGTGGACGAGCTTGTAAGGCTTTGAACAGCCACCCTGCTTGAAAGGTAAGAATCCATCTTGACAGCGTAACGCTCTTAGAGTACAAAACAAGAACACTGACGAAGTGTGAATGAAGAGCCCCCACCCGCATTCACCGCGTCGGACAAAACCTCCACCGCCCGGCGCCCCCGCTTGGGCGGTTTTTTGTTGGCTATTTCCCAATGCGTCAGAGAATTGAAATCGCGGACGAGCAGAGGCAGCAGGCCTGGGAGATTTATGCCCGTGAGCCGGACAAGCATCTGCCCGACATCCAGACCTTTCTCGGCGTCAGCGCAGGCACCTTCGTGCGGCTGCGCCAGCGCTGGGGCTGGCCGTCGCGCGATGTGGCCCTGAACGAGAATGCCCTGAGCAAGGCCGCGAAGAACGAGAGCGGCATGGCGGGTATCGCCAAGGCTGCCGTCGCGTCGGTGAACGATGCGGCCCGCGCGCTGGCGCAGGCCACGCGGGTGCAGATCGACACGCTCATGGACGAGCAGCGCAGGGGCCAAGCCAAGGATCACGACAAGACGGCCCGCAGGCTCGCGTCTTATGCGAAGACTCTCGCAGCCGCCCGGGCGCTTGTGGAACAGGAAAGTTCAACGCTCGATGACACCGAGCCCCATGACAACAGACCCCGGCGCAGCCTGCACGAACTCCGCGAGGAGCTTGCTCGCCATCTTGACCGGGTTATCGCGGAGGAGGAGGCTCGCGGACGCGACGGACTCCTGGTCTGAGAGCGAACTCAACAGCATTCTCCGCTTCTGGCCGATGCGCTGCCGGCCCGAGCAGCGCCTGCCGGGCCTTGCCCGGACGCACGACCCCTGGACGATCTGGCTCATCCTTGGCGGACGCGGCGCGGGCAAGACCCGCACCGGCGCCGAATGGGTGCGCGGCATCGCCCTGGGCGATCCCGATTTCGGGACCAGCGCCTCGCGGCGCATCGCGCTTGTCGGGGAAACTTTTTCCGATGCGCGCAACGTGATGGTGGAGGGGCCTGCCGGCATCCTCGCCGTCCATGCGCGGCATGAGCGCCCCACCTGGTCGCCATCGCTGCGCAAGCTCGAATGGGCGAACGGCACGGTGGCACAGGTATTCTCGGCTGAAGATCCGGATTCGTTGCGCGGCCCGCAATTCGAGGCCGCCTGGGCGGACGAACTCGCCAAGTGGCGGCACGTGGAGGAGACCTGGGACATGCTGCAGTTCGGCCTGCGCCTCGGCGCTCATCCGCGCCAGATGGTGACGACCACGCCGCGCCCGATTCCGATCCTGAAGCGCTTCCTCGCCGATCCGTCAGTGGCGGTGTCGCGGATGCGGACCGCCGAGAATGCGGAGAACTTGGCGCCGGCCTTTCTCGACACGGTGGTGCGTCGCTATGCGGGCACGCGTCTTGGTCGGCAGGAACTCGACGGCGACATCATCGAGGATCGTCTCGATGCGCTTTGGACGCGCGACGTCATCGAGAGCAATCGCATCGACGCGGCGCCATCGCTCATGCGCATCGTCGTGGCGGTCGATCCGCCGGCCTCCTCATCGAAGCGGGCGGATGCCTGCGGGATCGTTGCAGCCGGTGTGAATGAGAGCGGCATGACCTATGTGCTGGAGGATGCGACCGCCTCAGGATTGAAGCCGCCCGAATGGGCCTCGAAGGCTGTGGCGTTGTATCGAAGGCTGCAGGCCGATGCGCTCGTGGTCGAGACGAACCAGGGCGGCGAGATGGTGGGCAACGTGATCCGCGAGGTCGACCCGTCCGTGCCCGTGGTAAGCGTGCGCGCCACGCGCGGCAAATACCTGCGCGCCGAGCCGGTCTCCGTGCTCTACGCGCAGAACCGCGTGCGCCATGTGGGCGCGCTGCCGGAACTGGAGGACGAGCTCTGCGATTTCGGCCCCGGGGGCCTCACCTCTGGCCGCTCGCCCGACCGCATGGATGCGCTGGTCTGGGCGCTCACCGAGCTGATGCTGCGCGAACGGCGAGAGCCGCGGGTGCGGGTGTTGTAGGCGCCTCTCTTCCTAACGGGAGAGGTGATGCGATCAGGTGAGACCTTTCCGTCATGGCCGGGCTTGTCCCGGCCATCCCGATCCTGAAAGGCGCGGCGTTCCACATCATCGGGATCACCGGCACAAGGCCGGTGATGACGAGGGAGGGACGAGTACTGCTGGAAAAGAACGCCCCAGCCGAAGGGTAGTGTTCACGCACATCTCCGGCCGGGGCGCCGTGGCTACCGTAGGGGCAACATGTGCAGCCACGCCGCATAAGCTATGCCGTTGCAGACAATCCTCAAGGCTCCTGATGAGGTGAGCCTTTTGCGCCAGCGTTATCTCGGAAGGATATCGAGCCCACGCCGTCGACATTGTCGTGAAGATCATGACTGCAGGGCTGGGGCGGATAGCAGTCCATCCGTGCCGATCCGCCCCGCCATCTGCCTCGTGCCGTCCTCCTAGGTGAGAAGGACGGCAGAGCCCTGTTGAATCTGATGGTCGCGCCAGCCGGTCCGGGGAAAGCAGCCCGGCTGGCGCGTGAATGTCGCCGGATGCCCCTGCAACACCTCGAGATTACCCTGGGGTATGTGACCGGCCAATGACGTATGCACGAAACCTGCATCCTTTGCGGTCATCGGCTGCGGAAGTTATCGGCAGTTTGAAGCCACGGCAGGCAGTTCGATTGTGGTGCTTGCTGAAAACGACACCTCGTCATGGCCGCACTCGTTGCGGCCATCCATGTCTTTAGAACTGCAGCGCGAGAAGACGTGGATCCCCGGAACAAGTCCGGGGATGACGGGCAGGGTGTCATTCTCGCAGTTCCCACACTTTACGCCCTTCACCTCCTAATGCCCTCTTGGCAGGACCCTTTCATGCTGAACCGATTGACCCGCTGGCTCCAGGCTCCGCCGGAGGCCAAGGCCTCGCGTGCGCACGGCGCGGTTGCGCTCTACGTCGCCGGGCGCCCGGTGTGGACGCCGCGCGATTATGCGGCGCTCTCCCGCGAGGGATTTCAGAAGAACGCCATCGTGCACCGCGCCGTGCGGCTGGTGAGCGAGGCGGCGGCGTCCCTGCCGCTGGTGCTCATGAGCGAGGGGAGGGAGCTTCCGTCGCATCCGCTGTTGTCGCTGCTGTCGCGGCCCAATGCGCGGGAGGGCGGGCAGCGTTTTCTCGAGAGCCTCTACGGGCACCTGATGGTGTCCGGCAACGCCTATTTGGAGGCTGTGAGTCTCGACGGCGCGCCGCATGAGCTGCACGCGTTGCGCCCCGACCGCATGCGCGTGGTGCCGGATGCCGACGGCTGGCCCGCCGCGTACGAATATACGGTCGGCACGCAGGCTGTGCGCTTTCCGATCCGCGACGAGGCATTGGCGCCGATCCTGCATCTCACGCTGTTCCATCCGGCGGACGACCATTATGGTTTATCGCCCATGGAGGCGGCCGCCACGGCGCTCGACATCCACAACGCAGCGGGCGCCTGGAACAAGGCGCTCCTCGACAATGCGGCGCGGCCCTCCGGTGCGCTCGTGGTCGGTGGCGCGACGCTCACCGATGCGCAGTTCGACAGGCTCAAGAGTGAGCTGGAAACCAATTATCAGGGTGCCGGCAATGCGGGCCGCCCGCTGCTTTTGGAGGGCGGGCTCGACTGGAAGCCGCTCTCGCTCTCGCCGAAGGACATGGACTTCGTAGAAGCCAAGGCCGCCGCCGCGCGGGAGATCGCACTTGCCTTCGGCGTGCCGCCGCTGCTGCTGGGCCTGCCCGGCGACAGCACACACGCCAACTACGCGGAAGCCAACCGCGCCTTCTACCGCCAGACGGTGATCCCGCTGGTGAAGCGCACGGCCGAGGCGCTCGCCCACTGGCTCGCTCCGGCCTATCGCGAGACGCTTACCCTCGAGCCCGATCTCGATGCCATCGAGGCGCTGGCCGACGAACGCGAAAGCCTCTGGCGGCGCGTATCGGCGGCGGCGTTTCTCAGCGACGACGAGAAGCGTGAGGCGGTGGGATATGGGCGTGTTGCAGATGGCAAGGGAAGACAGTAATCCGCGTCGTGCTTGTTCATATTGGCCGTCATCACCGGCCTTGTGCCGGTGATCCCGATGATGTGGAACGCCGTGCCTTTCAGGATCGGGATGGCAGGGACAAGCCCGGCCATGACGTGGTGGATGTCATCCCGGACGCAGCATAGCGGAGATTCGGGATCGCGTGACGAGTGTGGCGCCGGCTCACCTCTCCCTCAGGGAGAGGTCGCGCCTTCAGGCGCGGGTGAGGGGTTACAGGTCTATCCGGAGCGGACACTAACCCCTCACCCCAACCCTCAGGGAGAGGGAGTGAGCGCTCTATCCTGCTGACGATCCCGGATCTCTGCTGCACTCCGTCCCGGATGACGGCGCTCATTGAGAGCTTTCGGAAAGACAATGCCTTTCTCACCATCACTCAACGGAGTTTTTTGCGAGAACAAATCATGAACTCATTTGATCAGATCACCGAGGCCGTCATCCGGCGCGGGGATCTTGCCCATCTGGCCCTGTTCGTCTGGGCCAGCGGGGCGTCCGCCTTGCTTGCCATGACCCTGCGCGACCTGTTCGCGGCCAACCGCCGGTTCGATGCGTTCGTGCGCGAGCTGTCCCTGTTCAACCGCCGCCATTCGGGAGATCCCTCATGACCCGCCTCTCATCCCGCGCGCCGCGCAAGCCGAAGGCCGCACGGGAGAGCCAGATCCGCGCCACTCTCGTCTTCCGCGACTTCGTGCGCCAGCTCGAAAAGCTCGACGTGAAGCCGCCCAAATCGGCGCGCGGAGCCGCGCGATGACGGCGGCTGTACCGACCGTCCGTGAGTGCAAGTTCCTTCCCGAGTCCCTGAGCGGCGTCGACACTGATGGCGTGTTCGAAGGCTATGCCAGCCTGTTCGGCGAGGCCGATCTCGGCAAGGACGTGGTCATGCCGGGCGCCTTTCGTGACAGCCTCAGGAAGCGCGGCACACCCCACATTCGCCTGCTGTGGCAGCACGATCCGGCGCAGCCCATCGGGCGCTGGCTCTCCATTGCGGAGGACCTGCGTGGATTGCGCGTGCGCGGCCGGCTCAACCTCGCGGTCGAACGGGCGCGGGACATCCATGCGCTCATGCGTGACGGTGCCGTCGACGGGCTCTCCATCGGCTTTCGCGTCGAGCGCGCGAGGGCCGAGAGGCCGACCGGGTTGCGGCGCCTGGAGCGGCTCGACCTGTGGGAAATCTCGGTCGTGACCTTTCCGATGCTGCCCGGCGCACGGGTCGAAACCGTGAAGCAAGTGCCCCCGAAGCTTGCGGCCCACATTCGCAGTGCCGCCGTCAGATTGTTTTCCTGAACCTTGTCCGTGGGAGCGCGTTACCTGAGAGCCCGCAAGAGCGCGGAGGCTGCGGGCCCTTTCCTCACGCGAGAGGTGTCTGTTCTTCGCTTGTCTCGGAGGTTCTCATGAAGAAGCTTGCTTTCGTTGCGCTCCTCGGCCTTGCGGCTGCGGCCTGCACGACCACGGAAGAGCGAGTGGGCGGTGCGGCCGTCGGCGCCGGCGTCGGTGCGGTGGCCGGTCCCGTCGGTGCCGTGGCCGGTGGTGCCATCGGTGCTGCGGCCGGTCCAGCCGTGTCCGATACGGTGCAGGCCAACACGCGCCCGGTCCGCCGCACGACCCGCCGCCGCTGAAGCGTCGACACTAAGCCCTCATCCTGAGGAGGTCACGCAGTGACCGTCTCGAGGTCCCGGACTTTGTCCGGGCATCAGGGCGTCTCCAGTGCTCTCTGGAGCCTCCTTCGAGACGCCGCTCACGCGGCTCCTCAGGATGAGGTCAGGGACCTCTATTCCCCTCACCGGGAAACAACGGGCCCGCCACTCGGAGGCCTTTTTTATTGGAGCATCGGACCGAAAAGTGGATCCCACTTTTCGGGTCCATCCGATGCTCATTTCCTAAGCTGTTCTTTCAAATTGATGGATTGTGATGATTCCCGTTGTTGAAACCAAAGCCGTGTCCGACGATGTCGCCTCGGCGTTCGATGATTTCGCCCGCGCCTTCGAAGCCTTCAAGGATGCTAACGACACGCGCCTGTCCGAGATCGAGACCAGACTCACGAGCGACGTGGTGACGGACGAAAAGCTCGTCCGCATCGACACCGCCCTCGATGACGCCAAGCGCCGTCTCGACCGTCTCGCCCTCGACCGCTCCCGCCCGCCTCTGGGAGGCGGCACTGACACCCCGCGCGACCCGGCCCAGGCCGAGCACAAGGCGGCGTTTCACTCCTATGTCCGCACCGGCGAGGCCGCTGGCCTCAAGCGGCTGGAGGAGAAGGCGCTCTCGGCAGGCTCCGGCCCCGATGGCGGCTATCTCGTGCCCGACAATGTCGAGCGCGAGGTGCTGCGCCGTCTTTCCAATGTATCGCCGATCCGCGCCATTGCGTCGGTGCGGGTGATCTCAGGCGGGCAATACAAGCGCGCCTTCTCCACCACTGGCCCTGCCACCGGTTGGGTGGGCGAGACGGCAGCGCGGCCGCAGACGGCAAGCCCCACGCTCTCCGAGATGAGCTTCCCAGCCATGGAACTCTACGCCATGCCGGCGGCCACGCAGACCCTGCTCGACGATGCGGTGGTCGATATCGACAGCTGGATCGCCGAGGAAGTCGAATCCGCCTTTGCCGAGCAGGAAAGCACAGCTTTCGTCAACGGTGATGGCGTCAACAAGCCGAAGGGCTTTCTTGCCGCCGATACCGTGGAGAACGAAATCTGGGAATGGGGCCGCCTCGGCACGGTGAATACCGGCGGCGCGACCTTCCCGGTCGAGAACCCGTCCGACGTGCTGGTGGACCTGATCTACACGCTGAAGTCCGGCTACCGCCAGAACGCCGCTTTCGTGATGAATCGAAAGACGCAGAGCGCGATCCGCCGCTTCAAGGACGACAACGGCCAGTATCTCTGGGCGCCGCCCGCGAGCATCGGCCAGGCGGCAACCCTCATGGGCTTCCCCGTGGTCGAGGCTGAGGACATGCCGGATATTGCGCTGAATGCTTGCGCCATCGCGTTCGGCGACTTCAAGCGCGGCTACCTCATCGTTGACCGCACGGGCATGCGCGTGCTGCGCGACCCGTATTCCGCCAAGCCCTATGTGCTGTTCTACACCACCAAGCGTGTGGGCGGCGGCGTGCAGGATTATGCGGCGATCAAGCTGTTGAAGTTTGCAGCGTAGAGAAGTGTCGCGCTTGCTCTCCTCCCCCTTGTGGGGAGGAGTTGGAGGTGGGGGTGTTGGCGCAAGACCTTCACAGGCTATCGCTCACACCCCCACCCTTAATCCCTCCCCACAAGGGGGAGGGAACACGCGTTGCATCAATTTCCCGTCCACACGCCGTTGAGGCTCTGCATGTTGCCCAAGATCCAGCGCAGGTGCTCCACCACCGGAGTCACTGCGGTGAGGCCGCCGCATGCGGTCGGCCTGGGCGAGCGCAAGGCGCCGCTGGACCAACTCGTAATGCCGTAGAGCTGATAGCCGCTCGATGTGGCGGCGAGGATCGGCCCCCCTGAATCGCCGCGGCAGGCGCCGGCCCCCGTGGTCTCGGCGAGCCGGTTCCTGTCGGCGACGATGAGAACGCGGTTCGCGACCTCGATGGGGCCGAGTGACACGAGATTGGTCTGGCGCAGCGTCCGGGCCGTGCCCCGGGCCCGCTCCGAGAGCACGCCGTATCCGGCAATCGTCACCTGATCGCCCACATCGATGCGTCCTGCCTGAGCCGGGTCGAGAGCTAAGAAGTCGGGACCGAGGGGGCGGTCGAGTTTGACGACAGCGAGATCGATGCCGGGCTGCGTGCGCGGCGTGGTGCCGGGCACGAACGTCGGATGGATCGCGAGCGCGGCGACGTTGAAGCGCTGGGGCCGGAGGGCCCGGTTGAGCGCGGTGACGCGATAGGCGGCGCGGTCGATCACGCAATGGGCTGCCGTCAGCACGAGATCGGGCCCGACGATCACGCCCGAGCAGAGCTCGCCGAGGGAATTCTCGATGGAGACCACGGAGCGGCGCAAGCCGTTCGGATCCCTGGAGGTGGAGCCCTGCAGGATGGCCCAGGCCGGGCTTGCAATGAGCGTAAAGGCAGCAAGAGCGAGGATCGGCAATGCGCGCATGGAATGATGATGCCGTGAAGGAGGGACCTTTTTGAGGCAAGACGTCTGCAACGAGGATAGTTCCGTTACATTATGAATTTCTAAAACCCGTTGCCGCTCCACAACGCCGCTCGGTTCCAGCCCTTCAGGATCCTGTCGATCCATTCGCGCTGCGGTCCGACGAGGATGCCCTGCGTCAGGCCTCCGCAGCTTCGGCCCTTGGCCGGCGCTGCCCAACTTGTGATCGCCGCGACCGTCGCTCCGGACGCCATCGGCCCGCCGGAATCCCCTTGGCAAGCGCTGGCCGATCCGGATCCTTCGGCCCAGAGCAGGATCCTGCTCGGTCCATAGGGCTCGACGGCGGTCAGCGACGCGGTGCGGAAGGTGCCGGTGCTCTTGGCGTCGCCTTCGCGGGCAAGACCATAGCCGCCGACGGTCACGAACGTGTTCTCGGGCACCTTCGCGGCGCTGAGCGTCGCCCGCTCGAACCGCGCGGGCAGGGGCTCGGGAAGACGCACGAGGGCAAGATCGATGGAGCGCTTGCGCGTCTCGATGGCTTTCGCGTTGTAGCCGGGATGAGCGGTCTTCGCGGCGGGCACGATCAGCACGGGCTCGCCGCCCTCGTCGCGGAAATGGACCCGGTGCTCGGCAGCGCCCGTGACGCAATGGGCGGCGGTGAGCACCACATCCGGCGCCAGTACCACGGCGCTGCACACGCCGCCGTTCGAACTCAACACCATCACGCTCTGGCGCGACAGCGGACCCTCATCGGGCTGGCCGCCGACGATGGCGTGGGCGCCTGTCGCGGACAGCGACAGCGCGAAGCAGAGCGTGATCAGACGTTTCATGACAGCACAAGGATCCTTTGTTCCGATGATTCCCATATTCGTCAGCGGCCCCGCCGTCGAGCCCATCGCGCTCGCCGAGATGAAGGCCTATCTGCGCGTCGATGAGGACGACGCCGCGCAGGATGACCTGATTTCAGGCCTCATCAAGGCGGCCAGGCTCACGATCGAGGCGGCGTCCCGGCGGATCCTCATCGAGCAGCATTGGCGCGTGGTGCTCGACCGTTGGCCCCGCGACGGAGTGGTGCTGCTGCCGCTTGCCCCGCTCATCGCCGTGGATGCGGTCAGGATCACGGATGCAGCAGGCGTGGCCACCGAGTTGCCGGACGATGCCTTCGAGGCGGATGCCTTGAGCGACCCGCCGCGCATCGTCGTTGCAGATGCGCCGGAGCCGGGAAAGTCCTGCAACGGCATCTCCATCGCGTTGCGCGCCGGCTTCGGCACGGCGGCGGAGGCGGTGCCTGCAACCCTGAAGCTCGCTATCCGCATCCTCGTGGCGCACTGGTTCGAGAATCGCGGCGACGTCTTGGGCGAGCAGATCCTGCCGTCCGAGGCGCTGGCTCTCGTGGCGCCGTTTCAGCGGGTGCGGCTTTGACGATCATCCTCCACTGTCATCCCCGCGCAGGCGGGAATCCATAACCACGGCGCATCAAGTAGGGGCGATCAGCGTCACGCCTCTTCTTACACCGTCAGCGGTTATGGATCCCGGGCTCCGCTGCGCGGCCCCGGGATGACACCATCCTCGTCATGGCCGGGCTTGTTCCGGCCATCCACGTCTTTCTTGGCTCGACCTCCTCAGGATGAGGTCGAGAGTTCTTCAATCGGGCACTGCCCCATTCAAAGACACTTCCATGAAAACCAAATCGATTTCCATCGGCGCGCGGTCGCGCCAGTTCGTGCTCGAGTTACCGCTGGAGCGGCCCGACGGCTTCGGAGGCGTCATCCGCTCCTATGCGCCAGGGCCGCAACTCTGGGGCGCCATCGAGATGCTCTCAGGCCATGAGCGCGTGCGTGCCGACCGGCCCGAACAGAGCCTGACGCACCGCATCACCCTGCGCTATCGCGAGGGTGTGACGGGCGCCATGCGGCTCACCGCTGGCCTGCGCCGTTTCGCTATTCGCGCGGCCTCCGATCCGGACGGGTCGAAGCGCGATCTCGTCTGCCTCGTCGAGGAGGTGAGGGCATGACGAGCCCGGTCCTTGCCCTGCGCCGCGCGATCGTCGACGTGGCCTCAGGAGACGCGGAACTCCGCGCGCTTATGGGCGGATCTTTACGCCTCTACGACGAGCCGCCGCGCGGGGCCGAACCGGTCTATGCGCTCTTCGGCGACGTGAAGGCCGAGGACTGGTCCACCGATCTCGACCGCGGCCATGCGCAAAGCGTCGATGTCGTGATCTGGTCGGAGAAGGGTGGCGCGCGTACGGCGTTGATGGTTGCGGATCGCTTCTTCGCGATCCTCGACGATGCATCGCTCACCCTCGACGGCCACCGCCTCGTCAACCTGCGCGTCACGGAGCTCACCTCCGTCCGCGACAAGGATTCCGGCCTCGCCCGCGTCAGCTTAAACCTGCGCGCGGTGACGGAGGTGCTGTGATTCTCCCTTCCCCTTGCGGTGAGGAGCAGGGGCGGGTGGTAAAGTCAGAACACTGCGCATTGTCACGGCTGCACTATAGCAAAACCATGTCATGGCCGGGCTTGTCCCGGCCATCTCGATCAGAAAAGCGAAGAGCCTCAAACAATCGGGATCACCGGCACAAGGCCGGTGATGACGTGGTGAGTGCTGGATGAAGTCCTCACCCGGTTGGACCACACCCAACCGGCCGCTGCGCGGCACCCCCTCCCCACAGGGGGAGGGAAGAGCGCCCCATACAAATTTCTAAATCTACTCAACCAACATAAGGACATCCCATGCCTGCTCAGAAGGGCAAGGATCTGCTCATCAAGATCGGCGACGGCGGCAATGCCTTCGTGACTGTGGCGGGATTGCGCACGCGCCAGATCGCCTTCAATTCCGAGACCGTCGACGTGACGCACGCGGAATCCGCCGGGCGCTGGCGCGAGCTTCTGGCCGGCGTCGGCGTGCGCCGCGCCTCGATCTCCGGCTCCGGCGTGTTCAAGGACGAAGCCTCCGATGCACGCATGCGCCAGGTCTTCTTCGACGGTGACATTCTCGCCTACCAGATCGTCATTCCCGATTTCGGCCGCATCGAGGGCCCGTTCCAGATCACGAGCCTGGAATATCGCGGCGACCATGCGGGCGAGGTGACGTTCGAGATGGCGTTCGAATCCGCCGGCGCGCTCGCCTTCGTGGCCATCTGACCACTGTCATCCCCGGCGCACGAAGTGCGGGAAGGGGGTCCATGGCACTGACGGCGTGAATGGATTCCCTTCCCCTTCGCTGCGCTCCGGCCGGGAACGACACCCGACAAAGAGGAAAGAAACACATGCCCAACAGACGACGGGGCGAGGTGGCGCTGCAGCTCGGCGACACGCGCTACACCCTCTGCCTCACCCTCGGCGCCCTCACGGAGCTGGAGGATGCCTTCGGCGTGCAGGACCTCATGGCGCTCACGGAGCGCTTCGGCACCGGGCGCCTGTCGAGCCGTGACCTGCTCACGTTGCTCGCCGTCGCCTTGCGCGGCGGCGGTCATGCGATGAGCGACGCGGAGGTGGCGAGCTTGCCGCTGCACGACGGTGTCGAGCCCGTGGCGGCGGCGCTGGCCGATCTTCTCGTCATGACCTTCGGCGGAGGTGAGGCAACGCCAAACCCTCCGTTATCCCAGGAGGCGAGCGCGAGCCATGCGCCTTCCCCTGGGACGATGCGCTGACGCTGGCATTAGGGATCTTGCGATGGAGCCCACAAGACTTCTGGCGCGCGACGCCGCGCGAGCTGCTGTCGGCCTGGGAAGGATTGCATGGCGGGCGAAGAACGGAGCCCGTTTTACGTAGAGACCTCGGGCGATTGATGACGGCGTTTCCGGATGAGCGCGGCTTTACGGAAAGAGGGATCGGTTGAACACAACGCCATTGCGCCTGAGGCATTCAACTTTACGATCTTCCTTCATCTCGTCCCGCTCCCGAGAGGATGGGCGTCCGGCGGCTGCATTGCGGGCCTCCTCCTCACATGACGCCGATAGACGCTCCCACTCGTTATCCGAGATCCTCAGTCTTCCGACGAAGGTCGCTCCTCTTAGCTCGGCGCACATGATGAAGATTTGCCTCCAGGTATATTCGAACGCCGTCTTTGGATTGGCCGATGCAGTCGCCTTTTCCGCATCATAAGCGCATTCTTTCTGGATGCGGCTCCATTGGTCCGAACTGAGCCCGGGTATCTTGAAGTAGAACGAAGTGGGCGGAGTGCTGACACAGGCGGCCAAGGCACTCGTCAGGAGCATGCAAAGAGATGTCCGACGAAGCATGCCGAGCTTTGTCGTGCGTTGCTCGGGTAATAAGACCGATCCGGTGTCCATTGCGCTTCGATCTTTCAAAGTTCGTGACCCTTGGCCTTCATGCTCGCCTTGAAAAACTGTTGAGCGCGGTACTCCGAGGCTGTGCGAGGCGGTGCCGTATAGATGATCCTCAATGCATCGGAATAGCACTCGTCGATAGCCTTGTTGACACGAGGGTCGGACGTTCGCGGCAACTCCATGTCGTGGCGTGACTGCGCACGCCCAGCCAAACCAATGACGGTTAGGGCTGAGACGCACATTTGAATATGTTTGATGGTTATTGAGGCTCATATGACGGACAAGGACTTGCAGAAGATAGACGATCCATTGGGCAAAAAAGGCCAGACGGATCGCCAGCTCAATACCCTCATCGGCCTCTCCGAACGGTTTGGTGAATCCCTCTCCAATGCTTTCGCCAAGAACATCTCGGAAGGCAAGAAATTTGATAACGTTCTAAAAGACGTACGCAAGTCATTCACAGAATTCGCGCTCCGCTCGGCGATGGCTCCACTACAAATGGCGCTCAGTCGTGGTCTGCAAACACTGATGGCAGGTTTGTTCGGCAATTCGCTGCCGATGGGGCCTGATCTGTCAGGCGCAGGGCAAAGCCTAAGCGGCGGGCTGTCGTCTCTTCTCGGTTCTCTGTTTGGTGCAGGCGGTCCCGCTCTCGCCAAAGGCGGCGTGCTTTCGCGCGGCATGCTGATGCCGTTCGCCAAGGGCGGGGTGGTCGGCGCTCCGACTTACTTTCCGCTCGGGCGCGGTCTCGGCCTCATGGGCGAGCAGGGGGCAGAGGCCGTGATGCCGCTGGCGCGCGGGTCGGACGGGCGGCTCGGCGTGCGGGGCGGCGGGGGAGGGCGGCCGGTCTCGGTGACCGTGAACGTCACGACCCCGGATGCGGAGAGCTTCCGCCGCTCCGAGGCGCAGGTCTCCGCCGCGCTCGCCCGGGCGGTTGCGCGGGGCCAGCGCGGGATGTGAGGGCGCTCAGGCGCCGGTGCCCTCGATCATCGCCATGATCTCGTCCTTGATCTGCAGGCGGCGGCGCTTCAGCTCCTCCTCGACATCCTCGGGCTTGGGCTCCACCCGGGTCTCGATCCGGTGAATGGTGCGGTTCAGCTCGTCGTACTCGTCATAGAGCCGCGCGAAACGGTTGTTGCTCGTCTTCAGCTGGTGGATCCGGTCGACCTTGTCCGGGAAATCCTGCGCGAGGTCGTTGGGAGCATTGCTCATCGCGGGCCGCCTCCGTGTTGAATGGCTTGCGCCTCGTCAACGCCACCCCGGTTCTTTCGTTTCAACCTTTAGGATGTCCCCATGGCCTCAGACTTCCACGAGGTCCGCTTTCCGCTCGATGTCGGCCTCGGCAGCCGGGGCGGGCCGGTACGGCGGACCGATATCGTCACGCTCGCGTCGGGCCGCGAGCACCGCAACAGCCGCTGGGCCGGCTCGCGCCGCCGCTACGATGCGGGATTGGGCGTCAGGACCGTCGATGCCCTGCACGCGGTGATCGCCTTCTTCGAGGAGCGGCGGGGCCGGCTCTACGGCTTCCGCTTCCGCGACCGCACCGACTGGCGCTCCGGCCAGCCCTCGCGGGAGCCGACGCCGCTGGACCAGCTTATCGGCACCGGCACCGGCGCGGAGCGCAGCTTTCAATTGGTGAAAGCCTATGGCTCCGCCTTCGCACCCTACACCCGCACCATTGCCAAGCCGGTCGGCGGCACGGTGCGGGTGGCTGTGAACGGGGTGGAGCAGACGGTGGGCTTAGGCTTCAACTGCGATCCTGCCACGGGGATCGTGACCTTTGCCGCCGCGCCGCCCGCCGGCGCCGTCATCACGGCGGGCTTCGCCTTCGACGTGCCGGTGCGCTTCGATACGGACGAGCTCGACATCGACCTCTCCACCTTCGACGCCGGCGGCATCCCGCAGATCCCGCTGATCGAGATCGTTCCTTAGGCTCTCACGCGTCATCCCTGACAACCGCAGGCGGGGAAGGTAAGCCTCTCCCGTCATCACCGGCCTTGTGCCGGTGATCCCGGTTGTTTGAATCGCCTCGCCTTTCAGTATCGGGATGGCCGGCACAAGGCCGGCCATGACGTGGGGGGTAGGACATCAGACATCATCATCGATACCATCCGAGCCTTTATCTCCATGCGCACCATCCCTGAAAACCTCGCCGCCCATCTGACCGAGGGAGCGACGACGCTGTGCCATTGCTGGCGCCTCATCCGGCGCGATGGCACCGCTTTCGGCTTCACCGACCACGACCGCGATCTTGCCTTTGGCGGCACCACTTACGCCGCTCGCTCGGGGCTGGAGGCGGCGGAAGCGACAGTTGAACTCGGTTTCGCGGTCGGCGGCGGCGAGGTTGCCGGCGCGCTCGTCTCCGCAGGGTTGACCGAGGACGACATCTCGTCCGGCCTCTACGACGATGCGAGCGTGGAGACCTGGCTCGTGAACTGGAGCAACGTGGCCGAGCGTGTGCTGCTCGACATCGGCTCCATCGGCGAGATCCGCCGCGCCGACGGCAGTTTCGTCGCTGAGGTGAGAGGCCTCATGCACCGCTTCGACGAAGAGCGCGGGCGGCTTTTCCGCGCCACATGCTCGGCCGATCTCGGGGATGGGCAATGCGGCGTCAACCTTTCCGCTTCCGCCTATTCCGATACGGGCACGGTGACGCGCACCGACGGTGCGTTGAGCATCGCGGCGTCCGGCATCGGCTTCGCGGACGGATGGTGCAATGCCGGCAAGCTCACGTGGCTCACCGGCGACAATGCAGGCGTGTCCGTCGAGATCAAGGTGCATCGTGCCATCAACGGCACGGACGAGTTCGACCTGTGGCAGCGCGCGCCTCAAGCCATCAAGATTGGCGACACATTCCGCGTGACGGCGGGCTGCGACAAGACCCATGCCATGTGCCGCAGGAAGTTCGACAACGTCGCGAACTTCCGCGGCTTCCCGCACATGCCCGGCAACGACTTCATCATCCGCATGCCGCAGCAGGGCGAGCCGGGATTGGATGGCGGGAGCTTCTTTCGGTGAAGATGGACGCTTTTGCCTCTCCCTTGTGGGGAAGGGCAGGGGTGGCCTGGTGCAATCAGGTGAGCGAGTAAACCAGCTAGCACGTCTCCCTCTCCCATGTGGGAGAGGGTTGGGGTGAGGGAAGGCCGGTGCAGTATAAGGTGCTGTGTCGTCCATATTGTTACGGATGCAATGGTGCTTTGCTGGTGAAGTGCCACACCCTCGCCCCTGCCCCTCTCCCACACGGGAGAGGGGATACTGTAGCAGCGCTCGCGGTTTTGCGCCCGGCGCAGCGCCCGACTTTCTGCCCCACCCTCGATCTCTCCCCGCGAGGGGAAGGGGAGCACCATCATGCCCAAACCCCACTTCATCATCACCGAAGCCCGCTCCTGGATCGGCACGCCTTATCGTCACCAGGCCTCGCTGAAAGGCGTCGGCTGCGATTGTCTCGGGTTGCTGCGCGGCGTGTGGCGCGGGGTCATGGGGGCGGAGCCGGAACTGCCGCCGCCGTACTCGCCCGATTGGGCGGAGGCCGGAGCCGATACGCTGGTCGCCGCCGCGCGAAAGCATCTCGTCGAGATCGACCTTGCGCATTTCGCAGCCGGCGACGTGCTGCTCTTCCGCTGGCGCGACAACCTGCCGGCCAAGCATTGTGCCATCGCGACCTCGCCCGACACCATGATCCACGCCCATGACGGCGCGGTGGTGGCCGAAGTCGCGTTCCGTCCCTGGTGGCGCCGCCATCTCTCCCATGCCTTTCGTTTTCCGGATGCACCCTGATGGCCACCATCGTTCTTCAAACCGTAGGCTCGGTCGTAGGCGGCATGGTCGGCGGGCCGATTGGCGCCATGGCGGGTCGTGCGCTCGGGGCTCTCGCGGGTGCGGCCATCGACAACGCGCTCTTTTCCGGCAGCGACACCAAGTATGTGGAAGGTCCGCGCCTCAAGGACATCGACGGGCTCACCTCCACGGAGGGCGCGCCGATCCCGCGGGTCTATGGCCGCGCGCGCATCGGCGGCCAGCTCATCTGGGCGACGCGCCTGGAGGAGGTGGTGAACACGAGCACAGACCGGGGTGCTCAAGGCGGCAAGGGCATGGGCGGGCCGAAGACCGTCACCACCACCTATTCCTATTTCGCCAATCTGGCCGTGGGCCTGTGCGAGGGGCGCATCGCGTTCATTCGCCGGGTCTGGGCCGATGGGCGCGAACTCGATCTGAGCACGCTCACCATGCGGGTGCACAAGGGCAGTGAGACGCAAAATCCCGATCCGCTGATCGTCGCCAAGGAAGGCGCGGATCATGCACCGGCCTATCGCGGCTTGGCCTACGTGGTGTTCGAGCGCCTGCCGCTCGCCGAGTTCGGCAACCGCGTGCCGCAATTCTCCTTCGAGGTCGTGCGTCCCGTCGACGGGCTCAACCGTATGGTCCGCGCCGTCTGCCTCATCCCCGGCGCGAGCGAGTTCGGCTACGACACGCAGGCCGTGATGCAGGTGCTCGATCTCGGCAAGACGCGGCCGGAAAACCGCCACCAGTTGCAGCGCGCGAGTGACGTTGCGGCGTCGCTGGACGCCCTGGAGGCCTTGTGCCCGAACCTGAAGCGCGTCTCCCTCGTGGTAAGCTGGTTCGGCGACGATCTGCGCGCCGGCTCGTGCCTCATCGAGCCGCGCGTGGACGTGAAGACAAAAACCACCGATGGCGCCGCGTGGTCCGTGGCCGGGCTGACGCGCGAGGGCGCGAAGGCGGTCTCGCTCGTGAAGGGGGCGCCGGCCTATGGCGGCACGCCGTCCGACGAATCCGTGATCCGGCTGATCCGAGATTTGAAAGATCGCGGCCTGGAGGTGGTGCTCTATCCCTTCGTGATGATGGACGTGCCTGCCGGCAACAGCCTGCCCGACCCTTACGGCGGCACTGGGCAGCCGGCCTATCCCTGGCGCGGGCGCATCACCTGCCATCCGGCACCCGGGGAGAGCGGTTCGCCCGATGGGACGAGCGCTGCCGCCACGCAGGTGAACCAATGGTTCACGCGCAGTGACGGCTTCAACCGCTTCGTGCTTCACTACGCTTCGCTGGCGGAGCAGGCGGGCGGCGTCCACGGCTTCATCTTGGGGAGCGAACTCGTCGGCCTTACCCGCGTGCGCTCCGCATCGGGCGTGTATCCGGCGGTCGCGCGGCTGCGGGACTTGGCGCAGGATGTGCGCGCGATCCTTCGCGCTTCGACCAAGATCGTCTATGCGGCGGACTGGACCGAATACGGCGCCCATGTGCTGGGCGGGGGCAGCGAGGTGCGCTTTCCCCTCGATCCGTTGTTCGCGAGCAGCGCCATCGACGCGGTCGGGATCGACTACTACCCGCCGATCTCCGACTGGCGCGACGGCCCGGCTCATGCGGATCTAGCCAGCACGCGCAGCATCTACGACTTGGACTATCTGCGCACGCGGCTCGGCAGCGGCGAGGCCTTCGACTGGTACTACGCCAATGCATCGGAGCGCGCGGCGCAAACACGTCGCCCGATCACCGACGGCGCCACCAACAAGCCGTGGGTCTTCCGTCAGAAGGATCTCGTCTCCTGGTGGTCGAACCGGCATGTGGAGCGCGTCGGCGGCGTCGAGACCGGCGCCACCGCGTGGCAGCCGCAATCGAAGCCGATCTGGCTCACCGAGATCGGTGTGCCGGCCGTGGACAAGGGGCCGAACGGACCGAATGTCTTTCCCGATCCGAAATCGTCGGAATCGGCTTATCCGCCGTTCTCCCGCGGCGTGCGCGACGACCTCGTGCAGGCACGCACCCTGGAGGCCATTTTCTCGCGCTTCGATCCCGCGCAGAGGGGTTTCTCGCCCGAGTACAATCCTGCCTCGTCGTCCTACAGCGGGCGCATGGTGGACCCGGACAATGTGTTCGTCTGGGCCTGGGATGCGCGGCCCTATCCGGCCTTTCCCGATTTCGACATCGTGTGGTCGGACGGCGCCAACTGGGACACGGGCCACTGGATCACCGGGCGCATCGAGGGCGCGACGCTCGACCGGCTGATCGCGCGCATTCTGCGCGACTTCGGCCTCAATGACCCCGGTGCCATTCCCGTCGACGGTTTCGTGGACGGCTACGTGATCGACCGGCCGATGTCCCTGCGCGGCGCGCTCGAGCCGCTGCTGCGCCTGTTCGGCATCGATGCGGTGGCGCGGGGCGGCGCGATTGCCTGGCAGGGGCGCGGCGGGCGCGCCGTGCTGCACCTGACGAAGGACGATCTCGTGCTGAACGCGGAGGAGCCCGCGCTCCGGCTCACCCGCGCCCAGGAGACCGAGTTGCCGCAGCAGGTGGAGGTGGGGTTTGCCGAGAGCGACACGGATTACCGCCGCGCGGCTGTCGCCTCCCGGCGGCTGTCCGGTTCGAGCCGCCGGGAGGCGAGGGCGGACAGCGCCGTCATCACCCACCGCGCCGAGGCACAGCGCCTCGCCGATACCTGGCTGCAGGATCTATGGGCGGGGCGCGAAGGCGCAGAGTTCGAAGTGTCGCCGCGCCGCATCGAACTGGAGCCCGGCGACGTGATTGCGGTTCCCACCGACGCTGGAGCAAAGCTGCATCGCATCACGCGGATTGCGGACGGTCCGACGCGCAAGGTCTCGACGCGCGCTGTGGAGCCGGCGGTGTTCGAGCGGCCGGGCTCCGCGATCCCGCGGCCGGTGAAGCGCCCGCCGCCGGTACCGGGCAAGCCGCAAGTGGTCGTGCTCGACCTGCCGGTGGCGCTCGGCGATCCGACGTCGCTGCAGTATATCGCAGTGGCGGCCGATCCCTGGCCCGGCGCCATGACGGTCTGGCGCTCAGGGAACGGCGCGAGCTTCACGCCGCATCGCGTGCTCGATCTGCCCGCCTTGATCGGTCGAACGAAGACTGCATTTGCTCCGGGACCGCTCTGGCGCTGGGACATGCATGCGACGCTCGACATCGAGATCTCCACCGGAGCGCTGAGCTCCATCGACGACGAGGCCGCGCTGGCCGGGCGCAACCTCTTCGCGCTGCGCGGTGCGGACGGACGCTGGGAAATTCTGTCTGCCGCGCGCGCCGAGCTGATCGGCGAGCGCACCTATCGCCTGTCGCGCTTCCTGCGCGGCCTTGCGGGCAGCGAGCCGGACGCCGACCGTATTGTTGCGGCGGGCGCCCTGATCGTGAAGCTCGACGACGCGGTCGTGCCGCTCACAACCGGGTTGCAGGATCTCGGCCAGAGCTGGCGCTACAGGGTTGGGCCATCAGGCCGCGACCATGCGGATGCCTCCGTTGCGGAGATTACTGCGACCGTGGGGCGCGAGGCGCTCAAGCCCTTGAGCCCTGTGCATGTGACGGCCCGGCGCGAACAGAGCGGCATCCGCGTCAGCTGGATCCGCCGCACACGCCGCAACGGCGACGGCTGGGAGGCTGTGGACGTGCCGCTCTCCGAGGATATGGAGGCTTATGAGATCGACATCCTCAAGGGCAGCCAAGTGGCGCGAAGGCTCACGAGCGCACAGCCTTCCATCCTCTACACGCAAGCGCAGGAGATCGCCGATTTCGGCGCCGCTCAATCGACCCTCGCTCTCGCTATCGTGCAGATGAGCGCCGTCGCCGGCCGCGGCTTCGAACGTCGCGTCACGGTTCCCGTGCGCTGAACGGCGCAATGTTTTTCTGAAAGCACAATATCCATGTCGTCGACGCCCCATCTCGCCCTGCCGCTCATCGCTGCCGCGCAGGCGCAAAAGCATGTCACCCACAACGAGGCGATTGCCTCCCTCGACGCCCTCGTGCAGCTTGCCGTCAAGGAGCAAAACCGCACTGCGCCGCCGGCCGCGCCCGAAGAGGGAGACCGCTTCCTCGTCGGGGAGAATGCCACCGGCGCCTTCGCCAGCCATGAGGGTCAGATCGCCCTGTTCGATCTCGGAATCTGGCGCTTCTTCGCGCCCCGCCCCGGATGGCGCGCCTACGTCGAGGCCGAGGACCTGGTCGTCGTCTTCAACGGAGACGAATGGAAGACCTTCGGCTCCATTCCCGACGAGATCCAAAACCTGGAGCGGCTCGGCCTCGGCACCTCCGCCGATGGCTTGAATCGGCTCTCGGCAAAACTCAACGCGGCACTGTTTGCGGCGCTTACAGTGGAAGAGGGAGGAACCGGGGATCTGCGCTTCGTGCTCAACAAGGGCACGGAGGCAAGCGTTCTCTCGCAACTCTACCAGCGCGGCTTCAGCGCGCGCGCGGAGACTGGCCTCATCGGCAATGACGATTTCAGCATCCGCGTCTCACCTGACGGAAGCCTGTGGCGCGATGCGCTCGTTATCGACCGCCGAACCGGCATCGCGTCGTTTCCCTCAGGGCTTACCAATGCGCCGCGCGCCAACCTGCTGATCAATGCAGCCTTCAGCGTGAACCAGCGCCGGTTCGCCGGTGGGGCTCTGGGGGAGGGCGTGTACGGCTTCGACCGCTGGAAGGGCGGGCCGGGCGGGTGCACCGTCACGCGCGCAACTGACGGCACCATCACGCTGACGGGCAGCATCGAGCAGGTGATCGATGGCGCACAAGCGGCGGCCGAATTCGGCGCAGCTAATCTTGCGGGCGCAACGCTGACCCTCTCGGTCGAGAATCCCTCCGGGCCGCTGCCATTTCTCATCGGCTCCAAGGCCGCCACGATCCCGGCAGGCTCCGGTCGTCAGGCGACGAGCGTGACGCTCGATGGCGGAGAGACCGGTAACATCACGTTGCGCCTGCAACCGGGGGGCGCCTGTTCCTTCAAGCACGTGAAGCTGGAAGTGGGTGCTCAGGCGACCCCCTGGAGTGCACCGCCCCTCGATATCGAGGAGTATCGCTGCCGCCGCACTTACCAGCGCCTCGCCACGACAGGCGGAGCGCCCGGCATTCTCGGCTATGTCGCGCAGCGCGTCGGCATGAACATCATCGATGCGGTGTGCACCCTGCCGGTGCCCATGCGGGCCGATCCTACGCTGCTCACCAGCGGGTTTGCCTGGCTGAATGCACCGCCTTCAGGAAATCAGGTCGGCTTCTTCAGCAACAGCAGCGCGGTCTGGGCCGCACTCTCGGGCTCGCTGACGGTAACAACCGCAACGCCTGCGAGTGCCTCGTGCGTTGTCCTAAGGTTCCGGGCCGGCACGTCGTTCACCGCGGCGGCCGGCGGCGTCGGCAATCTTCACCTCGGTTCCGACGCCTTCATCGCGCTTGAGGCCGAGCTGTGAGATCGCCCATGACTGCGTCGCGCTTCGAGAAGGCCGTCGAGATTGTGCTGCAGCACGAGGGCGGCTTCGTTCATCATCCCAGGGATCCGGGCGGTGCGACCAAATTCGGCATCACCCGCGAAACCCTGTCCCGGGTCAGGGGACGTCCCGCCTCCGTCGAGGACGTGCGGGAGCTGACCCGCGCAGAGGCAATGGCGATTTACCGGTGGCTCTATTGGGATGCAGTGCGCGCCGACGACATGCCGCCGGGGTTGGACCTCGCCGTCTTCGACCTCGCCGTGAATTCAGGCCCGGCACGGGCCGTGCGGATGCTGCAGAACGTGCTCGGGGTCACAGTGGACGGGATCGTCGGACCTGTGACCCTCAAGGCGGCCTGGCAAGCCGATCCCGCGGAAACAATCCGCCACCTCACCCGCGCCCGCCTTGGGTTTCTCGGGCGCCTCGCTGCCTGGCCCGTCTTCGGCCGCGGCTGGCGCCGGCGGGTTCTCGCCGTCGAGCAGGGGGCTCTGCGGCTGGCTTCCTCTCCACCCCCGAAATCAAGGAGTGTTTGACATGTTCGATACCAAAACCATTCTGGCCAGCCGCACGGTCTGGTCCAACCTGATCGGGCTTGCGGCTCTCGTCCTCGGGCTGCTCGGCTTCGACGGCTCGGCGCTCGCCACCGGCGCGGTCGAGGAGGCGCTGCTCCAGATCATCGCCGCCGGCAGCTTCATCGCCTCGACCCTGTTCCGGATCGTGGCCACGAAACAGATCCTGAACTAAAGGATTTTAAGGCCATTGGGCCGGTTTATCCTTCCCAACCCGGCCCTAGTTACATTCAGAATTCGTTCAGTGCGGCAAAGGCATGGTCACCTCATGCGTCTGGTTTGTCTGGTCATAGCGTTGTGGGGGGCGATGGGGGCGGCCTATGCGCAAAGCGCGTCGGCGGCCCTCGGGAACTGCCTTCCACCCCGCGAGATGCAGGAAGCCGTAGCCTCAAAAGGCGTCGTCACCCCGGCCTCCGCCGTGATGACGGCGCGCCGCCAGGTGCCGGGCGCCGACGTAGTTCGGGCGAGCCTCTGCCGTAACAGCGATGCCCTTGTCTATGTGATCATGGCCTTGCAAAAGGACGGTCGCATCGTGCAAGTGATGATCGACGGCTCCTCCGGGCGCGTGAGATCGGTGAAATAGGGAAGCTCGAACCGTGCGCCTACTTGTTGTCGAGGACGACAGAACCCTCAATAAGCAGATCGTGACTGCCCTTGAACAGGCAGGCTATGCGGTTGACACCGCCATGGATGGCGAGGAGGGGCAGTTCCTTGGGGACACCGAGCCCTACGACGCCATCATCCTCGATCTCGGCCTGCCGAAGGTGGACGGCGTGTCCGTGCTGACCGCCTGGCGCCGCGAGGGGCGCAAGACCCCGGTCATCATCCTCACCGCCCGCGACCGCTGGAGCGACAAGGTGCAGGGCTTCGATGCGGGTGCTGACGATTACGTAACGAAGCCCTTCCACATGGAGGAGCTTCTGGCGCGTGTGCGCGCCCTGCTGCGCCGCTCGGCAGGACACGCCACGAGCGAGATTTCCTGCGGCCCGGTGAAGCTCGACACCCGCTCGGGCCGCGTGGCCGTTGACGGCAATCCGGTGAAGCTGACCTCGCACGAGTACAGGCTGCTGTCTTACCTCATGCACCACATGGGGCGCATCGTCTCCCGCGGCGAGCTGACCGAGCATCTCTACGACCAGGACTTCGACCGGGATTCCAACACCATCGAGGTCTTCATCGGCAGGCTTCGCAAGAAGCTCGGCGTCGACATCATCCAGACCGTCCGGGGACTGGGCTATCTCCTCGACGCGACCCAAGCCCAAACGACCCAGGCCCAGACCAAGACGTGACCGGCCTTTCACCGCTCGTGAAACGTTTCGCCAGCCGGCCCATCGCGGTCCGCCTGGCGGTCTCCTCGGTCTTCTGGAGCTTCGTGATCCTGCTGATCGCAGGGCTGATCCTTTCGACCCTGTACCGGGACAACACGGAGCGGGCCTTCGACCAGCGGCTCCTCGTCTATGCCAACACGCTGGCCTCCAACCTCGTCGGGCCGGGCGATCCCAACCGGGATCTCGGTCCCATCGGCGATCCCCGGTTCGAGCTGCCACTGTCGGGCTGGTACTGGCAGGTGGCGCGTCCCAATGCGGCGGCGGCCGAGATCCGCTCCTCGAAATCGCTCTTCGGCGGGCAATTGCCAAGTCTGGCCGCAGGCGACGACCGGTTCGGGCAGATCCGCCGCGGCTACGGACGGGCGCCGGACGATCGCAACCTGCGGGTCATCGAACGCGACATCGACCTCGGCGAAGACGGACGTTACATCATCCGCGTGGCCGGGCCCGCCGACGAGATCGAGATGGCCGTGCGCGACTTCATCTTCGCGCTGACCGTCACCTTCGCGCTGCTCGGGCTGGCGCTCGGCTTCACCACGCTGCTGCAGATCCGCTTCGGCCTGCGGCCCCTGTCGAATCTCCGCAGTGCACTTGGCGCCATCCGGCAGGGGGAGGCGGAGCGCATCGTGGGCGAGTATCCACGCGACATCTCCCCACTCGCCAGCGAATTGAACCTGCTCCTCGACACCAACCGAGAGATCCTGGAGAGGGCCCGCACGCAAGTTGGCAACCTCGCCCATGCGCTCAAGACGCCACTCAGCATCATCACGAACGAGGCCGAGAACGCGCCCGAGGGCGTGGCCGCCAGGGTCCGCGAGCAGGCGGCCCTCATGCGCGATCAGGTCAATTACTATCTCGACCGCGCCCGTGCGGCAGCGCTTGCCGGCGCGCTCGGAACGCTGACCGAGGCCGAGCCGGTGATTGCGGGGCTCGCGCGCACTTTTGCGAAGATCTACCGCGACAAGGACCTGGAGGTGGAACTAGCGATCCCGCCGGACCTGCGGTTCCGCGGTGAGAAGCAGGACTTTGAGGAGATGGCCGGCAACCTCATCGACAATGCGGCCAAATGGGCCGCGCACAAGGTGGTGGTAGCGACCGAGATTGTCAGGGACGACGACCGGCCGCGCTTCCGCCTGCTCATCGATGACGATGGGCCGGGACTGCCGGAAGCCGCCCGGACCGAGATGCTCAAGCGCGGCCGACGGCTCGACGAGACGAAGCCCGGCTCGGGCCTCGGCCTCTCCATCGTCAGCGATCTGGCGACCCTCTATCGCGGTTCGCTCAAGCTGGATGCCTCGCCCATGGGGGGCTTGCGCGCGATCCTGGAACTCCCGGGGGACAGGAGTTCCTCTTAAGGAGGATTACGCGTGACACCGTGCCACCGTCGTGCTTGAGGAGGACACGGAGTAAATAGGACTTTATGGTGATCTGGATCGTTCTTCTGGCAATGACGGCAGCGGCCGTGATGGCTGTGCTGTGGCCGCTGTCGCGCCACTATGCCGTCGGGCGCCAGGCCAATCCGGACACGCAGTTCTATCGCGAGCAGATCGCCGAGATCGAGCGGGATCTGGCCCGCGGCACGCTTCACCCGAGCGAGGCGGAGGCCGCCAAGGCAGAGGCCGGACGCCGGCTGCTGCGGGCTACAGGCTTGCAGGCCGAAGAGGCTTTTGCTCCTGTGGGCGAGCCGGCCCTGCGCCGCCGCCGTGCCGCATCGACGCTCGCCCTGTCGATCATCCCACTTTTGGCGCTCGCGACCTACGAAATCTACGGCTCGCCCCAGTTGCTGAGCGAGCCGCCCGGCGCGCGGATGCAGCCGCAGCAGGCGGGCAGCAGCAACCTGCTCGGCGCGGTGGGCGAGATCGAGGCGCATCTCGCCAAGAACCCGCAGGACGGGCGCGGCTGGGAGGTGATCGCTCCGGTCTATCTGCGCATGGGCCGCATCGAGGATGCGGTGAAGGCCTATGAATCGGCCATCCGCTATCAGGCGCCCGATGCCGCCCGCTTCGCGAATTACGGCGAGGCCCTGGTGCTTGCCAAGGACGGTCTGATCTCGGCCGAAGCCCAAGCAGCCTTCGAGCAGGCGGTCAAGCTCGACTCGAGCACGCCCAAGGCCCAGTTCTATCTCGCCCGCGCGGCCGTGCAGGACGGCCAGACCGACAAGGCCAAGACGATCCTCCAGAACCTGCTCGCCTCCTCGCCAGCCGACGCGCCGTGGACGGATGCGGTGAGGCAGGAACTGGCGGCGCTCGGCGCACCACAGTCCGCGGCAGCCACGGCCGGGACCCCGCAGATCGGCCCGGAGGCCATTGCCGGCATGGTGACGGGGCTTGCGAGCCGTCTCGAAGCCCAAGGCGGTTCTGCCGAGGAATGGGCGCGGCTGATGCGCTCCTATGCCGTGCTGGGGCAGCGCGACAAGGCCGCCGAGGCTGCCAAGCGCGCCCGTGAGGTTCTGGCGCAGGATACCGAGGCCTTGAAGACGATCGACACGATGGCCCAGGAACTGAAACTAACCGACGCTCAGCCATGACGAGAAAACAACGCCGCCTCACCCTCATCGGAGTTGCCGGATGCGTCCTCGCGGTCGCACTCGGGCTCGTGCTCTATGCCATGAATGACACGATCGTGTTCTTCAACTCGCCGGCCGATATCCAGGCGAAGAGCGTGCAGCCGGGCACGCGCATCCGCCTCGGCGGCCTCGTCAAGGAAGGCTCGGTGCAGCGCGGCGCCGACCAGCAGATCACCTTCGAGGTCATGGATGCGCAGGCCGTGATCAAGGTGAACTACAAGGGCCTGCTGCCCGACCTGTTCCGCGAAGGGCAGGGCATCGTGGCCGAGGGTATTCTGGAGAGCTCGAGCGTTTTCCGGGCCGACTCGGTTCTCGCCAAGCACGACGAGAATTATATGCCGCGCGAGGTGGCCGATGCGCTGAAGAAACAGGGCCACTGGCAGGGCGAGGCCAATGCCGCGCCCAAAAAGCAGTAGCAAGGGAGAACCCTCGTGGTGGTCGAGGCCGGACATTTCGCACTCGCGCTAGCCCTGGGCCTGTCGCTGATTCAGTTCCTGGTGCCGCTCTGGGGGGCACGCGCCAACGATCCCGTGCTGATGGCCGTGGGGCCGACGAGCGCGCTGGCGGTGTTCGCCTGCATCAGTTTCTCGTTCCTGGCCCTGACCTTCGCCTATCTGAACTCCGACTTCTCGGTGCTCAACGTGGTGCAGAACTCGCACTCGGCAAAGCCGCTGATCTACAAGATCTCCGGCGTGTGGGGGAACCATGAAGGCTCGATGCTGCTCTGGGTGCTGATCCTCGCTTTGTTCGGCGCTGTCGTGGCAATCTCCCGCAACAGCATCCCCATGCGGCTGCAGGCGAACACGCTGGCCGTTCAGGCGGCCGTCACCATCGCGTTCCTGCTGTTCATCCTCACCACGTCCAATCCCTTCACGCGCGTAGTTCCGGCAGCGCTTGAGGGGCAGGACCTGAACCCGCTGCTGCAGGATCCCGGCCTCGCGATCCATCCGCCGCTTCTCTACATCGGATATGTAGGCTTCTCGATCTCGTTTGCCTTCGCCTGCGCGGCCCTGATCGACGGGCGCATCGATGCGGTGTGGGCCAGGATCGTGCGCCCGTGGACGCTTGGTTCCTGGACGTTCCTGACGCTCGGCATCGCCATGGGGTCCTATTGGGCCTATTACGAGCTCGGCTGGGGCGGCTGGTGGTTTTGGGATCCGGTGGAGAACGCCTCGCTGATGCCGTGGCTTGCCGGCACGGCGCTCGTGCATTCCACCGTGGTAATGGAAAAGCGCGATGCGCTCAAGGTTTGGACGATCCTGCTCGCCATCCTGACCTTCTCGCTCTCGCTGCTCGGCACCTTCCTGGTGCGCTCCGGCGTGCTGACCTCCGTTCATTCCTTCGCGGTGGACCCTGAGCGCGGCACCTTCATCCTCGGCATCCTGATCCTGTTCATCGGCGGCTCGCTCGCGCTCTTCGCCTGGCGCGCACCGATGCTCAAGCAAGGCGGCCTGTTCGCGCCCGTCTCCCGCGAGGGCGCGCTCGTGGTCAACAACCTTTTTCTCGCCACCGCCTGCGCCACCGTGCTCATCGGCACGCTCTACCCGCTGGCGCTCGAGGTGCTGACGGCTGAGAAGATCTCCGTCGGCGCGCCCTTCTTCAACTTCACCTTCCTGCCGCTGATCGTGCCGCTCCTGCTGCTCCTGCCCCTCGGGCAGACGCTCGCCTGGAAGCGCGGCAACTTCCTCGGCACGGCCCAGCGACTCTATGCCGTGTTCGGCATCTCGCTCCTGGCCACCATCGTGCTGTTCGCCGCCACCTATGGCGGTCCGGTGGCAGCGCCCCTCGGCATCGGGCTTGGGCTCTATCTGGTGCTCGGCTCGATCAACGAGATCGCGACCCGCGCCTGGGCAAAGGGGACGCCGCTCTCCGTTGCCTGGCGCAAGGCGCGGGGCCTGCCGCGCTCGGCCTGGGGCACGGCCCTCGCGCATGCGGGCGTCGGCCTCACCGTGATCGGCATCGCCGCCACCGCCTGGGGCGTCGAGGCCATTGGCAGCCTGAAGATCGGCGAGCGCCTGAAGGGTGGCGATTATGAGGTGCGGCTCGAGCGGGTCATCCCGCGCGTTGAGGCCAATTACCGTGAGGAGGCGGCCGTCCTGACGGTGTTCAGCTCCGGCCGAGAACTCGGCACGCTGGAGACCATGAAGCGGCTCTACGTGACCCGCGGCATGCCGACCACGGAGGCCGGGATCCTGACCGTCGGCCTCGGCCAGGTCTATGCCAGCATCGGCGACACGCAGCCCGACGGATCCGTCGGCGTCAGGCTCTACCACAAGCCCCTGGTCCTGCTGATCTGGATCGGCTCCCTGGTGATGGCGATCGGCGGCGGCATATCCCTCACCGACCGGCGCCTGCGCATCGGCGCTCCGGTTCCCGCCAAGGCGGTGCCACCTCATGCGGTTCCTGCGGAGTAGGCCATGCGCTTCGTCCTCGCCCTCATCGCATCGCTTCTGTTCAGCGCCTCGGCCTTTGCCGTTCAGCCAGGCGAGGTGCTGAAGGATCCGGCGCTCGAAAAGCGCGCTCGCGAGATCTCGACGGGTCTGCGCTGCCTCGTCTGCCAGAACCAGTCCATCGACGATTCCGACGCCCAACTCGCCAAGGACCTGCGCCTCCTGGTGCGCGAGCGCCTCGTGGCTGGTGACACGGATGACGAGGTGGAGAACTTCCTTGTCCAGCGCTACGGCGAATTCGTGCTGCTGAAACCCAGTTTCGGCACGCATACGTTGCTGCTGTGGCTGACGCCGGCCCTTGTTCTGGTGTTGGGTGGAATGGGTGCCTATGCCGCCTTGAGACGTCGCCCGCAGCCCACCGCGGCAGCCTTGGACGACGGGGAGCGTGAAGCGCTGGAGACTCTGCTCAAGCATGATCAGAGCACTTGAACCATCAAGCACGCCTGATCTCATTCAAAGCATGTAGGGACGTGAAACTTTCCTTGTTCGTGAGAGCTTAGTCCGCTCGCATTAGGTCCGTATTCCTCAGTTGGAAACGGCGTCGCTTTTTCCAGTGATCATGCCAATTTGTCGCTGTGCCAAACCGCCAAGCTAGTGATATCGGGCCGTCAATCTCCTGATATTTCCTGCGAAAGGAACGGTCGTGAAAGCTGCGGCCTTTGGATTGGGTGTTATCCTTCTCGTTCTCCCTTTCGCGGCACGATCCGACGAAAATCTCGTCGCCAAGCGTGAGGCTTGTCGTCAGGAGGCGAGGCTTGCAATTGCTCCTAAGGGAAAGATCGGCGTCGACAGTTTCCGGCGGATCGTGGAGCGGCGCGTTTCGCATGTGAGCCAATGCATGGACCGTGCTTTTGTCGCTCGTAAGGATGCGCCGCTCCCACCCAGGAGGGCGCTCGGCAATGCACTGGACAGGGATCAGGCGCCCGCCACCGGCTCGGTTCGGAGCGCCTCGGCCAACCCCACCGAAAGTGCCGGCCTGCGAAAGCTAAAATCGGCTTCGACCGGAATTTTCAAAGTGAAGAAACCCGGCCACAAGCAGCTCAGGCGCTCGTTCCGCAGGAGCAAGTGAGAGACGGCGCTGTTCGCCTGTCCCGAAACCTTACCAAGATTTCATCTGCGGGTGAGGGTACCGTAAGGCGCCAACCCCCATCTTGCTCCCATGACGAACCGACAAGGGTTCTTCGAGGAGATACAAGAGATGTTGGACAAGGTTTCCACTCCTGCCCGCAAGCGCACCGCAAAATGGCTCGGCGCAGCGGCCGTGGCTGCGTTGATCGCAGGCGGCGCCGTCGAGAGCGGTCTGGTTGCCCCCAATGCCGCCCATGCCGAGCTGCGCTCCATGGCTCAGCCGGTTCAGAATGTCCCGTCCTTCGCCGACGTAATCGAGCGCGTGAAGCCCGCCGTGGTTTCCGTGAAGGTCAAGGTGCAGAACGTGGCCGACCGCGACGATGAGGATGGCCCGCGCTTCTCGGCGCCGGACCTGCCTCCGGGCCATCCGATGGAGCGCTTCTTCCGCCAGTTCCGCGACGGCGAACGCGGTGAGCGTGGCGAGCGCGGCCAGCGCCGCGAGCAGCCCCGCCGGTTCGGCCAGTCCATGGGTTCCGGCTTCTTCGTCTCGGCCGATGGCTACATCGTGACCAACAACCACGTGGTCGACAAGGGCTCCGAGGTCGAGATCACCATGGACGACGGCAAGACGCTGGACGCCAAGGTGGTCGGCACCGACCCGAAGACCGACCTCGCCCTGCTGAAGGTCGAGGGCAGCGACTTCCCCTATGTCCGCATGGCCGGCCAGAAGGCCCGCATCGGCGATTGGGTGGTGGCCATCGGCAACCCGTTCGGCCTCGGCGGCACGGTGACGGCCGGCATCGTGTCGGCCCAGCACCGCGACATCGGCGCCGGTCCCTATGACGACTTCATCCAGATCGACGCCTCGGTGAACCGGGGCAACTCGGGTGGCCCGACCTTCAATCTCGCAGGCGAGGTCGTGGGCGTGAACACGGCGATCTTCTCGCCGTCGGGCGGCAATGTGGGTATTGCGTTTGCCATCCCGGCGAGCACGGTCGAGACCGTTATCGCGTCCCTGAAGGAGAACGGCTCGGTGACCCGCGGCTTCATCGGCGTGCAGATGCAGCCGGTGACCAAGGAGATCGCCGAGGCCATCGGCCTGAAGGAGCCCAAGGGCGCCCTCGTGGCCGAGGCTATCAAGGACGGTCCCGCGGCCAAGGCCGGCATCAAGACGGGCGATACGATCATCGCGGTCGACGGGCAGCCGATCAACGAGGCCAAAGACCTTTCCCGCAAGGTGGCCAATGTCGTCCCGGGCAAAAGCCTGTCGCTCACGCTGTGGCGTGACGGCAAGGAGCGGAGCGTGACCCTTGAGGTCGCGAGCCAGCCGAAGGGCGTCTGATCCTTCGGATAAAGCACAGGCACCAGGCTTTCTGAGTTGATTGCCCCCGACACCTGGTGTCTTCTGCCCGCGGCGGACCGGTCTTTCCCCTCCAGGGCCGGTCCGCCGACGGGCTTTTTCTTGTGGCGTGCAGGTTGATGCGGATTCTGATCATCGAGGACGACCGGGAGGCAGCCTCCTATCTCGTCAAGGCCTTTCGCGAAGCGGGCCACGTGGCGGACCACGCTGCGGACGGCCTCGACGGCTATGCCATGGCGGAAGCAGGCGACTACGACGTGCTCGTGGTCGACCGCATGCTGCCCAAGCTCGACGGCCTTTCCCTGATCCGGTCGCTGCGCGAGCAGAAGGTCGAGACGCCGGTCCTCATCCTCTCGGCTTTGGGCCAGGTCGACGACCGGGTGAAGGGGCTGCGCGCAGGCGGCGACGATTACCTGCCCAAGCCCTATGCTTTTTCCGAGCTTCTCGCCCGCGTTGAGGTTCTCGCGCGCCGGCGTGCGTCCGCACCCAATGCGGAGCCGACGGTTTACCGCATCGCCGATCTCGAACTCGACCGCCTGTCCCATCGCGTCACGCGCTCCGGCCAGGAGATCGTGCTGCAGCCGCGCGAGTTCCGGCTGCTCGAATATCTTATGAAGAATGCCAATCAGGTGGTCACCCGCACCATGCTGCTGGAGCATGTGTGGGATTATCACTTCGATCCCCAGACCAACGTGATCGACGTTCACGTCTCACGCCTGCGCGCCAAGATCGACAAGGGCTTCGACAAACCGCTCATCCACACGATCCGCGGCGCGGGCTACACGGTGCGTGTGGGCGCCGAGGGGGACGAGGAATGAGGGTGCGGTCATGAGCGCCTTCATGAGCGCACTCGGCAAGCTCGTCCGCACCACTGCCTTCAAGCTGTCCTTCGCTTACCTTCTCATCTTCACTATCTTCGCCTTCGTCGGGCTCGGCTACGTGGCCTGGAATGCCCAGAGGCTGCTCACCGACCAGTTCGTCTCCACCATCGAGAGCGAGATCGAAAGCCTGTCCGGTCAGTACAGGTTTGGAGGCTTGCGCCGCCTCGTGAACAGCGTCGAACGCCGCTCGCGGGCGCCGGGCGCTCTGCTTTATCTCGTGACGACGGAAACCGGTGAACGGGTTGCCGGCAATGTCGGCGCATTGCCGCCGGATGTGCTCGGCCGGACCGGCCAGTTCGAGACGCTCTACAACCGCACCGACGAGACGGAGACGCGACCCGATGTTGCCATCGTGCGCGTCTATCTCCTGCCCGGCGGATTTCGGCTTCTCGTCGGACGCGACGTGGAGGAGCGCCGACGCTTGCGGGAGATCATCCAACGCGCGTTCGGTTATTCCCTGCTCTTCATCGGCGTGCTCGGCTGCCTCGGCGGATGGTTCATCACCAGGCGGGTGCTCAAGCGCGTCGACGACATGACGGATATCACGCGCCACATCATGGCGGGCGACCTCGGCGGGCGGCTGAAGGTGGCGGGAACCGGCGACGAACTCGACCGGCTCGCGCAGAACCTCAATGCCATGCTCGACCGCATCGGCGAGCTGATGCGCGGCATGCAGGAGGTCTCCGACAACATCGCGCACGATCTCAAAACGCCGCTGACGCGCTTGCGCAACAAGGCCGACGAGGCCCTGCGCACGGCCAAGTCCCCCGACGAGCTGAAGACGGCGTTGGAGGCCACCATCGACGAGAGCGACAATCTCATCCGCATCTTCAACGCGCTGCTGATGATCGCGCGGTTAGAGGCCGGCAATGCCCGTGAGGGACTGGCCGATTTCGACGCGGCGGAGGCCGTGCGCGGCGTGGCCGAACTCTACGATGCGTTGGCTGAGGAAGCAGGCGTAGGCTTGGAGGTCTCGGTCGAGGATGATCTGCCCGTTCACGGCAGCCGCGAACTTCTCGGGCAGGCCATGTCGAACCTCCTCGACAACGCCCTCAAATATGGTGCCGCGTCTGATGCCCCCAGCAAGACGATCAGCGTATCGGCCCATCGCCGCGATGGCGAGGTGCTGATCGCGGTGGCGGACCGTGGCCCTGGCATTCCAGAGGCCGAGCGGGGCAGGGTGCTGGAGCGCTTCGTCCGGCTGGAAACGGCCCGCTCCCGTCCTGGCTTCGGCCTGGGCCTCAGCCTCGCCGCTGCCGTGGCGAGGCTTCATGGCGGGGCGCTCCGGCTGGAGGACAACGAGCCGGGCTTGAGGGTCGTGCTGGCCCTGCCGCTCAAGCCCGTGGAGCTTCCGCAGCCAACCCTCCAGACCGCCGCTTAAGCCTGAAGGATGAGAGCCTCGCGGCAGTTTTCGGTTGCCTCCGAAGGCCCGGCGTGAACACTCGGGCCATCTTTCAGGAACCCGAAGAGACCCGCCGTGCCGGATGCGACAGACTCCCTCCTCAGCCGCTTGACCAAGGCACCGCTCGTGGCCGACCAGAAGCGGGCCAAGGCACAGCTGAAGGATTTCATCGACCGCGTGCGCGACGAGCCCGAGTCGGCTGCCCTGCTGGAGCATCTCGATGATGGCCTCTTCCGCGATCTTCTCCTGGGCCTTGCCGATCATTCCCCTTTCCTCTGGCAGCTAATTGTCAACGATCCCGCGCGCATGGCGAGGCTCGCGCTCTGCTCGCCGGAGGAGGCGCATCGCGCCATCATCGAGAGTCAGTCCAACCTGTTCCGCGAGTTGCGCACCAGTGCGATCACCCGCGACGATGCCGTGCGCAGCTTCCGACAGAACCGCAACGCCCATGCGCTTCTCGTCGCCATGGCCGATATCGGTGGGCTCTGGGGCACGGAGCAGGTGACGCAGGCGCTCTCCGATTTTGCCGATGCTTCTGTTGCCGGCGGCGTCAATCTCGTCCTCACTGAGATGGCGGATCTGGGCCGCGTGAATCTCGTGAACCCGGATTCGCCGGGCGAGGGCTCCGGCTTCACCGTGCTGGCACTGGGGAAACATGGGGCAGGGGAGCTCAACTACTCGAGCGACATCGATCTCGTGATCTTCTTCGATCCGGAGACGAAGGTTCTGCGCGATCCTTCCGAAGCGGCGACGATCTACACCCGTATCGCCCAGCAGCTCGCCAAGCTGCTGCAGGAGCGCACGGCCGACGGCTACGTGCATCGCGTCGATTACCGCCTGCGTCCCGATCCCGGCTCGACGCCGACCGCCGTGTCGCTGTCATCTGCCTATGTGTATTACGAGACCGTCGGGCAGAACTGGGAGCGGGCGGCCTTCATCAAGGCGCGGCCCATCGCAGGAGATCTCACGCTTGGCGAGAACTTCCTGAAGGAGCTGCGCCCCTTCATCTGGCGCAAGTATTTCGACTTCGCGTCCATCGCCGACGTGCATGCCATGAAGCGGCAGATTCATGCGGTGCGCGGGCACGATCAGATCGCGGTAGCGGGCCACGACATCAAGCTTGGACGCGGCGGCATCCGTGAGATCGAGTTCTTCGTGCAGACGCAGCAACTCGTGTTCGGCGGACGGCGTCCTGGCCTGAGAGGGCGTCGCACACTCGACATGCTGAAGGCTCTCCACGACGAAGGCTGGATCACGGCCCATGCGCGCGACGAACTCTCGGAAGCCTACCGCTTCCTGCGCACCATCGAGCACCGGCTGCAGATGGTGGCTGACGAGCAGACGCAGCGTCTGCCCTCGGATGAGGAGCAGCTGAAGCGTTTCGCGAAGTTCTGCGGCTATCCCAACCTGAAAGCCTTCTCGAAGGCGCTCACGGATCAGGCCACAATCGTGCAGGGGCATTACGCGCTGCTGTTCGAGGAGGGGCCGGAACTCGCCTCCGATGTCGGCAGCCTCGTCTTCACCGGTTCGGACAACGACCTGGATACGCTAGCCACCCTGCAGCGCCTCGGCTTCCACGAGCCCGAACGCGTGGCCGAGACCGTGCGCGGCTGGCATTTCGGCCGGCGTCCCGCGATCCAGAGTGCGCGCGCCCGCGAGGTGCTGACTGAACTCACGCCCGCGCTGCTCTCCGCGCTCGGCGGCACCGCCGATCCCGATGGTGCACTCGCGGCCCTCGATCGCGCTTTCGGTCGCATGCCGGCCGCCGTCGAACTCCTCACCATCCTGCAATCGCATGATCGCCTGCGGCTTCTCTTCGCCGATCTTCTCGGCACCGCTCCGCGCTTGGCCGATACAGTCGCTCAGTCGCCGCATGTGCTCGATGCCCTCATCGATCCCGCCTTCGGCACGCCCACTGCCGACGATGAGGCCATCGAAAGCCAAGTGAGGCAGATCATCGGTCCGCCGCGCGATTTCGAGGATTTTCTCGACCGCATTCGCGATGCCGCGCGCCAGATGCGCTTTGTTACCGGCGCGCGGCTTCTCTCTGGCGTGTTCTCTCCAGCCCAGGCCGGAGAAGCCTATGCCGCCACAGCACAGGCGGTGATCCGCATCACCTTCGACGAGGTGCGCCGCGCCTTCGAGGCCGAGCAGGGCGCGGTGCCTGGCGCCCGTATCGCTATTCTCGGCCTCGGTCGCCTTGGAAGCCGCGAGCTGACCGCAGGCTCCGATCTCGACCTCGTGGTGATCTATGACTTCGACGAGAACGCTCGCGAGAGCACCGGCCCGCGCAGCCTCGATGTCGTGGTCTATTACACGCGCCTGACGCAGCGTCTGGTCTCCGCACTCACAGTGCCGACCCGGCGAGGCCTGCTCTACGAGGTCGACCTGCGCCTGCGCCCGCAAGGGGGTAAGGGGCCTGTTGCATCGCAGTTCAAGGGCTTCGTGAATTATCAGAAAACGGAAGCCGATCTGTGGGAGCACATGGCGCTTACGCGTGCTCGCGTGCTGGCGGGCGATGAGGCTTTCGGCTTTGAGGTGTCGAACGCCATCAAGGATATTCTCACGACGAAGCGCGATCCCAAGCAGGTGTTCAAGGACGTGCGCGCCATGCGCGAACTGATCGCGCAGGAGAAGGGCGATGACGATCCGTGGGATATGAAACTCGCCCGCGGCGGCCTCACCGATCTCGACTTCATCGCGCAGGGCTTGGTGCTGGCTTATGCGAGCGCGCATCCATCGCTAGTTGGTGTGCCGACCGAAGGAGCATTCGCGCAGGCTCAGGCGTCAGGTTTGCTCGGTGAGGATGACGCAAGGACACTCACCGAAGCCCACAAGCTCTTCAACGACATCTTTCAATGGCAACGGCTGACGATAGAGGGCCGGTTCGATGTCGCTCAGGTTCCAAAGGCGATCCTGAAGCGGCTGGCGAATGTGGCTGGGCTGCCGATTCCGAATGTGCTGCGGGAACATCTGGACGAGACGCGGAGTCGGGTGCAGGGGGTGCTTGGGAGCGTTCTGGGCCGATAAGGACGCTCTACCTGCGCTCGTGTATCCCTTAGGACATGCAACGTTCAGGAAGCATTACGTAAGCTATTTCAAGGCACTATGTGTGTTTCACTATATGATTGTAGAGTAGACTCTCCCACGTCTCTCCACCGAGAAATGCACCTTCTGTACCGGGTGAAGGATCGTTTTGATCGCATCGTGGTGAGCAACGGCGAAGGGTCCGCATAATGGCATCGATGGAACAACTGTGTCTCATGCATGAACTTTTGAATGGTGGCACCATTTCATGCTGGTACGGCAATGGCACTTTCGTCGGACCAGGTTCATCACCGACGTCACAGTCGGGAAGCACGCAGGTTGGTGGAACGAGCTCACCAACTAGTGCGACACCTGGAAGTACGAGCACGACGGCTGGAGGCACAAGCCCGACGACGACCACGCCGCCTGCTTCAAGCGGGACCGGCACAGGTGGCACCAACACAGGTGGCACCGGCGGTTCGGGCACTTCGTGGACGTATCCCGACGATTTTAAAGATTTCTCTGGGTCCGATTGGGCACTTTTTGCAGGAATACACACCATTGCGGGTTATGTTACTTGGGATGTTTTGTTTTTTCTGGAGGCCTCTCAGCCGAGCCTGAGCGCCTTGGCGGCCCCCTATACCGCCAGCATCGTCGGGGCTGAAGCCTCCGCCATTGCCTACCCGGGCATGGGTGCCAGCTTGGCCCTCATTCCAATCGGTCTAGTCATCACTGGGCTCCTCTTAGGTCCTCCCAGAGATCCCAGAGAGATCGATCAGGACACTGACTGGGGTAACTCTACGTTCGGCTCAGACCCTGAAACTCTGGAGAAGCCCGTCCACAAAGTCTTACAGTTCGCCGTCGGTGGGAACGCGTACTTTGTGGAAATTCTGCGAGGGACTGCCAAAGCTGACCACTTGGTCGGAAATGGAGGTCTGTCGGGTTTCGAGGGCGATGATACTCTCACTGGTGGCGACAGGGCCGACATCCTCATGGGCGGCTCTGACAATGATTTGCTGGTGGGCGGGCTCGGTCATGACATCCTGACCGGCGGTCTCGGCGCTGATATCCTTGATGGAGGCGCGGGCTTTGACTATGCGGAGTACCACACGGCCACTTCGGGCGTGGTTGTCGATCTGCTGTACATCGGTCGCAACACGGGCGACGCGATGGGCGACCGCTACATCTCCATCGAGGGCATTCGCGGCTCGGACTACAACGACGAGCTTGTCGCCAACCACCTGGCCAACGAGCTCTACGGCATTGGCGGTGACGACACGCTGGATGGCCGGGGTGGCGCCGATACGCTGTTTGGCGGATCGGGCTTCGACACGGCGAGCTACCAGTACGCGGCTGAAGGCGTGGTGGCCAATCTCTCGGAGAGCTGGCGCAACTTCGGCGAGGCGGCGGGCGATGTGTACAACAGCATCGAGGGGCTGGCCGGTTCGCAGTTCAACGACACTCTGACGGGTGACGGCGCCAACAACAAGCTCTACGGCCGCTCGGGCAACGACACCCTGTATGGCCTCGACGGCCACGACACCCTGTATGGCGACGACGGCGACGACGTGCTGCAAGGCGGCATGGGGATGGACCGCATGGAGGGCGGAGCCGGGATCGACGCGGTGGCGTACACGACCGCGGTGACGGTGGACCTGTCAGGCAACGCGCAGAGCACCGGCGAGGCGGGGGGCGACAGCTTCTACTCGATCGAGAACATCTACGGCTCGAACTACGCCGACAAGCTGATCGGCAACGCCGTCAATAACACCTTCTATGGCGGCTGGGGCGAAGACACCCTGTCGGGCATGGGCGGCAACGACTACCTGCTCGCCGGCGACAGCAACGACGTGCTGGAGGGCGGGGCCGGTGCCGACACCCTCGACGGCGGCAACGGCTACGACTTCGTGGCCTACACCAGCGGCGTGACGGTCAACCTGTCGGCCAGCTGGTATAACACCGGCGAGGCGGCGGGCGACGTGTTCGTGTCGATCGAAGGCATCTACGGCTCGAACTACGCTGACAAGCTGATCGGCGATGGCGTCGACAACACCTTCTACGGCGGCTGGGGCGAGGACGAGCTGGTGGGCAAGGCTGGCAACGACCGCCTGCTGGCCGGCGACAGCAACGACGTGCTGGAAGGCGGCCTCGGTGCCGACACCATGGACGGCGGCAACGGCTATGACATTGCCTCCTACCTCAATGCCACCGCGCACGTACGGGTCAGCCTGGCTAACTCTGCCATCAACACCGGTGACGCTGCTGGTGACGTCTACGGCAGCATCGAGGCGCTGAACGGCTCGCAGTTCAGCGACGTGCTGATCGGTGACGCCGGCAACAACAACCTCTACGGCCAGAGCGGCAACGACGAGCTGATCGGTGGTGCGGGCGCCGACTTCCTGAGCGGCGGCCTGTATTACGACACGCTCTCCGGCGGCGCCGGTGCGGACACGCTGAGTGGCGGGTCGGCGGCGGACGTGTTCCAGTTCGATGCGGTGCTCGGGGCTGGCAACGTGGACACGCTGGCCGACTTCAGCGCGGCCGAGGGCGACAAGATCGCCCTGGAGACGCACATGTTCCGGGCCTTCCCGGACGTGGCGTTTGTCGAGACGACCTATGGCTCGTACTACGTCAACCATCTGCTCAAGGCGTCGGCCTTCGGCCTCGGTGGTTGGGCCACCACGTCGGCGCAGCGGATCGTGTACAACCAAGCCACGGGCGGGCTGTTCTACGATGCGGACGGCACGGGGGCGGCCGCCCAGGTGCAGTTCGCGCAGCTCACCGCCGGCACGGCCCTGTCGGCCGCCAACTTCAGCCTCTACACGCTGTAAGAGCCGGTCGCAGGGCAGCAGACCACTATACAAGCAGCAACGGCCGGCACCTCACAGTGCCGGCCGTTGCTGTTTATGCTGTCTGATAAGCCTGCCTTACGCCGCCGCATCCGCCAGGGCGATCTCTGCGCTCGAATTCTCCACCAGCGGCAGGTGGACGAGCACGATGGTTCCGATGCCTTCCTGGCTCCTGATGCGAAGGCTGCCGCCGTGGAGTTCGGTGAGCGAGCGGGCGATGGCGAGGCCGAGACCCGAGCCTTTGTAGCTCTTCGAGAACTCGGTCTCGACCTGCTCGAAGGGCTGGCCGAGCTTGTGCAGGGCATGATCGGGAATGCCGATGCCATCGTCCTCGACATAGATGTTGACTGCGTTGCCGGCCTGGCGCGTGCGCACCGTAATGCAGCCGCCGTCGCTCGTGAACTTGGTGGCGTTCTGAAGAAGGTTGACGAGGATCTGGTGCAGGGCGCGCTCGTCGGCGGGCACCACGATGTCCTCGGGATTGACGTCGACGGTGACGGAGAGGTTCTTCGCCTTGGTCTGCTCGCCCACCAGCTTGAGGGCGCGCTGGATGGCAGCATGGACCTCCAACGGCTGCTTGGTCAGGCTGGTGCGGCCTGCCTCGATGCGCGACATGTCGAGGATGTCGTTGATCACCGACAGGAGGTATTGGCCGCTCGATCGAATGTCGGTGCAGTATTCCTCATACTTGTCGGAGCCAAGCGTGCCGAAGATGCCGCTCTGCATCACTTCCGCAAAGCCGATGATGGCGTTGAGTGGGGTGCGCAGTTCATGGCTCATGTTGGCGAGGAATTCGGACTTGGCGCGGTTGGCGCTCTCGGCCTGGGCTTTCTGGTCGAGGTAACGTTCGGCGAGATCCGCGAGCTGATGCGTCTGCGCCTCGAGCTTCTGGCGCGACTGCTTGAGGTCGAGTACCGTCGCGATGAGTTCCTTCTCGGATTCGACGAGGCGGTGCTCGTGGCGCTTGAGGGCGGTAATGTCCGTGCCCACCGACACGTAGCCGCCGTCCTTGGTGCGGCGCTCGTTGATCTGCAGCCAGCGGCCATCCTGAAGGCGGGCCTCGAAGGTGCGCGCGCCGACATCCTGCTGCTCGCGGCGGAGGAACTGGTGCTGCACTTCCGGAGGACGGCCGAGCGCCATTACCTCAGCATAAGACTTGCCTTGGAGCTGGGCATTGGCCGGCAGCTCGTGCAGCCTCTGGAACTTGGAATTGCACAGCACGAGGTTGTTGTTGGCGTCCCACAGCACGAAGGCCTCGGAGATCGCCTCGATGGCGTCGTGCAGGCGGGCATCGGCCTTGGCGGTCTTTTCTTCCAGGCCGCGCTGCTCGGTCACGTCGACCGCAATGCCGACAAGGTGGCTCGCCGCGTCATCGGGATCGTTCATCAGCTCGGCGCGGGCGCGCAGCCACACCCAGTCGCCGGTGATGCTGCGGATGCGGAATTCGTAATCGAGGAGCGAAGTGCTGGCGGAAGCGAGCTGCTCGGCCAGCGTGAAGAGGTCCTGATCCTCCGGGTGGATCATGGTATTCACTTCTCCGAACGAGAGGAACTCGTCCTGCCGCTCGTAGCCGAGAAGCTCATACATGGAATCGGACCAATAGATGCGACCGCGGCCGATATCCCAATCCCACAACCCGCAGCGTCCGCGGTTGAGGGCGGAATCGATCCGGTCGCGCACCTTCTCGCAAACCTCGTCGGCGGCGCGTGCGCGGTTCGCCTGCATGACATAAGCCACGCCGATGCCGAGCAACACCAGGATCGTGGCGCCAAGCAGCGACACGTGGCCAATGGTGCGCGTCCACCAGCCCGACAGGATCTGAGGCATGGGCTGCACGAGCGCGATCTGTCCCGATGAGGCAGCAAGCGAACGAACGGTCGCCATGCCCTCAACGCCGCCGGGAAGCCGGATGGTCATGACTCCGGCGCGGTCGGCAAACAGCATCAGGGGCTGCGCTTCGCCAAGTATATCGGTGAGCTTGCCGGGGGCGTTCGTCATTGAAGGATAAACGGCCAGAATGGCGCCTGCCTGATCGACCAGCATGAGCGTGCGGTTCTGCGTCAAGGCGCTCGGCGGCATGTCGTTGGCGAGCTGCTCCAGCTGGGCTGCAGCCTGCGCACCGCTGCGGGGAGCCGGAACGGCGCCGAGCTTCGCCGCCGAGAGGGATGCGATGATGTCGATGTCGCTGATGGCGTCGAAGAGCGTGTCCTTGCGGCCATCGCGGATCTGCACCCAGGCGCTGCCGGCAAGCGTGATGAGAAACAGGATAAGGACCGCCGGAACCGCCAAGCGGAGCAGGGGCTCATACCGTTCGAGCCGTCTATAGGTGGGGTTCGCGTCTGATCGCGTTACCCCTAGAATCGTACCCGCACGCGCGGGTACGCATGCGGTCACCGCCCCCGCCATGCGATGCTTCCTCCGGAACCATTTGCGTCCTGTTTCGGAGGACGTGCCGCATCTCTCCGAATCACTAACAATAGAATCTTGAGCGGGTGATTTGTCTAGTTAGTAGAACCCGAAGGTTAATAAAAAATTTCCTATGTCAGCTTCCCTTGGGGAAATCTTGGACAAGTCTGTAACCTCTTTATCCATATAGTTTATTTCGATTGGTTTTCTTCGAGGGAGCGACTCACGATATCCCCTACATCGCGGGAAAGACTGGGCTTTTGCGCAATGGAGCGCAGGGCCTCTTCCGCGTGCTTTCGCCGGCCGTTTTCCATCATCCGCCAAGTGCTGAAAGCGGTGAGGAGGCGCGCCGCAAGTTGCGGATTCAGCTCGTCCGCGCGCAGGACAATCGAGGCCAGGAACCGATATCCCGCGCCGTCCGCCCGATTGAACTGAACCTGGTTCAGCATGGCGAAGCTGCCGATCAGCGAGCGCACCCGATTGGGGTTGCCGATGGAGAAGGCCGGATGGTCCATCAGGCTCTTCACCCGTTCGAGCGTTTCATCTTCGGGGATTGCGGCCTGCAGCGTGAACCATTTGTCGATCACGAGCGGTTCGTTGCGATAGCGTTCCCCAAAACGGGCGATGGCGTCCTCGCGCGCTTTGCCTGGGATGGTCGTCAGTACGCTGAGCGAGGCGAGGCGGTCGGTCATGTTGGTGGCAGATTCGAGTTGCGCCAAGGCTAGCGCTTCACCGGTGCTGGGATCGGCTGCAGCAAGAAGATCGAGGCAGGCATTGCACAGGCTCCGACGTCCGGCGCTGGCCGCATCCGGGCTGTACGGGCCTGAATCCGTGAAGGCCTCGTAGATGCGCCGTAGGCGCTGGTTGCAGGCCACACCGATGCGCCGGCGCAGCTCTGATCGGGCACGATGAATCGCATCCGGATTCACATCCTGGCCGATCTCCTGCGCGATGTCGGCTTCGCTTGGAAGGGTGATAACGAGAGCCGCAAAGGCTGGGTCGTTCACGGCATCCCTATCGATGAAGGAGCAGAGGGCGGCCGAGAATGCATCGATCTCCTCGCCGGGGATCGGTCCGTCGGCCGAGAGGGAGGCCAGCAGCCGCATGGCCACGGTCTGCGCCGCCTGCCACCGGTTGAAGGCATCCGTGTCGTGCCTCAGGAGGACAAGCAACTCTTGGTTGGGCAAATCGAGGGATACCTTCACCGGGGCCGAGAAGCCCCGGAAGAGGGACGGAACCGGCAGGGACGTCACACCCGTGAAGGTGATGCTGTCCGCCGCCTTGTCGAACAGGAACACACCTCCTTCATCCACCCGGTCGCAGGCTGCGCTCATGGGTGATCCATCATGCGAGACGAGACCGAGCGTGACGGGAATGGCCATCGGCTCCTTCGTTGCCTGCCCGGGTGTGATGGGTGTGCTCTGCGTGAAATCCAGGCGGTAGGTCTGCGCCGCCTCGTCGTAATGGCTCTTCACCGTGACCCGAGGTGTCCCGGACTGCTCGTACCAGCGGGCGAAGTGCGACAGGTCGCGGCCGGTGACCTCCGCGAACGCGTTCAGGAAATCCTCGACGGTTGCGGCGGTGCCATCGCAGCGCTCGAAGTAGAGATCCATGCCGCGCCGAAAATCCTCGTCGCCGATGATTGTCTTGAGCATGCGGACGATCTCCGCACCCTTCTCGTAGACGGTAGCGGTGTAGAAGTTGTTGATCTCGCGATAATGGTTCGGGCGCACCGGATGGGAGAGGGGGCTTGAATCCTCCAGGAACTGGCGGGCGCGCAGGGTCTTCACCTCGGCGATTCGATGCACCGGGCGGGAGCGCTCGTCGGAGGAAAACTCCTGATCGCGGAAGACCGTCAGGCCCTCCTTCAGGCAGAGCTGGAACCAGTCGCGGCAGGTGACGCGGTTGCCAGACCAGTTGTGGAAGTACTCGTGCGCGATGATCGCCTCGATATGGGCATAGTCCATGTCGGTGGCAGTCTCAGGGCTCGCCAGCACGAATTTATCGTTGAAGATGTTGAGGCCCTTGTTCTCCATCGCGCCCATGTTGAAGTCGGACACGGCGACGATATTGAATACATCGAGATCGTATTCGAGGTCGAAGACCCGCTCGTCCCAGCGCATGGAGCGTTCGAGCGCATCGAGGGCATAATCGGCACGACCCTCCTTGCCGGCCTCCACATAGATCGCAAGCTCGACCTCGCGGCCGCTCATGGTCGTAAAGCTCTTTGCGACGCGCCCCAAGCGGCCGCCGACCAGCGCGAACAGGTAGGACGGCTTGGGATGCGGGTCGTGCCAGACAGCATAGTGCCGGTCTGAGCTGTCGACTGATCCGCTCTCGATAGGGTTTCCGTTGCCGAGGAGAACGGGTGCCTCGTCACGGTTGGCCTCGATCCGGGTGGTGTAGACGGAAAGAACGTCGGGCCGGTCGAGGAAATAGGTAATGCGCCGGAAGCCTTCTGCCTCGCATTGCGTGCAGTAATTGCCGCTGGAACGATAAAGGCCCATCAGCTTGGTGTTGGCCGTTGGGTTGATCTCAGTTTCGATCGTCAGGGTGAAGAGCTGGCGGGGTGCCTGCGCGATGGTGAGCGAATGCGGCGAGGCTTCGAACTCTTCGTCCGATAGGACCCGCCCGTCCAGAGTCACGGATTTCAGGTTCAACTCGTCCCCGTCAAGAACGAGGGGCGCATCCGAGCGCCCGGCCGGATTGGGTCTCATGACGAGCGTCGCGGTCACCCTGGTCTCCGTCGGGTGCAGTTTCACGTCGAGCTCGACATGGTCGATCAGGAAATCGCTGGGCCGGTAATCCTCAAGGCGAATAACGGAGGCTGTCTCGGTGCGCATCGGATACCCGTATGAAACGAAGTTGCGTTGGTTCTAGGGCCTTGGGGAGGGACCGCCAGTCTGCTTGGCGCAGCAGGGATTAAAAGTCACGGGATCTTGGCCAAATCCAAGGCTTTTTCCGCACAACAAAATGGTACCCCTTGATCTCCCGGAGAAATACGCCATCACGTGAATTCCGCTCACGGAGACGATCATGGAATACCTGCACACGATGGTTCGCGTGTCGAACCTCGAACAATCCCTCGATTTCTTCTGCAACAAGTTCGGCCTGGTCGAAGTCCGCCGGATCGAGAACGAGAAGGGCCGCTTCACTCTCGTGTTCCTGGCAGCGCCCGGCGATGTGGAGAAGGCCAAGGACACCAGGGCACCGCTCCTGGAGCTGACCTACAACTGGGACGAGAACGAATATGCCGGCGGCCGGAACTTCGGCCATCTCGCATACCGGGTCGACGACATCTACGAGACCTGCCAGCGCCTTATGGATGCGGGCGTTACCATCAACCGTCCGCCCCGCGACGGCTACATGGCCTTCGTGAAGACCCCCGACAACGTCTCCATCGAGCTGCTCCAGCGCGGCGAGCCGAAGCCCACGCAGGAGCCCTGGGCCTCAATGGCTAATACCGGCACCTGGTAAGCTAAGCCCCTCGGCTGCCCCTTGGCGAAAAGGTCTTGCTCCGCCATTCTACCCGGCCCACCATAATAAAGCCGGGTCGAACCGGCGGAGGAACATTGTGGTACGAGAGACAATCCGCTTCTGGCGGCAGGGACGAGCAGTCGAGGTTTCAGGCTTTCACCCGCGAACCACGCTTCTGGACTATTTGAGGCTTCAGGAGCGTCGCGTCGGCACCAAGGAGGGCTGCGCGGAGGGCGATTGCGGCGCCTGTACTGTGGCCCTGGGTCAGGTGAAAGGCGGGCGCGTGCATTACGAGCCGGTCAATGCCTGTATTCTCCTGCTCGGCCAAATCGACGGCGCGGAACTCGTCACGGTCGAGGATCTCACGGCAGACGGCGAACTCCACCCGGTGCAATCCGCCATGGTGGACGCCCACGGCTCCCAATGCGGCTTCTGCACCCCCGGCATCGTGATGAGCCTATTCACGCTCTACCACACGGGCGAGCGGCCCTTGAGCCGCGAGGCCGTCAACGATGCGCTTGCCGGCAATCTCTGCCGCTGCACGGGCTACAGGCCCATCGTCGACGCGGCCCTGCAGGCCTGCGGCGAACAGTCCAAAGATGCTTTCACCACCAACGCCGAGCAGAATGTGCAAGGCCTGACGGCGCTCGCCGACGGGCAGGATGTCTTCATCGGCGACGAAACCTGCTTCTTTGCGGCGCCTGCCAGCGAAGACTCCCTGGCTGCGCTTTACACACAGCATCCCGATGCCACCCTGGTGGCCGGCTGCACGGACGTGGGTCTCTGGATCACCAAGGGGATGGCCGAGATCGAGAAGGTGATCTGGCTAGGGCGCGTGGCGGGTCTCGATGTTATGGAGGAGACCTCCGAGGCTCTCGGCATCGGCGCGACCGTGACTCACGCTGCGGCTCACCCGTCCCTTGCGCGCATCGATCCGGATCTCGGCGAACTGATGCGCCGGTTCGGATCGTGGCAGGTGCGCGCGTCCGGAACCGTGGGCGGCAACATCGCCAACGGCTCGCCCATCGGCGATCTCGCGCCCGCGCTGATCGCGCTCGGCTCCGAGCTGGAGCTGCGCCATGGCGACGCCACGCGCACCATTCCGCTTGAAAACTTCTTCATCGCCTATCGCAGGCAGGATCGGGTGCCCGGCGAGTTCGTGCGCCGCGTCACCGTGCCGAAGCTCAAAGGCAACGAGGTCTTCCGCGCCTACAAGATCTCCAAGCGCTTCGACGAAGACATCTCGTCCGCCATGGGTGCGTTCAAGTTCACCCTCGACGGCAGGCGCATCGCTCAAGCCCGCGTCGCCTTCGGCGGCATGGCTGCGACACCCAGGCAGGCGCTCGCGACGGAGCAGGCGCTTGTGGGTCTATCCCTCGACGAGCCGTCGAGCTGGGGTGAGGCGATGGCCGCGATCGCGCGCGACTATCAGCCGCTCGACGATCACAGATCCTCAGCCGCCTATCGCGCGACCGTGGCGCGCAATCTCGTGTTCAAGGCCTTGAGCGAGACCGCATCGGGTGAGACCCGCGCCACGCGCATCATCGGCCAGCGCGACGCGCTCCAGGCGGCGGAGTAGGGCGATGAACGAGCAGTCAAGACTCGCCGACGGTTCCACCTCCCCCTTGAGGGGGGAGGTCGCGCCGCAGGCGCGGGAGGGGGTGGGAAACTCCACATCTGAGAATGTCGCGCGGCCACCCCACCCCGGATCGCTGACGCGCTCCGACCCTCCCCCTCAAGAGGAGGGTGTTGAAGCCCTTCGCCACATTCGCAAGCCCCTGCCGCACGATTCCGGTCCGAAGCACGTTCAGGGCGCCGCGCAGTACATCGACGATATCCGCGAGCCCGAGGGCACGCTGCATGTGGCCATCGGCCAGTCGCCGAAGGCGCGCGGTCGCCTGATCTCCCTCAATGTTTCCGCCGTGCGCGCCGTACCGGGCGTCGTGGCGGTGCTGACCGCTGCGGACATCCCCGGCAAGAACGACGTGTCGCCCGCCTTCGGTGACGATCCGCTCTTCGTCGATACTCAAATCGGTTTTCTGGGGCAGGCGCTCTTTGCCGTCGTCGCCACGACGCGTGACACCGCGCGCCGCGCCGTCAAGAAGGCCGTGATGGAGATCGAATCCGAGGCGCCGAGCGTCACGGTCGAGGACGCGCTGGAGCGCGGCGAGACCGTGCTGCCGGATTACGCCTATGGCCGAGGCTATCCGGATGCCGTCATCGCGCAGGCGTCAACGAAGCTGGAAGGCCAATTCCGCGTCGGCGGGCAGGAGCATTTCTATCTCGAAGGTCAGGTTGCCCTGGCGATCCCCGGCGAGGACGGCGACATCCACGTCTATTCCTCGACCCAGCATCCCACGGAAGTGCAGCACGTGGTCGCCCGCGTACTCGACATTCCCGATGCCTATGTGACCTGTGAGACGCGCCGCATGGGCGGCGGCTTCGGCGGCAAGGAAAGCCAAGCGACGCAATGGGCCGTGACCGCAGCGCTCGCGGCGCGCGTCACCGGACGTCCATGCAAGCTGCGCCTCGACCGCGACGACGACTTCATCCTCACCGGCAAGCGCCACGACTTCCGCTGCGACTGGAAGGTGGGCGTGGACGAGGAGGGACGCATCCAAGGCTACGCGGTCGATCTCTTGGCCCGCTGCGGCTATTCGGCGGATCTCTCCGCCGGCGTGGTGGACCGGGCGATGTTCCACGCGGACAATGCTTATTGGATGCCGGCAGTGCATATCGCCTCGAAGCGGCTCAAGACCAACACCGTCTCCAACACGGCGTTTCGCGGCTTCGGCGGTCCGCAGGGCATGCTCGCCATCGAGCACGTGATGGACCAGATCGCCTGGGCGACGGGGCGCGACCCGCTCGACGTGCGCTACGCCAACTTCTACCGGCCGGGTGAGAACGTCACACCCTATGGCATGGAGGTGGAGGAGACCGACACCCTCGTTAATCTCGTGCGCACGCTGGAGGAGACGTCGAACTACCGGGCGCGCCGGGAGGAGATTGCCGCGTTCAACGCCTCCTCGCCGATCATGAAGCGCGGACTGGCGCTCACGCCCGTGAAGTTCGGTATCAGCTTCACGCTCACGCACATGAACCAGGCCGGCGCGCTGGTGCACGTGTATCAGGACGGCTCCGTGCATCTGAACCATGGCGGCACCGAGATGGGGCAGGGGCTCTACATTAAGGTCGCGCAGGTGGTGGCGGAGGAGTTCGGCATCGCCATGGAGCGCGTGCGCATCACCGCGACCACGACCGCGAAGGTGCCGAACACCTCGCCGACGGCGGCCTCATCCGGCTCCGATCTCAACGGCATGGCGGCGAAGATCGCGGCCGGCGCGATCAAGAAGCGCATGATCGCTCATGCATCCAAAGCCTATGGCGTGCCGGAGGAGCAGATCGCATTCCGCGACGACCGGGTCTTCATCGGCAACGAGAGCCTATCCTTCGACGAAATGGCGAAGAAGTGCATCGCGGCTCGCGTGCAGCTCTCGGAGGCCGGGCATTACAAGACGCCGAAGATCACCTGGGATCGTGCGAAGGGAACGGGCCGGCCCTTCTTATACTTCGCCTATGGGGCGGCCTGCTCCGAAGTCATCATCGACACGCTCACGGGCGAGAACCGCCTCTTGCGCACCGACATCCTGCACGATGTCGGCCGCTCCTTGAACCCGGCCATCGATATCGGCCAGATCGAGGGCGGCTTCGTGCAGGGCATGGGTTGGCTCACCACCGAGGAGCTGGTCTTCGCCAAGGACGGCCGCCTGCTCACGCACGCGCCCTCGACCTATAAGATCCCGGTCGTGTCCGACGTGCCCGCCGCCTTCAACGTGGCGCTCTATCCCAACACCAACCGGGAGGAGACGATCTACCGCTCCAAGGCCGTGGGCGAGCCGCCGGTCATGCTGGCGAACAGCGTGTTCTGCGCGCTGGCCGATGCCATCCATGCGCTCGATCCGTCGCAACCGGTGCCGCTCCATGCGCCTGCGACGCCCGAGGCGATCCTGCGCGCCTGCGAGGCATTGCGGGGGAGGCCCATGGGGTGAGGGTCTGGCGCCAGCTCACCGACTTTGTGGCGCGGCACGGAGCCGCCGCCCTCATCTCCGTCCATGACGTGAAAGGCTCCGCTCCCCGCGAGGTCGGCGTCTGCATGGTGGTGCGGCCCGACGGCGCCTTCCACGGCACCATCGGCGGCGGGCAGCTCGAATTCCGCATGCTCGATATCGCCCGCGAGATGCTGACGGCAGGGCGTGGTCCGGCCCGGATCGTCGATCAGGCGCTCGGGCCCGATCTCGGCCAATGCTGCGGCGGGCGGGTGAAAATCCTGATCGAGACCTTCGACAGTCGGGACATGGAGGATCTCGCGCCTCTCGTGACGGCTGAGGCCGAGGGCGGGCTGTTCGAGCTCGAATGCCGGATGGAGGAGGGTCGTGTGAAGCGCGACTTCGCGTCCGCCGTGGGCGACGACCGCTGGACCGGCTGGCGCGAGATCCATGGCGAGGTGCGCACGCCCGTTCTCCTGTTCGGCGCCGGACATGTGGGCCGGGCGCTGGTGTTGTCGCTCGCGCCCCTGCCGTTTACCGTGCGCTGGCTCGACAACCGAGACGGTGCTTTCCCGGCCCATCTCCCGCCGAACGCGAAGGCCGTCCACATGTGGGATCCGGAGGCGGAGATCGCTGAGGCCAGCCCTCACTCGCTCATCCTGGTCATGACGCACGACCACCCGCTGGACATGGCGATCACGGCGGTGGCCCTCAAGCGTGACTTTCCCTATGTGGGCCTGATCGGCAGCGCCACGAAGCGGGCGCGGTTCGAGAAGCGGTTCCGGGAAATCGGATTCCTTGAGGAGACGATTCGCTCCCTCGTCTGCCCCATCGGGCTTCCCGGAATCGAGGACAAGGACCCGGCAATCATCGCGGCTTCCGTGACCGCGCAACTGCTGCAGGTTCGGGAGCACGGTGGTGTTGCCCAAAAATTCTCGCCTCCCGCGGCCTCCAACGATACATAAGTCCCATGAGCACCAATCGACTCGACGATCAGCGCCATCTGGCGCGCGCCATAGAACTCTCCCGCGATCACATGGAGGAAGGGGCCGGCGGCCCCTTCGGCGCCGTGGTCGTGCGCGACGGCAGGGTTCTGGCCGAGGGCTGGAACCAGGTCACCTCCGCCAAGGACCCTACGGCCCATGCCGAGGTCACGGCGATCCGGCTTGCCTGCCAAGCCGTCCGTGACCATTCGCTGGAAGGCGCCACGCTCTATACGAGCTGCGAGCCGTGCCCCATGTGCCTTGCCTCAGCCTATTGGGCCAGGGTGGGGCGCATCGTCTATGCCAACACCCGGCAGGACGCGGCCGAGATCGGCTTCGACGACAGCCTGATCTATGACGAGATCCCCAAGCCCGCCTCGGAGCGCCTCATCCCCATGGATCACCTGCCGAGCCTGGAGGCCAAGGCGGTGTTCGATGCCTGGGCGGACAAGCCGGACAAGATCGCCTATTAATGACCGGTCGGGTGGCAGCGCCCGGCCAGGCTTCCTATCTGAGCCTCACCCGATCACAGACCGAGACGAACCCATGCCCCGCGTCACCACCATCGTCCGCAAGCCCGCCGTGAAGGCCGACCGCGTCGTCGACACCATCACCCTCGACCACGCGGCGAGAAACCGCCGCCATGGTGCATTGAAAGGCGAGGGCGGGACTGAGATCCATCTCGACCTCGACATGGAGACCACCATCAACGACGGCGACGCCCTGCGGCTCGAGGACGGGCAGCTCGTCCAAGTGAGAGCGGCGGTCGAGTCCCTGCTCGAGGTCAAGGCCGAGAACCCCCTGCGCCTCATGCGCCTCGCTTGGCACCTCGGCAGCAATCACGGCCTCGTCGAGGTGACTGGGGACGCCCTCTACATCGAGAACAACCCGGCGCTGGCGGAACTGGCGCGCGGACAGGGCTGCACCGTGACCCCGGTGGAGCGTCCGTTCAAGCCGGAGCGCAGCACCCATGTGTGCGATCATGATCACGGGCATCATGGCCATGCGCACGGCCACGATCACTCTCATGCGCACAGCCATGACCACGGGCATTCCCACGGCCACGATCATGCGCACGAGCAAAAGCATGATCACCACGATCATGCCCATCACGAGCACGGTCCCGGCTGCGGATGCGGCCACCACGGGCACAAGCACGATCACTGATCGGGCCTAAAAGCTTTCATCCTGCACGACCATGTCCAAGACCACCCGCGCGACACTAGCCTTGCAGCAGGCCGGCGTGTCCTTCACGGTGCATTCATACGACTACGATCCGAATGCGGAGCGCATCGGCCTGCAGGCCGCTGAGGCCATGGGGGCCGATGCGTCAAGCGTGCTCAAGACCCTGATGGTGCTGGTGGACAACAAACCCGCTTGCGTGATCCTGCCCTCCGACCAGGAGGTTAACCTGAAGAAGCTGGCCGCGGCCTTGGGCGGCAAGGCGGCCCAGATGATGAAGCCGGCGGATGCGGAGCGCATCACCGGCTATCATGTCGGCGGCATCACCCCCTTCGGCCAGAAGAAGCGCGTTCCGACCGTGCTGGAGCAGTCGGCGTTCAAGCACGCCAGCGTCTTCATCAACGGAGGCCAGCGAGGTTTGCAGGTGAAGCTTGATCCGCGCGCGGCGGCTCAGGTGCTGGAGGCGAAGGTAGCAGGGGTGGTCTGAAATCATCCAAACCATCCACGGATGATCGATGCTCTCTGCAGCCAAGAGCCGCTTAAGAACAGGCGGCTCTATCTCACGGCCTGAAAGCAGATCTCTCCATCCTCATCACGGCCAATCTGCCCGAGTTCCATGAGACGGTTAAGCAGGCGCTCCACGTTGTTGGAGTGCGGTCACGCGTTCGCCCCTTCGGGGCAGATTGCAACTCTATCAGGTCGCATTCTGACCAGTTCCGCATAACGCCCCGGATCGGTGGCCCCCTCTGTGTTGATGACGAAGACGCGGGATGCTTCGTTGAGACCGAGCGCCGTCCTGATCGCCAGATTCGCCGCGGCGCGAATGAGGCCGGCGAGGCCCGCACCGCCGCTCTCGCCTGCGACGATGGCCGGATCGTTGCCTCCAGGCCGGGCGAGGCGGTTCATCACGGCGACCGCATCCTCCTCATCGACAGTCATGAAGGCGTCAGCCACCCGTGACAGCATCCGCCAGGCGATTAGTGACGGCTCGTAGCATTCGAGCATCGCCATGACAGTCGGCTCTCCGTGTTCGATCTTTACCGGATACCCCGCTCGCGCGGTCTCTAAGAGACAGGCTGCGCGTGCCGGCTCGACCACGACATGGGTCGGCCGTTGGTCCTCAAGCACAAGGGCGAGATGCCCCGCCACGGCAGCCGCGACGCCGCCGACACCTGCCTGCACGAACACATGGGTCGGGGGAGCGGGAAGCTGGCGCAGGGCCTCGCGTACCATCGCGGTGTAGCCTTGCATGACCAGCCCGGGAATGTGTTCGTAGCCTGGCCAGGAGGTGTCGGACACGACCGTCCATCCCTTCTCGGCTGCGACGCGCGCAGCCTCAGCGACCGAGTCGTCATAGGTACCCGCGACCCGGATCATCTGTGCACCGAAGCGGGCGATGGCCGCCACACGCTCGTCGCTGACACCGGCGTGAACGAAGATGGCGGCCTCGGCGCCGACCAGCTGAGCACCCTGAGCCACCGAGCGCCCGTGATTGCCATCCGTGGCACAGGCGAAAGTCATGCCCGACGTTATGGAGCGAACCTCAGGGGTGTGCAGTTCGGCGATATCGACTCGCCGTCCAAGCTGGCGGCCGGCCTCCTCGAGCACGAGCCGGATGACCGCGTAGGAACCACCCAGGGCCTTGAAGCTGCCGAGGCCCAGACGGAAGCCCTCATCCTTGACATGGATGGCACCTACGCCGAGTTCAGCCGCAAGGGTCGGGAGGGAGTGCAGGGGCGTCGGCGCATGGTTGTCGCGATAGGTGAGGTACCGCTCGACCTCCTTCGCAGCCTCCACGCTCAACGTCTCGGCATCGAGCGGATCAAGGGGCTCGCGGTAGTCGAGGTGCTGATTGAGAAGAAACATCGCTGCCCTTCGAGGCTGAAACGGCGAGAGGATATTGCACCAGATGTGGGACAAGCGCTCTATTAGACTCGCAGGATGCTAGATTTTTCGTGCAGGTGGGACCCTGGTGTCTAAGTCCCCGCCCCCGATTCAAAGACCCGGTATTCTCAGCCGCTGCAAGCCTGTTTCGTCAGTTCTCTGCGCCTGTGGTAGGGTACGCCCGATGGGCTGTTCAACCTTAACCCCTGGACCAACCAACATCTTTCGCCCGTAACAGTTCTAGGCTTGCCACTACATGGACGAAAAGAACCTCCAGATCCTGCGTCTTCTTCAGCAGAATGCCCGTCTCCCCTTAAAAACTGTAGCCGGCAAGGTGGGACTGGCCCGCAGCTCCGTTCGCGAGCGGATTGCCCGTATGGAGGCGGAGGGGATCATCCTCGGGTATAAGGCGGATGTGCAGCCGAACCATCGGGGAGGGGAGGCGGTCCGGGCCCTTCTCATGATCCGGCTTGGACGAACGCCGGCGCGCGAGACCGTGTCCCGCATCGCGGCCCTTCCATCCGTTCGCCGATGCGTGTCCGTCAGCGGCGACTTGGATCTGGTCGTCGAGATCGAGGCTGCTGTCATGTCGGGGCTCAATGCGGCCCGCGACGAGATCGCCCTCATGCCTGACGTTGCCGACGTGACGACGGCGATCGTTCTCAAGGACGAAAAGCCTGCCTGAGGGTCGGCGCAAATACCCGAGCCGCCCAAACGGCGGCCTGGCCGCCAAATGGACTGATGCCGCCGCCACTCCGCGGATGCCAGAGTTCAGGAAACCCAACTTGGAAAGCTGCCGTGACCATCATCAACGACCCTCGCCCTGATTTTTCGAGCGCCGAAGCGCACGAGCTTCTGCAGGCACATTTCGACATTGGGGGCGAGCTGACCTCGCTGCCGAGCGAGCGCGACCAGAATTTCCGTGTCCAGACGGCAGACGGGCGGGGGCTGACGTTCAAGATCATGAACGCAGCGGAGCCTCTCTCCGCCATCGAGTTTCAGGCCGCTCTCCTGCGGCACCTCGAGACCTGCGATCCGGATTTGGCGGTGCCGCGCATTGTGAGCACGACAGGCGGGCAGGATTATGCCCTGATCGATGGCCCGGAAGGGCGTCACGCCGTGCGTCTTGTCACCTACCTGCCGGGGCACCCGCTCGCCGAGGAAACGAAAACAACGGAGATCCTATACGGCATAGGGCGCCTGCTCGGGCGACTCGATCGAGGGCTCGCCAGCTTCGGTCATCCGGGCGCGCACCGTTCTTTCGATTGGGAGATCCGTGCGACGCCGTTGTCGCGGGCACGCTTCCATGCCGTTACCGATCCGGAGCAGCGCCGCCTCGTAGAAAGAGCTCTCGATATCTACGATACCCGCGTTACGCCGGTTCTGAAGCACCTTCGATGCGGCGTCATTCACAACGACGCCAACGACTGGAACGTTCTCGTCGCTGAGGGGCGAGTGAACGGTCTCATCGATTTCGGCGATGCTGTGCACTCGCCCCTGGTCGCCGAATTGGCCGTGGCCTGTACCTATGCCATGCTGAACGAGGCAAGCCCCATCGAGACGGCTGCCCGGATCGTCTCCGGCTACCATGCCGAGTATCCGCTTCAGGATGGGGAATTCGCCGTGATCCTGGATCTGATCATGGCGCGGCTTGCCATCAGCGTGACCATGTCGGCCGCCCGTCGCATGGGCGCAGCCGAGGATCCCTACCTCTTCGTGAGCGAGAAACCCGCTTGGGATCTTCTGCAAAAACTCTCTGACATCGATCATCGCATCGCGACCGGCATCCTGCGTCAGGCGTGCGGGCTCGAGGCCGCACCGGGAGCCCGCCGCGTCCGGGACTGGCTCTCTGCCAATCGACTGAGCCTTGCACCTCTCATGAATCCGCATCCGGCGCGCCAAGTGCAACACGTTCTCAACTTGGGCAGCCACGATGAGCCGCTGGCGGTCGCAAGCGCCGCTCAGGACAATGCCGGTGCCGACCGAGCCTATGCCGACCTCGTGCGCAAGCACGGGTTCACCCTCGGCCTCGGTCCCTGGGGGGAGCGGCGCATCATCTATACTGCACCCTTCTTCGAGTCGGTTCTGGCGGAAGGCACGCGCCGCAACGTGCATCTCGGGCTCGATATCTTCGCGCCGGCTGGAACGGAGATGTTCACGCCTCTGGCCGCGACAGTGGTCGCAGCCACGATCAATCCGGAACCGCAGGATTATGGCGGGCTTATCCTGCTCGAGCACGAGCCGGAGCCTGGCCTACGCTTCTGGACGCTCTGGGGGCACCTCGATCATGCCTCGGCCCGTGATCGCCATGTCGGCGAACGCCTGGAAGCCGGCGCCTTCGTGGCTCGGCTCGGGGATTATGCGGAAAACGGCGGCTGGGCGCCACACGTCCATCTGCAATTGAGCACGGTGCCATACGAGGATGTCGGCATCATTCCTGGTGTCGGTGAAGAGGCCTTCGTCGCGGTCTGGGAGGATCTCTATCCACGCCCTTATGATTTCGCCGGCCTGACACCCGAAGCCTTCGAGCGAAGCGGCCGCACAAAGGAGGAGTTGATTGAGAAGCGGCGTGAACGTCTGGGCCGCAATGTCAGCATGTCCTACCGTACACCGCTCAAGATGGTGCGCGGCGAGGGCGTCTGGCTCATCGACGAGTCGGGACGCGCTTATCTGGACTGCTATAACAATGTCGCGCATATCGGCCATTGTCATCCCAACGTCGTGCAGGCGATTGCCCGACAGGCTGCGCTTCTCAACACCAATACACGCTATCTTCACGATACGATCATTGACTATACGGAGCGGCTGGCCCGGTCGCTTCCGAAGGACCTGGACACGTTCTTCGTTGTCTGCACGGGCAGCGAAGCCAACGACCTGGCCTTACGCATGGCGCGAGCCTTCACCGGTCGCAACGACATGCTGGTGCTCGACTGGGCTTACCATGGCCACACGCAGGCTCTGATCGATATCAGCCCCTACAAGTACAAGCGAAAGGGAGGGCATGGGCGACCAGCCTTCACTCATGAACTCCCAATCCCTGAGCTCTATCGAGCACCTATCCAAGGAACGCCGGAGGAGATCGGTCGCTATTATGCCGAGGAGGCGGGAAGACTCATTGCCGGCCTCGCTTCGTCGGGCCGTGCTCCCGCGGCCTTCATTGCTGAAACGATCCCGAGCGTGGCTGGCCAAATCTTCCTTCCTCCTGGATATCTGAAGAGCGTCTATGCGAGTATTCGCGCCGCAGGAGGAGTCGTAATCGCGGATGAAGTGCAGGTCGGGTTCGGGCGTGTCGGAACGTCCATGTGGGCTTTCGAGGAGCATGGGGTCGTCCCTGATATCGTCACCATGGGCAAGCCCATCGGCAACGGCCATCCGCTCGCCGTCGTGGCGGTCCGCCGGGAGATCGCCGAAGCCTTCGCGAACGGCATGGAATATTTCAACACGTTTGGGGGAAATCCCGTATCGTGCGCAGCGGGACTTGCGGTTCTTGAGACTCTCGAACAGGAGAACCTGCTCGCCAATGCTACCGAGCAGGGGCGCTATCTTCTTGATGGGATGGAGCGTCTCCGGCACAAGTACTCTGCAATCGGTGATGTTCGCGGTCGAGGCCTGTTTCTTGGAATCGAAATGGTGAAAGACCGTTCAACCAAGGAGCACGCGGGTGATCTTGCCTCTCAGATCTCCAACCGGGCCAAGGAACTCGGCGTTCTCATGGGGACGGACGGTCCCTATGACAACGTCATCAAGTTGCGCCCACCGATGATCTTCGGACGTGAGCATGCGGACCTGCTTCTCCAGGTTCTCGATCAGTCGATGGCCGATGTTCTCCAGTGATCCCGAAAGCCACCGCGCGCACTGCAGCCTGCAGAATGGTGTTGGATCATGTGCTCAGGGCGTCCGAGAAGGCTTTGAGGCTGCTGGTTATCCCGATAGGGTTTGATGAGATGAGGATCGGGGGCTTTCCATGACCGGCTACGGAGATACCTACTACGCCCGCACGCTGACGGACGCGTCGCAACGCCCCTCCCTTGAGGAGTCAGTTGCGGCCGATGTCGTTATCGTGGGTGGCGGGCTTGCGGGTCTTACGGCAGCCCTCGATCTCGCACGATCAGGGCGTTCGGTAGTGATTTTGGAGGCTGAAAGGGTCGGCTGGGGAGCGTCCGGACGAAACGGGGGCTTCGTCGGGCCAGGATATGCGACAGGTCATGCCGATATCACCCGCATGGTCGGATCTGAGAAGGCGCAGGCCTTGCATCGTCTTTCGATCGAAGGTGCGCGGATCGTCGAAGAGAACATCGACAGCCTTGCCATAGGCGACAACAAGCGGGTCTACGGCAAGATGAGCGTACTCCGGTATCATGATCCGGATAGCCTCGAGCGGCATTGCGAGATGATGCAGAAGGAGTTCGGCTATCACCTCGAAGTGATGCCGACTGATGCCGTGCGCGCCGTCCTCCAGTCGCCGAAGTACTACCAGGCGCTTTACGATCCGGCGAGTTTTCACTTCCACCCTCTCAACTATGCCCGATCTCTGGCAAAGGCCATCGAGGCTCTGGGCGGGCGGATCTTCGAACAATCTCGCGTCACAGGATGCGATCTTGATCGGGCGGAGAAAACCGTCAGGACATCGCGAGGTGAAGTGCGAGCGCGTGACGTAGTCCTAGCCGGGGGAGGGTATACGGATGATCTGATCCCTCGCCTGCGCCGCAGCATCCTGCCGATTGCGACCTACGTTCTCATGACGGAAACGGCGCCGGAAAAGCTCGCAGAGGCGGTGCGCACGCCGATGGCGATCAGCGACAATCGGCGTGCGGGGGACTACTACCGCCTCGTCGACGACGGGCGGCGCCTTCTCTGGGGTGGTCGGATCACGACGCGCACGACCGAGCCTCGTCGCCTCGCGGAGCTGATGCGGAAGACGATGGTTTCCACGTACCCACAGCTCGAGGGCGTGCGTGTGGAGACGGCCTGGTCGGGCCTCATGGCCTATGCCCGTCACCTGATGCCTCTCATTGGGCAATTCCAGCCCGGGGTCTGGTACGTGTTAGGGTTTGGCGGGCGCGGCTTGAACACGACCGCGATCGGAGGGCGGGTCATCGCAGAGGGGATCCTCGGGCAGAGCGACCGCTACCGGCTCTATGAACCTTTCGGACTTGTATGGAACGGAGGTCCGTTCGGAGTAGCTGCGGCGCAGCTCACCTACTGGACCTATCAAGCCATGGATCTTGCCAAGGAACGTCAGGCGACGCGGGTCGCCTGACGTTCCTGCAGATGCCCTAATCGTATCCGAGGCGCATGCGGCGTTCCAGGAACCGGCTGTAGGCGCCCATCCCGTAAGAGAACACCAGGAAGACGGCAGCCGCGAAGACGTAGCCTTCCAGCATGGCAATCCCTACCCAGTTCGGATCCGTCATCGCCGTACGAACGGTGGAGAGAAAATCCAGCAGGCCGATGATCGTGACGAGGGTTGTATCCTGGAAGAACCCGATGGAGATGTTCACCAGCGGCGGAATCGCGATCTTCAATGCTTGGGGCAGAACCACGAGACGCATAGCCTGCCAGTAGTGCAGGCCCATGGCATTGGCAGCCTCGTGCTGCCCTCGCGGAATCGCCTGCAGGCCCCCGCGAACTGCCTCTGCGATATAGGCCGCTGCGAATATGATGATCGCGATCTGGGCCCGCAGCAGCTTGTCCACTGTGATACCGCTCGGCATGAAGAGCGGAAGCATGACGGAAGCCATGAACAAGATGCTGATGAGGGGAACGCCCCGGATGACCTCGATGAAAACGATGGCGATCACACGGATAGCCGGGAGCTTCGAGGAGCGCGCCAGGGCCAGCACCACGCCCAAAGGAAAACCGAGCGCAAGCCCGACTGCGGTGAGCAGGAACGAGAGGGGGAGGCCGCTCCATTGCGTCGTTGGAACATAGGTGAGACCGAAGACGCCGCCCCAGAGCAGGACCGCCGTCGCCACGATGGTGACACCCCAAAGAACGAGGAGCTTCCTTGTCCAGAAGCGCGGGATCATCGTGATGACCATCGCGCCCAGGAACAGGCTCATCGCGAGCAGGACGCGCCAATGCTCATCGTAAGGGTAGACGCCGAAGATCATGAAACGAAGCTTGGCTTCGTAGTATGGCCAGCAGGCACCTTGCCCCAGCCTGCAGGCCTGAGCTCCCCCCTCGGTGACGGCCCGGGTCACAAGCCAGCCGTAAGCGCCCTTGGCAGCGAGCCACATGATCCACAGGCAGATTGCCGTGATCACCGCATTGACAGGGGTTCCGATGAGGGGCTTGAGCGTACGGTGAAACAGACGGCGTTCCACACCCGGTTCACGCAGAACCGGCATTTTCAATTGCGCTTCGGCAATGTCGGTTGCAGTCGTCATAGCCTAGCGCTCCTTCAGCGCGACGCGGCTGTTGTACCAGTTCATGAACAGCGAAATCGCGATGGACAGGCCAAGATAGACCAGCATGAAGATCGCGATGCCTTCGATGGCCTGACCGGTCTGGTTCATGGTCGTGTTCGAGACCATCACGAGATCCGGATATCCGATCGCGATGGCGAGAGACGAGTTCTTGAAGAGACTCAGGTAACTGCTGGTGAGCGGAGGGATGATCACCCTCAGGGCCTGGGGAAGGACCACGAGACGCATGGTCAGTCCGTCTTTCAGTCCCAGTGCACGCGCCGCTTCCCATTGCCCCTTGCGCACCGACAGGATGCCGCTTCGCACGATCTCGGCGATGCCGGCCGAGGCGGAGAGGGCGAGACCGACGAGGAGAGCGGTGAATTCCGGCGTGAGCTGCGAGCCGCCGGTCAGGCGAAAGCGTCCCTTCTCGGGAAGGCTGACTGTGAAATCAGGCTGCAGGAGCAGGATCGCGAGTATCGGCGGGATCAGGAGGGCAAGAGCAATCAATGGCCAGGTGGTCCGCTCCTTGCCGGTTCTGATGCGCTCTGCGGTCCTGCGGCGGCGAATGGCAACCGCCAGAACTGCTCCGACAACCAATGCGATGAAGATGATCGTATGAGCACTGGTCCAGACAAGCGACGGAACGGTTAGACCGCTGTTGCTAACGAACACATGAGGAAGGATCTCCCATGCCTCCCGCACAGCCGGAAGACTGGTGACGATCAGGGCGTACCAGAGGAAGAGGTAGAGCAGAAGGGGCACATTGCGCAGCGCCTCTACATAGAGAAAGGCAAGAAGCGCGAGCAGGGGATTGCGCGACAGGCGCGCGATGCCGACGACCAGCCCCAGAATGGTCGCGAGCGCAACGCTCCAAGCAGAAACCCATATGGTATTGACGATGCCGGCCAGGATGGCTCGGCCGTAGGTATCAGTGGGTTTATAGTCAATCAGCGTCTGGCTGATCACAAAACCCGCTTCACGGCCCAAATAGCCAAAACCCGTGGCGATGTTCTGCTCTGCAAGCTTTTGCGAGACATTCGAGAAAAGATAAAGCCCAAGAAGGACAATGCTCCCAACGGCGAGGACCTGATAGAGGATCGCCCGGAAGCGGAGATTGTAGAGGAGCCTCGTTCCGCTCATCGAATCCACGCGCATGATGATCCTTTCCGGAGAACGCCGAGTGCGAAACGGGCGGCCGGAGGGCCGCCCGCTGATCTCAGGCTACCGGAACGGCGGCGAGTAGAGCAGACCGCCCTTGTTCCATAGCTCATTCGGGCCGCGTGACAGGCCGAGACGCGTCTCGGGACCGAGATTGCGGTCGAAGAGTTCCGCATAATTTCCAAGGGACTTGATGACGTTGTAGCCCCACTTGTTGTCGAGGCCGAGCATCTTGCCCAGATCACCATTCACGCCGAGCATGCGCTGGATTTCGGGATCCTGGCTCTTGAGCTGCTCGTCAACATTGGCCTGGGTGATGCCCTTCTCTTCAGCGGCAACGAGAGTATAGACCGTCCAGCTCAGGATATCGCGCCAGTTGGGATCATTCTGGCGAACCGTCGGAGCAAGCGGCTCTTTCGAGATGGTCTCGGGCAAGACTACATACTGCGAGGGATCATTGGCGATGGCGCGTACGGACGCCAGGTCCGAGCGGTCCGACGTGATGGCATCGCAGCGCCCGTTGAAGAAGGCATTGCGCCACTCGTCAGAGTTCTCGAACACCACGGATTCGTATTTGATGTTCTTGGGCCGGAAGAAATCCTCGAGATTCTGGAGCGTCGTCGTACCGGGCAGGAGGCAGATTGCGGCGTCGGCGAGCTCGCTGGCGCTCTTCACGTTGAGCTTGGTCGAAACCATGAGGCCTTGACCATCGTAGAACACCACGGGCCCGAAATCGAGGCCGAGAGATGCGTCGCGCGAGAAGCTCCAGGTATTCTGGCGGGACAGGACATCCACCTCACCGGACTGAACCGCCTGGAAGCGAACGTTGGTGTTAAGCGGAATAAATTCGACCTTGTCGGGATCAGCGAAGATCGCTGCCGACATGGCACGGCAGACATCGACATCGAAGCCGCGCCGAGCGCCCTTGTCGTCGGCATAGGAGAAGCCAGGAGAGACTGGGGAGACTCCGCAAAGAATCTTGCCGCGCTTCTTGACGGTATCAAGTGTCGCTTGAGCAGAGGCCGGCGCAGCTGAGACAGCCGCGACACCTGCGATGAGGCCCATCGCAAGCCAGCTGGTCAAAGATCTGGATTGTGTCATTGTATTCCCTCTTTCCGTGCGCCTTATGCGGCCGCTACCACGCAAAGCTAGACCTGAAACAACTTGCGTTTCAAGGGCAGATTTTCCCAAAGGGAAGCATCTGAGAACTTGAAGGCCAATTAAAAGGTATGCAAAGTGCCCCGCCCTGAGCTGCAGCAATGGCTGCAGCTCCAACTTCTGCGCGAGTCGTTCATGCCAGTCCTCCCAAAAGCCGACATTGTCCTCTTGAACGGCCGCATCTTTCGAGGGTTTTCCGAACAGGTGACCAAGGCTATCGCTCTTTGGGCCGGGCAGGTCTTAGCGGCGGGATCGGATTCCGACATGGAGTCCCTCATCGGCCCGAAGACCCGTGTCATCGATCTTGCCGGACGTCTTGCAACGCCAGGGCTGTGCGACTCGCACATGCATCTTCTCCCTTATGGCGTGATCATGGGGCACGTGGATGTGCGCCATGCTTCTGCGCCTACTCTCGCGGCATTGCTCGAAAGGGTTCGCCAGCGTGCATCGGTCACGCCCCCGGGGCAGTGGATTCAGGGACGCGGATACGATCAGTTCGAGCTTGATGTCCGGCGCCACCCCCTTCGTGAGGAACTCGACGCGGTCGCGCCCGATCATCCCGTTGCCATCGTGAGAGCCTGCGGTCACGTGACGATCTGCAACTCCAAGGCGCTCGAGCTTGCAGGAATCAACGAGTCGACCCCTGTTCCTCAGGGTGGCGCCATCGAGCAGCGGGATGGGCGCTTGACGGGCCTGCTGGCGGAGACGGGACGGGACCGTCTGAAGGCGGTGCTGCCGGAGCCGACGGATCAGGAACTCGTTCAGGCCATCGACGATGCCGGCCGGGCGTGCTTGTCCTACGGCATTACCAGCGTGATGGATGCCGGTGTCGGCATGAGGGCGGGCTACCGTGAGGTCGCGGCCTATCGCACGGCCCAGCGTCTCGGGCGTCTGCCCGTGCGGACGACCCAATGCCTTCTCGGCGGGCCGGGAGGCATCGTGGAGCAGGCCTATGCGGACGGCGTGGTGACGGGCGTAGGCGATTCCATGCTGCGTGTGGGGCCAGTGAAGATCTTTACGGATGGCAGCGCAGGCGGCCGGACAGCTGCCATGAGCGAGCCTTATGTCGGAGAGCCGAAGACCACCGGCCTGATGCTCCTGCACGACAACGAGATGAACGACCTTGTGCATGACTACCACGCGAAAGGCTATCAGCTTGCCGTTCATGCCATCGGCGATGCGGCCATCGAACAGACCCTGAATGCCTTTGAGCGCGCTCTCGAAGCAATGCCGGACCCTGATCGCCGTCACAGGATCGAGCACGCGGGCTATGCACGAGCCGACCAGAATGCCCGCATGAAGCGCCTGGGTGTTCAACCGGTGCCGCAGCCCGTGTTCATCTATGACTTCGGAGATCTGTACGTTTCCGTCGTGGGAGAAGAGCGGGCAAAGCCATCCTATCCGCTCAAGACTTGGATCGATCTCGGCTTCAAGCCTGCTGCCGGCAGCGACGCTCCCGTCTGCGACATCAATCCCTTCCCGAACTTCTTCTCGATGCTCACCCGCAAGACCTCCCATGGCACCGTCATGGATGCCAGGGAGGTGGTATCCATCGAGCAGGCCATCACCGCCTTTACGGAGTTCGGCGCTTACGTGAACAAGGCCGAGCACGAATCGGGCCGCCTCGTTCCCGGACTCGCGGCGGATGTGGCGGTGTTCTCCCGCGACCTTCTGACGGCTTCCCCCGAGGAAATCCTTCACGACACCCGCTGTGATCTTACGATCCGTGGGGGCAAGGTCGTGTTCGACCGTCATGGGGAGACGGCTCGCTGATAGGTGCGGGCTCGGGAAGAATTATCGTGACAACACGAAAGGCCCCGAGGGATCTCGGGGCCTTTCGTGTTTCGTGGACCTGGTGCGTGACGACGGGCAGATCCTGACCTTCCATCAAGCGCGTATAGGGAAGACGCGCGGGCTCAGCTCCTCCAGGGTACGGCCTGCCCAATCTCGCTGGGGTGCCGCCGCAATCGCTTCGGCCTGGCCCCGGCGCAGCATCTCGATGTCCTCGCTGATGTCGAAGTCCAGCACCTCTCCGTCGCGAACAACCTGCCGGCCGTCGACATAGACGTCCTTGATGGCTCTGTCGTTGGCCGAGTAGACGAGGCTGCGAATGGGTTCGTAGTCGGGCTGCATGTAGGGATCGCTCATGTCGACGACCGAGAAATCCGCTTTGCACCCGGGAGCAAGGCGTCCCAGATCCGGGCGGCGGATCATGTCGGCGCCAACCGCTGTCGCGGCCATGAAAGCATCCCTCGTGGTCGATGCCGTGAAGCTTCCCGCGATGATGCGGCCCGCATAACAGGCCATGCGAAGTTCATCGAGCATGTTGTGAGGGAAGCTGTCCGTGCCGATGCCGACGCGGATGCCCGCCTTCACGTAACGGCTCAGGGTATTCAGGGCGATGCCGCGCCGGGCGAAGACCACGGGGCAATGTGCGACCTGAGCCCCGCTGTCGCGCAGGAGCTCGAAATCGTTGGCGTGAGGCCAATGCAGCCAGGGATGGTCGTTCAGGAAGATGCAGTGGCCGATGATGGTATCCGGGCCGAGAGCTCCGATCTTGTCCAGCCATTCGATCAGCGTGCAGCCGTAGCGACGCATGATCTCCTGGAACTCCACGATGCTCTGGGCTGCGTGAATCTGAATCGGCTGGTTCCGTTCACGTGCAGCATCCAGTGCATCGCGGATCTGGCCCTCGGTGCAGGTGTCGATCTGCGCAGGGCCGATGTAGCCAGTGATGCGCCCGCTTGGATGCTTCGAGGCCGTATCGGCAATTTCGATCGCCTCACGCAGCAACCGGTCGCCGGTCGCTGGATCGAGGTTGTACTCGACCGAGTGGCCATTGGTGGTTTTCCAGGGGCCAGAGCGGAACATTCCCCAGAGGACGGCACGGATGCCCGTTTCCGCATATTCGTCGGCCCAGGTGTCGCGCGGCCTGCCGAGATCGCAGATGGTGGTGACGCCGCTCTTCAAGAGTTCCGATGTGGCGACACGCAACGCCGGACGCGTGTATTCCGGGCCGATCTGGAAGACCGGCATGAACTCGTAGAGCGAGCTCTGCCCGAGACGCGGGCTGCCCAATTCCTCCAGCATGCCTTTCCAGCCGGGCTCATGGCCGGGATGACTGTGGATATCCACGAATCCCGGGATGATCATCATCCGGCCGGCGTCGACCTCAGCATCGACAGGGCCGGAATAACCGCCCCCAACATGCACGATGTCCGCGCCTTGGATCACGAAATCCGCGTTGCGGAGATAGACATGGGATCGGGCAACCTCGTCCCAGGCGACGATCCAGTCGCAGTTCCGAAAAAGGGTCGTCTTGGCGACAACAGAAGTCATTTCAGGCTCCGTACATTCAATAAGGCGAGGGGATGTGCAGAACGACGCGATTGCATTCAGGAGGCGGCTTGCCGGAGGCGGACGTGGCCCACCGCCATGGCAACGGCTGCCTGGGTCGGTTCGACGACCGGGATCCCGACAGCGTCCTCCAGAGCAGCCCGATAACGAGCCATGCCGGCACATCCCATGACGAGGACGTCGGCCCCATGGGCAGATTTCAGCGTGCGGCCAACCTCAACCATGCGGCCGAGCGTTCGTGCCTCATCCGAGAGTTCCGCAACGCCTAGCCCGATCGGCAAGTCGGCCGCAAAGCGCTCCATGACACCCATTGCGCCGAAATAGCGGAGATGCCTTGGAACAGAGGTCGGCAGGATCGCAATGACGCCGAAACGCTGCCCGAGAGTGAGCGCCGTCAGGACACCGCATTCGGCAATTCCGAAAACGCGCTGCCGGCTCTGTTCTCGCAGGGCATGGAGACCCGGATCGGAGAAGCATGCGATCACGAAGGCGCCTGCGTTCTCTTCCAATTCGGACGCCTTGCGCAGCATGGGCATGATGACGCCGTCCACGTCCCTTTGAGACTGGATCCCTAGCGGACCCTCGGCCAGGGACAAGCAGACGATTTCCGGGCCATCAGCACTCCTCAGCGGTGCGACGGCCTTGTCGATGGCTGCCGTGACAATGTCCGAGGAGTTTGGGTTGATCACATAGACCGAGGATCCCATGATCGTCTTACCCTTGAGCCGCGAGTGGCAGAGAATAGGGAGCCAAGATAGACAGAGGGCGCCCCTGTGGATCAGCCTCTTCAGCCCGCCGGCAGGCCCGCTTCTGGGCATCCTGCAATTCGCGAACCGCTCCCTCGTAATCCAGATTGGCGATGCGGTGGTTTTTCACGACAGCCTGGCCGTCCACATAGACGTCGCGGATGGCGCGCTCGGCCGCGCAGTGGATCAGATTGCGCAGTGGATCATGAACCGGCTGCATGGCCGGATGACTCAGATCCACAAGGGCCAGATCCGCTTTGGCGCCCGCAGCCAGCCGCCCAAGATCGCTGCGGCCAAGAGCTTTTGCTCCGCCGATCGTCGCGGCTGAAAACAAGCCACCCGTATCCAGATCGAAGACGCTGCGCCCGGCAACTCGCGAACAGATCAGAGCCTCGCGCAATTCCTCCAGCATGTTGAAAGGATAGCTGTCGGTGCCGATCCCGACATTGACGCCTGCGCGTTGATAGGCGCCAAGACTTTCAAGCGTCATGCCACTGCGCGCGAAAGTGACGGGACAATGGGCAACCGACGTGCCGCTTCGGGCAAGCCGGGCGAGATCGTCACGATTGCGCTGCCGCGTCCAGGAATGGTGATCGAGAAAGATGCAATGCCCTAGGATGAGATCCGGCCCAAGGACGCCGAGACGCTCCAGCATGGCGGGCGCCGTTTCGCCCGTGCGCCGAAGCAGTTCCTCATGCTCCGCCATGGTTTGTGCCGCATGGATGGTGATCCGCATGCCGCGACGACGCGCTTCCGACACCGCATCGACGATCAGCTCCTCCGAGCAGGTCTCGATCTGCGACGGCGCGATTACGCCATCGATGCGGCCGCTGGGATGCGCCCGGGCCTCGTCCATGAAAGCCAGTGCTTCGGCGTAGCGCTCCCGCCCTCGCGCCCTGTTCCATTCGAAATCGAGGCGATGGCTGCCGGCCATGCGCCATTGCGCTTCGCGGAAACCGGGAGCGAGATAGGCCCGCATCCCGCTATCTACAGCCAGAGAGAGCCATTTGGCGTGGGGCGATGCGATATCGAGGTGCGTTGTCACGCCGCTTCGCATCAGATCGCCCAGCATCACTGTCTGGCACGCGGCCTTCGCATCCTCATCCGCATCAATGAGAGCCGAATATTCGTAGAGGGCGTTGCCCCAAAGAGCTGCGGTTCCAACATCCTCGAAGAGACCCTTGGCAATGGGCTCATCCCCTGAATGGCAGTGGATGTTCACCATGCCGGGCATCACCATGATGCCTCCGCCGGCAATCTCCTCGTCTGCCTGTCCCACATAGGACGGACCGATGGACAGAATACCGGCCTTAGAGAAGGCCACATCGACATCCTGCCTATAGACATGCCGAGCAGAGCCCTCATCCCAGGCGACCGCCCAAGCGGCTTTTCGAACAACCGTTACTCTGTCAGTCATGATGTGCCGAACCGGTGCAAATATGAGGAGGGATGAGAGGCCTTTCGGCCGATGAGATCTGGGAGCGGGAACTCACAGCAAGTGTGCGCCGAAATTGACGGCCGGATCGAATTCAGGGCTGAGCCTTCCGGTCGGGCGCATTGAGGCGGAGCTGCCACGCAGTTGCAGCTGCCCCGATCCGGGCTGGGCTCGCAGCTCTCCGTCGGCCACGATTACATCGCCCCGGCGCAAAACGAGTTCGGGCCAACCCCGAACCTTACGTCCGGCAAAAGGATTGTAGCCGACATTGTCATGCAGCCCGTCGTCAGTGAACGCGACTTCACGATCAGGATTCCAAATCGCGATATCCGCGTCGGCACCGACTGCGATGGCGCCCTTGCGCGGATGAAGGCCGTAAATCTTCGCCGGGGCCGTCGCCGTCAGCTCGACGAACTTTTCCAGGCTTGACCTCCCTTGGCTCACCATGGCGTCGAACAGAAGCGGCAATCGGGTCTCAAGCCCTGGGAGGCCGTTTGCAATCTGCTTGAAATCCGCATTCGGGCCTGCCGAGAGCTTGCCGCTTTCATCGAACCTGTATGGCGCGTGATCGGAGGAGACGACTTGAAGATCGCCGAGTTCGAGCGCACGCCACAGGGCTTCCTGATCCGCTACCGTGCGGGGAGGCGGGCTGCACATCCACTTGGCGCCCTCGATGCCGGGACGGTCCAGATCCTGCGCCGTCAGGAAGAGGTATTGAGGGCAGGTTTCGGCAAACACCTTGATGCCTTCGCCTCGCGCGCGCCGAATGGCCGCTGCACCTTCGGCAGTCGACACATGGAACAGCATGATCGGCTGATCCAGGAGTTGGGAAAAGCGGATGAGGCGCTCGAACGCTTCTATCTCGCAAACGCGTGGATGACTGATGCCGTGGAACTTGGGCTCGACATAGCCGCGTGACACGAGCCTGTCGGCCATCCACTTGATCATCCCGTGGTTTTCCGCATGGGCGCAGACCAGGGCGCCATGCTTGCGGGCCACCATCATCACGTCTAGAACCTGCTCGTCGAGAAGGCGGACCCGATCATAGGTCATGAAGATCTTGATCGACCGATGTCCGCTCTCGATCAACTCCGGCAGGTCGCGCTCCAGGGTCTCCGGCGTCGGATCGGAAATCCAGAGATGGAAAGCGTAGTCGGTCACTGCGCCGTCAGCAGCAAGGCGCGCGTAGTTCTCGACCACATTGCGCAAGCTGTCGCCCCGGTGCTGGGCTGCGAAGGAGATGACGGTCGTCGTGCCGCCGAAAGCAGCAGAGCGAGTGGCTGTCTCGAAAGTATCGGCGTTCATCAGCCCGCCGCCCGAGAGCTGCTCGATATGGCAATGAGCATCCACGCCGCCAGGGAGAACGAGCTTCTCGGCTGCATCGATGGTGTGGTGGGCTTGTGGAAGGTTTCGGCCGAGCGCCGTGATCACGCCGTCTTGCACGGCCACATCCATGGTCGAGACACCCTCGGTGGTCGCAACGCGGCCACCTTTGATCACCAAATCGTACTCGACCACTATTTCCCCCGGTGTTTCAGGGCGGCGGGTTGGCTCATCCGCTTTGCCGCTCACACTGTATGCAGATGAGAGAAGCCTCAGCAAGGGGAGCAGACGGTGCGTGAGAGCAGATCCTTTGCCCGTGAGGGCATTCCTATGGCGATGATCCGAATGTACCGGCAACTCTGTTTCGAAGCGCCAGAATTGATAGGAGCATTGCTGTGACAATGCTGCCGTCTATTTGCCTTGAGGCTGCCATCCCCATATGAAAGGGCCGCTCTCAAATCTCTAACCTCGCTTTTTGCTGAGAATGACCCAGAAATTCTTCACCGTGGCCCCCATGATGGACTGGACCGACCGGCATTGCCGGGCGTTCCATCGCGTCCTGTCGCGCCGGGCGCGGCTGTATACGGAGATGGTCACCACGGGGGCGGTCATTCACGGGCCGCGGGAGCGGCTGCTCGGGTTCAGCGAGGTCGAGCATCCGGTGGCGGTGCAGCTTGGCGGTTCGGATCCGAAGGATTTGGCTGAGGCCGCCCGGATCTGTGCGGAGTTCGGCTATGACGAGATCAACCTCAATGTAGGCTGCCCCTCCGACCGGGTGCAGAACGGCCGCTTTGGCGCCTGCCTGATGCAGGAGCCGGTGCTTGTGGGCGAGTGCGTGGCGGCCATGAAGGCCGCCGTCTCCCTGCCGGTAACGGTGAAGTGCCGAATCGGGGTCGACGATCAGGACACGGAGGAGGCCTTGAACCGCCTCACCGACTGCATGATGGCCGCGGGCTGCGACGAGCTGACGGTGCATGCCCGCAAGGCGTGGCTGCAGGGGCTGTCGCCGAAGGAGAACCGGGACATTCCGCCCCTCGACTACGCAAGAGTCTATCGCCTGAAGCAGGCTCGCCCCGATCTGTCGATTGCCATCAACGGCGGCATCAAGACGATGGCTGAGGTGCACGAGCATCTGAAGCATGTGGACGGCGTGATGCTCGGCCGCGTGGCTTATCACGAGCCCGAGATCCTGCTCGCCGTGGATTTTGAGCTTTATGGTGAAGCGGCCCCCGTGGCTGATGGGTTCGAGGCGGTTGAGGCCTACGAGCCCTATATCGCGGAGCAGCTCGCCAAGGGCGAGCGCCTGCACAACATCACCCGCCACATGCTCGGCCTCTTCACCGGCCGCCCCGGCGCGCGGGCCTTCCGTCGTCATCTAGCGACAGAAGCGGTGAAACCGGGAGCGAACCTGCAGACGCTGAGGGATGCGGTGGCCCATGTGTCGCGTGAGACGGCGGCGCTTGAGGCGCGGCTCAGCGCGGCGGAGTAATTCCGGGTGTCATCCCGGACGGCAAAGCCGATCCGGGATCGCAAGGCAAGTATGGCTCCCCTTCACCCCTCCCTGAAGGAGGAAGTGAGCGCTCTATCCTGCACCCGATCCCGGATCTCCTCTGCGCTTCGTCCGGGATGACGAGGTTTTTTAGCCACCGCTCTCCTTGCCCCGCAAAATCAACCTGTTCCCCCGCACCTCGTACGACCCAAGCCGCTCGAGAAAGCTCATGCCGAGCAGGTTGGCGTAGAGCACGCCCGTGCGGGCGATGAGGGCGCGGACGTTGCGCTCGGTGATCGACCCGACGGTCAGACTCTGGATGACCACGGGCGCGGCCAAAGCTGCGCCGTTGGCGGTCGAGACGGGGACCGAATAATTCAGCGTCTCCGGGTTGAAGCCCAAAGCTGCGGCGTTTTCCGCCCGCAGGACCACGGTGCTAGCTCCCGTGTCGAAGATGAAGCGGGTCTCGCGGCCGTTCACCTCGCCCTGCACCATGAAGCTCCCGTCCATTCGTCGTGCCGCCACTACTTCGCCCTCGGGCGTCGTGACGGTGCGTCCGACGGCAATGTCGCCGATGGCGCGGTCAATCACGGTCTGCAACTCATCGCGGGACGCATAGGTGACGAGGAGCGCGATGAGAACGCCGCCGCTCACGGCAATGGATTGCACCCCGTAGGTCCAGTGCCGCGCAAATCCCTCCACGATGGAGGCCGCCATGAGGAGGGAGAGGCCGCCCAAGCCCAGCAGGCCTGCGGCTTCCATGGTGGAGAACTCGCCGATGGAGTGCTCGGCGAAGAGCCCCACCAGAAGGGCGCCGATCAGAAGAAGCAGGCCCGCTCCGCGAATGCCCGGCATCAATTGGCCTTGCCCGGTTCGGCCGCGAAGGGGGATTCGATAGCGAAGGCTTGGCGCATGCGCTCCGGCAGCTCTGCCATAATCAGCTGCCGCTCCTCTTCGGTAATCCGATACCAGCGGGTGATCTCCTCGCGCGTGCGGCCGCAGCCTTCGCAGAGGCCCGTCTCGGAATCGAGGGTGCAGACGCGGATGCAGGGGCTGGAAACTCGGGTCATCTTTCTTTCATGTTGTTACGCCGGAAGAACGGTCAAGAGGCCGATCAGCGCGGCGATCTCCGCCGCCTGCTGCGCGGCCCCCGCGATATCCCCCGTCTGACCGCCGAGATGACGCTTCGCGAAGCGGGTGAGGGCGAGGCCCGAGAGGCCTGAGAGCACCAGCATCAGGACAATTCCTGCAAACGGCAGGTCGGCAAGCACACCCAGCACAACAGCAAGGACGACGGCGATTCCCGCCGCGAACCAGAACGTCTCCCGCGCCGGTTGCCCGACGGCCTGGGACATGCCGTCCCGCCGAGCCGGCGGCAGGAACACTAGGGGCATCAGGCCCGCTGTGCGAGAGAGGGAGGCTGTGATGAGGATCGTCGCGATCACGGCTCCGCCATCCAGGCGCGAGCTCAGGGCAGCTAGGGCTGCAATCCGCAATGCAAGTGCGAGGAACAGGGCTGAGGCGCCGAAGGAGCCGATCCGGCTGTCGCGCATTATCTCCAGGCGCCTCTCGATGGTCGTGGCGCCGCAGCTGTCGGCGGTGTCCGCAAGGCCGTCCTCGTGGAGCGCGCCGGTGGTCACCACCATGGCGGCCACCGACAGGATGGCGGCCAGCCAGGGGCCGAGATCGAGCAGGAGGGCGAAGCCGAACACAGCCGCCGGCAGGAGGCCGAGCAGGAGGCCCGCCACGGGAATCATCCGCACCAGGCGCGGAAAGCTCGGCAGCGCATGGGCGTCCTGCTCCCAAGGCAGGGCTGGCACCGGAAGCCTGGAATAGAAGCGAACGCAATGGGCTAGGTCGGTTGCAGCCGCCTGCCATGCGTTCATGGGCACCGCCTCACCCGGTTCAATTTGCTCCGACATGCTTCACCCCGCGTGCATGGGCCGTTATAGGTCACGCCTCTTCGCGTTCTGCAATGCCCCATGGGCTGGAGCCCTCCATGTCTGATGCCGTGTCCTCACCTTTCGACGATATCCGCCGCCTGATCACGACCATGCCGGGTCCGGACGAGGCCGCCGTCGAGGCGGTGCGGATGCGCGACCGCCAGCTCACCAAGCCCGCCGGCAGCCTGGGGCGCCTGGAACGGATCGCCGAATGGCTTGCCGCCTGGCAGGCCAAGCCCACGCCCAGCGTCGACCGCCCGCTCGTCTGCGTGTTCGCTGCCAGCCACGGGGTGACCGCCAAGGGCGTGTCGGCTTTCCCCTCGGACGTGAACCGCCAGATGCTGGAGAACTTTGCTGCGGGCGGAGCGGCGATCAACCAGATATGCGCTGCCTATGGCCTTGGCTTTAAGGTCTTCGATCTCGCCATCGACATGCCGACCGGCGACATCACCGAGGCCGACGCCATGGACGAGAAATCCTGCGTCGCCACCATGGCGTTCGGCATGGAGGCGATTGCCGGCGGCACCGATCTTCTCGCCATCGGCGAGATGGGCATCGGCAACACCACCATTGCGGCGACGATCTACACGGCGCTCTATGGCGGACCGGCTGAACACTGGGTCGGGCGCGGCACGGGCGTGGATGATGAAGGTCTCCAGCGCAAGGTCGCGGCCGTCGAGGCGGCCATCGCCCATCACGGCGACAATCTGAAGGACCCGCTGGAAGCACTGCGCCGCGTCGGTGGACGCGAGATCGCCGCTATGGCGGGTGCCATTCTCGCGGCGCGCTTGCAGCGCATCCCGGTGGTGCTCGACGGCTATGTGGCGACCGCCGCCGCAGCCATTCTCCACGCCATCCATCCCTCGACCATCGATCACTGCATCGCCGGTCATCTGAGTGCCGAAGGCGCGCATCAGGACGTGCTCGCCCGCCTCGGCAAGATCCCGCTTCTGGCGCTGGGCATGCGGCTCGGTGAGGGATCTGGCGCGGCGCTGGCGGCCGGCCTCGTGAAGGCGGCCGCCGCGGTCCATCGCGACATGGCGACCTTCGGACAGGCCGGAGTGTCCGAGCGCCTGTCGTGAGACGATTCCGTCGCCGCTCCGGGCCGAGCGGCATCACCTCCTTGATTGCCGCGCTGGCGCTCGCCGGCGGGGCCGTAGTCGTGCTGAAACCCAATGACCGCACGCTCGAAGGCCGGGCCCAGGTCACCGACGGCGACACGATCCGCATCGGCGAGGCGCGCATTCGCCTGAAAGGAATCGACGCGCCCGAGATGGAGCAGCGCTGCTCGCGCTCCGGTCGCTCCTATGCCTGCGGCGAGACGGCTCGGAGAGCTCTGATCGAACTCGTGTCCGGCGAGACGGCCCGCTGCCGCGCGGCTGGACGCGACCGCTATCAGCGCATCCTCGCCCGCTGCACGGTTGGTGGAAAGGACATCGGCACGCATATGGTGGAAAGCGGCTGGGCGGTCTCCTATGGGCGCGACTACGATGCCGAGGAGGCCCGCGCTCAGGAGCGCGGAGTGGGGCTCTGGGAGGGAGACTTTGAGCGTCCGCAGGATTGGCGCCGGGGAAAAGTGGCAGGTGGCTGATCTCAGCCGAGGGCTGCAGCTCCGAGCGAGACCGAGAAGGTGAGCAGGACCAGGGCCGCGCCGCGCTGGATGATCTGCGGGCGGATGAAGAAGCCCGGCTTCGACAGGGCTGACCCGAAGCCAATCCAGCCCAGCGCGATGGGCACAATCACCGCCGCGAAGACGCTCATCGTTTGAAAGAAGGCGGTTGAGGTCTGGAAGGCTGCCTCGGGAAAGATCACGGCCGCAAAGAGAAGCGCCTTCGGGTTCAGGAGAGTCGCCGCGAAGACCCGGCGCGTGCCGAAGCCCGAGCCGCTCAGCGCGCTTCCCGCCCTCGACCATAAACCCCAGGCGATCACCACCAGATAGGCCGCACAGGCGAGCCGGAGGGCTGGCTTCAGCCAGGGCAGGGCGGCCGAGACCGGCTCGAGAAAGAGGCCCCAACCAGCGATTGCTAGCGCGTAGCCGCACAGCTCCGCCGGCACCAGCGGCAGCGAGCGCCGGAAGCCAGCCTGCACGCCTGAACTGGCAAGCAGCGTATTGGTAGGGCCTGGTGTTGCCAAGATGGCGGCCACGGCCGGCACGAAGGTGAGGAGGTCGATCATGGGCTGCTTCTAGGCGCTTCCCGTGAAACTCGCCTTGATACGCCTCAAAAACGGTCTCGATATAGGCCCACCGAATCCCTATCTGATGAGGATGAATCCCCAACCGAATTTCGACGATCTGGCGATGCAATTGCGGGCCTGCCGGATCTGCCGCGATGCGCCGCGCTACGGTATGGCCTTGCCCCATGAGCCGCGCCCGATCATCCAGGGGAGTGCCACCGCGCGCCTGTGCATCGCCAGCCAGGCGCCGGGTACGCGGGCCCATGCCAGCGGAATACCCTTCGCGGACCGTTCCGGCTCTAGGCTGCGCTCCTGGCTTGGGCTCGATGAAGCTACCTTCTACGATGCTTCCAAGGTCGCCATCGTGCCGATGGGCTCCTGCTTCCCGGGACAGGACGCGAAGGGCGGCGATCTCGGGCCGCGCCGGGAATGTGCCGAAGCCTGGCGCCAGCCCCTGTTTCAAGCCCTGCCCAATCTCGATCTCGTTCTGCTGATCGGCCAGTATTCTCAGGCCTGGCACTTAGGCAGGAATTTCAAGGACGGCCTCACCGAGACGGTGAGGCGCTGGCGCGACATCCTGAGTCATCAGCAGAGGCCGCGCATCCTGCCTCTGCCGCATCCCTCTTGGCGCAACAATGGCTGGCTCAAGAAGAGCCCATGGTTCGAGGCCGAACTGCTGCCGACGCTGCGGGGCGAAGTTCGTGAATTGCTTTAAATCGGCAGCTAATAAAGTTCAATAAAAGGGCCTGAATATACATCGGGCTTGTAAAGAAGAATAAGCTTATCCCAAACAACATTTGGAACGATAAGTCTTGCGAAGTGTTTACTTGATGGAGATCAGGTAATTTCATGACATATGTTCCTCATTATCAAAGCGCCCATGGCTTCGACGGACGCCTCGTCCACGCGACGCTCCATCCCAATGATTGCGCGGCCGGTGAGGATGAGCTCAGCCAGGTTGCATCGCCCATCGGGGCAATTCGGGAGTCGGAGGCTTGCGGTCTGATCGACTTCTCCCACGTGAACGATCCTGCAGACCTCAATCTTGTTCCCTGGATGAATCTGCCACGCAGGGCGTGGCATAGGAACGAGCAAACTCCCTTGTTCAGGCAGTAAGGGCCTCTCCGCCTTCCGCGGCATCCCGCCTGGTACCATCCTCTGTCTGAAGGAGACCCTCCTTGTCCGATTATCTTTATGCCCGTGGCCAGCATGTGACCTTCACGGGCAAACGCCTCATGAGTCCCTCATGGACCGGAGACTTCGTCATCACCAAGCTGCTTCCATCAGGTGGCGAAGAGCCTCGCTACGAGATCAGGAGAACCGGGGAGACCTACAGCCGTGCAGCCCTGGAGAGCGACCTGACGGCTCGGTCCGAGGCCCTGCAGTCATCTGCTTTCTAAACCACTCCACAACCTGAACCGGCGTGGGTCTCAAAAGTGGTGTCCACTTTTGGGTCCGATGCTCTATGTTCGAGCTCGACGATAAGGAGCTTTGACAGCATGAGCCCGACGACCCTGCGCTGCACCGTCGACGGACCGGTCGCGACGATCACCCTCGCGCGACCCGACAAGATGAACGCGTTCAACGCCGTGATGCATGCAGAGCTGCGCGACGTGCTCGATCAGTGCGAGGCTGACGACAACGTTCGCGTGGTGGTGCTGACCGGGGAAGGACGAGCCTTCTCGTCAGGCCAGGACCTGACAGTCGATCTCAAGCGCGATGAGCAGGGGCGCCTCGACCTCGGACCGGCCCTTGAGCGGGACTACAACCCGCTGATCCTGAGGCTTTCCAATTACCTGAAGCCCGTCATCGCCGCCCTCAACGGCCCGGCCGTCGGGGCTTCCATGAACATTGCGCTCGCCTGCGACATCGTCGTGGCGGCCCGCTCGGCTTATCTGCAGGAGGCCTTCGCCAAGATCGGCCTGATTCCCGATGCCGGCGGCACGTGGATCCTGCCGCGCCTTATCGGCCCGAAGCTTGCGCTTGCCCTCATGCTCAGTGCCGAATCCGTTCCGGCCGAGGAGGCACAGCGCATGGGCCTCGTCTACAAGGTGTTCGAGGACGCCTCCTTCGCGGTCGATGTGGCGGCCTTCGCGTCCAAGCTCGCAGCCGGGCCGGGACTCTCCTACCGCCTCACGAAGCAGGCGGTGGCGCAGAGCCTCTCGAACGATCTGGAAGCGCAGCTCAAGCTCGAGGCGAAGCTGCAGAGCGAGGCGGGATCGAGCGACGACTTCATGGAGGGCGTTGCGGCCTTCCGCGAAAAGCGTGCACCGCGCTTCCAGGGACGCTGAGGAACGAATCATGCGCCCCACCTACTGGATCATAGGCCTCGCAACGTTGAGCATCGTGATCGGCCTGTTCGTGTCGCAGGATCCCGAGCGCGCCGGGCGGCTCTCGCAGATGTACCGGGATGCGGCTCTCACTGGCGAGGCCCGGCAGATGGCGCTCATGGGCCTCGCGGTCGCCATCGGAGCGTTTGTGGTCTATCTCACGATGACGCGGCGCTGACCCTCCGCCGATCGTCCCGTTTTGTTCACGGTGCATTCAACTGCCTTGGCCTTATTCTCTCGGCACCATCCCGCAGAAGCGGGTCGAAGAGGGGCATGAACCGTGTTTTCCCTGAAACGTGCTATCGTTTTTACGGCCTTCGCGCTGACGGCCGTCCTCGGCCAGGCCTCATCCGCCTTGGCTCAGGATCGGCTGGCTCTCGTGGTCGGGCAGGGCGCCTATGAGGGGCGCACGCTTGCCACCGCCGCGAACGATGCGGGCCTGATCGCCCAGACCCTGACCAGCGCCGGGTTCGAGGTCGTCCAGGGCCGCGATCTCAACGCCAACGATCTGCGCAGCCTCGTCCGCGACTTTCTCGACAAGGTCGAAAATCTGGAGCCCGGCTCCACGGTCATGGTCTATCTGGCCGGGCACGGGGTTCAGCTCGAAGGCGACAATTATCTGCTGCCCGTCGATGCCCGCATCCAGCGTGATGCGGACATCGCCATCGAGGGGTTCCGCCTCTCCGACCTCGTCCGTTCCCTCGAGCAGAGCCCGGTCCGGGTAAAGGTGGTGGTGGCCGACATGGCCCGTGAGTTCTCGCTCAGTTCGACGGGCGAGCCTATCGCCAGGGGTTTGGCCCTGATCGAGCCGCCCTCCGGTTTCCTGATGGCTTTCTCGTCCGCGCCCAACATCGTCGCCACGGACGGGCCGGGTCCCTACGGCACTTATGCCACTGCGCTGGCCGAGATGATCCGCCAGCCGGGCCTGTCCCTGGACGAGGTTTTCGCCCGTACCCGCCTGCGGACGCACGAGACCACCAACGGCCTGCAGATCCCCTGGCACGCGGCCAATCTCGGCAATGCCTCCTTCGTGTTCTTCGAGCCGGCGGAAACCGCCGCCGCACCGCTGGTGCGCGAGGTGCGCCGCATCGAGGAGGTGCCGGCCGAGGAGGCCTATGCCATCGCGGTCGAGCGCGACACGATCCAGGATTATCAAACCTTCCTGCGCCGCCACCCCGATCATCGCCTCTCCCGCCGGGTGAAGGCCCTTGTGGCCGCCCGCCGCGAGGCCGTCGTCTGGCGCCGGACCGTCGCGCGCAACACGCGCGAGGCCTACTGGACGTATCTTCGAGCTTATCCGAGGGGCCCGCACGCAGCGGATTGCCGGCGCAGGCTCACGCGTCTCTCCGCGTCCTATTCTCCGCCGGCTGTGTTCGAGGAGGTGATCTACGACGACCTGCCTCCGCTGCTGCCAGAGATGGAGCGGATCGAGGTCGTCGAGGTGGTGACCATCATCCGCGAAGTGCCGGTGCCGCGTCTGCCGGCCTATCTCCTGCCGCGATGGGACGAGGATGATGAGGATTTCATCACCATCATCCGCGAGCCCCCGCCGCCGCCGATCATGGCCGGCATCCTGCCGATTCCGATTTCAATGCCCGTGCCGTATTGGGCGCGCCCGCCTCGCTCCTTCTACCAGCCGATCGCTCCTAGGACCCCCAGGGGGCCGGTCGCCATTCCCGTGCGGGCTCCGTATGTCTTCGATCGCGCCGATGAGCGCCCCCCGGGGCCGCGCCGCAACCTGCGCGACGAGCAGCCTCGCGTGCCGAGGCAGCCTGGCTTGGCCGCGCCCCTCGAGCCGATCCCTGTTTCAGTCAATCCGCGAGGCCCTCGCGAGGGCAGGGATGTTCGTCCCGGCGAGCGTCCGCGCATGCGGCCGGACCGTCTCCCCTCGCGCCGGATCCCGCTGATTGGCGAGGACCAGGAGCGTCCGCGCTCGATCAGGCCCGAAACCGCAGAGCCGGGGGAGCGTCCCGACAGGCCGAGGGGTCAGCGTCCTGACAGGCGCGAGCGTGATCAGGACGAGATCCAGCCTGAGGCTCCGGTTCGCGGCGCGGCGCGCCCGCGCGATCCGAGGCTCGATGCGGATGAGATCCTGCCGCGCCAGCCCAGGCCGGACCGGCCTCGGATCGAGATCGAGCGTCCGGATCGGGACAGGGCCGGACGAGAGCCCGAGCGCCGGGATCCGCGCAACCAACAGGACAGGAGGCCTGATCCGGAGAGGGCCGAGCGGGCGCCAGTCATCGGCCTGCCGCAGATCGAGGATCGCCGTCCCCGCCGTGACGATGATGAGGGTCCTCGTCGGCGCATCGACCGGCCTGCATTCATCGAGCGGTCGGACCGGGACGAGAGACCCGCCCGCCCACAGCGTCCTGCGCTGCGCGAGGAGCTGCGCCCGGATCGACCATCCCGTGACGTCGCGCCTCGTGAGATCGACCGAGGCGAAAGGCGTGCCCGCCCGATCTTCGAGGAACGTCCTGCATCGCGTCGTGTCGAAAGGCCGGACATGCCCGCGTTCCAGGCAAGGCCCATGCCCCGCATGGAGGCCCCTGCGCGGGCCGAGCGGGCTATGCGCGAGCCGCCAAGAGCCTTCGATCAGCCCCGTCCCGGGCGGGACATGGAAAGGCCGTCCCGCGACCGGCCATCCTTCGATGGGCCACCAAGGCGGCAGGTTGACGACGGCCGAGCCCGACGCTGCCAGCCGGGACGGCCCTGTCCGCAGGAGCGCTGAAGTCATGATAAACCGCCGGAGCCCGAAAGCTCCGGCGTTTTGCTTAGGAAGGGTGGATTTGGACTTACTTGTCCAGCCGGGCGATCAGGCTCGACGTGTCCCAGCGGTTGCCGCCCATTTTCTGGATCTCCGCATAGAACTGGTCGACGATGGCTGTGACCGGCAGGCTGGCGCCATTCTTGCGCGCCTCGCCCAGCACGATGGACAGGTCCTTGCGCATCCAGTCGACCGCGAAGCCGAAGTCGAACTTGCCCTGGTTCATGGTCTTGCCGCGGTTCTCCATCTGCCAGGAGCCGGCGGCGCCCTTCGAGATCACCTCGAGCACCGCCTCGATGTCGAGGCCGGCCTTCTTGCCGAAATGGATGCCCTCGGCGAGCCCCTGCACGAGGCCGGCGATGCAGATCTGGTTGATCATCTTGGTAAGCTGGCCGGAGCCGGTGGGGCCGAGAAGCCGGCAGGCACGGGCAAAGCTCATGATCACCGGCTCGGCCGTCCCGTAGGCATCAATGTCGCCGCCGCACATCACGGTGAGGATGCCGTTCTCCGCGCCGGCCTGTCCGCCGGAGACCGGGGCGTCGATGAAGGCGAAGCCCTCCTCCTTGGCAGCGGCGTAGAGCTCGCGCGCCACCTCCGCCGAGGCGGTGGTGTGGTCGACGAAGATGGTGCCTGTGCCCATGCCTTGGAAAGCGCCATCGGGGCCGAGCGTCACTTGGCGCAGGTCGTCGTCGTTGCCGACGCAGGCGAAGACGATCTCCTGGCCCTCGGCCGCCTCGCGCGGGGTCTTGGCGGCGCGTCCGCCGTTCTCCGACACCCACTTGTCCGCCTTGGCGCCGGTGCGGTTGTAGACCGTCACCTCGTGGCCCTTGTCCTTGAGGTGTCGCGCCATGGGATAGCCCATCACGCCAAGTCCGAGGAATGCAACCTTCGCCATCGTCCGCTCCCTGAATGCTCCTCCGGTTCTAGGAAGAGAGGGCGCCAGGGTCAAACGGCACTACTTGATATCGAAGGAAAAATATTTGGCCCGGATGCGGTCGTAGGTGCCGTCGGCCTTTACCTGCGCGATGGCGCGGTTGAGCTGCTCGCGCAACGCCTCGTCCTCCTGACGCAGGCCGATGCCGTAGGCCTCGCGCTTATAGGCAGGCTCCGCCGGCGCATCGCCGAGAATGTGGCAGCAGCCTCCCTCCCGGGTCGCGAGGAACTTCGACAGGAGCAGCTCGTCTGCAAAGACGGCGTCGATGCGCCCCACCAGAAGGTCGAGATTGGCCTCTTCCGCCTTGGCGTAGAGAACGATCTCGGATTCCTTGTAGAAGGTTTTGAGATAGGCCTCGTGGTCGGTGCGCTCGATGGTGCCGATCTTCTTGCCCGCCATCGTCAAGGGCGTCACCTCGCCCGGAGCTGCTTCCTTCGAGGCGATGAACACCGCCGGGATCCGGTAGTAAGGGTCGGAAAAGGCGATCCTCTTCTGCCGGCGCTCCGTGATCTCGAGCGACGACATGATGGCATCGTATTCCCGGTTCAGCAGGCCCTTGATGATGCCGTCCCAGGGGTGCTGGACGAGTTCGCACCGGGCCTGCATGGCCTCGCAGAGGCTCTTGAGCAGATCGACCTCGAAGCCCTGCAGCTCGTTGCTGGCATCGATGAAGTTGAAGGGCGGATAGGCGCCCTCCACGGCAACTCGGATCACGGGCTGCGGCGCGGGAGCTTGTGCCTGCGACAGGCATGGGCTCATGCCCAGCCCGAGCAGCAGCCCGGCAGCAATTGCCAGTCTTCGTCCAAACTTCATTACGCTCACGGCAGCCCAGCCCAAATGGTTGAGCTCGATATCACTTGAAAATACTGAACAGTCAAATGACAGGCTGTCCCAGTACTTCCTTATGAAAGTAAAAATCGGCTTATCCGCCCGTGACGCTCATGTGGCGGCTGAGCGCGGGGCGGGAATGGCGCCGGTCGATGATGAAGTCGTGCCCCTTGGGCTTTCGGGCGATGGCATCCACGATGACTTGGTCGAGCAGATCGTTGCTCTTGGAGGCGCGCACCGGTGCCCTAAGGTCGGCGGCATCTTCTTGTCCCAAGCACATGAAGAGCTGGCCGGTGCAGGTCACCCGCACCCGGTTGCAGCTTTCGCAGAAATTGTGGGTCATCGGCGTGATGAAGCCGAGCCGCCCACTGGTCTCCTTCACCCGCACATAGCGTGCCGGGCCGCCGGTGCGGTCATCGAGATCCTGCAGCGTGTAGCGGGCCGAGAGGCGGGCGCGAACCATGGAGAGAGGGAGGAACTGGTCGATGCGCTGGCCGTCGATCTCGCCCAACGGCATCACCTCGATCAGCGTCAGGTCCATGCCGCGGCCATGCGCCCATTCGAGGAGGGTTTCCAGCTCGTCCTCGTTCACGCCCTTGAGTGCGACGGCGTTGATCTTGACCTGCAGCCCCGCTCCTTGAGCGGCATCGAGCCCGTGCATCACCTTGGTGAGATCGCCCCAGCGAGTAATGGCGCGGAACTTGTCCGGGTCCAGGGTGTCGAGAGAGACGTTGATGCGCTTGACGCCGCAGGCGGCGAGATCCTTCGCGTGCCGGGCGAGCTGCGAGCCGTTGGTGGTGACGGTGAGCTCGTCGAGCGCGCCCGAGTCCAGATGGCGGGACAGGGAGCCGAACAGGGTCATGATGTCCCGGCGCACCAGGGGTTCGCCGCCGGTGATCCGCAGCTTGCGCACGCCCTTGGCCACGAAGGCCGAGCAGATGCGGTCGAGCTCCTCGAGGGTCAGCAGGTCGCGCTTGGGCAGGAAAGCCATGTCCTCGGACATGCAATAGACGCAGCGGAAGTCGCAGCGGTCCGTCACCGAGACGCGCAGATACGTGATGGCCCGGCCAAAGGGGTCCATCAGAGACTGACAAGCCTTGGATGTCTCAAACTGAGCCGGGGAGGCTCTCATGGTAAAAACGCTCTCGCTCACAGGAATCTTGCTTCAATCCGCATCATCAAGCACGTAGCGTCAATTGCAACCGGGAAAAGGGTGAGATCATGGCATCCGAGCGCTGGCCGACGGAACTTCGCCTGTCAAAGGACAAGCGCAGCCTGCATGTCGCCTTCGACGACGGCGCGGCTTTCGACCTGCCGGCCGAGTACCTGCGGGTGACCAGCCCCTCGGCCGAGGTGCAGGGTCACAGCCCCGCCGAGCGGAAGACCGTGCCGGGCAAGCGCGAGGTCGCCATCCTCGGCGTGGAGCCGGTGGGCAATTATGCCGTGAAGCTGGTCTTCGACGACATGCACGACACCGGGATTTATGGCTGGGATTATCTCTACCGGCTCGGAGCGGAGCAGGGGGAGAAGTGGCAGGCTTATCTGGACGAAATGGCCGCTAAGGGATTGTCGCGGGATCGAGTGCGGTAAAAGAAGATCCCGCACTGTCATTCCGGGGCGCCGAAGGCGAGCCCGGAAACCATAAACACGACGGCTCAAGAGAGGATGAGCAGCGCTTAGCCCCATCCTGCACCGTCAGCGATTATGGATTCCGGGCTCCGCTGCGCGGCCCCAGAATGACAGTGGAGCATTCCAGAAATGACAATGGCCGGCACGAGGCCGGCCATGACGTGATGAATGTGAACTCTTACCGAAGAACCACGACCCGCGCGCCGACCTTGGCGCGGTTGTAGAGATCGGTGACATCCTCGTTGGTCATCCGGATGCAGCCTGAGGAGACCGCCTCGCCAATGGTCTCCGGCTCGTTCGAACCGTGGATCCGGTAGATGGTGCTGCCGATATACATCGCACGGGCGCCGAGCGGATTGTCCGGGCCGCCCTTCATGTAGCGGGGCAGGTCGGGACGGCGGTGGAGCATGGCCGCCGGCGGGCGCCAGTCCGGCCATTCGCGCTTCATGGTGACGGAATGGGTGCCAGCCCAGGTGAAGCCCGGACGGCCCACACCGACGCCATATTGGACGGCCTGGCCGTTGCCGAGCACGTACCACAGACGGCGCTCGCTGGTGGAGACAACGATCGTGCCGGGGGCATAGCGGCCGCTGAAGGAAACGATCTGGCGCGGAACTGCGGAAGCCTGCGCACGGTACGTCTCTTCAACGCTGTAGAGCGGCTGGCGGGTGAGAGGATCGATAGCCGTAAATGCCGCAGCCGGCGTCGCGAGCGCGACGAAGGCGCAAGCAAACCCAGTGAGAGCAGCGCGAGTGCGTCCCATAATTGCCTCTGTTTGAACATGTTTGGTGGCAGGTTCGTGCTATCTCAACGCAACAGCCCCGCTTCGGATCCATGGAGTATCAGGCTTTCGCTATAAAATCCTAGTACCGTCCAGTCACGATTTCGCCACGTCCTAACCAGAAGGTTAAGGTCAAGCTGCCACAATCAACGCAGTAAATACTTCGGCCATGAGCCGCTTCTTTGGCTTGACGCAGAGGGTTCTGCGCCTTTAGAAGGCCCTTGTCAGGGCGCGTAGCTCAGCGGGAGAGCATTCGCTTCACACGCGAAGGGTCACAGGTTCAATCCCTGTCGCGCCCACCATTCCTTCCTGACAGACAAGCTTCACATTTCCGTGTGCGCCAGGAGCGCAGGAACGGTACCTTTCGCATGTCAGGCCGCGAGCGGCCTCATCAGGCGCTGGATAGCGGGAAACAGCTCGTCGAAATGCTTGATAACGAGATCCGGCCCAAGCTCCCGCACCGGGACATCCGTGTAGCCGAATGGCACGGCAACGACCGGAATGCCGGCATTCTTCGCCGTCACGATGTCCGTGCGTGAATCCCCGATCATGACGGCCTTGCTCGAATGGCCACCCGCCCGCTCGATGGTCAGGGTCAGGTGGCGCGGGTCCGGCTTGAAGTAGCGGAAGGTGTCACGGCCGCAATTGGCCGCGAAACGATGGCCGATTCCGAGTTCCTTCAGCAGCTTGATCGAGTGCTCCTCGACCTTGTTGGTGCAGACCGCCAGGATGAACCCTGCCTCCTCCAGCCGGCCGAGCGCCTCGGCCACGCCGGGATAGAGCCGGGTCCGGACGCAGATGTTCTCCCCGTAATGGACCATGAACTGCCGGAACAGCTCATCGAGATGATCGGGCGTCAGCTCCTTGCCGGCCGCTTCGAAGCCGCGCTGGATCAACGCGCGGGCGCCCGCGCCGATCATGTCGCGCGCCTTCCTGACGGGCAGGGGGGCCAGCCCCTCGCGGTCGAGGATCACGTTCAGGGTTCCGACGAGGTCGCCGGCCGTGTCGGCCAGGGTTCCATCAAGATCGAAGACGGCGATGGGCGAGACATTGTGTGGGATATCAATGGCCATGAAGGTCGGCTACCTGCTGCGGGCAAGGGAATCAAGCATGGGGATGATAAGGTCCTAAGGTTGATTCGTTCTTACCGAATGGAGTGATAAATGCGGCCTTCTGGTTCCGCGGTGTTTGTTTTCGCAACCCTGGCGTTGGGAGGCCTCGTAGGTCCCGCCCTGGCTGCGTCCTACGATTTCGTTCCCGCCCCCCAGACCGACCTGAACCGTATTTATAGGATCGATCGGATCACTGGCGAGGTCAGCTCCTGCCAATATGGTCTTCAGGAAGGCACAATCGGCGTGACGCTGTGCTTCAGCGCCGGCGAGGGCGCCGGTGCCCAGGCTCCAGGCGAATACGGGCTGGTTGCCTCCCGCCACGAGCGGGAAGGTGGCGTGTTCCGGGTGAACTTCCGGACCGGCCAGATGAGCATCTGCTACGTGTTCGACGAGCGGGTGGTGTGCACGCCGCAGACGACGCCGTCGCCGGCAACCTCCTCAGCGGCGGCCCCGTTGGCGACGCCCAGCGTCAGCCCAGGCTCAGGAGCCTCGCCGCAGCGCCCTTGAGACCCTTTGCCGGGTTATCGGGGCCTGCTCATCCATGAAACGTTCTTTCTTCCAGGCAGTCCGGCATGCTAGAGGCGGGTCTTACGGCCCTCCGGCCGGGCGCCTTCTTAATGTCAGAGGATATTCGTGAGCGACACTCTCAAGCGCGCAGCAGCCGAAAGGGCAGCCCAGGTCGTCACCGACGGGATGAGGCTGGGGCTTGGCACCGGCTCGACAGCGGCCCATTTCGTTGAAGCCATCGGCGAGCGCGTCCGGGGTGGCCTGAAGGTCTTGGGCGTGCCCACCTCCGAGGCGACCCGCGAGCAGGCTCAGCGCGAGGGCATTCCGCTGACCACCCTCGACGAGACGCCGGACCTCGACCTGACGGTCGACGGGGCCGACGAGCTCGACAACGACCTGCGCCTTATTAAGGGCGGCGGCGGCGCGCTGCTGCGGGAGAAGATCGTCGCCTCCGCGAGCCAGCACATGATCGTGATCGCCGACGGATCGAAGCTCGTTACGAAGCTCGGACGCTTCCCGCTCCCCATCGAGGTGATGCCCTTTGGCCTCACGGCCACGGAACGCGCCATTGCCCGGTTGTTGGACTCCCTTTCCATGACCGGCGAACTGCGCCTCCGGCGCGCCGCCGACGGCGCACCCTACGTGACGGATGGCGGCCATTTCATTCTCGATGCGCATCTGGAGCGCATCGACAAGCCGAACGTGCTTGCCTCGACGCTGAACAACATTCCCGGCGTCGTGGAGCACGGTCTTTTCCTGGGCCTTGCCACCGGGGCGATCCTCGCCACCGCTGACGGGCTCGTCGAACTCGGTCAGCTCTGACCAGAACCATGACGATTGGAGCCATACTTATGATCCGTAACGCCTCACGCTTGGCCGCGACCTCCGTCGCGCTGTTCATGCTCGCCAGCCCGGTTTTCGCCCAGGCGCAGCCGAGCGCCAGCCACATGGCTCTCGCGCGCGATGTAGCCATCAGCTCCGGCATGGCTCGCTCGTTCGACGCCATGGTCGAGCCGTTCCTCGACCAATTGCAGCAGATGAACGTGACCCGCCCGGAGATCAAGCAGGACCTCGATCAGGTCGTCGCCCAGCTCCGGCCCGAGCTCGACAAGGAAAAGCAGAAGATGGTCGACAACGCCGCGCGGGCTTTCGCCAGCCGGATGACCGAGGCCGAGCTGAAGACCATCTCCGACTTCTACAAGTCTCCGGCCGGCAGGAAGTACGTGGAGACCCAGCCGGGCATCCTCGATGAAGTCGTGCGGGATCTTGCCACTTGGACGCAGCAGACTGCCCAGTTCGTGATGACCCGTGCCCGTGATGAAATGAGCAAGCGCGGTCATCAGCTGCAGTAATCAACCCACCGGCTCCGCGACAGTCCCGGCTTCCTGCCGGAGCACGGCATCCGCGGAGCCGCATCCACATCCAGTCTTGCCTTCGGCCTTTGCCTCGGCATCGGCTACACAGCAGGCCTCGACCTTTGCAGGAGCAGGGCCGCCGCAGCAGCCAGACGAGCCCGCCGCTCCCTCAGCGGCGCGGTTCGTCGAGCACACTCCCGTTTCCGGCAGGACGAGATGAGTGTCATCAGCAGCCTCCATATCACCCGCAAGGGCTGCCACGACGGAGCGCACCTGTTCGTAGCCGGTCAGCATCAGGAACGTCGGAGCGCGTCCATAGCTTTTGATGCCGACTGTGTAATAGCCAGGTTCCGGATGGGCGAGCTCCCGGTGTCCGTGCGGCGGGACGGATCCGCATGAGTGCAGGTTCGGATCGATCAGCGGCCCCAGTGCCTTGGCGCTCTCCAACCAGGGATCCAGGTCGAGGCGCAGCTCCCGCGTGAGGTTCAGGTCCGGCCTTTGGCCGGTCGCGACGACGATCCGGTCGACGGGGCCAATCTCTCGTTTGCCCCCAGCCGTCTCATCCGAAACAATGACCTGACCGTGGGCGGCACGAATTCGGGTCGCAGAAAAGTTGGGCACCAGAGCGATCTGACCACTCTCCACGAGCGCTTTGAGCCTGAAGCCGAGTTCGCCCCGAGCTGGGAGCTGGTCGTCGCTTCCGCCGCCATAGACCCGCATCAGGTTCGCGCTGCGGGTCGCCCAGACAATGGACGTTCGGGGCTCTTGCTCGGCCAACCGGGCCAAGTCGAGGAGCACATTGGCCGCCGAATGTCCGGCGCCAACGACAAGCGTCTTCCGGCCTTGATAGGCGCTGCGATCGCGTCCAAGCACATCCGGGATTCCATAGGTGATGAGATCCTGATGATCGATCTCGCCTTCTGCCGGAATGCCGCCGCCCCCGAGCGGGTTCGGACTGGTCCAGGTGCCGGAGGCATCGATCACCGCCCGCGCCAGGTCGCGCCTCATGCGGCCGCTGCTATCCCGGATGGCGAGAACGAAGGGCTTTGCCTCTCTATCCCGGCTCAATACCTTGTCGGCACCCTGCCGCGTGATGGTTGTGACTTTGACTTTCGTCTCGATCACCGCTGCCATGGGCGGGATGGCAGCCAGAGGCTCGAGGTAGGCCTCATACAGATCCCGTCCCGTCGGCATGGCTTTTCCGGGAGGTTCCTTCCAGCCGTGAGTTTCCAGCAGGGCACGGGCGACCGGGTCTATGTTGTACTCCCAAGGCGAGAACAGGCGTACATGGGCCCAGTCCCTGACATTCGCCCCCACGGTCAGGCCTGCCTCGTACACCTTCACGGGCAGTCCGCGTCGGATCAGATGTGCGGCAGCCGCAAGCCCGATGGGACCGGCGCCGATGACGGCTACAGGATAATCGGCAAATGATGTCATAGGGGCTACCTCCGGATGATGTTCAGCAGCAGGCGACAGGTTCAGGGGCGATTGCATCCTGCAGGCGCTTGAACAGGTTATTTCCCTGACAGCAGAGTTCCCTCAGCATACGTGAAGGATTCCGATAAAGTGGCTGCGCCAGAGCGGTGCGAACATCGGTCCGTCGGAGTCCAATGTCCTCAAGCAGGTGATCGTCCAGTTCAGACAGCATGGCGACCTGCCGACGGGTACGGGCAGCATGGATCAGACGGTGAAGAGCTGGGATGAAGGCTGCCATGTCTCGTCTCATTTGCTTATACTAGAAACATCGAAATTAGCGGCAAAAAAAATTACGCTGCGGCGGTTCTGATCGGCTTTGCACAGGTGGCATCGGCACAGCACTCGTCGACCAGGTAGCCGATGAGGCCGTTCATGACCGGGTAGTTGGCCCGGCAGATCAGGGTGGTCGCCTGCCGCTCCTGCGTCACCAACTCCGTCAGAAGCAGGCGCTGAAGGTGATGCGAAAGGGTTGAGGCGGGGACACCGAGGCGCTCCTGAATCTGCCCGACAGGCAAACCTGCTTCGCCCGCCCGAACGAGCATTCGGTAGACCTGAAGGCGGGTCGGGTTCCCAAGGGCTTCGAGTTGCTTGGCTGCTTGTTCGATGTTCATGGAAATAAATCTGGAGCAGTGTGCGATGGTCGTCAAGCGATAATTCTAGAATATTCGAAATATGTTCGTCGTTGATCCTATCATTCCCTGGGGTGCCGGGAAGTTGGAGCCACGTTTGAGATGGCTGCCTCTCCGGCGGAGGAGAGCAGGGCTGCTCTCAGCCCTGCTCTTGAGAGGTCAGTCCTCGACAGCCTTGAACCGTCCCAGGCCCTTGAGGAAGAAGGGAAGGACGAGGGCGATCAAGGCGATGGTAAGCAGCGTTGCCGAGATCGGACTCTGCAGAAGCGTCATCGGATCACCCAGGCTGATCGACAGCGCCCGTCGCAGCTGGCTCTCCGCCAGGGGGCCAAGAATCATGCCGACGATGACCGGTGCGATCGGGAAATCGAAGCGCCGCATCAGGAAGCCGAGCACACCGAAGACCGTGAGCATCATGAGTTCCACCGGCGAGGGATTGGCCGCGATGGTGCCCATGGTGGCAAAGACCAGGATGCCGGCATAGAGCCAGGGCTGGGGGATCGTCAGCAGGCGAACCCAGAGACCCACCAGGGGTAGGTTGAGCACCAGCAGCATTACGTTGGCGATGAAGAGGCTCGCGATCAGGCCCCAGACGAGGTCCGGGTTCTGGGCAAACAGCAGAGGGCCGGGGTTGATGTTGTACTGCTGGAAGCCGGCCAGCATCATGGCGGCCGTGGCCGAAGTGGGAAGGCCCAGAGTCAGCAGCGGCACGAGGGTGCCTGCGGCTGAGGCATTGTTGGCAGCCTCCGGGCCTGCCACGCCCTCGATAGCTCCTTTGCCGAAATCTTCCGGATACTTGGTCAGCCGCCGCTCGGTAGCATAGGACAGGAAGGTCGGGATTTCCGCGCCTCCTGCCGGCAGGGCGCCGATGGGAAAGCCGAAAGCCGTTCCCCGCAGCCAGGGCTTCCAGGAGCGCTTCCAGTCCTCCTTGGTCATCCAAAGGGAGCCGCGAACCGCTTCGAGCTTTTCCTCGTGCACATGGCGCCGGGAGGCGACATAGAGCGCCTCGCCCACGGCAAAGAGACCGACCGCCAGAGTCGTGACCTCGATGTTGTCGTAGAGCTCCGGCACACCGAAGCTCAGGCGCGACTGGCCGGAGAGCAGGTCAATGCCCACGAGCCCCAGCATCAGGCCGATGAACAGGCTGGTGAGGCCGCGTACGGGGGAATCGCCGAAGGTGGCCGAAACGGTCACGAAGGCCACGACCATCAAGGCGAAGTAATCCTCCGGGCCGAAGCTCACGGCGATATCGACGAGGTAAGGCGCCAGAAGGGTCAAGCCGAGGGTGGCGATCGTGCCCGCCACGAAGGAGCCGATGGCCGCGGTAGCGAGCGCAGGGCCGCCGCGCCCGGCCTTGGCCATCAGGTTGCCTTCGAGCGCGGTCGCCATGGAGGCGCTCTCGCCCGGCGTGTTGATGAGGATGGCTGTGGTCGAGCCGCCATACATGCCGCCGTAATAGATGCCGGCGAACATGATGATCGAGCCTGCCGGGTCGAGCTTGAAAGTGATCGGCAGAAGCAGGGCCACGGTGAGCGCTGGACCAATGCCGGGCAGCACGCCGACGGCAGTGCCGAGAAGAACGCCGATAAGCGCGAAAAGCAGGTTCGCCGGCTGGATGGCGACGGCAAGACCGCCGGCGAGCGAGGTGAAGGCTTCCATGGTGGCCTCAGAACAGGCGTTCGAGCGGCCCTGCCGGCAGGGACAGGGTCAGGAGCTTGGCGAAGAGCACGTAGACGATAAGGGCGATCACCGCGCCGATGATGAAGTCCGTCACGAAGGCCCGGCGCCCGAAAGCCGTAGAGGTCGCCGCGAAGAGCAGAGCAGTGCCGATCATGAAGCCGCCGCCGAAACGGATCAGCGCAATGAGACAGGCAAGCGCCCCGAGGATCAGGATGATCGGCTTCCAGTCCAGACTGTCACGCACTGGAAGGTCGCCCCTGAAGGCGGAGATGCCATTGCCGATGGCGAGCAGCGTGAGTCCGCCCGAGACGATGATGGGCATGACCTTCGGGCCGAGATCGTAAGGAGACAGGATCTGAAGCTTGCTCATGTCCCACCAGACCACGCCGGCCAGGACGAGAAGAACGATGGCGATGACGAGGCCTGCTACGTCGATGCGCCGCTGGGGGGAGGTGGCCATGGCTATTCCTGCAAAAAAGAAGCGCCGCGCTTCGTGAACGCGGCGCTCCGGACTTCATTCTAGGCTTGAGCTTACGACTTCACCAGACCCACGGCCGTGAGCACGTCCTTAGTGCGGGCCTGCTCTTCGGCCAGAACCTTGGTGAAGGCATCGCCGGAGACGTAAGCGTCCTCCCAGCCCTTGGCCTTCAGGATGTCCTGCCATTCCTTGGATTTCGCCATCTTGTCCATGGCGTCCGTCAGAGCCTTCTTCTGGTCGGCGGAGATGCCGGGAGGGGCCACGACTGCGCGCCAGTTGGCGATCTCGAGATCGATGCCCTGCTCTTTGATCGAGGGCACATCCACATTCGCCGTCTTGGTGGCCGAGGTCAGACCGATGAGGCGCAGCTTGCCGGCCTTCACCTGGCTTTCGAACTCGCCGTAGCCGGAGATGCCGGCCGTCACCTTGCCGCCGAGGATGGCCGCCAGGGCCTCGCCGCCGCCGGAGAAGGGGATGTAGTTGATCTTGGTCGGGTCGGCGCCCGCTGCCTTGGCGAAGAGTGCCGCCGCGATGTGGTCGACGCCGCCTGCCGAGCCGCCGGCCCAGGTCACCTTGGCCGGATCAGCCTTGATAGCCGCGGCAAGATCTTTGGCGTTCTTGATCGGCGAGTCGGCCGGCACCACGATGGCCTCGTATTCCGTCGTCAGGCGAGCGATGGGCGTGGTCTGATCGAGAGTGACAGGCGACTTGTTGGTCAGCAGCGCACCCACCATCACGTAGCCCATGACCATGAGCTGGTTGCCGTCGCCCTTGGAGTTGTTGACGAGCTGGGCGATGCCGATGGAGCCGCCGGCGCCTGGAACGTTGGTGACCTGCGCGCTCTTGGCGGTGCCGGACTGGGTCAGGGCCTGCTGCATGGAGCGGGCCGTCTGGTCCCAGCCGCCGCCCGGCGCTGCGGGCGCCATGATCTTGAGCTCCATCTGGGCTGCTGCCGATGTCACGAATCCGGCCACGGCTGCAGCGGTGAGTGCGCTGCGCCAAAGGCCCTTGCGAAACTGGGTCATGTGGTTTCCTCCATTGACGCTGACGTTGGGTGAAAGCGTCCTGGCCAGACCCTAAAGAGGGAAGTGAGGAGCGGCAAGCGCTTGCTGCTTTATCGCTGTTGAACCTTGGCGTAAGAGCTACACGATCAGGCGGGCAGCCATGTGCCCGGAGCAGGGCTGTCGGGCGGTGTCGGCCGATAACATTCCCTATATGAATTGTTGAACACGGAATTTGAGCGGAGACCGCGCCATGACCTCATTCGATGTTGATCTCTTCGTCATCGGAGGCGGGTCGGGCGGCGTGCGCGCGGCCCGGATCGCAGCCGGTTATGGCGCGAAGGTGATGCTGGCGGAGGGGTACCGGGTCGGCGGAACCTGCGTGATCCGCGGCTGCGTGCCCAAGAAGCTGATGGTCTATGCGAGCCGCTTCGCCGAGGAGTTCCATGAGGCGCAAGGATTCGGCTGGAGCGTCGGTGAGACCCGCTTCGACTGGGCGACCCTGATCCGAAACAAGGACAGGGAGATCAACCGGCTGGAGGGCATCTACCGGACCAACTTGGAGAAGGCCGGCGTCGAGATCGTCGACAGCCGTGCCGTCATCGAGGATGCGCACACGGTTCATGTGCTCAAGACCGGAGCCCGGATCCGCGCCCAGTATATCCTCGTGGCGGTGGGTGCCCATCCGACACTGGAGCCGGTGATTCCTGGCGGCGAGCTCGGCATCACTTCCAACGAGGTCTTCCATCTGGAGACCCAGCCGAAGCGCATCATGGTCGTCGGCGGCGGCTACATCGCCGTCGAGTTTGCAGGCGTTTTCGCCGGGCTCGGCAGCGAGGTCACGCTCCTGCACCGGGGCGACAAGCTCCTGCGCGGCTTCGACGACGATGTCCGAGATGCTTTGGGAGAGGCCTATGCTCAGCGCGGCATCAACCTGGCCCTGGGCCGGACCCTCACAAGCCTGGAGAAAACGGCCGAGGGCATCGCAGGCACCCTGTCCGACGGCTCGACCCTCGTGGTGGATCAGGTGCTCGTCGCCACCGGGCGGCGTCCCAACACCAAGGGGCTCGGCCTGGAGAGTGCCGGGATCACGGTCGACGAGGTCGGGGCTATCCCAGTCGACGCCTATTCCCAGACCCTGATCCCGTCGATCTACGCGGTGGGCGACGTCACCAACCGGGCTAACCTCACGCCCATCGCCATTCGCGAGGGCCATGCCTTTGCCGACACGGTTTTCGGCAACAAGCCCACGATTGTCGATCACGACCTGATCCCGACTGCCGTCTTCTCCACGCCTGAGATCGGCGTGATCGGCTGCGGCGAAGCCGCCGCGCGGGCGATCTACGGAGAGATCGACGTTTACAAGACCGCGTTCCGACCCATGAAGGCGACCCTTTCGGGCGGCAGAGACCGGGTCTTCATGAAGCTGATCGTCGACAAGGTCACCGACAAGGTCGTGGGCGTCCACATCATGGGACACGACGCAGGCGAGATGATTCAGCTCGCCGGCATCGCCGTCACTATGGGCGCCACCAAGGCCGATTTCGACCGCACCGTCGCGGTTCACCCGACGGCAGCGGAGGAACTGGTCACGATGCGCACGCCTGTGGTGGTCAAGCATCCGGTGGCGGTGGGATGACGGAATCGTCGCACCGAGGCAGAGTGCCTCCGCACTCGCGTTTTTATTTATGTCGTGTATAGGTGCACTTTCATGCCGCTTGTTGCGGCGCACGATGAGCATTGAAGAAAGGACACGGGGGTAAGTGTCATGACCGAGCGGTGGACGCCCGACAGCTGGAGAAACAAGCCGGTCCAGCAGGTTCCGGCCTATCCGGACCTTGAGGCGCTTGAGAGCGTCGAGCAGCAGCTCGCCGGCTTTCCTCCGCTCGTCTTTGCCGGTGAGGCCCGCAAGCTGAAGAAGACCCTGGCCAAGGTCGCCAAGGGCGAGGCCTTCCTGCTCCAGGGCGGCGACTGCGCCGAGAGCTTCGCCGAACATTCGGCCGACAACATCCGCGATTTCTTCCGCCTCTTCCTCCAGATGGCCGTGGTGCTCACCTATGCGGGCGGCTCGCCCGTGGTGAAGGTGGGCCGCGTGGCCGGCCAGTTCGCCAAGCCGCGGTCCTCCGGCACGGAGATCATCGACGGCGTGGAGCTGCCGAGCTACCGTGGCGACATCATCAGCGATATCGCCTTCACGCCGGAGGCCCGCACGCCGGATCCGCGCCGCCAGCTCATGGCCTACCGCCAGTCGGCAGCGACCCTGAACCTGATCCGGGCTTTTGCGACCGGCGGCTATGCCAATCTCGAGAACGCCCATCGCTGGATGCTCGGCTTCGTGAAGGATTCGCCGCAATCCTCGCGCTACAGCGAACTCGCCGAGCGCATCACCGAGAGCATCAACTTCATGCGGGCCATCGGGATCGATCCCGAGACCCATCCCGAGATGCGCTCGACCGATTTCTACACCAGCCACGAGGCGCTGCTGCTCGGCTACGAGGAGGCCATGACCCGAGTCGATTCCACGACCGGCGACTGGTACGCCACCTCCGGCCACATGCTCTGGATCGGTGACCGCACCCGTCAGCTCGACCATGCCCACGTGGAATACATGCGCGGCGTCCAGAACCCGATCGGCCTCAAGTGTGGCCCGTCGCTTTCGGCCGATGGGCTGCTCAAGCTCATCGACACGCTCAATCCGAAGGACGAGGCCGGCCGCCTGACCCTGATCTGCCGTTTCGGCGCCGACAAGGTGGCCGATCACCTGCCGGGCCTCATCCGTGCGGTCGAGCGGGAAGGGCGCACGGTTGTGTGGTCCTGCGATCCGATGCACGGCAACACCATCAAGGCGGGTTCGGGCTACAAGACCCGGCCGTTCGAGCGCGTCATGGGCGAGGTGCAGGACTTCTTCGCCATCCATCAGGCGGAAGGAACCCATGCCGGCGGCATCCACCTGGAGATGACCGGCAAGAACGTGACGGAATGCACCGGCGGCGCTCGTGCGCTCACGGATGCTGACCTCTCCGACCGCTACCACACCTATTGCGACCCGCGCCTCAACGCCGAGCAGGCGCTGGAAATCGCGTTCCTGACCTCGGAGCTCATCAAACGCGAGCGCCAATCAAGGGAACAGCCGGCCGCCCTGGCGGCGGAATGAACAGCTGGATGATTTAAGAAAAAGGGGCGCCTCGGGCGCCCCTTTTTCTTTTACGCATACGCTACTCTACTGGTATTCGAACTCAGCTCAGCCATCCCATGAAGAAGAGGATGAGGATGATCGGCAGGGGGATGCCGATGAGCCAAAGCAAGCCACCTTTAAACATGTCAGTCTCCCGTATAATTCGTGTTGGAATAACGAACTAGACAGTAACGGGTTCCCACAAAGCTTGAGCTTTGCAACGGCTGATTGATCGTCACATTCACATGCCCTTTGCACCCTGAGCAGGGCGGCGGATCAGAGTGGTTACATCGGCGTTGGAGCGCCGTGAGAAAGCTTGCCCTTCGCATTGCTGCGAAACCTGCTGCGCGCTAAATCTGCAAGTGCCATGGCTCAGAACATTCTCAAGATCGCGCTCGCGCAGCTCAACCCCATTGTCGGCGATGTAGCCGGCAACGAAGAAATGGCGCGGCGGGCCCGCGCCGAGGCCGCCCGCATGGGAGCCGATATCGTGATGTTCGCCGAGCAGTTCCTCGCGGGCTATCCCGCCGAGGACCTCGTGCTGAAGCCCGCCTTTCAGGATACCTGCCGCGCCGCTCTCGAACGGCTCGCCCGCGAGACGGCGGACGGCGGCCCTGGCATGCTCATCGGCCTGCCGTGGCGGGAGGAAGGGCTCCTCTACAATGCCTATGCGCTTCTCGACGGCGGCATGGTCTCCGTCCGCTTCAAAGTCGACCTGCCGAATTACGGCGTCTTCGACGAGAAGCGCAATTTCGAGGCCGGGCCCTTGCCGGGGCCGGTCAATTTCCGCGGCATCCGTCTCGGCCTTCCGATCTGCGAGGACATCTGGAGCGGGGACGTGGTCGAGTGCCTGGCCGAGACCGGGGCCGAGATGCTGCTCGTGCCTAACGGCTCGCCCTATTGGCGCGGCAAGACGGAGGAGCGCTTCAACATCGCGGCTGCCCGCGTGACCGAGAGCGGCTTGCCGCTGGTCTATCTCAACCAGATCGGCGGCCAGGACGAGCTCGTCTTCGACGGGGCCTCCTTCGTGCTCAATGCCGATTGCTCGCTGGCGTGCCAGCTGCCGGCCTACGAGGAGACCATCGCGCTCACCACCTGGGAGAAGGGCGAGGAGGGCTGGGTCTGCCGGGATGCTCCCGTCGTGACCGTGGAGGAGGGCGAGGAGGCCGATTACGCCGCCTGCGTTCTGGGCCTGCGCGACTACGTGGAGAAGAACCGCTTCCCCGGCGTGGTGCTGGGGCTGTCCGGCGGCATCGATTCCGCCATCTGCGCCGCCATGGCGGTGGATGCGCTGGGGGCGGATCGTGTGCATTGCGTGATGCTGCCCTTCCGCTACACGTCGGACGAATCCCTGAAGGATGCGGAAGAATGCGCCAAGGCGCTCGGGGTGCGCTACGATGCCCTGCCGATCGCCGAGCCCGTGGAGGGTTTTGAAGCCGCGCTGCAGCCCCTGTTCGCGGGGCGGGAGCGGGATATCACGGAGGAGAACCTCCAGAGCCGTGCCCGCGGCACGATCCTGATGGCGATCTCGAACAAGTTCGGATCCATGGTGCTGACTACCGGCAACAAGTCGGAGATGTCGGTTGGCTACGCCACGATCTATGGCGACATGAACGGCGGCTTCAATCCGATCAAGGATCTCTACAAGATGGAGGTCTTTTCCCTCTCGGCCCTGCGCAACCGCTGGAAGCCGAAGGGTGCGCTCGGGCGGGATGGGGTCGTCATCCCCGAGAACATCCTCACCAAGGCGCCCACCGCGGAGCTGCGCGAGAACCAGAAGGACCAGGATTCGCTGCCGCCCTACGAGGATCTCGACGAGATCCTGCGCGGGCTCGTGGAGCAGGAGCTGCGGGTCTCGGAGATCGTGGCCAAGGGCTACGATCTGGAGGTGGTGAAGAAGGTGGAGCGCCTGCTCTACATCGCCGAGTACAAGCGCCGGCAGGCGGCTCCCGGCGTGAAGGTGACGCGCCGGAATTTCGGCCGCGACCGCCGCTATCCCATCGTCAATCGCTACCGCGATCAGGGCTTGGCGGCCCACCAGAAGGACGAAGCCCTGGAGCGCGCCATCGGCAAGCCGCGCACCGGTTCAATGGACGTGTAGGACACGCTCCGCATGCCCTCCTCCCCCTTGTGGGGAGGAGTTGGAGGTGGGGGTGTGAGCGATAGCCTATACAGGTCTGGCGCCAGCACCCCCACCCCTGCCCCTCCCCACAAGGGGGAGGGGAATGAAGGCCTGAGTGCCATCAAAGGCCCATCACCCCTTGCGCGCCTTCGCTCCCTTCGCCATAGGGTTGGCCCATGTCCAAACCCATCGTCCGCTTCGCTCCGTCCCCGACCGGGCACATCCATATCGGCAACACCCGCGTCGCCCTGCTCAACGCCCTCTATGCGCGGCGTGAGGGGGGCACCTTCATCCTGCGCTTCGACGATACCGATCTGGCGCGGTCGAAGCAGGAATATGCGGATTCAATCGAGACGGATCTGCACTGGCTCGGCATCCCGCCTGACGTGATCGTGCGGCAGTCGGAGCGGTTCGCGCTCTATGATTCCGCGGCCGAGAGGTTGAAGGCGGCCGGTCGCCTTTATCCCTGCTACGAGACGCAGGAGGAGCTGGAGTTCCGCCGCAAGCGCCAGCTCGCTCGCGGCATGCCGCCGATCTACGACCGGGCGGCCCTGAAGCTCACGGACGAGGACCGCGTCAAACTCGAAGGCGAGGGCCGTAAGCCCCATTGGCGCTTTCGTCTGGAACCGACGAACGTTGCCTGGGAAGACCTCGTGCGCGGCCATTGCCACGTGGATTGCAGCTCGCTGTCGGATCCGGTCTTGGTGCGCGAGGACGGGACTTATCTCTACACCCTGCCGTCGGTAGTGGACGATATCGACCTCAAGATCACCCATGTGATTCGGGGTGAGGACCACGTGACCAACACGGCGGTGCAGATCCAGATTTTCGAGGCTCTGGGCGCCGGCTCTCCCACCTTCGCCCATCACAGCCTGCTGATCACGGCGAGCGGCGAGGGGCTGTCGAAGCGCCTCGGCCATCTGTCGGTGAAGGGCCTGCGCGATGCCGGTCTTGAGCCGCAGGCGGTCTCGTCACTGGCGGTGCTGGTCGGTTCGGCCGAGGCCGTGCGACCCATTGCCGATCTCAACGAACTCGCCAACCTTATCGACTTCTCGCATATCTCCCGCGCGCCGGCGAAGTTCGACGAGAGCGAGCTGGAGCATCTGAATGCCCGCCTCATTCACGAGATGCCTTACGAGGTCGCTCGCGAGCGCCTGGCGCAGCTTCGCGCGGATGAAGGCGAGACGTTCTGGAATGCGGTGCGCGGCAACCTGACGAAGGTTCAAAATGCGGCCGAGTGGGCCAAGGTCGTGCGTGGTCCCGTAACGCCTGTCATCGAGGACAAGGCCTTCATCGAGGCTGCAACCGGCGTTCTGCCGGAGGTTCCTTGGGATGCCACCACCTGGAAGGCCTGGACGGAGGCCGTGAAGGCCGCCACGGGCGTGAAGGGCAAGGCGCTGTTCATGCCGCTTCGCCTCGCGCTGACCGGGCTGGACCATGGGCCTGAGCTGGCAGCGCTCCTGCCGCTGATCGGGCCAGAGCGGGCGAGGGCGCGGTTGGCAGGGCAGGCGGCTTAAAGCCAACCTACAGAATTCCACTGCCCTCATCCTGAGGAGCCCACGCAGTGGGCATCTCGAAGGAGATTCCAGAGAGCACTGGATCCTCCTTCGAGACGGCGCTAATGCGCCTCCTCAGGATGAGGTTGAGTGTATGGAATTCGAGGCCTTACGCCTTGATCCTGTAGCCCGTCCTGAAGATCCACCCGATGGCGGCAAGGCAGATCAGCATGAACACCAGCGTCATGCCGAGGCTGATGCCCACGCCCACATCGGCGACGCCGTAGAAGCTCCAGCGGAAGCCGCTCACCAGATAGACCACCGGGTTGAACAGGGCGATTGTCTGCCAGAAGGGCGGCAGCATGTTGATGGAATAGAAGCTGCCGCCAAGGAAGGCGAGTGGCGTCACGATCATCAGGGGCACGATCTGCAGCTTCTGGAAACTATCGGCCCAGATGCCGATGATGAATCCGAAGAGGCTGAAGGTGACTGAGGTCAGCACCAGGAAGGCGATCATCCACAGGGGATGCTCGATGGAGAAATCCACGAAGAGCCGTGCCGTGATCAGGATGATCGTGCCGATGATGATCGACTTGGTGGCGGCCGCACCCACATAGCCGATCACGGTCTCCACCGCGGAGATCGGCGCAGAGAGGACCTCGTAGATGGTGCCGGCGAATTTCGGCATGTAGATGCCGAAGGAGGCGTTGGAGATGCTCTCGGTCAGGATGGAGAGCATGATCAGGCCCGGCACGATGAAGGCGGCGTAGCTCACGCCCTCGATGCTGGCCATGCGTGAGCCGATGGCCGAGCCGAACACGATGAAGTAGAGCGAGGTCGAGAGCACCGGCGAGGCGATGCTCTGCATGATCGTGCGCCACGTGCGCGCCATCTCGAAGAGATAGATCGCCTTGATTGCATAAAAGTTCATGAGCGCCCCCGCACCAGGCTGACGAAGATTTCTTCCAGCGAAGACTCGGAGGTCTGCAGGTCCTTGAAGTCGATGCCGTGCTCGTTCAATCGGCGCAGGAGGCCCGCGATGCCCGTCTCCTGACTTTGCGTGTCGAAGGTGTAGACGAGCTCAGTGCCATCGGCGGAGAGCTGGAGGTTCTCCGATTGCAGCCCGGGAGGGAGGCTCGAGAGCGGGTTCTGGAGGTGCAGGGTGAGCTGCTTCTTGCCCAACTTCTGCATCAGAACATTCTTATCCTCGACCAGGATGATCTCGCCCTTGTTGATCACCCCGATCCGGTCGGCCATCTCCTCGGCCTCCTCGATGTAATGGGTGGTCAGAATGATAGTGACGCCGTTCTCGCGTAAGGAGCGGACCATGTTCCACATGTCCCGACGCAGCTCCACATCGACGCCGGCGGTGGGCTCGTCGAGGAAGAGGATCGTGGGCTCGTGCGACAGGGCCTTGGCGATCATCACCCGGCGCTTCATGCCGCCGGAGAGCGTCATGATCTTGCTGTCGCGCTTCTCCCACAGGGAGAGGTCCTTCAGGATCTTCTCGAGATAGGCCGGGTTCGGCGGCTTGCCGAAGAGGCCCCGGCTGAACGTCACCGTCGCCCAGACGCTCTCGAAGGCGTCGGTGGTGAGTTCCTGCGGCACGAGCCCGATCTTCATGCGGGCAGCCCGGAAGTCCCGGATGATGTCATGGCCGTCCGCGATGACGCTCCCGGTGCTCGGATTGACGATGCCGCAGATGATGCTGATGAGCGTCGTCTTGCCGGCTCCGTTCGGGCCTAGAAGGGCGAAGATCTCGCCTTTGCGGATTTCCAGATCGACCTTCTTCAGGGCCTGGAAGCCGGAGGCATAGGTCTTGGTCAGCCCCGATACGGCAATGATCGGATCAGACGCGCCAGCAGATAGGGGCATGCGCAGGGAATCGAGTGGTTTCATGCCGGGGTGATAGCATGGCGAGAAGCGGTGCGGAATGGAGGCGCTCTCATAACCTCCGGCGTCATCACCGGCCCTGTGCCGGTGATCCCGATGGGTGAGACATCGCGCTTTTCCAATCGAGATGGCCGGGCCTGCCCCGGCCATGACATCAGGAGGGCTGTCAGTTCTGAACGTTGGGAACCGGGATCACGTCAGGCGCGATCACGCGCACGGTCTTCTTCTGGCCGTCGCCGGCGGCGACCTCGCGCTTCGCGCCCTCACCCTGGCGGACGACGGTGCTGTTCTCGATCGATTGCGGGCCGATGCCGGCCGATTCCTTGCTCGCGGTCGGCGCGGCGGCGGCGATCTCGGCGGCCTCTTTGGCCTCGTCCTCGGCCTTCTTGTCGGCGGCCTTGCGGGCGGCCTGCACCTTCGGACGCGACAGCTCCTCTGCCTGCTCGGCGGTGACGATCAGGTCGCCCTTGCGCTGCGTGAGCATGCTCTCGGCCTTGCGCAACACCACCGCCCAGCTCTCGTTGGGCTTCTTGCAGGCGCAGCTCTCGTCGAAGCTCTTACGAAATTTGAAGGCATTCGCCAGTGACGTATAGGGCTGGTCGCTGGAGAGCGACGCAGCGCGGTTGAGACCGTTGTCGCCACCCGGATAGGAATAGGCAACGGTCTCCGTGCCGGGGCAGAGGGACTGGCACATCTCGTTGGCGCTCTGGCCGCCGCCCGGCGGGGTGGTCAGCGGGAAGAAGGAGCCGTCGCAGGTCTTCACGCAGATCAGGCGTCCGCCGCCGAGGGGCCGAGGTCCGTCATCAGCGATAATGGGCTGGCCCTCGGGCATGATCTGCTGCTGCTGCGGCTGGCGCGGGGCACCGAAGATCGACTCGAAGAAGCCCCGGGGCTCCGTGGAGCAGGTCTGCTGGACCGCAGCCTGGAGCTGCCGGCGCCGGGCTTCAATCTCCCCTTGGTCACCCCCTTGGGCGGCGAGGCGGGCATAGCCGGCCTCGAGCTGGCGGATCTGCGTGGCGATGGAGCCGCATTCGGCAGGAGCGGGACCGGACAGGAAGCCGAGAGGGCCACGCTCACAGCCGATATTGCGGTAATAGGTGACAAGCCGGTTGATCTCCGCCCGCTGGGCGCGCATCTGGTCGGTCGGCGCGCTGCCGCCGCTGCGCCCGAGGGACGCCAGTTCGGCCTGGAAACGCTGGCACTGCGCGGATTGGGCGAGTGCCGCCTGTCCGGCGGCCAGGAAGGCCGTCAGGGCGATGAGGGAGCGGAGAAAAGATGTCTTTGTCATAAAGCTGATCGCAGAGCCGGTCCGTTGGGCATCCTATGCCGGGTGAGCCCGTCATGTGACGCCTGAATTTGACCCTATTGTGGTTAACGCCTTGCCCGCTCCAGGGGAAGCTGTCTAGCTTTCCTGTAATGGCTAGTCCGAGATGAGATCCAGCATGTACTCCCATACGACCATCGGGGCAAATGACCTTGCTCAAGCCCGGACCTTCTACGATGCCGTCTTCGCCCCGCTCGGGCATGAGGTGCGCTACGCGGACGACATGCTCGTCGGGTGGGGAGCACCGGGCGGGCCGCCGCAGTTCCTGGTGGCGCGACCTTTCAACGGAGAGGCGCCGAGCATCGGCAACGGAGCCATGATCGCATTGCTGGCACCCCGCCGCAGTGTCGTCGACGCCTGCCATGCGGCAGCCCTGGAGCAGGGCGGGGCGGACGAGGGCAGGCCGGGCCTGCGCCCGCATTATCATCCGAACTACTACGGGGCCTATTTCCGTGATCGTGACGGCAACAAGATCTGCATCGTCTGTCATCAACCGGAATAGCCCCTCGCCAAAAGCCGAAAGCATCCCCACATGACAGCGTAACTGTGGGAGACGAACCGACGATGCTTGCCCGAATTGCCTTAGGCTTAATCCTTACCCTGGCTGCCGCCACCGGCGCTGCGGCTCAGGACCCCGACTTGATCTTCAAGAAGTCGACTGTCTGGCGGGCGCTCACCCCTGACGACAAGCTCGCCGTCTACGGGATCGACGATCCCGTGGTCGAGGGCGTGGCCTGCCACTACACGACCCCGGAGCGCGGCGGCATCGCCGGCACCTTCGGGGTGGCCGAGGAAGTGTCCGACATCTCGCTCGCCTGCCGGCAGGTCGGCCCGGTGAAGTTCAAGCAAAAATTCGGCCAGGGCGACGTGGTGTTCAGCGAGCGCCGTTCGCTCATCTTCAAGAAGATGCAGATCGTCCGCGGCTGCGATGCGAAGCGCAACACCCTGGTCTACATGGTCTACTCGGACCGGCCTATCGAGGGCTCGCCCAAGAACTCCACCTCGACCGTGCCCCTTATGCCCTGGGGCACCGAGGTGCCTCCGAAATGCGGGGAATGGATGAACTCGTAAAGGGTTCAGCCTGCGCTGTCGTTCAGCAGCAGCCTCGCGGCCGTCGCCCACATGATGATGCCGATGGCGGTGTCGAGAATGCGCCATGTGACCGGCCGGGCGAACAGGGGTTTCAAGAAGCGAGCGCCGAACCCGAGGGAAAAGAAGAACACGAAGGAGCTCAGCATGGCACCAGCAGCGAACAAGCCCTTGCCCTCATCGAACTGAGTCGAGATCGAGCCGATCAGGACCACCGTGTCGAGATAGACATGCGGGTTGAGCCAAGTGAGGGCGAGGCAGGTGAGGACCACCCGGCTTAAGGTTTCCGGTGCCGCCTCGGACGGCCGCAAGGAAGCCGACCCGAAGGCCGCCATGAAGCTACGCGCTCCGTAAACGAGAAGGAAGGCGGCGCCGCCATAGCGTAGAACCGTCTCGGCCCAGGGCACCTGCGCGCTGAGCTGCGCGAAGCCGGACACGCCGGCCAGGATGAGCACGGCATCCGAGACCGCGCACGTAAGGCACACGGCAAGCACATGCTCTCCACGCAGACCAATGCGCAGCACGAAGGCGTTCTGAGCCCCGATGGGGAGGATGAGGCTGAGGCCGAGCAGGAAGCCGGCGAGGAGAGGAGCGGTCATGTCGAATACCGTAAGAGGAGTCGACGTCTCCTACGCCGGGCCCTAGGATTAAGACAGTTAAAGTCCCTGCTCTTGGTTTAGAAAAACTAATCTCATGCTGGATTACGCCCTCCTGTCCGCGCTCGCCGCCGTGGTGCGCACCGGCAGCTTCGAGCGGGCGGCGCAGCAACTGAACGTGACGCCTTCTGCGGTTTCCCAGCGGATCAAACTGCTGGAGGAGCGGATCGGCGCCGTTCTCGTCATCCGGGGGCAACCGTGCTTGGCGACCGAAGCCGGCCAGCGCCTGTGCCAGCACGTGGAGCAGGTCTCCCTTCTCGAAAGCGCCCTGCGCCAAAATCTGCCAGGGCTTCAGCCCGAGTCTCGCCCGGTGACCCTGCGCATCGCCGTCAACGCGGACAGCCTCGCCACCTGGTTCATCCCGGCGATGGCGGAGACGGAAGGGTTTCTGTTCGATCTCGTGGTGGATGACCAGGACCACAGCGCCGAGTGGCTGCAGCGCGGCGAGGTCGTGGCTGCGGTGACCTCGCATGGCAAGCCGATCCAGGGCTGCAACTGTTACCCTTTAGGAACCCTGCGCTATCTCGCAACAGCCAGTCCGGGTTTCGTGGACCGTTGGCTGCCGGACGGATTGAGCGAGCAATCGGCCGCTCGGGCGCCATGCCTCGTCTTCAACCGGAAGGACCAGCTCCAGGCCCTCTGGCTGCGGCAGGCTCTCGGGGTGGATATCAGGCCACCGGTCCATTGGCTGCCTTCATCCCAGGCCTTCGTTGATGCGGCTCTCGCGGGACTAGGATGGGGGATGAACCTGGAAACGATGGTTCAGGAGCATATCCGCGCGGGCCGCCTTGTGGCGTTGGAGCCCTCGGAGCCTCTGGAAGTGCCGCTTTACTGGCAGCAGAGCCGGATCGTCGGGCCTCTGCTGGCCGATCTGACCCGAGCCGTTCTGACAACTGCCCGGGCCATGCTGGCGCCGATGCCCGTTCGGGGCTGATAGGCCCTAGTTCGAGCAGGTCACCGAAACCGGGGGATCCTTGGGGCCGAAGGAGGCCTTCTGGATGGTTCCGGTAATCTCGTCGGGCGAAACCTGCCGGAAGGAAACGGCCTTGGCGTATCCGTGAGCCTCGCACCAGGCGTTTGCCACAACTTGGCCACAAGCCTGGTTTGTTATGAGGCATTCCGCAACGCCATAGCCATCGGCGGCGGGGATCATGAAGGTCGCTTCGGTGGAAGAGGCCTGGGTACCATTGGGAAGCAGCGTCAGGGACGCGGCGGCAAAAAACACGACAGTACCCATTCCGAGCATGGTAAATGCGCGGCGCATCGTAGACCTCTTTGTTTGAACTCGTGCCATTATGTCACGAGTGTGCGTGAACAAAGCTCTAACGCGCTCAAGCTGAACCCGTTTCATGCGATCGTGCAAATTCAACATGATTACCAATTCGGAAATCTTGACGACTTCAGCCTGAAAAGGCATTGATGGCTTCATGAACACGGCAACGATCCTCATTTCCGGGATTATTTGCGGCTAGCGCACTTCGCTGGCTGGAGCCGTCTCGTTCTCATTCCAAGATCGAAACCATTCTCCGGCCTGCGGCCTGACAGGGGTATGGTTTCATGGCGGCCAAGCTTCGCCTCTACAACACGCTGACCCGGTCGAAGGACGAATTCGTCCCGATCGACCCTGAGAACGTGCGCCTCTACGTCTGCGGACCCACCGTTTACGACTACGCCCACATCGGCAACGCCCGCCCGATCATCGTCTTCGACCTTCTCTTCCGTCTCTTGAGACATGTGTACGGCAAGGAAGCCGTGACGTATGTGCGCAATATCACCGATGTGGACGACAAGATTAACGCCCGCGCGGCCCGGGATTACCCTGATTTGACTCACAACGAGGCCATCCGCGTCGTCACGGGGAAGACCGAGGAGCAGTTTCACGCCGACATCCGCGCGCTCGGCGTGCTCATGCCCGAGGACGTGAACGAGGAAGGCCAGCCCCCGCGCTTCGTCGAGCCCAGGGCGACCGAGCACATCGACGAGATGCGCATGATCATCGAGCGGCTGATCGCCCGCGGAGCGGCCTATGTGGCCGAGGATCACGTGCTCTTCTCGGTCTCGGCCATGCAGAACCTGTCCGGCGTCCCGAAATACGGCGCCTTTTCCAAACGCTCCCTCGACGAGCTGCTCTCCGGCGCCCGTGTGGACGTGGCGCCCTACAAGCGCGATGCCATGGACTTCGTGCTCTGGAAGCCCTCGGGACCGCAGGATCCGGCTTGGGCCTCGCCCGCCGGGATCGCGACGCCGGGCCGTCCAGGCTGGCACATCGAGTGCTCGGCCATGGCATGGCGGCACCTCGTCCAGGCTTTCGAGACCAGGCTTACCTGCAGCGATCCGACGGAGCGCGAGATCTTCGACATCCACGGTGGCGGGATCGATCTCGTGTTTCCGCACCACGAGAACGAGATCGCTCAGAGCTGCTGCGCCTTCGAGACGCCGCGCATGGCCAATGTGTGGATGCACAACGGCTTCCTGCAGGTGGAAGGCGACAAGATGTCGAAGTCCCTCGGCAACTTCGTCACCATCAACGAGCTGCTGCAGGAGTGGCCGGGCGAGGTGCTGCGCTTCAACATGCTGCGCACCCACTATCGCCAGCCGATCGATTGGACGGTGAAGGGGCTTGAGGAAAGCGAGAAGACCCTCGACCGCTGGTATGAACTGGCGGGCAGGGGAGATGCTGCTTTCCTCTCGGACCACATCATCGCCGCGCTCGCGGACGATCTCAACACGCCGAAGATGCTGGCGGAGCTTCATGTCCTGGACGGGCAGGGGGCTCACGAGGAACTCGGCGCGAACCTTCGTGCGCTCGGCTTTCTCCTCGAGGGGGCAGAGGTCTGGAAAGCGCGCAGGCAATCTGCGTTGAGCGTCGATCCTGCGCAGGTCGAGGCATTGATCGCCGCCCGGAAGGAAGCACGCGCGTCGAAGAACTGGCCTGAGTCCGACCGCATCCGCGATGAGCTTTCCGCGCTGAACGTTGTGGTGAAGGACAACAAGGACGGCACCACCACCTGGGAGGTCGCGCGATGACCAGTATCGTACCCTCCACGGTCATCCCCGGGCTTGTCCCGGGGATCCACGTTTTTGCCGCGGTTGAAGACGTGGATGGCCGCAACGAGTGCGGCCATGACGTGCGTGGAATCTGCCGTACATGCAACGAAGGAAGGGCGCGCTGATGGGACAGGCCTTGCCGAAGCCGGGGCTTCGCCCCTTCCTGCCCGCCGATCTGCCGCTGCTCGTCGACATCTACGAGGAGAGCATCGCGGAACTGACGGGCGAGGATTACAGCGCGAGCCAGCAGGAGGCCTGGATGGCTCTCGCTGAGGACAACGCCTTCACCGAGAAGCTCACGAAGAGCCTCACGCTGGTGGCCACCGTCGAGGGCTCGCCCGTCGGCTTCATTGCGCTGAAGGACAACGAGCTGATCGAACTCTTCTACGTCCATCCGGCCGTGGCAGGTCAAGGGATCGGCACAATGCTTTACCATGCGGTGGAGAAGCTCGCCGGCGCGCGCGGTGCTCCGCGTCTCGCGGCGGAAGTGAGCGACAATGCGCTGCCATTCTTCCAGAAACAGGGTTTCCAGCCGCAGCAGCGCAACACGGTGCCGCTCGGCGACGAATGGCTCGGCACCACCACCATGGAAAAGCGCCTGACGCCGCTCGAAGACAGGAAGTTGTCATCATGAGCCGAGACCGCGTCACCCTCTTCGACACCACCCTGCGCGACGGGGCGCAGACGACAGGGGTCGATTTCTCCCTTGAGGACAAGAAGGCAATCGCCACGCTCCTCGATCAGCTGGGCATCGATTACGTGGAAGGCGGCTATCCGGGGGCGAACCCGTTGGATACCGCTTTTTTTGCTGAAAAGCGCACGAAGAACGCCAAGTTCACGGCCTTCGGCATGACGAAGCGGGCGGGGCGTTCCGTCTCGAACGATCCCGGTGTGGCTGCTCTCCTCGAAGCGCAGGCCGACGCCATATGCTTCGTCGCCAAGGCCTGGGACTACCATGTGCGCGTGGCGCTCGAGACGACGCCGGAAGAGAACATCGCCGGGATCCATGAAAGCGTCGAGGCTGCGCGCGCCAAGGGGCGCGAGGTGCTCGTCGATTGCGAGCATTTCTTCGACGGCTACAAGGCCAATCCCGACTACGCGCTCGCTTGCGTGAAGACCGCCTATGAGGCGGGCGCGCGCTGGGTCGTGCTCTGCGACACCAATGGTGGCACGCTGCCCCATGAGGTGACGGAGATCGTCACGACGGTCACGAAGGTGGTGCCGGGTGCGCATCTCGGCATCCATGCCCATGACGATTGCGGCTGCGCGGTCGCGAATTCGCTCGCAGCCGTCGAGGCAGGCGCGCGCCAGATCCAGGGCACGCTCAACGGCCTCGGCGAGCGCTGCGGCAACGCCAATCTCATCACGCTGATCGGCGCCCTGAAGCTGAAGGATGGCTATGCCGCCCGCTTCGATCTCGGCGTCACCGATGAGTCTTTAAGCGAACTCACCCACGTGTCGCGACAGGTGGACGAAATCCTCAACCGCCAGCCCAACCGCCACGCGCCTTTCGTGGGTTCGAGCGCCTTCGCCACGAAGGCCGGCATCCATGCCTCAGCGGTACTGAAGGATCCGCGCACCTATGAGCATGTGGAGCCGGAAATCGTCGGCAATGTGCGGAAAGTGCTGGTGTCGGACCAGGGCGGACAATCGAACATCCTAGCCGAGTTGAAGCGTTGTGGCTTCAAACTCGAGAAGGGCGATCCGCGCATCGGACGCGTGCTCGACGAGGTCAAGCGCAAGGAGTCCGAGGGTTTCGCCTTCGAGGGTGCGGACGCCTCCTTCTACGTGCTGGTCAAGCGCATGCTCGGCGAGGTGCCGGCGTTCTTCGATGTGGAGCGCTTCTCGGTCAACGTGGAGCGCCGCTTCAACGCGGTCGGCGAACTTGTCACGGCATCCGAGGCCATCGTGAAGGTGCGCGTTGGCGACGAGGTGCTGATCTCGGCGGCCGAAGGCAATGGCCCGGTCAATGCGCTCGATGTTGCCCTGCGCAAGGATCTCGGCAAGTACCAGCACCTGATCCAAGACCTGGAGCTCGTCGACTATAAGGTGCGCATCTATCAGGGTGGCTCGGATGCGGTCACCCGCGTACTGATCGAGTTCGCCGACGGCACAGGCGAGCGCTGGACCACCATCGGCGTGTCGCCCAACATCATCGACGCATCGTTCCAGGCGCTGACGGATTCCATGATCTACAAGCTACTGAAGGGCGGGGCGGTGCTTTAGTTCACCGCGTTGCTTCTCTTCTGCTTTCAGGCCATGGCCTAACGGTGGGTATGGGGCTGAGCGGGCTCGTGTTGCCCCGCACAGGCTAGCGTGGAGAATGCGATAATCTATCGAGCGTCTTATTGCCGAGCTTGGCTGCTTCTCTGCGCACGAAAAGCTGTCTGAGCGCGGATTTGAAAGAATGTTCGATGCTCAAGACACTCGTTTTCTCAGCACTTTTCCTCTTTGGCTGTAATCGAGTCGCTCAGGCCGCTGACCCACCCTTGCAGCTGCCGCTATGTCCGGACTGGTCGCAGAATGTCGAGACCGACATCGAATTTTGGCAAGCGCTTGAGGCAGCCTATCCGTCTGCAAGAGTGAATACCGAAGACGAGGAGCCTTCTCGTCTGTCATGCCTCTTTCCCTATAAACTGCTGCGCTATGACAAGTTCGAGGTTCTGATCACGCTCGCCGGGGAGCCTGGCGAGGCTTGCCATGGTTGCCCGGCTCAACTCAGCGCCGCCTTCCTGAGAAGAGCTGGGCAGAATCTGAAGCTGGTTGGTCGGCACAAAAATTTCACCGAGGTCGGGACCTTTGGGTACGTTATTTCGCTAGAGCCGTTCAGTCTCGGATCGCAGCAAGGAATTGTTGTCGAAGGTGGTGGCACCTTTCAGGGCTACTCCACTGGTGTTCTGGTATTCTTCGTGATTGAGAATGGGCGCATGAGGCAGGTCGGCCCGGAGAATGGAATTTCTTCAGGCGACGGCAATTGCGGCGCAGTCATGGATGAGGGGCCCTGTCGGGATGTTACGGGTGAATGGCGAGTCGAGGGTGATCGCCTGAAGATCCGCTACTCTGGTGTCCGCGAAGATCGAACCAAGATCGACGGGACCGTGACCTACAAACTCAAGGGAGATGACCTCATTCTGACCTCCGGGGCCAAATTGGCCATCGAGATGGAGGAAAGCCGGCCCTAAAACCGGCTCTCGATGGTCTCTTCGTTGCCCACGATTCCGACGCGCCGGGCGGCGTTCTCGATCATCGGAATGACCTCTTCCACTCGCTCTGCGACAAGGTAATTGAGTTCCAGCCCGTGGCGAATGAACCCCTGCTCGCGCATATGGGCGATGAGCGTCAGCAGGGGCCTCCAGAAGCCCTTGGTGCTCAGCATCAGGATCGGCTTGGTATGGCGGCCGAGCTGGGACCAGGTCATCTGCTCGACAAGCTCTTCCAGGGTGCCGATGCCGCCGGGCATGGCCACGAAGGCGTCGGCCTTCTCGAACATCAGCCGCTTGCGGGTATGCATGTCCGGTACCACAAGGGTTTCCTGCACGTCGTCGAGAAGCTTCTCGCGGGACTTCAGAAATTCCGGAATAATTCCTGTGACATAACCGCCATGGTCGAGGACGGACTGGGCTACGGTGCCCATCAGGCCCACATTGCCGCCGCCATAGACGAGATTGATCCCCTGCTCGGCCATGAAGCGGCCCAAAGCCGCCGCATTCTCGGTGAAAACGGGGTCGTCTCCAAATCCGGAGCCGCAATAGACACAGATGGATTTGATCGGTTTGACAGATGACATGGGCATTTCGGGGAGGCGGGGAGCCTCCCTGGCTGAGTCGTAGAGCATTAATTTGTCCTTTATGGCCGTAGCCTTTTGAAAGATAAACGGATTAAATGGCGGAAAGTGCCGCGTTTGAGAAAAAGCATCATGGCGCATCCGAAAGAGTTAAAGGGCACCATCGCGCTCCTCGGCGCTGCCGCCGCAGCTGTCGTCGCGGTGCTTCTCGGCGTGTTTTACTGGACTTGGTCAGGAAAGCCTGAAACCTCCCAGAATGCTGCACCCGCCCAGACAGCGCAGCCGTCCGCCCCTCCGACCCAGCCGGCGCCGGGCCAGCAGCAGGCCGTCGCCAAGCCACCCGCTCCCGGCGAGGCGCCTCCGGCACAGGCCAAGGAAGCCCCTGTCGTTCCGTCTTTCGATGTCGTGCGCATCGAGCCGGACGGGGAGAGCGTCATTGCCGGTCGCGCAGCCCCTGGGGCCACCATCGAACTCCTCCGGGGCGATCAGGTCCATGCCCGCGCCGCGGCCGATGCGTCCGGCCTCTTCGCCATCGTGCCGCCGCCCCTGCCGCCGGGGTCTCATCAGGTGGTGCTGCAATCCATTGCACCCGATGGAACGCGCCAGCGCTCCGCCCAGGCTGTGACGGTCGTCATCACGGACGGCAAGACCCGGCCGCTCGTGACCCTGACCTCTCCGGATGCGCCCACGGTGGTCCTGTCCAACCCCGAGCCGCCTGCGGCCAGGGTGGCCGAGGCGCCGAAGCCTGAAGCCAAGCCCACCGAGCCTGCCGCTCCTTCTGCGCAACAGCAGCAGGCCGGTGCCGCTCCGACGGTCTCCCCGCCGGCGCCAGCTGCACCAGCACCCGCTGCCCGGCCTGAGATCAAGATCGTGACGGTCGAGGCGGAGGAGGGGAAGCTCTATGTGTCCGGGCAATCCTCGCCGGGAGCCACCGTTCGGCTCTACCTCAACGAGAGCTTCATCGCCCCCGGTGGAGCCGGAGGTGACGGCCGGGTCTCCTTCTCAATCGCCAGCGGCGTGAAGCCCGGCGACTATCGCATCCGTCTCGACGATGTGGATCCGGTCTCCGGCCAGGTGAGATCCCGGGCCGAGGTCGGCTTCAACGTGCCGGCCCAGGTCGCCTCGGCTCAGCCACAGGTTCCCGCGTCGGTTCAGCCGCAGGCATCCGGCGCCCCGGCAGCCTCCCAGCCGCCGACCTCGCGCGACGTGGCCTCAGCCCTGCCGCAGGGGCAGGTTGCGGACGCCGGCACCATCGTGATCCCCAACATCAACACGGCCATCGTGTCCCGCGGCGACAATCTCTGGCGCATCAGCCAGCGGGTCTATGGCAAGGGTCTTCGCTACACGGTGATTTTTGGCGCGAACCAGGAGCAGATCCGCAACCCGGACCTGATCTATCCGGGCCAGATCTTCGTTCTGCCGGGCGAGCAGGAGCCCAAGAGCAACTGACCCAGCAGCTGACCGCTCCTGAAGGGCTGCACAGGACAATTGCCGGAGCAGGGTGAATTCACCCTGCTGATCGCCTATATCGAGGTCCAAGATTTCGATTGGATCCTCAACCTATGCCTCCCTCCACCGCCGTCCCGACGACAGGCGCAGCCCGGCCCGAGCCGAGCGGCTTGGCCGCCACCTGGAAAAAGCTCTGGCCCTATATCTGGCCCCATGGCCGGCCGGATCTCCAGCGGCGGGTCTTCCTGGCTTTCGGCCTGCTACTGATTGCCAAGGGCGTCACGATGGTCACGCCGTTTGCCTTCAAATGGGCGACGGACGCGCTCGTGGCCGTGACGAGCAGCGGCAACCAGGCGACCGAGGCGGCGGCCACGGCCGGGTCCTGGATCTGGAAGGCGCCGATCCTGCTCACAGCGATCTACGGCCTGACCCGCATCCTGATGGCGGTTCTGACGCAGGTCCGCGACGGCATCTTCGCCAAGGTGGCCATGCATGCGGTGAGGCAGCTCGCCCTGCAGACCTTCGAGCACATGCACCGCCTGTCCTTGCGCTTCCACCTGGAGCGCAAGACCGGCGGCCTGACCCGCGTGCTCGAGCGCGGCCGCGAAGGCATCGAGGAATTGTCGCGCCTCGTGGTGCTCACGCTGCTGCCGACGATCCTCGAGTTCATCCTCGTGCTCGGCCTGCTCGCCTGGGAATTCAACTGGGTCTATTCGGCGGTCGTCTTCGTCATGGTGGTCGTCTATCTCGCCTATACCTACAAGGCGACCCAGTGGCGGATCACCATCCGCAAACAGATGAACGACTCGGATACGGACGCGAACACCAAGGCGGTGGACTCGCTCCTGAACTACGAGACGGTGAAGTATTTCGGTGCCGAGCAGCGGGAGACCGCTCGCTATGACCGCTCCATGGCGGGCTACGAGAAGGCCTCGACCCAGACCTACACGTCGCTGGCCGTGCTCAATGCCGGCCAGGCGGTGATCTTCTCCATCGGCATGGCCATCGTGATGGTGCTGGCCGCGCGGGACATCATGGAAGGACGCGCCTCCATCGGCAGCTTCGTGCTGGTCAACGCCATGCTGGTGCAGCTCTACATCCCGCTGAACTTTATGGGCATGCTCTATCGCGAGATCAAGCAGGCGATGATCGACATCGACGACATGTTCCAGATCATCGACCGCAACCCCGAGATTCAGGACAGGCCGGGCGCCAAGCCGCTCCAGGTCAACGAGGGCGTCGTGCGCTTCGAGGACGTGCATTTCGCCTATAATCCCGAGAGGCCGATCCTGAAGGGCGTGAGCTTCGAAGTGCCGGCCGGGCACACGGTGGCCATCGTCGGCCCATCTGGGGCCGGCAAGTCTACGATTTCGCGCCTGCTGTTCCGCTTCTATGAGCCCGCCAGCGGCCGTATTCTCATCGACGGGCAGAACATCGCCGAGGTGCAGCAGGCATCCCTGCGCAAGGTCATCGGCATGGTCCCGCAGGACACGGTGCTGTTCAACGACACCATCGGCTACAACATCCAGTACGGCCGATGGGACGCGACCCCGGAAGAGGTGACGGAGGCTGCAAACCTCGCCCAGATCGACCGCTTCATCGGCCTCCTGCCGGAGGGCTACGACACACCGGTCGGTGAGCGCGGCCTGAAGCTCTCAGGGGGAGAGAAGCAGCGCGTGGCGATTGCCCGGACTATCCTCAAGGCCCCGCCGATCCTGGTGCTGGACGAGGCGACTTCGGCGCTGGACACCTTCACCGAGAAGGAGATCCAGGATGCTCTCGACCGGGTCAGCCGCGGCCGCACCACCCTGGTGATTGCCCATCGGTTGTCCACAGTCATTGGCGCCGACGAGATCATCGTCCTCGATCATGGGCGGATCGTCGAACGCGGCAACCATGCGACTCTTCTGGCCCACGGCGGGGTCTATGCCGCCATGTGGAACCGCCAGCGCGAGGCCGATCAGGCCCGCGAAGCCCTCAAGCGGGTCGAGGAAGAGGAACGCAGCCCCGAGAGCGTGGCAGGTTGACAACAAGCGCTCCCGCCTGCCATCCCCACTATAGCATCGGACCCAAAAGTGGATTTGCACTTTTGGGACCCATCCGATGCTCATTGTTTAACTAGCGCATCGTTGAGCGCGGAAAACCGGATCCACTTTTCCGCACGATGCGCTGGCGCTCTGAGGCTGTGAAAAAATGACCGACGTCCTGGAATCGATGCGCCGCATCTTCGTGCCGATCCACAAGGAGGGCTATCCCTTCATCCTGATCGCGCTGTTTGCGACGATCGTCCTGGCCTGGCTGTGGTCGCCGCTCGGCTGGATCGGCACGATCCTGACCGTGTGGGTCTGCTACTTCTTCCGCGACCCGCCCCGGGTGACGCCGCTTCGCGAGGGCCTCGTGGTCTCCCCGGCGGACGGCCGGGTGAACCTCATCACCACCGCGGTGCCCCCGGCCGAGCTCGACCTGCCGCCCGAGCCCATGACACGCATCTCGGTGTTCATGAACGTGTTCGACTGCCACGTGAACCGCGCGCCGGTCACCGGGCGCATCACCCAGATCCTCTACACCCCGGGTCTCTTCCTCAATGCCGAGCTCGACAAGGCGAGCGAGGACAACGAGCGCAATGCCCTCGTCATCGAGACGGCGAACACCAAGATCGGCGTGGTCCAGATCGCCGGCCTCGTGGCGCGCCGCATCGTCTCCTTCGTGAAGGTGGGCAACCACCTGAGCACCGGCGAGCGCTTCGGCCTGATCCGCTTCGGCTCCCGCCTCGACATCTTCGTGCCGCTGGGTACCCAGGTTCTCGTTGGCCTGGGCCAGACGGCGGTCGCGGGCGAGACGGTGCTGGCGGATCTGACGGCCAACGAGCCCGCGCGGGAGTACCGGGTCGGGTAGGCAGTTTTCGGGAAAGTGGGCTCTATGAAGGATCGGAGTTGCTCCCGTGACAGGGGAAACACCTCCGATCTTGGTTGCCGGTTAAGCTGGCAACCCCTAGATGTCATGGCATGAGCGATCTTTTTCCTCCCTTCGCGCCTGATCCGAATGAGCCGCGCAAGCGGCTCTTCAAGCCGGTTCCGGTTCGGGTCATCATCCCGAACATCATCACCCTGATCGCCCTGTGCCTCGGGCTCACGGCGATCAGGCTGGCCTTCGAGGGCCGTTACGAGCCGGCGGTCGTCGCCATCGTGGTGGCAGCCCTGCTGGACGGGATCGACGGCCGGGTGGCCCGCATGCTCAAGGGCACGTCCCGGTTCGGGGCGGAACTCGACTCGCTGGCGGATTTCGTCAATTTCGGCGTGACACCGGCTCTCATCCTCTACAGCTTCCTGCTGAACGAGCTGAAGGCGATCGGCTGGATCGCCGTGCTGGTCTTTGCCATCGCGATGGTCCTGCGCCTCGCCCGCTTCAACGTGATGCTGGACGATCCCCACCGGCCCGAGTGGAAGAAAAACTTCTTCACTGGCATGCCGGCGCCCGCAGGCGCGCTGACCTCCATGCTGCCTCTCTACCTCTCGTTCCTGGGCGTCCCAATGGGGACCGCTGCCGCCCCCATCGCGCTGGTCTACCTGCTGGGGCTCGCCTTCCTGATGGTGTCCACCATCCCGGTCTATTCGGGCAAGACCATCGGGCTGAAGGTGCCGCGCCATTGGGTTCTGCCGATCTTCGTCCTGTCGGCGGCCGTCTTCGGGCTTCTGGCGAACTTCCCCTGGGAAATGCTCACCGCCATCACGGTGCTGTTCCTCGGCTCGATTCCCTTCAGCGTCATGCGCTACCGACAGCTCGACCGCGCTCATCCTGCGCAGGCAGTGCAGCCACAGCCGACGTCCTCCGAGCCGGAGCCGCCTGCCGCTTGATTCAAGTCCTGCCGGTGCCATGTTGTCACCGGACCTAATCTAGCCTTAGTGAAATCCCGGAGCGTGGAGAGAAAAGTGGCGTCGTCTTCCGAGGTGTCGAATCCCAGCACGCGTCCGAAGCTCGTTCTCGCGTCCGCCTCGCCCCGCAGGCTCGCTCTCCTGGAGCAGGCGGGCATCGAGCCCGACGCGCTTCTTCCGGCTGACGTGGACGAGACGCCCCTGAAGAACGAGAGCGCCAAGGAACTGGCCAAGCGCCTGGCTCGCTCGAAGGCTGAGGTTGCCCGAAAGGTGGCCCGCACCCGTGAGGACCTGAAGAATTCCTATATCCTTTCCGCCGATACGGTCGTGGTGGTCGGCAAGCGGGTTCTGCCAAAGGCCGAGGTGTCGGACGAGGCGGCAGGCTGCCTGCGCCTGCTCTCGGGCCGTCAGCATCGGGTCTACACGTCCATCTGCCTGATCACCCCCAAGGACACAATTCGCGAACGCCTCGTGGAGACGCGAGTGCGCTTCAAGCGCTTGTCGCGGGACGAGTTCGAACGCTATCTCGCCTCGGGGGAATGGCGCGGCAAGGCCGGCGGCTATGCCATCCAGGGGTTTGCCGGCACCTTTGTGGTCAAGCTCGTCGGCTCATACTCCAACGTGGTCGGTCTGCCCCTTTACGAGGCCGTCGCCCTGCTCGACGGGGAAGGATATCCCGTCCGCTTCTCCTGGCTCGATGCGGCTTGAGCCTGCTCCTGAGAGCACGGCCCGATCTTGCATCTGGCGACTACAGCAACCACGTTGCCGATCATAAAGGAAAGGAGGCGAGGGATGAACGCCGCAAACGAAAACGAGCCCTTGGCCTCGACCGGCAAATGCCCGATTTGCGGCAAGCCGTCAGAGCTGCAATACCGCCCGTTCTGCTCAAGGCGTTGCGCCGACGTGGACCTGAACCGCTGGCTGACCGGCAGCTATGCCATTCCAGTTGTCGAAAGCGAGCCTGACGATCCGGACGAAGACCGTCGGGAGACGTGACCCGGATCCTTTCGAATTTTTCTCCTCCGACCCGCTGGACAGAGGGTCCTAGTCTGACTATACACCCCTCCACGACGCGCACGGCCTTGCCGCGCATCGAATGCCCAGGTAGCTCAGTTGGTAGAGCATGCGACTGAAAATCGCAGTGTCGGCGGTTCAATTCCGTCCCTGGGCACCATTTATCTCCCTGATATTTTAAAGGTTTGAAGGTCGACGCCTCTGACGATGTCTGCTCATGGAGCAAGGCATGGTGTCGGGCCTGACGAAGAGGCTTGCGGGCTCAGGGACGCGGCTTAATGCGCGCCACCACGGTTGTCCGCTCCGGACCGAAAACCTTGATCGCCTCGCCGAAGATGGCGCCGATCATAAGCCCGCTGATGATGATCAGCGTCAACTGCCGCCAGTCGACCCTTCGTCCCGGTAGGAGCCTACTCACAGTCCAACCTCCATGAACGCATTTGAGCGACAGCCAAGCAGATCGCGTGTTTCCTTCGCTGTGTGAAGGGGCTCTCGTGCTCGTGCGCCAAGCTACCACACGGCTGAAACGAAAAGTTTGGTTTTTCATTTACCTCAAAGGAGGTACACCAATCCTGAGGCGCGCACCAAGGTGGGCAGGTTTCCTAGCCCTTATGGGCGATGCCGAAGCGGATGAAGCCGATGACGGATCTGAACTCATTGAAGGAAGTCATCGCTCAGACGTGGCGGGACGAGGAAATGGCCTCGGCAGCCTGCTACGGCATCGACGCCTATGCGAAACGCTGGCCCTTCGTTTATGCGGTCAATGACTGGGACGTGTGGGACGACCGGCAGACAGGCCTTAAGCCCGAGGTTGTCGCTTGGCTGAAACAGCACGGTTACCCGTGCGACTTTTACCACCTGCTTAGCGCCTGGGGCCTTGTTGGCTTTAAGAACCCGAAAGCGGCAAGCCATTTCAAGCTGCGCTGGTCTGGTGTGCTGAAGGCGGTGCCCTCTTCGGGCGAGGCTTGGAACCCGCATCCGCACAACAGCTCCTTTGCTCCGGCTCCTCACGAAGAGCCAGCCCTGCAGGCTCGCAACGCTCAACGCGCTTTGCGCTGACGCATCTCGGATCGGCTCTGCCTTGATGATCCCGAACCGGATCTGATTTCCGGTCCAGCCTACTTCCTCGCGCAGATTGCCCGGGCGATCATGCCCTTGGGGCTTTCGGTCGTGGAGAAGCAATACACCCCTGCCTCGTCCATATCGAAACGGTCGCCGCGATTGCAGGTGCCGTTGACCGGGTACTCATCCTCGCTACAGCGGGCCGTGCAACGCGCTTGAGAGGCGCATTCCTGCACGAAGACCCGCAGAACCGTTCCCGCCAGACCAGTCTTACCCTCTGGACCCGGTTTTCCCTCAGGACCGGGCGGACCAGCAGGACCCGTCAGACCGGCAGGACCGATCGGACCCATGGGGCCAGGAGGTCCGATGGGCCCGATCTCACCGGCAACACCTTGCAGCCCGGCAGGTCCTAGCGGGCCGATGGCGCCAACAGGTCCAAGCGGTCCCGCAGGGCCCAAAGGACCGGCCGGGCCCGGCTCTCCTCTCGGTCCCGGAACGCCTTGAGGTCCTTGAGGACCCTGATGTCCTGCCAACCCTTGCGGACCTTGGGGACCGGGAGGCCCCAGGGGTCCTTCGGGTCCAATTGGACCTGTGGGGCCCGGTTGTCCCTCGGCCAGCGTGCGTGCCTCCGGGCTGCCGGGAGGTCCAGGCGGTCCGGCTGGACCCTGAGGACCGTCACGCCTGGATTCTCCCTGGGGCCCGGCGAGACCGGCGGCACCCTGCGGGCCAGGAGGCCCCTCAGGTCCGGCGGGACCTTGCGGACCTGGGGCCCCGCCGCGTCCGGGCTCGCCTTGCGGTCCCATCGGGCCAGGCTGGGCGGGGGTAATGGCTGCTGCGTTGGCAGCGGCAGTTGAAGCGGCAGCACCTCGTTGTCCGCAGAAGCCGATCACCACCTGACGCTGCTCGTCCTCGGCCTGGATGTTCACGATGCAGGTGGTGGGATGATAGGCGAGACGGAAGGTGAAGCGCCCGTTGGCATCCGTTCTCGTCTGATGCTGCTCGTCGAGCGTGAGCGATGTCTGGCGCGGCTTGCTCAATCGGCCAACGACACGCAACTCCCCACCCATGATCATCGCCTGGTCGATCAGGATGTCGGCCATGGCAGGAGATATGCTTGTGATGAAGATGGATCCGGCCAACAGGCGCTTGAACATCGTGCCTTCCCTTCAGAGAGACGAAGCGTCTCCTGAAGGGGGCAACGGGTCAATTCATCCGGAAGGGATATCTCGGAAGCGCGTAGCACCCACATACAATATCAATGGACGCCTTCCGCCTGCATGGCCTCGACTCGGATTTCTTCCGTCAGCTGAGCCTTCAAATGTGAGAATTCCGGTGTCGTCTTCATCCTGTAGTGCCGCGGATGCGGCAGCTCGACGGGGATGTCGGCCTTGATGCGGCCGGGTCGGGCCGACATGACGATGACGCGGGACGCGAGAAAGATCGCTTCCTCGATGTCGTGGGTGACGAAGAGCACGGTCTTGCGCTCGCGTTCCCATATGCCGAGCAGCAATTCCTGCATCAACCCGCGGGTCTGGTTGTCTAGGGCGCCGAAAGGCTCGTCCAGCAGCAGGATCTCCGGATCGTTGGCAAGCGCGCGGGCAATGGCGGTGCGCTGCTGCATGCCGCCGGAGAGCTGCTTGGGGTAGTGGTTCTCGAAGCCGCGCAGCCCAACCTTTTCCGTGTAGGAGGCGACGATCTCCTGGCGCTGCGTTTTCGGCACATCCTTTTCGCGCAAGCCGTAGGCGATGTTCTCGGCAATCGTGAGCCACGGGAACAGGGTGTAGGACTGAAACACCATGCCGCGATCGGCACCGGGACCTTTGATCTCGCGCCCGTTGAGCAGCACGCGTCCGCCGCTCGGCCGGTCGAGGCCCGCCACGATGCGCAGGAGCGTCGACTTCCCGCAGCCGGACGGCCCGAGAATGGTGATGAAGTCGTTCTGCGCCACCTGCAGGTTCGTGGGCTCGAGCGCCCGCACGGGCGCGCTGCCGCGCACGCCGGGAAACACGCGCGAGACATTGTCGATCTGGAGGATCGTCTTGCTCATGCGAGCCTCCACGGGAAGAGCTTGCGGTTGACGGCCTTGAACAGGAAGTCCGAGATCAGGCCGATGATGCCGATGATGATGATGCCGAAGATCATCTGGCCCGTGGCGAGAAGCGCCTGGCTGTCGATGATCATGTGGCCGATGCCCGACGACGAGCCGATGAGTTCGGCGACGATCACATAGGTCCAGGCCCAGCCGAGCACGAGGCGCAGGATTTCGGCAATCTCTGGCGCATTGGCGGGAATGAGAACGCGCTTGACCACGCCTTGATCGCTGGAGCCCAGCGTATAGGCAGCCTCGACGAGGTCCCGCCGCGTGTTGCCCACGGCCACGGCCACCATGAGGATGATCTGGAAGACTGAGCCGATGAAGATGACGAGGAGCTTCTGCATCTCGCCGATGCCGGCCCAGAGGATGAGCAGCGGAATGAAGGCAGAAGCCGGCAGGTAGCGCGCGAAGGACACGAAAGGCTCGAGAAAGGCCTCGAAGGTTTTGTAGGCGCCCATCAGGATGCCGAGCGGCACGGCGATGGCCGCTGCGAGAATGAACCCGCCGACGACGCGCCATACGGTGATGCCGATATCGCCGAGGAAACCGAAGCGCGTGAGCAGCAGCCAGCCGTCCTGCAGCATGGTGATGGGATCGGCCAGGAAGGTACGCGACACGAAACCGCCCAGCGTCGCGAAGGCCCAGGCCGCTACGAAGAGGACAAAGAAGGAGATGCCGAGCGTAACGCGCGTGCCCTGGCTGACCGGTTCGAGAGGACGAGGCATGAAGGATCCGCTCTGCGGTCCGGACGCATTGTCCCGGACGACGCTCGTGAAGAATGGATCAGGCGGTGGCCCGTATGAAATCGGGCCGCCGCCTGAAGACTGCGTTACTGGATGAAGCTCGTGTCGGCCAGCGCTTCCATGTCCGGCTTCTGCTTGATGATGCCGGTCTCGAGCAGCAGGTCGGCGGCCTCGGCCGAGAAGGTCTTGAACTCGCCCGCGAAGAACTTCTTGTTGGCCTCGCGGTCCTGCCAGCGCAGGTACTGGGCCGACTTGCCGAAGGCTTCGCCGGTCTGCTTCACGTCTGCGCCCATGATCTCGTAGGCCTTGGCCTGCTCCTTGGCGATCATGTCGAGCGCCTCGAAATAGCTGTCGGCCAGAGCCTTCGCGGCCTTCGGATTGTCAGCGAGAAATTTTGGCGTGCAGCCGAAGGTGTCCATCACGGCCGGGTAGTCGAGTGTGGTGGCGATGATCTTGCCAGACTGAGGCGCGACGCGCACGGAGGAGAGATAGGGCTCGTAGGTCATGGCCGCATCGTTCTGGCCGGCGATGAAGGCCTGCGCGGCCGGGCCCGGCTCCATGTTGACCACGGTCACATCCTTCACGGAAAGCCCGTTCTTCTTCAGCATCCAGGACAGCACGAAGTAAGGCGACGTGCCGGGCGCGGAAGCCGCCACCTGCTTGCCCTTGATGTCCTTGATCGAAGCGATGTCGTTCTTCACTACCATGCCGTCGGCACCAAAACTCTTGTCGAGCTGGAAGATCTGCTTGGTGGGAACGCCGTTGGCATTCCATACGATCCAGGTCTCCACCGTTGTGGCGGCGCACTGGATGTCGCCGGACTGGATGGCGAGGTGGCGGCTCGCCTGCGGGACCTTCTTGATCGTCACGTCGAGGCCGTTCTTCTTGAAGATGCCGGCCTCCTTCGCGAGCGTCAGGGGTGCGAAGCCCGTCCAGCCTGAGATGCCGACAGTCACCTTCGTTTCCTGCGCTGAAGCCGGCCCGACCGCCAGCGCCAACGCGGCCAAACCACTCAATACCGCCTTCATTGCAGCCTCCGTTCTATCCAAGTTCCCTGGCTCGTTCTGCCGACCGCACCCTCTGGAAGGCTTTTTGCCGGACGTTCTGATGAGCGCGCGAATGGCACCATGACGGAGCGTCAATGTCAAATGTATAGACATTTGAACCTGCCGCTGTTTTGGGCACTATCAGCCGAACGTGCACTCTTATGCCGATGTCTCGGGCGCGACCTCGACAAGAATCGCCCGGCCAAACCCGGAGAGCAGGATGAGATCCTGCGTTGCGTCCAGCATCAACGTGTCGAGCGCCTGGAGCGAATGGATCGTTGAGCCGAGCGTCACGTCGAACGTACCGTCGAGCGGTACGAGAAAGGCCGCGCAGGTCTCCTCCGCCAGCAGCGCCACGCCCGATTCTACGAACCGCGTCCGGTGCCGGAACTGCCCTCGCCGGGTCATGACGTTCAGATCGCGGATTGGGCCTGAGAGGAGCCGCCCGGTGGTGATGTCGTCGCCGGAAAAGGAGAGCTTGGGAGAGGTCCGGTCGAGTGGGTAGGCGATGCCCTCCACGTCGAGTTCGATGCCTTCGCCCTCGACTACGATCAACGTGCGGTCGATGCCTGGGAAGAGCGAGAACGGTCCGTCGGAGGCCACATCCGCCATGCTGATGCGCCATCCGAAGGTGTCGAAGCCGGAGCCTTCCGGAAAGGCGGCAACCTCCGCGGTGGTACCGTGGCCGTTCTTCCACGGAACGCGGACGAGATCTTCGTTGCGGATGACGTGTGCCGTCATCAGCCCAGGCTCGGCAGGTTGAGGTCGAACTCGCGAGCGCAATCGACCGCGATGTCGTAGCCCGCATCCGCGTGGCGCATCACGCCGGTCGCCGGATCGTTCCAGAGCACGCGCTCGACGCGCTTGGCCGCTTCCGGCGTGCCATCGCACACGATCACCATGCCGGAGTGCTGCGAGAAGCCCATGCCGACGCCGCCACCATGATGCAGCGATACCCAGGTGGCGCCAGAGGCGCAGTTGAGTAGCGCATTGAGGAGCGGCCAGTCGGAGACTGCGTCGGAACCGTCCTTCATGGCTTCCGTCTCGCGGTTCGGGCTTGCCACCGAGCCGGAATCGAGATGGTCGCGGCCAATCACGATGGGCGCTTTCAACTCGCCCTTGGCCACCATCTCGTTGAAGGCGAGGCCGAGGCGATGACGGTCGCCCAAGCCCACCCAGCAGATGCGCGCAGGCAGTCCCTGGAACTTGATGCGTTCCTTCGCCATGTCGAGCCAGTTGTGCAGGTGCTTGTTGTCCGGCAGCAGCTCCTTCACCTTGGCGTCCGTCTTGTAGATGTCCTCAGGATCGCCCGAGAGCGCGCACCAGCGGAACGGCCCGATGCCGCGGCAGAAGAGCGGGCGGATATAGGCCGGCACGAAGCCCGGGAAGTCGAAGGCGTTGTCGACACCTTCTTCCTTCGCCATCTGGCGGATGTTGTTGCCGTAATCGAGGGTTGGCACGCCGGCCTTGTGAAAATCGAGCATGGCGCGCACGTGCTCTGCCATGGATTGCTTAGCGGCATGCTCCACAGCCTTGGGATCGCTCTCGCGCCTTGACTCCCACTCGCTCAGCGTCCAGCCCTTCGGCAGGTAGCCGTTGATGGGGTCGTGCGCGGATGTCTGGTCCGTCACCGCATCGGGGCGGATGCCGCGTCGGTAGATCTCCGGGAAAATCTCGGCCGCGTTGCCAAGAAGGCCGACGGAGACCGGCTTCTTGTCGCGGCAGGATTGCTCGATGATGGCAAGCGCTTCGTCGAGCGTGTCGGCGCGCTGGTCGACATAGCCCGTGCGCAGCCGCATCTCGATGCGGCTTGGCTGGCATTCCACTGCAAGGCAGGAGGCGCCAGCCATGGTGGCGGCGAGCGGCTGTGCGCCACCCATGCCGCCGAGGCCGCCGGTGAGGATCCAGCGGCCGGAGAGATCGCCGTTGTAGTGCTGACGGCCGACCTCTACGAAAGTCTCGTAGGTGCCCTGCACGATGCCCTGGGTGCCGATATAGATCCAGGAGCCGGCCGTCATCTGGCCGTACATCATGAGCCCCTTGCGGTCGAGTTCATGGAACTTGTCCCAGGTGGCCCAGTGCGGCACGAGGTTGGAATTGGCGATCAAGACGCGCGGCGCATCGGCATGGGTGCGAAAGACGCCGACCGGCTTGCCCGACTGCACGAGCAGCGTCTCGTCCGCTTCCAGATCTCTCAACGCCGCCACGATGCGGTCGAAGCTGTCCCAGTCGCGTGCCGCGCGACCGATGCCGCCATAGACGACGAGCTCACCGGGCTTTTCAGCGACCATCGGATCGAGGTTGTTCATCAGCATGCGTAGCGGCGCTTCCGTCAGCCAGCTCTTGGCCGACAGGTCGGTTCCGTGAGGAGCGCGGATCACGCGGGCATTGTCGATACGGGTCATGGAATGATCCTCGGGTCAGGCTTTGGATTGGGCGAAAGTGAGACAGGTCTGGAGGATGAGCGTGAGCGCCGCACGTATGGGCGCCGCATAGGCCTCGTCGTAAGGTGTCGGCCACTGGCCATCGGTGACGGGACCGAGCGGTTCCCGCATGTAGCCGCGACAGGCGAGCTCCATCTGGACGGCATGGATGCCGGCCTCGGGACGCCCAAGGCTGCGCGTGATGTAGCCGCCCTTGAAGCGTCCGTTGACCACATGGCTGAAGCCGCTGCTGACGCAGATCTTTTCGATGGCATCACTTAAGGGTTGAGCGCAGGTTGTGCCGCTATTCGTGCCGATATTGAAGTGGGGCAGGGTGCCGTCGAACAGGCGCGGAATGACCGAGCGGATCGAGTGGCAGTCATAGACCACCACATTGGCGTGCCGGGCTCGCAGCCGTTCGATCTCGGCGCGGAGCGTCGTGTGATAGGGATCGAAGAAGCGGACGCGGCGCTCGGTGATCCCCGCCGTCGTGAGCTCCGCGCCCAGTTCGTAGAGCGGTTCGCCGTCGAAGGTGGTGGTTGGGCACAGCTCAGTTGTTGCCTGTCCCGGATAGAGCGAAACGCCGGAGGGATCGCGGTTCACGTCGATCACCGTGCGGGAGACGGCCGTGCGGATGACCGTGACGTCGAGTCCGGCGGCGAAATCGTATAGCCGTTCGATCCACCAATCCGCATCCTTGCGCGCCAGCCAGGGTGAGACGAGGCTGCGCTCGTACTCGACCGGAATGTCCGTGCCGGTATGCGGCAGGCTCACTACAAGCGGCGCGTCGCCGCGGATGACGGTGAGCCAGTCCGGATGCTCCGTGCTCATCACTCCGCCTCATCCGTCACAAGCGGCAGCAAATCACCGCCGACTGCATCAACGAGGGCACCGGAGGCGACAAGAGCCGTGGCCACTTCCATTTCAGGCGCCATGTGTCGGTCGTCGTCGAGGTGAGGAATCTGCGCACGGAGCAAGGTGCGGGCGCGCTCCAGGCGCTCGCTCGATTGCATCGGTGCATGGAAATCGCAGCCCTGCACTGCGGCGAGAAGCTCAATGCCGATGACGTTCGCGGTGTTCACCGCCATCGGCAAAAGCCTGCGGGCGCCGTGAGTGGCCATGGACACATGATCTTCCTGGTTGGCGGAAGTCGGGATCGAGTCGACGCTCGCCGGATAGGCGCGCTGCTTGTTCTCGGACACGAGGGCCGCGGCTGTCACCTGCGGGATCATAAAGCCGGAATTGAGACCCGGCTTCGGCGTGAGGAAAGCCGGCAGCCCTGAGAGCGTCGGGTCGACCAGCATGGCGAGGCGCCGCTCGGCCAGCGAACCGATCTCGCAGAGCGCCATCGCGATCATGTCGGCTGCAAAGGCCACGGGTTCAGCATGGAAGTTGCCGCCTGATATGACCTCACCCGTGTCGGAGAAAACGAGTGGGTTGTCGGAGACACCGTTCGCCTCGGTGCCGAGCGTTTCTGCCGCCTGACGCAGCAGGTCGAGCACGGCGCCCATCACCTGCGGCTGACAGCGCAGGCAGTACGGGTCCTGCACGCGGTCGTCGTTGGTGAGGTGCGAGGCACGGATGGCGCTGCCCTGCATCAGGGCACGCAGGGACGCCGCGACCTCGATCTGCCCGTGGTGCCGCCGCAGCTTTTGGATGCGCTCGTCGAACGGTCCATCGGAGCCCTTAGCGGCATCGGTCGCGAGCGCTCCCGTCACGAGAGCGGCGCGGAACACGCACTCGGCTTCGAACAGCCCTGCGAGTGCGAGAGCTGTCGACACCTGCGTGCCGTTGAGAAGCGCCAAGCCTTCCTTGGGGCCGAGAACCAACGGCGAGAGGCCTGCGCGGGCAAGAGCCGCCTCTGCCTTCACCCGCACACCATCCACGAAGAACTCGCCGACGCCCATGAGGGCCGCCGTCATATGGGCCAGCGGGGCAAGATCGCCCGAGGCGCCCACCGAGCCTTGGCCCGGAATGACGGGAACGAGCCCGGCTTTCAGGCAGGCCGTCAATTGTTCGATGGTGGACCAGCGGACGCCCGATGCGCCTTGCGCGAGACTCGCCAGCTTGAGAGCCATCACAAGCCGCACGACGGAGACCGGCAGAGGCTCGCCGACGCCGGCCGCATGGGAGAGCACGATGTTGCGCTGGAGCGTCGCGAGATCGGCAGCGCCGATGCGTACGCTGGCAAGCTTTCCGAAGCCGGTATTGATGCCGTAGACCGGATCGCCCTTTGTGACGATGGCATCAACAGTTTTTGCACTGGCCTCGACAGCCCGGCGGCAATCCTGATCCAGCGCAATGTCGGCGCCGAAATAGACGCGGCGCCAATCGGCGAGCGCAACAGACCCGGGATGAAGCATGATGGTTTGTGTCACTGTCCCCTCCAGACACGGGCGTGAAGCGGGTTGAAGCCGATGCGGTAGACGAGCTCCGCCGGCCGTTCGATGTTCCATATGGCCAGATCGCAGCTCTTGCCGGGCTCCAGCGTGCCGATCTCGTCGAGTTGACCGAGCGCACGCGCGGCTTCGCGCGTAACGCCTGCGATGCATTCCTCGACGGTCAGGCGAAACAGCGTCGCGCCCATGTTCATGGTGAGCAGCAGCGAGGTCAGCGGCGAGGTGCCGGGGTTGCAGTCGGTGGCGAGCGCCATGCGGGTGCCGGCGTTGCGGAAAGCGGAAGCGGGCGGAACCTTCGTTTCGCGCAGCATGTAGAAGGCGCCGGGCAACAGAACGGCCACTGTGCCGGCCTTTGCCATGGCAGCAGCGCCGTCCTCGTCCGTGTATTCGAGATGATCAGCGGAGAGAGCACCATAATCGGCCGCGAGCTTCGCGCCGTGCAGGTTGGAAAGCTGGTCGGCATGGAGCTTGATCTTGAGGCCCAGCTCCTTCGCAGCGTCGAATACGCGCGCGGTCTGGTCGGGAGAAAACGCGATGCCCTCGCAGAAGGCATCGACCGCATCGGCCAGCCCCTCACGAGCCAGAGCCGGCAGCATCTCGCGGCAGACCTTGTCGATGAAGGCATCCTTGTCGCCGTTCGCCTCGGGCGGCAGGGCATGGGCGCCGAGGAAGGTGGTGGTGACGGAGACGGGGCGTTCGTGACCAAGGCGCCGTGCGGCGCGCAAGCACCGCGCCTCCGTCTCCAGATCGAGCCCGTAGCCCGACTTGATCTCGATAGAGGTGCAGCCCTCGGCAATCAGATGATCGAGGCGGGGCAGGGCGCTCGCCACAAGGTTGTCTTCGCTTGCCGCGCGAGTCGCCTTCACGGTGGACACGATGCCGCCGCCCGCGCGGGCGATCTCCTCGTAGCTCGCACCCTTCAGGCGCAGCTCGAACTCGTGCGCGCGGTCGCCGCCATAGACCAGATGGGTGTGGCAGTCGACGAGGCCCGGGGTGATCCAGCGGCCTTCGCAGTCGATCCGCTCGGCTGCATCCCAGCCGGCAGGGAGGTCCTGCGCCGGGCCGGCAAAGGCGATGCGACCATCCTTGGCGGCAACGGCTCCATTCTCGACAATCCCGAGGCCCTCGCCGGCAAGCGTGGCGAGGCGAGCATTGAGCCAGATCCGGTCGAAGCGCATGTTCCTGCTCCGGTGCATTCGCGATAATGTCTATACATAATCGCGAACAATCGATATTGTCTAGACGTATTCGATCGGCTCTGATGGTCGGGCGGCGGCATGGCTTTTTGGCGGCTGCCGGTGCCCGAGACCGTTTTGCAGCAAAGGTGACAGCGATGCGAAGGCTCATTCTCGACCATGCCCTTCTTCCCGGCGGCTGGGCCAGGAATGTCGGTCTCGACATCGAGGGCGGGGCGATTGCCGCTGTGCACCCGGACGCCTCGGCCGAGGGGCGCGAGCGCGTCGCCGGAATTGCGCTTCCGGGCTTGCCCAACCTGCACAGCCACACCTTCCAGCGCGGCATGGCGGGGCTTGCGGAAACCCGTGGCCCGGAAGGCGATAGCTTCTGGACCTGGCGGCAGGTGATGTACCGCTTCCTCGGATCGCTTACGCCGGACGATGTGGAAGCCATCGCGGCTTTTGCCATGATGGAAATGCTGGAGGGCGGCTTCACGACGCTCGCCGAGTTTCACTACCTGCATCACGATGCGGAGGGCCGCCCCTATGGCGACATCGCGGAACTCTCCGGCCGCATCGCAGCCGCGGCGCAGGAGACGGGCATGGGCCTGACGCTTCTGCCGGTCTTCTACGCTCAAGGCGGCTTCGGTGGTGCTGCACCGGCAGAAGGGCAGCGGCGGTTCATCAACGATGTGGAAAGCTATGCCCGGCTGCTCGAAGGCGCTCGCAAAGCCATTGCCGGGCTCGACGATGCGGTTGTGGGCATCGCGCCGCACAGCCTTCGTGCGGTGACGCCTGAGAGCCTGAGCGAGGTGGTCGCGATGGCAGGCAAGGGGCCGATCCACATCCACATCGCCGAGCAGGTGAAGGAGGTGGAGGATTGCCTTGCATGGTCGGGGCAGCGCCCGGTGGCGTGGCTGCTCGACCATGTACCTGTGGATCAACGCTGGTGCCTGATTCACGCCACGCATCTCGACCTACAGGAGGTGAAGGGCATTGCTGCGAGCGGCGCCGTGGTGGGCCTGTGTCCGATCACCGAGGCTAATCTCGGGGACGGCATTTTTGAAGGCGTCAACTACCTTGCCGCAGGAGGTTGCTTCGGCGTCGGGTCCGATTCCAACATCGAGATTTCGGTTCCGGGCGAACTGAAGCAGTTCGAGTACAGTCAGCGTCTCAAGCATCGCGCCCGCAACGTTCTGGCCGAGAGCGAAGGTCAGTCCACGGGGCGCAGCCTCTACGAGAAAGCACTGGCGGGCGGGGCAAAGGCGCTCGGGCGGCGCATCGGTGCCATCGCCGAGGGGCATCGCGCCGACTTTGTGGTGCTCGATGCCGACCATCCCGATCTCGCCTGCGTCTCGGATGATCGCTGGATCGATTCTTACGTGTTCGTCGCCGGCAAGGCCGCTATCGATACGGTCTTCGTTGCGGGCAAGCCCATGGTCAAGAGCGGCCGGCATGTGAGCCGTGACGCGATCCGTGCCCGCTATGCCAAGGCCATGGCCCGCGTCCTGGCATGAGAGTAGGCCCCACCGGCATGAAACACCTGCACCAACGCATCCGCGACGACATCGAGGCCAGGATCATGTCCGGCGAGTGGGCGCCTGGACACCGCATTCCATTCGAGCATGAGCTGATGGCGGAGTACGGCTGCTCGCGCATGACCGTGAACAAGGTTCTCTCGACGCTCGCCGCCAATGGTCTCATCACGCGAAGACGCCGTGCAGGCACTGTCGTGGCCGAGCCGAGCAACCAGCAGGCCGTGCTGCAGATCCAGGATTTCGCCCTTGAGGCGGCACGTGCCGGCACCGAGTATCGCTTCAAGGTCCTGCACCGCTCCATCGAGCCCATCGATGCCGCTGCGGCGCAGCGCACCGGGCTGCCGGCGGGTACGCAAATGCTTTGCCTGTCGACTCTCCATGTGATGGATGACGTGCCGCTCGCTTTTGAGCAGCGCCTGATCAATCTGGCCACTGTGCCGGAGGCCGACAAGGAAGCGTTCAAGGACGATCCGCCGGGCACCTGGTTGCTGCGCCGCGTGCCATGGACGGATGCAGAGCACATCGTTCGCGCCATCAACGCGGACAGTGCAATGGCCAAGCGGCTTAAGATCCAATCCGGAACAGCCTGTCTCATACTGGAGCGGCGGACCTGGCAGGCGGGAGCCTTCGTGACCGAAGCACGCATCACCTATCCGGGCGACCGGCATCAGCTCGTCGGGCGCTTCTCGCCCACAGCCTGAGTGTTACGACAGCGCGGAACGCAGATCCTGGATCAGGTCGTCCGCATCCTCGATGCCGACCGACAGTCGCACGAGGCCGTCGTCGATGCCGAGTTCCGCTCGCACTTCCGGCGGCACGGAGGCATGGGTCATGATCGCCGGGTGTTCGATCAGGCTTTCTACGCCGCCGAGGCTCTCCGCCAGCGTGAAGAGCTGGCAACGCTCCAGGAAGCGCGTCGCGCCGTCGAGCCCGCCTTTGATCCGGGCCGTGATGATGCCGCCGAAGCCGCGCATCTGGCGCTTGGCGAGCTCATGCTGCGGATGAGAGGCGAGACCCGGATAGATCACGCTGTCGATGCCTGAGTGAGATGCCAGAAACTGGGCGATCTTGAGAGCCGAGGTGCAGTGCCGCTCCATGCGCAGCGACAGGGTCTTCAGGCCGCGCAGGGCCAGGAAGCTGTCGAAGGGACCGGATACGGAACCGACGGCGTTCTGCAGAAAAGCGATCTTCTCGCGGATCTCCTGGTTCTGGCCTACGATCACCACGCCGCCCACCATGTCGGAATGACCGTTGAGGTATTTCGTGGTGGAATGCACCACGATGTCGAAGCCGAACTCGAGCGGACGCTGCACGTAAGGACTGGCAAAAGTGTTGTCCGCGACGAGCCACGTGCCATGCCCGCGCGCTGCGGCCGCAATGGCTTCGAGGTCGGCGAGCTTGAGGAGCGGGTTCGTCGGCGTCTCGACCCAGACCAGCTTGGTGTTGGGGCGAAGCGCCGCCTTCACCGCTTCAGCATCGCCGAGATCGACATACGTGATATCGAGCCCGGCCGACTTCCGGCGCACGCGCTCGAACAGACGGCGCGTACCGCCATAGAGGTCGTCCGAGGCGACGATATGTGAGCCGTGTTCCAGCATGTCGAGCACCGTCGCGCTCGCGGCAAGACCGGAGGAGAACGCGAAGGCCGCCGAGCCGCCCTCCAGATCCGCGATGCATCGTTCGAAGGCCATGCGGGTCGGGTTCTGCGAGCGGGCATACTCGAAGCCCTTATGAACGCCCGGGCTCTCCTGCGCGAAGGTCGAGGTGGCGTAGATCGGCATCATCACCGCACCCGTGGTGGGATCCGGCGACTGGCCCGCATGAATGCAGCGGGTGGCGAAATCGAGCTGGTTGCGGGCGGTCATGATGCCTGGATCCGAAAGAAATTGATGAGGTCGATGCGGGTGGCGAGGCCCACGAAGGCGTCGCCCTCCATGATCACCGGCACGAGGCCGCCGGCGAAGAGAGGCAGAAGCTCCTTGACCGGAGCATCGGCGGAAATCGTCTGAAGGCGCGTGACCATTACGTCGCGCACCGGCTTGTCGAAAACGCTCTGGGGAGCGCCCTCGTTGGCGACGAGTGCATCGAGAATGTCACTCTCGTCGATGAGCCCGACCACTCGGCCGTCCTCGATCACCGGCAGCTGCGAGACGTCGGAAGAGCGCATGCGGGCGAAAGCGGAGCGCAGGGTCTCGCTGGGCGAGACGAAGATGGTCGCGCCTTCACCAAACGGGTTGATCACCACGTCGCGTGCGGTGCCGGTCACCTTTCGGTCGAGCCAGCCTTCCTGGGCGATGAAGGCATCGTTGAACACCTTCGACAGGTATTTGGCGCCCGTGTCGCAGACCAGGGTGACGACGCGCTTCGGCTCCGTCTGCTCGCGGCAATAGCGGAGCGCCGCGGCGAGCAGCGTGCCGGAGGAGGATCCGGCCAGGATGCCTTCCTTGCGCAGCAACTCGCGGGCGGCCGAGAAGCTCTCCTTGTCGGAGATGGAATAAGCCTTTTTCACCAGGGAGAGGTCGCAGTTCGGCGGCACGAAATCCTCGCCGATGCCCTCGACGGCCCATGAGCCAGCTTCGGTCATCTGTCCGGTCTGGACCAGCGGCGCGAGGATCGAGCCTGCCGGATCGGCCAACACCATGGCGGTCTTGGGCGAGGCCTGCTTCAGGAACCGCCCGACGCCGGTGAGGGTGCCGCCGGAGCCGACACCGACCACGACGGCATCCACATCGCCGTCCATGCCTTCAAGGATCTCGGGGCCGGTGCTCGCCTCGTGGGAGGCCGGATTGGCCGGGTTCTCGAACTGGTTGATGTAGACGGCTCCAGGCGTCTTAACGGCGATCGCCTGGGCGAGGTCTTGATAATAATCCGGGTGGCCCTTGCCGACGTCAGAGCGGGTGATGACCACTTCGGCCCCAAGGGCCTTGGCATGCAGGACCTTCTCCCGGGACATCTTGTCCGGCACCACAAGGAGGGTGCGGTAGCCCTTGCTGGCACCGACCAGCGCCAAGCCGACGCCGGTGTTGCCGGCCGTGGCCTCGATGATGGTGCCCCCGGGCTTCAGGCGGCCATCGGCTTCGGCCGCTTCGATCATGGCGCGCGCCGGCCGATCCTTGATGGAGCCGCTGGGGTTGGCGCTCTCCAGTTTCAGGAAGAGCTTGCAGGGACCCGTGTCGAGGCTCGTCACCTCAACGAGAGGGGTCCGGCCGATGAGATCCAGTGCTCCATGGGCAACCATATTAAGCGTCTTTCAGATGTAAAATATACTATTTGTTATTTTTCGATGTGAAACTCTCCAATCCTTATAGATGTCACCGTAAATTGTCACCTGCCTTCCGATCAATCAACTGCGATCCACAGGACTGGGTCCAAGGGGAGTGCAGCGAGTGGCGTTTAGCAGGCGGAGCAAAAAAGCCCCGGACCTTTCGGCCGGGGCTCCTCGGATGAGATGTCGTCAGATGATGAAGAAGTCCTTGTAGGTCAGGGAGAGGTTCTTCGACAGTTGGGCGAACTCCACCGCCTGCTTCGAGCCGGAGCCGTCCGCATCGTAGCTGAGCACGCCTGTCTTCTTGTTGTAGATCAGGTAGTCGTCCCGCTCCCGGGCCCTGCTGCCGGTGACGAAGAACTCCGCATCCAGCTCCGTCGGGTTCGCCGCCGTTCCGCTGCCGAGCTTCTTGAACACGGCATTGTCGAGCAGGAAGCTGTCGTCCCTGACCTTGAAGTCGACGATCGTGTCGAAGCTCACCTTGCGGTCTGAAGTGGCAGTCCCGAGCCTCGAGTTGAACAGGAAAGCATCACTGCCGGCACCGCCGTAGAGCCGGTCGTTGCCCGAGCCGCCATTGACCACGTCATCGCCGGAGCCGCCATAGACCCGATCATTGCCGCTGTCGCCGTAAACCCAGTCATTGCCCGAGCCGCCATCGACGGTGTCGTGTCCGGAACTGCCGTACACCCGGTCGTTGCCTGTGCTGCCATACACCTTGTCATTGCCGGAGCCGCCATTGGCATAGTCATTGCCGGAGCCGCCATGGACATAGTCATTGCCGCTGTCGCCGTTGACACGGTCGTCACCTCCGTCGCCGTAGACCTTGTCGTTGCCGGAGCCGCCATTGAGGCTGTCGTTGCCTCCGCGGCCTCTGACCGTGTCGTTCCCGCCCTGACCCTTGATGATATCGTCGATGTTGTCCCTGCCGTTGAGGGTCTCTGACCGGGAGCCGCCGGTGCGGGCGACGACCTGATTGCCCGTGTTGACCGGAGGGGGCGGGAGGGGGATCGGGCTCGGAACCCAAGTATCTCCGACAAGCTGTCCATCTTTGAACTGAAGAACATCAATGTTCAGCAGGGTGTCCGTACCCTCGGTGCCGCCGGCTATGGTCCTATTCGCGCCGGTCCCGGTAATCGTGTAGTTCGCACGGTTGCCAGAGAGCTGAACCAGATCATTTCCTTCGCCGCCGTCCAACGTGTCGTTGCCAGCGCCGCCTATCAGGGTGTCGCTACCACCATAGCCGTACAGCTTGTTGTCTGTGCTGTTGCCGACAATGAGATTGTTGAGCTGATTTCCAGCGCCGACTTCTGCCCACTTGGTCAGCGGGTCACCAGGGTTGGCCGGATCGATCAGGTAGAGGTTCTCCACGTTTGCCGCCAGGGGGCTGGCAGCGGAGACAGAGATGGAGCTGACGATGGTGTCGATCCCTTCTCCAGCCCCTTCCATTACGACGTCTTGCGTATGATCGACATAGTATATGTCGTTCCCCAACCCACCCTTCATTCTGTCGGCTCCGCCGCCGCCGTTCAGGACGTTGTGTCCGGCATTGCCGTTCAACGTATTGGTGCCGGTATTTCCGACCGCCGTCAGGTTGGCTGTTCCAGTCAGCGTGATCTCTTCGACTTGAGTTGAGAGGGTGTAACTGACGCTGGAGAAGACGTGGTCGTAGCCGCCCGCGCCGAGATTGTCCTTCTCGACGATCAGATCAGCCGCATCGTCGATGACATAGACGTCGTTGCCATCGCCACCCTGCAGGGTGTCAACTCCGCCGCCGCCATAGAGCGTATCTGCACCACCATGGCTTTCGAGATTATTGGCACCAGCGTTGCCGATCAGGACGTTATCAAGCCCGTTGCCATAGCCGTTGATGTTGGCAGATCCGGTCAATGTCAGATTCTCGACATTGGCCCCAAGGGTATGTTTGGCCGAGGAGAAAACGTGATCATTGCCTTCATTGGCGTTCTCAATGACAGTGTCACCGTCCTTGTTGACAATGTAGGTGTCGTCACCCTTGCCGCCGGCCATCGTATCGACGCCAGCAGAGCCTCCGAGAGTATCATTACCATCGGTTGCTATGCCGCCGGTTGCGTTCCCTGCAACCACTGTTCCTGTGGAGCCTCCGGCAGTGTTTGCCGGCTCCTCACGGATTGCGTAGCGCGCATTCTCCGGGTTGACGACGTTGTTCAGAATCTGCGTGCCGTTTGAGTAGTAAGACTTAATCGGGTTGGTTGAGGGGTTATTATCAGGGTTGCCGTCCGGGTAATCGTTCCGTACGTCGATCTGGACCTCATCATACTTGCCTGTGAGTTCCTGCGAGTTGCGCGAGATAAAGCTATCCTTGACGATTGTGTTATCAGAGCCCTCAATGCGCAGGCCATAGCGCATATTGTCGTGAACATTGGCTCCGCTGACCGTCACATTGTCAGAAAGTTTGATGAGAATTCCTTCACGGGTGTTGCCATAGTACTCACCCCCGATGATCTGAACGTTTGTGACATGGGCAATCTCCGCCTCATTGCCGCGCTGGATGTCGCCGCGTTGAATGACTATGCCTGCGCCGCCGGTCGAGCCCCAGCCATTGCCGTAGGCAGTGTTGTTCTCAAGAACAATATTGCTTGAGGCATTCTGAATGTTGAAGCCATGGCGACCATTGTTGTAGGATTCGTTGTTCGCGTAAACGCCGCCCACGACCCCGTCCGCCACGAAGCCGTCTTTTCCGTTGTTGTGAGCTTCAGAGTTTGTAACTTTGAAATTATATGTGATCTCGTGCGGATTGATCCCATATCCCGTGCAGTTCATCACCTCCACGTTGTCGAGGGTGATATTGGTCTGCGTGCGGCCAGTGCTGTCTGCCTTCACGCCGCATATGAACCCGGCTTGTTCCCCGATGTTATTCGCGCGGTTGCCGTCAATGACGAGATTGCTGATGGTGACGTTCTCTACAGTCGCGATGTCCGTGCGGACAATGCCGTTGATCTTGGCATCGAAGCCGTTTTCGAGCTTGATCACCGTGTCACGGTCACCTGATCCGGTCAGCTTGACGCCGGACAGGAGTTCAATAGCACCAGTCGAGGGATCAGCCTTGTCTCCTGTGACGACCCAGGTTCCTGCGCCGAGTTGAACCTCCACTTGGCCGAGCGACGGATTCTTCAAGTACTCGGCATTCGCTTTTGCAATGGCGTCTTTGATCCTCGCGACGTTCTCCGCTGCGGCCTGTTCTTCATTGGGATTGCTCGATGGGCCTAGGACGGTGATAAATGCCATTATTCGATATCCTTTGCTGAATGGATCGAGGAACATGTTGGCGCGCTTCATCATCGCCGGAACGTCGTCCAGCGCCTGAAGTGACTGCCAGTTGTCGTGTTTCGCCGTTATCGTTGCGGCGTCGTTCGCAGCCGCATTGGCGTCAGTCTGAGGAAGTACCGCTGCCGTGTGGGCGGCGATCCGTTCGATCCTCAGGGCGGAGCCGGTCCCGCCTCGTTTGAAGTCATGAGCATAGAGCTGTTTCCTCTGCAGCAACTGCCGTATTGCTCAAGATTAAATAGGTAAATTCTCAAAATCGAAATGGAGCAATTTTGTATTGCTGGTGCAATTCCGGGTTAACGCGTTCGCTGCTGCATCGAAGGCTAATGCTGTTGAAGTATCCGTCTAACCCGAATGGGTTGCGGCCTTGCCCGAAGATCCTTGGAACATACGTTCAAGCTTGAGCATAGGCTCCGCTTCACTTGAGAATATCGAACAGCTGCCCTGAGCATTGGGCGACAAGAATCAAAAGCAGAATCCCGATAAACCAGAGCCAGGACCCGCGGCGCTGAGGCTGTGCCTGTGGCTGCGGGGACGGCTTGGTATAGGTGTTCATGACCGGCAAGGGAGGTGAGGGCAGGCGCTCGATTAGTTCGGCCGATGCGGCGGGAATGCTGCCGGCCGTTCCAATGAACCGAAAGCTCACAGGAATGCCACCCACAAAGCCGACTTCCGCCGGCTGAATCGCGGCCTCGTGGAAAACCCACCAATATTCCTTCCGATCGTCCATTCTGCATCCGTCCATGTCTGAGAGGCTATTCTAACGCTTAGCGGCCTCGGGTTGATCTGGAAATCCAGCTGCAATAGAGCCACCATGACAAAATGTTGAACGCACATCTCCAGGAGACCTCATGAACGTTCTCGTCACCGGCGGGGCTGGATATATCGGCGGTCATATGGTTTTGGCCCTGCTCGATGCTGGCCACAAGCCCATCGTGTTTGACAACCTGTCGACCGGCTTCCGGTGGTCGGTGCCGGAGGGCGTGCCTCTCGTGGTGGGCGATGTCGGCGATTTCGAGCTCGTTCTACGCACCCTGCAGACCTACCAAGTGGATGCCATCGCGCATTTTGCCGCCAAGCTGGTCGTGCCTGAATCTGTAAGCGATCCGCTCGGCTATTACCTCAACAACACCGTCAAGAGCCGCTCCCTCATGGCTGCCGCAGTGGCGGCTGGCGTCAAGAAGTTCGTCTTCTCATCGACCGCAGCCGTCTACGGCAATGCTTCCGACAAGCCGCTCGGGGAGGACGCGCCGTTAGCGCCCCTCTCTCCCTACGGCAGCTCCAAACAGCTGACCGAGGTGATGTTGCGCGATGTAGCAGTAGCCCACGACATGCGCTACGTGATCCTGCGCTACTTCAATGTGGCGGGAGCCGATCCCGCCATGCGCCACGGCCAGTCGACCGCCAATGCCACGCATCTCATCAAGGTGGCGATCCAGACGGCGCTTGGCATGCGCTCCCACATGGAGGTCTTCGGCGCCGATTATCCGACGCCGGATGGAACCTGCATTCGTGATTACATTCACGTGACCGATCTCATCGCGGCTCACATGCTCGCCCTGAACCATCTCGACCAGGGAGGCGAGAGCCTCGTGGTGAATTGCGGCTACGGGCACGGCTATTCCGTGTCGGAGGTCATCGAGACGGTGCGCAAGGTCTCCGGGAAGCCCGTCGACGCACGCTTTGGCCCCCGCCGCGTCGGCGATCCGGTGACCATCGTGGCGGATTCTGCCCGCATCCGCTCCCAGCTGGGATGGCAGCCGCGCCACGATGACCTCGCCAGCATCGTGGATCATTCCCTGCGATGGGAGAGCATGCTTCGGGAACGAAACCTCAAGCTGTAGGGACCCGGAAACGCTCGGTGCGCTAAGAACAGGTTAAGAACCTTTCCGTCAAATGCTGTCCCAGCGCCAGCCGATTCCCGGCTGGCAAAGGCGGAGGGCAGGGGCATGGGCAGGGGTGCAGGAATCAACGGGGTTCTGCTGCTGAACCGCCTTCTGCTGGCTGGCTGCTTCCTGCCAGCAGCCATCGGCCGCGCGGCCAATATCTCCGGCTTCGCCGCGACCCTGACCATGAAGGGCATGCCCTATGGGGATGTGGTGGCGACCGTCGTCGTCGTGGCGGAAATCTTCGGGCCTCTCGCCCTGGCTCTGGGCTTGGCACCTCGTCTGAGCGCTTCCGTCCTGATCGCCGCCCTGGTGGTGACAACCGGGACCCTGCATCGCTTCTGGGATTATGGCGGCCTGACCCGGCAGGCCGAGCAGGCTGTATTCCTGTCTCACCTCGGCGTTCTCGCAGGGCTTCTTTTCTACATCCTCACAGGCCCCGGCGCCTGGAGCTGGCAAGCTTGGTGGAAGGGTATCGGCAGCTCATCCAAGCCGGCCAAGGCCAAGAAGCGGCAGCCCTCCCGCCCACGCACGCCGAAGCCCCGGCCAGCACCGGCTCGTCAGGTCATGGATGACGATGAACTGGCGGATGCGGCTTGACGCGCCCTGGACACGAATCGCTTTCCCCGTCAGGGTTCCTGCCTTCATTCAGCCTCTTATACCGGCCATAAACCCTTGTAAGGCCGTGCTTTTGCGCACGGACCCCCATGCTTTTCCAGATTAGCAGTGGCGTCATGCTCCATTCGTCCTCGCGTTGCATTCTCGGTCTTGTTCTTGCCCTGGCATGCGTCTCCCCGGCCGCTGCACAGCAGCCCTCCGACCCATTGACCCGTTTCCTGGACGGCGTCTTCAAGAAGCCCGCACCTCCGGCGAGCGCCCCTCAGGCTGCGCCGCAGGCCGAACCGGCTGCTCCGGCGGCTGCGCGCCCGCAGGCTCAGCCGCGCCCGCAGCCGAGGGCAGCCGCTCCGAAGCCGGCAGCCCCCGCGCCGCAAAGGGCAGCCCAGCCGAAGCCCAAGCCGCAGCCTGCTCCTCAGACGGTTGCGAAGCCGGAGCCGAAGCCCCAGGCTCCTGCTGCCGCTGTCATCGAAAAACCAGCCCCCCAGCCGCCAGTGCCCGAGCCGCAGAAGCCGGCTCCCGCTGCGCCCGTCCAGACGGCAGAACCGCCCAAGCCCGTTGAGGCACCGCCTCCGGTCAAGGTTGCCGAGCCGCCCAAGCCCGCGCGCTCGACGCCGGTCCAGGCTGTGCCCGCCGCGACGGCCGTAGCGGCACCCGCTTCGGCCCCGACGCCCACCTCACCGCCCGGACCGAAATCCCCCGAGGAGGCTCTCGACCGGGTGAATGCCTATTTCAACAGCATCGACCAGCTGTCGGCCTACTTCGTGCAGAAGAACCCCAACGGTCAGCAGGCGGAGGGCAACCTCTCCATGCGGCGTCCGGGCCAGTTCCATTTTGCCTATGCCCCGCCGAGCACCCTCGAGGTTATCTCGGATGGGCGAAACGTGGCGATCCGCGACAAGAAGCTCGGCACCAACGATGTCTATCCGGTCGGCCAGACGCCCCTGAAGTTCCTCGTGCAGGACAATATCGACCTGTCGCGGGACACCAAGGTTCGCGACGTGCAGGTGGGCCGCGACGGCGTGGTGACAGTGCGCTTCGACGACAGCGCGACCCTCGGCGGCACATCCAAGATCACCCTTCGCTTCGACACCCGGGCCAATGCGCTTAAAGCGTGGACCATCATCGACGCCCAGGGCTACGAGACCACGGTGACCTTGTCCGGCCTCAATGCGACCTATCGCAGGGACGCCCGGGCGGGGCAGTAAGCCTGTTCTGGTGGACAGGGCAGGTTTTTGTCCGACAGGACCTAGCACGGGCGCGATTTCCGGCTAGAACTCCGCCTGCCGCCACCGCTGGGCGGCGATGAAAATCCTTGGCAGGTGAGCATGGTCGATAAAGCAGCCCTAGGAGCCTATGCCGGCTACGTCCTTGAGGACGCCACCATCCCGGAGCTGCCGAACCACTACCGCGGCAAGGTGCGCGACAATTACGACCTGCCCGACGGGCGCCGGATCATCATCGCATCCGACCGCCTGAGCGCGTTCGACCGCAACCTCGCAGCCATTCCGCTCAAAGGCCAGGTGCTGACTCAGACGGCGAAGTTCTGGTTCGAGCAGACCGCCGACATCTGCCCCAACCACGTGATCGAATACCCGGATCCGAACGTGCTGATCGGACGTAAACTCACCATCCTGCCCGTGGAGATCGTGGTGCGCGATTATCTCGCCGGAACCACGGGCACCTCGATCCTCTCCCTCTACAAGGCGGGCCAGCGCGAGATGTACGGCATGCGGCTGCCCGAAGGGATGCGCGACAACGAGAAGCTGCCGCAGACCATCATCACGCCGACGAGCAAGGCCTTCCACGGCGGCCACGACGAACCGCTGACGCCCGCCGAGATCGTCGGGCAGGGTCTGCTGAGCGAGGAGCAGTGGCGTATGGTCTCCGGCTATGCCCTCGCGCTCTTCGCTAAGGGCCGAGAGATGGCCCGCGAGTGCGGCCTCATCCTCGTCGACACGAAATACGAGTTCGGCATCGACGAGAACGGCACGATCATGATCGCCGACGAGATCCACACCCCGGACAGCAGCCGCTACTGGTTCCTGGAAAGCTACCAGCAGCGTTTCGAGGCAGGTGAGCGGCCCGAGAGCTTCGACAAGGATTTCGTCCGCACTTGGGTCGTTGCACGCTGCGATCCCTACAAGGACGAGATCCCCGAGATTCCGCAGGACGTGGTCCTGGAGACCTCGCGGGTCTATATCGACGCCTTCGAGCGCATCACCGGGCAGAGTTTCGCTCTGCCCGATCCGAATGTGCCGGTGCTGGAGCGGGTGCGCGGAAATCTAAAAGCGTACTTCTGAAACCGGTTGACGATCTGGTCTCCTGACCGTAGCTTGCGCCCATGATCACCGGTCGCACCTCTTTCGTGAACTATTATACGCTGTCCCCATAGGGCGGCTCCGTTCGGTTGCGACCAGACGTTCGATGCCGCCGCTCTCCGGCGGCATCTTCATTTGGTGATCAGGTCTCCGGGTAGCGGCTCCCGCTCAATCCAAGGAGACACAGATGAACACCCCGAAATCCGAATTCCTGAAGACGCTTAACGAACGCGGCTTCATTCATCAATGCACCGATCTGGCAGCGCTCGACGAGCGGCTCTCGGCCGGGCCGGTCGCGGCCTATATCGGCTTCGACGCAACGGCGAACAGCCTGCATGTAGGAAGCCTCGTGCAGATCATGACCCTGCGCTGGCTGCAGAAGTGCGGCCACAAGCCGGTCGTCCTCATCGGCGGCGGCACTTCGCAGATCGGCGATCCGAGCTTTCGTGATGCGAGCCGGCCGCTGCTCGACGGCGAGCAGATCGCTAGGAACGCCGCCGGCCTGAAGCAGGTCTTTTCCCGTTACCTCACTTTCGGCGACGGGCCGACCGACGCGGTGATGGTGGACAATGCCGACTGGCTCGACCCGCTGCGCTACCTGCCGTTCCTGCGCGACTTCGGCACCCATTTTACGATCAACCGGATGCTGAGCTTCGACAGCGTGCGCCAGCGGTTGGAGCGCGAGCAGCCGCTCACGCTCCTCGAGTTCAACTACATGGTGCTCCAGGCTTTCGATTTCCTGGAGCTGTCGCGCCATCAGGCCTGCGTGCTGCAGATGGGCGGATCGGATCAGTGGGGCAACATCGTCAATGGCATCGAGCTCGCCCGCCGCATCGACCAGCGCCAGCTCTTCGGCCTGACGACGCCGCTTATTACCACCTCCGCTGGGTCGAAGATGGGTAAGACGGCAAGCGGTGCGATGTGGCTTAATGCCGAGCGTCTGAGCCCCTACGAGTTCTGGCAGTTCTGGCGCAATACGGAGGACGATGACGTTGCGCGCTTCCTGCGCCTCTTCACGGAGCTGCCGCTCGATGAGGTGATGAGGCTCGGGCAGCTCAAAGGCGCGGAGATCAACGAGGCGAAGCAAATCCTCGCCATGGAAGCGACGAAGCTCGCCCACGGCGAAGATGCGGCGCGAGACGCTGCGGAGACTGCGCGCAGAACCTTCGAGGAGGGGGAGCATGCAGCCGGGCTTCCGAGCGTCGGTCTCTCACGAAGCGAGCTCGACTCCGGCGTGACCGTCGCGCAGCTTCTCGTTCGTGCGGGTCTGTCCGCTTCCAAGGGAGAGGCCCGCCGTCTCGTGCTCAACAACGGGGCTAGGCTCAACGGTGCGCTCGTGCAGGACGCGGAAACCCATGTCACCGCAGCCGATCTTAGTGAGGGAGCCTTGAAACTGACCGTCGGCAAGAAGCGGCACGTTCTGGTGCATGTGAACGATTGAAACTCAGCCGGTGAGGAGCGGATCTATCGATGCGCGTCTCACCGGGTCGTTCATCACTTGCGATCAGGCGCTAAACGAAACCGGCGGCAGGCTCTCGATAGCAGGACGGGCAAACAGGAAGCCCTGGAACAGGTTGATGCCAGCGCTTTTCAAGGTCGCAAGCTCCGCCTCGGTTTCGATGCCTTCGGCGATGATCGTGATGTCGAGGGCGCGGGCCATCACGAGGATGCCGGCAATGATGGCCTGACGGGCCGCGGAGTCCTGGATCCCGCGGATCAGCTCCATGTCGATCTTGATGAGGTCGGTCTGGAAGTTGGCGAGAAGATTTAAGCCCGCATGGCCTGCGCCGAAATCATCGATGGCCGTGATGAAGCCGAGGCGCCGATATTCCGCAATGATCCTGGCGACGTGCTTCGTATCCGCCATGCGCTCGTTCTCAGTGAACTCGAACATGATGCGCTTCATGTCGAAGCCGACGCGCCGTGCGGTTTCGAGGGACGTCCTGATGCAGGCGGCCGGCTCATAGACGGCGTTCGGCATGAAGTTGATGGAGAGCCTGGTGTCCTCTGTTGCCGGAAAGAGGCGTCCTGCCAGTTCGATGGCCTTCACCCGGCAGGCTTGGTCGAACTTGTACTGCCGCACCTCATCAACTTGACTCAGGATCGCTCCCGCAGGTTCGCCCCTGGTGCCGCGCACGAGCGCCTCGTAGCCCCAGACAATTCCTCGCGCAACATCGATGATCGGGTGGAAGGCCATTGTGAAATCGAATGGGAGCGGTTCGCCGCTCCGGCATCCCTGACATCCTGACGTCGTATCTCTCACAGGCGCTTCCGTGCGGTTGTTGAAGAATTGCACGATCTGTTATGGACGCTATTTCTTGCGATTGACCTAACGTCACTAGTGTGAAGAGCCATCGTCTCATTGCAACGATCTGCAAGGCCTGCGTTCCTGCGTTAAGCCACGCGGCTTGAGGAGCGCTCATCCTCGGCTTTGTGCCTGTCCCAGGGCCAGCGCCCTTCGATTTCGACTTCGAGGGAGAAGCTCAGGAAGGTCCGGATCAGCACGATGCCGCCGAGGATGAGGAGACTCTGGAGCGTCGGATCGATGGCGACGGTATTGATGATGTCGGCCGCCACCAGAAACTCGAGGCCGAGCAGGATGGCGCGTCCCAGGTTGGAGCGGTAGAGACTGAAGGCTTCGGCCCCCGAGGTTCCTCGCAGCACCTGCCAGAGGACGGCGATGCTGGCGCCGAGAAGCCCAAGGACGATGATGGCGATCCCGCCGATCTCGATGGCGCGCGTCATCAGCTTCAGCGCCGGGGAAAACCATTCGTCCATGGAAGCTCCTGTGCCTCTGTCCTACAGAGTCATAGGACAGCAGGCGGAAGCCTCCAGGGGTCGGGGCTCAGGTAAAGCCGGGTTTGCTCGGAAGCCCCATGCGCTTGAACATCATCACCACTGGGCACATGCCCGTGAAGGAAGCCTGCACCAGATGGGCGCCGAGGATCCCGGTGAGCCAGAGCCAGTTGATATTGACATAAACGGCGAGCAGGACGCTGAGAATGATGAGCCCGCCGACGGTCAGAAGGATCGCGCGTTCGACTGTCATGACCATGCCTCCAGCAGAGACGGGATGACCTTACCTCAAGCCTGACAGGGCGCCAAAGAAAAAGGGCCGGTCACTGCCGGCCCTTCCGGGTATGGATACAGATATATGGTCAGTCGATTGACGACACCCGCAACTCGTCCTCGACTTCGAAGAGACGTTGGCCCTGCAGCACGACCACGGGCGAGCCGACTGGCACGCGGCTGTGAAGGTCGATGATGTCCTGGTTGAACAGGCGGATGCAGCCGCTCGATACGGACTGACCGATGGACCATGGCTCGGTCGTGCCGTGGATGCGATACAAGGTATCGCGGCCGTCATCGTAGAGGTAGAGCGCGCGTGCCCCGAGCGGGTTGCTCAATCCGCCTTCCATGCCGCCAGCCCAGCGGGCGTTGCGTTCCGGCTCGCGCTTGATCATCGAGGCGGTTGGGGTCCAGCGCGGCCAGGCAGCCTTGCGGCCCACGCGGGCGCGGCCGCTCCAGGCGAGGCCTTCCTTGCCGACGCCGATGCCATAGCGGATTGCGCGGCCGCCCTCACGCACGAGGTAGAGATAACGGGATTGCGTATCGACCACGATGGTGCCCGGTTCCTCGCGGCCGTAGTAGGCAACCTCACGGCGCAGGAAGCGGGGGTCGACTTCTGAAATATCCGTCGCTGGGAGCGGATGCGGCTCGTCGAGCCGTGGCCCATACATGGCCGCATAGGCGGGGTCGATGCGGCGCACGGCCTGCTGCGGGGGAGACTGGGTGGAGACGCACGCCGCCAGGGCTATGGGAAGAAGCAGGACAAGTGAGCGAACGGCTCTGCGCAACAGGGATCGGCTCGGGGCCAGTGCAGCAAACATCAGTGGGGGAACCTGCAGTTTCTGGTTATTGGCTTCATCCGCCGGTCCTTGCGGGCGGCGGCGCTACTCCTCAAGAGACATAGTCCCAGGAGTGTCGAGAAGGTGAATCTTCGGTGGCGGGAATGTGGCAGAAGGCGCCTGTGGTTTGCAAGACACAGTCTTTTGAACGCGATGATCCAATTCGACCGCTATGAGTTAACCTCCCGAAAAGATCCGGTAAGGTTTTTGTCCGGCTTCAGCCGTAGAGCGAGTGCTTCGATGCAGCCCCATTCCATCCAGATGCTCACGATCTGCGGCATCTCGGAACTTCCGGACCAGCGCGAGCGGTCCGTGACTCATGTGTTGTCGATCCTCGATCCTGACCACCCGGATCCCGAGGCGTTCGAGGCTTATGATCCCCATCACCGGACGATCCTGCGCTTCCATGACATCATCAATCCCATTCCGGGGATGATCCTGCCGGAACCGGCGCATGTGGAGGCGGTGCTGCGCTTCGGCGACGAGGTTGCCGAGAAACGCGGTGAAGGAGCGGAAGGACATCTGCTCGTACATTGCCATATGGGCGTGTCCCGCTCGACGGCCGCAATGCTGACCCTGCTGGCCCAGACGCATCCGGACGAGAGCGAGGAAAAACTCTTCGAGCGGTTAGCCGAGATCCGTCCCCAGGCGTGGCCGAACTCCCTGATGATCGAGTTTGCCGACGGGCTTCTGTCGCGCAACGGACGACTCATGGATGCCCTGCGCCGCCATTACGGACGCCAGATCCGGCGCATGCCGCGCTATGAGCAGCTCATGCGCGATCTCGGCCGCGCCCGCGAGGTGGAGATGGCGGCCTGACAGGGCCGCCATCCGCATCAGGCCTATCGCGCGGGAGCCTTGCCCAGCACGCCGAATTTTGCATCGGGCTTGACATGAACCTGTCCGGCCTCGTCGTTGGCCAGTTCCTCCAGGATCGGACAATGCGGGCGCGTGTCGCCGTGACAGTTCGTGGCGAGATGCGTCAGAGTCGAGGCCATCTCCTGCAACTCGCGGATCTTGCGCTCGAGCACGGTCACATGCTCCAGCGCGATGGCCTTCACGTCCTTGCTCGCACGCTCACGATCCTGCCAGAGCGACACGAGATCGGCGATCTGCTCGACTGAGAAGCCGAGATCGCGGGCCCGGCGGATAAAGCGCAGGGTGTGCACGTCATGATCCGAATAGACCCGGTAGCCGGCTTCGGTCCGTATGGTCTTCGGGATCAGCCCAATGGATTCGTAGTAGCGGATCATCTTGGCGGAGACGCCGGAGGCGTGTGCGGCCTGTCCGATATTCATGCGACACCTTCAGCGTGAGCGGCAGGGGCGTTGCCCTGCACGGATGGGACGGGAGCCTTGAAGCCGCGCAGCCGCAGGGCATTGCCGAGAACGAAGACGCTGGAGAGCGCCATGGCGCCCGCCGCAAAGATCGGCGAGAGCAGGATGCCGTTGAACGGATACAGCACGCCCGCCGCGACCGGGATCAGCAGCACGTTGTAGGCGAAGGCCCAGAACAGGTTCTGCCCGATGTTGCGGATCGTTGCCTTGGACAAGGCGATGGCGTTCACCACGCCGCGTACGTCGCCGGACATGAGCACCACGTCGGCGCTTTCGATGGCAATATCCGTGCCGGTGCCGATAGCGATGCCGATATCGGCCTCGGCGAGCGCCGGCGCATCGTTGATGCCGTCGCCAACGAAGGCGATCTGGCCATGAGCTGCGCGCAGCCGCTTCACCACCTCGACCTTGCCGTCGGGCAGCACCTCCGCCACCACTTCGTCGATGCCGATGCGCCGGGCTATGGCCTCTGCCGTCCTGCGGTTGTCTCCCGTGATCATCGCGACTTTGAGCCCGAGGGCATGCAGCGCCGCGATGGCCTCAGGCGTCGACGGCTTGATCGGGTCGGCGACCGCGATGATGGCGGCAAGCCTGCCGTCGACGGCTGCATAGAGCGGGCTCTTGCCCTCGGCTCCGAGGCGGGCGGCCGTGTCGGCGAAGTCGGCAATGGGGAGCCCGAGCTTCATCATGAAGCGGTCCGCGCCCACATGGACCTTCCGGCCTTCCACGATGGCCGAGACGCCGAAGCCGGGCACGGCCTCGAAGCTGTCGGTCGAGGGCAAGGCAAGATTACGCTTCTCGGCAGCCTCGACGATGGCCTGAGCGATCGGGTGCTCCGAGCGGCCTTCCACGGCAGCAATGAGCCTGAGAGCTTCGGCCTCGGATACGTCGGGAACTGTCACGAAGTCGGTCAGCTCGGGGCGCCCTTGCGTCAGGGTGCCGGTCTTGTCGAGGGCGACGACGCCGACCTCCTTCAGGCTCTGCAGGGCCTCGCCCTGGCGGAAGAGCACGCCGAGCTCCGCGGCCCGGCCCGTGCCGACCATGATCGAGGTGGGCGTGGCTAGACCCATGGCGCAGGGGCAGGCGATGATCAGCACGGCCACCGCGTTGACCAGCGCGAAAGTGAGCGCCGGTTCCGGGCCGAGGACGAGCCAGACCAGGAAGGTGAGGGCGGCCGCCGCCATCACGGCCGGCACGAACCAGGCCGTCACCCGGTCGACCAGCGCCTGGATCGGCAGCTTGGAGCCTTGCGCCTGCTCGACCATGCGGATGATCTGGGCCAGCACCGTGTTGGCCCCGATGCGGGTGGCCCGGAAGGTGAAGCTGCCGGTCTTGTTGATGGTCCCGCCCACAACCTCGGCGCCTTGAGCCTTCTGTACCGGCACAGGCTCGCCCGTGATCATGGATTCATCCACGAAGGAGGAGCCTTCCACGACCTCGCCATCGACCGGGATCTTCTCGCCCGGGCGAACCTGCACCACGTCGCCGGCGAGCACCTGATCGAGCGGGATCTCCAGGGCCTGGCCGTCGCGCAGCACGCGGGCGGTCTTGGCCTGAAGGCCCATAAGGTGCTTGATCGCCTCTGAGGTGCGCCCCTTTGCCTTGGCCTCGAGATAGCGCCCGAGCAGGATCAGGGTCACGATCACGGCTGCGGCTTCATAGTAGACGTTGGCCATGCCGGCAGGCAGAAGGTCGGGCAGGAAGGTGGCCACCACCGAATAGGCATAGGCTGCGCTGGTGCCGAGCACCACGAGGGAGTTCATGTCCGGCGACCAGCGGAGCAGGGCCGGCACGCCCTTGCGGAAGAAGCGCAGGCCCGGTCCGAACAGGACCAGGGTGGTGAGCGCGAATTGCAGATACCAGCTCGTGCGATGCCCCAGGGTCTCCATCACCCAGTCGTGGACGGCCGGGATGAAGTGGGAGCCCATTTCGAGCACGAAGACCGGCAGGGTCAGGAGGGCGGCAAGGGTAAGGGAACGCTGGAGGCCGGAAATCTCCGCCTCCCGGGCGATCCGCTCCCGGTCGGACTGCTCGCTGCCCTGCCGCGGCGCCTCGGCCTCGTAGCCGGTCTGCTCGACGGCGCCGATCAGGCGGGCCACCATGTCCGCTCCGCCCAGATAGCGGATGGAGGCGCGCTCGGTAGCGAGATTGACGCTGGCCTCCAGCACGCCGGACACGCGGTTGAGCGCCTTCTCTACACGGCCGACACAGGAGGCGCAGGTCATGCCGTGGATCTTCAGCTCCACCGTGCTGTCGGAGGGTTCATAGCCTACGGACCGGATAGCCTCGGCGACCGCAGCGGGGTTGGCTCCCACTGGCGCAAATTCCACATGCGCCCGCTCCGTCGCCAAGTTGACGTTGGCGGCTCTCACGCCTTCGACCGACCGGATCGCCTTCTCGACCCGGTTCACGCAGGAAGCGCAGGTCATGCCCTTGATGGGAATGTCGATCACGTCAGTAGGGGCAAGCTTGCCGGTGGCCATGAGGAATCTCCTGATCCTGATATGGGGAGCAGGTCTAGTCCTTCCAATGATGGGAAGGTCAAGCGCCCTGGAAAAAGGGGTTTCACGATACTGCCAAGCCCTGGAACCGGTCTCGAAGCAGAGTCATTGATCCGACACGTTTGCCACATACGCCGCGCATTTGGGCTTCCCGGCTTGTGCCGGGCGGGGCGGTGCCTTTACCTGTAACGATAATTGAGCCGGTACGAACCTTTGAAGCACACCGAAAACCCGGGGCAAACCCTTCGAATTCTCACCTACAACGTCCATCGCTGGCTCGGCACGGACAGGCAGATTTCCCCGACGCGGATCGCGGAGGTGATCGGATCCTGCCAGCCGGATATCGTGGCCCTGCAGGAGGTTCGCGTCGGGCGCGTGCGGGCAGGGGAGGTGGATCAGGCCGCAACCGTGGCCTCGATCCTCGGCATGGACCTGCATTTCCAACCCACGATCCGTATCCTGGGAGAACAGTACGGCATCGCGGTTCTGACGCGCCATTCCTCGCGGATCGTCAAGGCCGGACGGCTGCCGACCCAGTCGACGCGTCCGTCCTTCGAGAAGCGCAGTGCGCTCTGGGTGGCGATCGAGATCGACGGGCAGACGATCCACGTGGTCAATGCCCACCTCTCCCTCCGCTCCGGCGAGAGACGGACGCAGGCTGCGGCTCTCGTCGGACCGGATTGGATCGGCCATCCCGATTGCGCCGAGCCGGCGGTGCTGCTGGGCGATTTCAACGCGCCGCCCCTTTCACGTTCCTACCGGATGATCGCCGACAGGCTGCGGGATGCCCAGCTTTCGAACTCTTTCGGCGAACCGCAGCCGACCTTCCATACCCGCGCACCGGTGCTGCGCCTCGATCACGTCTTCGTCACGAAGTCGATCGAGGTGGTCGATGCCGGGCCTGTGCGCACCCTCCTGACCCGGGTCGCATCCGACCACTTCCCCTTGCTGGCGCAGCTGCGTGTTCGCAGGCACTCCAAGGTCGCTGCTTCCGATCATGCACGTGCCGGAGAACTGCTCTGAACTTATTTTCACAATTGCCTGTGAAATAATGTATCACATAGTCTAATCCGCCTTGAAAGTGCCACTGTGTGACGTATCAATTAGCCATCGTGTAACGTTATAATTTTAATTTCCCGGTGGGGCGCGGGAAGAAGGGTCACGATGAAGCTGTACTACACGCCCGGAGCCTGCTCCCTCGCCCCACGGATCATTGCCTGTGAGGCCGGCCTGCAGATCGAGTACGACAAGGTCGACCTGAAAACTCAGACAACGGCTTCCGGGCGGGATTTCATCAGGATCAATCCTAAGGGCTACGTTCCGGCGCTCGCTCTTCATAGCGGCGACATTCTGGCCGAGGTGCCGGTGATCCTCGAGTATCTGGCGGATCAGGCGCCTGCTGCCCGTCTCCTGCCGAAGCTGGGATCCCTGGAGCGCTACCAGGTCAAGGAATGGCTCGACTTCACGGGCGCGGAGCTTCACAAGGGTTTCGATCCGCTCTGGACCGCCCCGATGCCGCCGAAAGCGCGGCAGCTGGCCGTGAGTCATCTCCAGCGTCGTTTTGCCTATCTCGACGAGCGCCTGCGAGGGCGCTCCTATTTGGCCGGTGAGCATTTCACCGTTGCCGATGCTTATTGTTTCACCGTGCTCAGCTGGAGCCGTTTTCACCGGATCGACCTCTCGGCTCATCCGGCCGTCACGGCCTACATGACACGGGTTTCCGCCCGTCCGATGGTGAAGTGCGCCCTGGAGGCTGAGGGATTGGCGACACAGCTCTGAACAATCCGGCTGGCCTATTCCGGCTGATGATTCAAAGCCCTTGCCACAAACCAACAGGGCAGCTAGGCACCCGTTGCCATGGTTCCTGTTTCCGTCTTCATCATCGCCAAGAATGAGGCCGACCGGATCGGCGCGACCATCCGCGCCATCCGCGGCCTGACGGACGATTTGGTTGTCGTGGATTCAGGCTCGACCGATGGAACGCAGGCGGTGGCCGAGGAGCAAGGCGCCCGGGTCATCCATAATCCGTGGCCGGGTTATGGACTTCAGAAGCGCTTCGCCGAGGATCAGTGCCGCCACGAATGGCTCCTGAACCTCGATGCGGACGAGGTGGTCTCCCCGGAACTTCTGGCCGAGATCCGCGCCCTGTTCGCCCATGGGGAGCCTCCCTGCCAGGCCTATGGCATCAGCATCGCCGAGACCTTTCCGGGCGAGGCAGCTCCGCATCCCGTGGCGTACCAGGTTTCGCCCGTTCGGCTCTACCGCCGCGATGCCGGCCGTTATTCCTCCTCGCTCGTTCACGACCGGGTCGAGCTGAATCCGGGCACGAAGACCGGCAAGCTGAAGGGCCTCGTGCACCACCGATCCGTGCGGTCCCTGGGCGATCAGCTGGCCAAGCTCAACAGCTATACCGATCAGCAGGCCGTCGACCTTGAGGTGAGGGGCGTCTCGATCCCGACATGGCGGGTCTATTTCGAGTTCCCTGCCGCCTTCCTGAAAGCCTATTTCGGACGGCTGCATGTTCTGCGCGGCACCTACGGGTTCCTGATCGCCATGAACTACGCCACCTGGCGCCACCTGCGTCTGGCGAAGCACTACGAGCGCAAGCGCATGAATGCGCTGGCCAAGGCCAATTCAGGGGCCGAGCGGGCTTGAACGTTTTGCGGCCTCAAAGGGCTGCGGTGACCTGGATTTCGAGCTTGTAGTCGGGATCCGCCAGCCTGGATTCCACGCAGACCCGCACTGGTGCCTGCCCCGGAACAACCCAGGCATCCCACACGGCATTCATCTCATCGCAAAAGCCTATATCGGCGAGCCAGATGGTGGCCTGCAGCAGCCTCGACTTGTCGCTGCCGATCTCGGTCAGGGACTGCTCGATCTGCCCGAGAATGTCCCGAGTCTGCTCCGCGACGGACCCGCCGAGCGTCGTCTCGGGCACATAGCCCGAGAAATAGGCCGTGTCGCCGAGGATCACGAGATCGCTGTATCGCGCGGCCACGCCGATGCGCCGAATGTCCGTCATGACTTTATCCTGCTCATAGATTGGATCTCGCACGCCGGATTAGCACAAGCCTCCAGTTCCGGGGAGTGGAGGGCGCCTCAAGACAAGCGCGGCAATTGCTGCTAGGAGGGCTGAACTGCTCCCATTCCGAGGAATCGATGCTCACCCGGACTCTGCCCTTGGTTCTCGCTGCGGCCCTGGCCGCATCCATCTCGGGTTGTGCCCAGAGCACGGCTCCCGGATCGCTCTCGTACTATGTGGCGACACCGGCATCTCAGGTCGAAACGCGATGTGGTGGCGGGTACCAGGTTTTCCAGCGACCCGGCGAGCCGACGATTTTAGTGGCTGCCTACGCTATTTCCGAGGCGGTGCAGACCATGTGCGAGCAGCGCCGCGGGATCGTGCCAGCGTCAGCGACCGGCGTCAGGCATGAGGAGGCTGCGGTCGAATACATCGCGACGAGACCGCACCTGAAGGGCTGCACGGTCGTGAGCGGAATCGAGCACACCCGCCTGCATTCGGAGTTCGTCCTGGCCTGTCCGGGTGTGGCAACCGGCGTCGTGAGCGCGAAGGGCTGAACGCGCCCTGTCATTCCCGTTCTTAAAGAAGGTACGACCTTCAGGCTTAGCCAAAAGCCTTGTTCAGCAGAATAGTCGAGAGCTGAGAAAGGGTGGCGGAGACGGAGGGATTCGAACCCCCTCCGTACACTTTCTAGGGTATTTGGAGGGTAACGCAGGGCCAAAATACATAATGAATTCAATGAACCCTTACCCGGGGCTACCCTCCGATACACTTCAATTATCCCTGGAATTACCCCACGGAGCGGACCCCGTTCGCGCCTCTTTCCAAGCATGGTAGGGTGGTTCAAAACGGGGGAGGTCGGGTTGCGAGTCTATCACTTCATAGATCGAAAATGGGGCTTGGATGACATCAAGAAGCGGCACCTTAAAGTCGCTCGTGTCCACGATCTGAACGACCCTTTCGAGTTCGAAGTCGCAACCGCTGATAGAGGTGTGCGCAGAGCATTCAGAGCGGTGAAGGACTGGCTACACGAGTCCATCGGCATCCTGTGCTTCAGCCGGGATTGGAATGACCCTGTCCAGTGGGCGCACTACGCTGACCGGCATCGGGGGATCTGCCTCGGATTCGACATCCCCCGCGAGCAGCTAGATACGGTCATCTATAGCGAGACGTTGACCGAACCGAGCGAGGCATTGCTTCAAGAGGCGGGGAATGATCGTTGGGAGCACTTCAAGCAGATCATCTCGACCAAGTACATTCACTGGCAATATGAGAAAGAAGAGCGCGTCTATGTCGATCTAAGGCGTGAGGAGCCGGATAAGGACGGCCACCACTTCACGGACTTCTCCGACGAGATCTCCTTGAAGGAGATCATCGTCGGGCACCGTTCAACGCTCACCAGGGACGAGCTGAAGGATGCGCTCGGAGACTTGGCGAGCCAAGTATCACTCTGCAAGGCGCGCTTGGCATTCAAGTCCTACACGGTGGTCCCGCAGCTGAATCAGTCACTCTGGTAATCGATGCCGGCTTCCTTCAGCTTCAGCCGAAGCCGGGCGATCTCGAACGCGGCATCGCTCGCCAGACGGTGGTAGTGATCGGCCCCCTGGATGCTCCCGCCGCAGGCGTTACGGCGCCAGCGCAGGATCTCGTCGGCCTGCGTGCTCTCCTCCTGGCGCAAGCGGTAAAGAATATCGTCCGTGCTAACCCGCAGAATTTCGTCCATTTCAGCCCCTGTTTCTGACCAGGACTGTATCACATCGCGCGCCCGATCTCAGCAGCGGCGCGCACTATGGCGTGGCAGGCGGCGTCATGCCTGGCCTTCACATTGCCAGCGTAGCTCACGCGGGCGAAGTGGGCATCGACATAGCCACTGATGGCAGTTCCGTCGCCGTTCAGAAGGGCGCTCGAGCTAACCGGAAGGTTCAGAATTTTCGAAAGCCTGATTGCCTCACTGTAGTGCTTCAGCGGGTTCCAAGGCAGGTACTCGACAGGATCAATGCAGGCGTTACCTTCTGCATCCCATCCGAAGATTTCAATGCCGGCCGCATTCGCCGCCAGTTCCAGCAGTTCGCGGTCGGCGCTCATGCGGCCTCCCGAGCAGCGAGCATGGCGTCGGCATAGGCGTAAGCCGCCTCCGCTGATGCAGCGAAGGGATCTATCCCAGTTCTCTTCGAGATCGAGCGGATCGCATCGAGTGCGGCGCCATCCATGATCATGGGTGGCATAACCTGTGCCGCGAAGTAGTCGCGCAGGGTCATGCCGGGAAACTGCTGGGGCTGCTCGCCGCTGGCGCGGCCCTGCACACCCGACTCAGTCCTTACCGGGAACGCCGGCCCGCCACTCTTGATCGTTTTCATACCTCTCCTTTGTTTGGTGTTGTTGACGGAGAGAATTGTACCGCTGCCGAGCAGGTCGCGTGATTGATTATTTCTATCGAGAACACGCTGCCGATTGCGCGAGACGTCTAGCTCGTACTGAGGGTTGGGCTTGGTTGAGTCATGCGCCGAGCAAGCTAGGGTGCACACGACAATGATCCCCTGCTGGTCAGATTTCCCAACCAGCACAAGGACTTACGAACCGGGGCATCCCCGCAGTTACCACAATCCTATCCCCGGGATTAACAGGGCAATTATCCCCGATATTATCCCTGAGAAAAATAAAGCTCAATGATTTCAATGCCTTAGTGGCGGAGACGGAGGGATTCGAACCCTCGATACCCTTTTGGGGTATGCTCATTTAGCAAACGAGTGCCTTCAGCCGCTCGGCCACGTCTCCAGGCGAAAAGGCAGGATCGGGATCCTGCTTCGCAGGTGGCGCAATAGACGCGAACAGGGTCCTTTCGTCAAGGTCCAAATTCGCCGGCGGCGGGGTTGAGGCTGGCCGGTCAGGAGGCTGGAGCGGCCTCCGCTTTTGCATGGAGATCCCTGATCTCTTCAAAGCCTCGGATAGCCGGTCCTGAAGGCCTGACGATGACGGCACTCAGTTGCCGGAACTTGTCATCAGCCCAATCCTCCACAACCAGGGCAACCGCTTCCCGAAGAGGCAGTGTCGCGACCTTGCGCGCCATGGTCTGGCCAGCAGGACCTTCAAGCGGGCGATTGAAGGCAAGGAGATCAACCATCTCGTCGAGATCGTAGGTTGCGATCACAATCCTCTCCAATAATAATTGGTACAATCCTGGCTATTGGACATCCAATTGTGGCAACTGAATGCCCAAGCTTGCCGCAGGCTGTCTCCAGCGGGAAAGCAGGAGCCTTAGAGGCCCTCTTATCCCCAGGGTCGATGCCCGGGCCGGTGTAGAATGCTTCGGGTCAGTTCAGACTTGTCCTTTGTTCGCGCCTGTCTGGCGGGAAGGTGGCCTCTTCGGCCTCGTCCGGAATGATGAGCACGGAAACAGCATGGCCACTGGAGGCGAGAATATCGGCGGCATCGAACGCGGAGCGCTCCGCGTCCTGGCGTGTTGCAAACGCCGTCTGCTCTCGGTCTGCGTAAGTGACCAGCCACTCGCCCTGAAACTTAAAGACGACAAACCGATCCGTATGCATTCGATTCTCCCTGGCTTCGTCCTGTGACGAAGTTGGGAAAGCCTACCCTATTGCCGATCATGGAGAAGGAAACGATGGAGGTAGCGGCCGGGACAAAAGGATAGAGTTTCGCAAGTTCCAGCGGCCGCACCTCAAGAGGGATAATCTTTTCGCTGCCAACGCAGCTTTCAGTGACGGGGCAAAAGTGCGTTTACATCCCACCACGCGTTGCTGCGCCCCCGAGTTGAACCGGGAGCGCATGGCCTTAATACAAGGAAATCTTTGCTGCAGGTCGACTAGAGTTCCTGATCGCTCGGAACGCGTCCGTTGGGGGTGTATTGATCCACCGCCTTCGGAAGCTCCCTCGATAGACGGGACAGAAGCTCTTCGCGGGAAAGACCGGTCTGCTGCGTGAGCGTCGCGAGCACGTCGGGATCGATGGCGCGCTCCAACTCGTCCGGTGCAACCTCCTTGTTGGGGCCGGTGCCCACCCAGGAATCGACCGTGTCTCCATGGCCGTTCTGGCGGAAGCTGTTGATCAATTCACCCAGGCCACCGCTCACCAGGCCGCCGGGGCTCGCATTGCCGCCTAGGCCGCCCAGGAGCCCGCCCAGGCCTCCACCGCCCAAAAGCCCGCCCAGGCCTCCCATTCCGCCCGGCTGCTGGCCGGCTCCCCCCGGCAAACCGGTCCGGTTGCCTGAGGCGCCGCCGAGCATCTCGGCGAGTTTGTCCCGGTTCTGGAAACCGGCAACGGCCAGAAGGCCCAGAAGTGCTGTCATGGATGGAAAGCCGCGGCTCATGTCGTTCCTCCTCATTCGATGGACGGGGAATCGCAGGCGCACCGAAAGAGTTCCCTCCCTCCGGGCTGCTTTTTCCTGCGGAACATGCTGTGCGAGAGTGAATACGGGTTGGCAGGGGTGCAGAAGGCTTTACGTTACCTGACGATATCTAAGTCTGTAGCATCGGCAGCCCTGCGCGGCGGACGGTGAAGGGAAATCGATGAAGACGTTCGATGTGGCGGTGATTGGACTTGGTGCCATGGGGAGCGCCGCCCTGTTCAACCTGTCTCGCCAGGGGCAGCGTGTCGTCGGCATCGAGCAGTTCGAGCCGGGCCATGACAAAGGGTCGTCGCACGGCGAGAGCAGAATCATTCGCCTGTCCTACTTTGAGCATCCGTCCTACGTGCCTCTGGTGCGCCAGGCCCTGGAGAAGTGGCGCGAGCTGGAGGATCTTTCCGGTGAGACGATCCTGACGGTGACGGGTGTTCTCGAAGCGGGCTATCCGGGATCTCCGATCGTGAGCGGCTCCCTCGATGCTGCCAGGCAGCACGACTTGAGCCATGAGGTGCTGAGCGCAGCCGATATCACCCGGCGGTTCCCCGGCTTCAAGGTGCCGTCAAACTGGACTGGCCTGTTCCAACCCGAGGGCGGGTTCCTGCGGCCGGAATTGGCGATCCGGTCCTTCCTGCAGCAGGCGGAGCATCATGGCGCGGAAACGCGCTTGAACACGCGTGCTCTGGGCATCGAGCCCTTCGGCGCAGCGATCCGGGTGCGAACGGATGCCGAAGTGATCGAAGCCGGATCTGTGATCGTCGCGACCGGCGCGTGGATCGGCGATTTCGCCCCCGAATTGAAGCCGCATCTCAAGATCACGCGTCAGGTGCTCGGCTGGTTCTCGCCGCTCGAGCCCTCGCTCTTCACGCCGGATCGCTGCCCGGTCTTCCTGCTCGAATCCGAGGACGACGCCTGCTACGGCTTTCCGAATTTCGCCGGCACCGGCGTCAAGACAGCCTCTCATCGGGAGGGAGCGGTTCTGCCGGCGGCAGGGGACCTTGCCCAGGATGGCGGCCCTGCCGACGAGGCGCAGATCCGGCGGATGCTTGAGCTGGCGATGCCGGGCGCGAACGGCCCCCTCCGGCAGATGCGCGCCTGCATGTACACCCGCACGCCGGACGAAGATTTCGTGATCGATCTCTCTCCTGTCGATCCGCGGATCGTCCTGGCGTCGCCGTGCTCAGGGCATGGCTTCAAGTTCGCCAGCGTGATCGGCGAGGTACTGGCCGATCTCGCCCAGGGGAAGACATCGGCGAGCGACATCTCCCGCTTCCAGATCCGCCGGTTCGAGGCACGATCGACATCAGCCGTCAGTGCATAAAACATAACGCCTAAAACAAGGAGGCACGACCATGAAGAGAGGATACGCCTATCAGCTGTCTGCTCTGGCCCTGCTGGTCAGCGCCGGCTTCGCGCGGGCTGCAGAGATCACCATCGCGGTCGCGGGTCCAATGACGGGACCGGTGGCCAGCATCGGCGAGCAGCTCAAGAACGGGGCCGAGTTGGCCGCGCAGGCCATCAACAAGAATGGCGGGGTCAACGGCAACACGATCAGGATCGTCGTCCATGACGATGCCTGCGATCCCAAGCAGGCGGTCGCCATTGCCAACCGCATCATCTCCGACGGGGTCAAGTTCGTCGACGGCCATGCCTGCTCCGGTTCCTCGATCCCTGCCTCCGAGGTCTATGCCGAAGCCGATGTGCTGATGATGAGCCCGGCTTCCAGCAATCCGGCCATGACCGACAAGGCAGCGGAGCAGGGCTGGACGACGATCATGCGCCTCTACGGGCGCGACGACGCACAGGGCCGCTTCATCGGGCCGTGGATCAAGCAGAACTATGGAACGAAGAAGATCGCGATCCTTCACGACAAGAGCGCATACGGCAAAGGGCTCGCGGATGTGGTGAGGGCCTCGCTGACCGGCGCTGGCATCAAGGAGGTCCTGTATGAAGGCATCAATGCCGGCGAGAAGGACTACACGGCGGTGGTCAACCGTCTCAAGAGCCAGGGTGTCGAGTTCCTCTATTTCGGAGGCTACCACACCGAGGCTGGCCTCATCATGCGCCAGGCCGCCGACCAGAATTACAAGTTCCAGCTCATGATGGGCGACAGTCTCGCGACTCCGGAATTCGCATCCGTGGCGGGGCCTGCGGCTGAGGGAACCCTGTTCACTTTCCCGCCCGATGCCCGCGGTAGCGAGACGGCCAAGGAAGCGCTGTCCCAGTTCAAGCAGATCGGCTTCGAGCCCGAGGGCTTCACCCTGTTTTCCTACGCGACCGTCCAGGCGATCACTGAGGGAATCAAAAAGGCCGGCAGCGCGGACCCGAAGGCTGTGGCCAAGGCCCTGCGCAGTACGACCGTCGATACGGTGATCGGCCCTGTGGCCTTCGATCAGAAGGGCGACATCAAGGACCCAAAATACGACATCAACGTCTGGAAGGGCGGAACCTACAGCAAGCTGCCTCAGTAGGTGCCTGCTTGGTCAATCGGCAAAGGGCGGCTCCGAAAAGAGCCGCCCCCTTTGCCGTTCAGTCGCGTGCTACCGCTTCATCCGCCCTGGATGGCATGAGGTGTTCGATGGAGACCCAGTCCGTGCAGGCCCTGAGAATAGGGGCAAGATAGGCGCGGTTGCCCTTGATCTCGACCACGCGGCATGGATAGGCCCTGCGGTCTCCAGGGGGACGGTAGATCACGGTCGCTCCCGGTCTGATGTCGTCATTGGCAAGGGAGGCCGGAGCGCTGATCGTCGAGAGCGCTGCAGGCTTCTCGTTGTCCTGAGACAGGCTCCCCTGCTGGGCAGCCCGGTGGCGTTCCAGAGCCTCGATGGCGACCCGGGCGCGGTCACGATAGCGATCGCAGACCACCCTCATCAGGGTTCCCCTTTCCCGGCCGGGATACCAGGTCACGCCCCCGATTTTGGCCAGTTCTTCTGCAACGACCTCAATCTCTTCCTCTGTCATTGGCAACAATCCCGCGTGAGCATGTGTGATGTGCTCAGGTCTTGTGACGGCACTCGTGTGACCTGTTCATCGAGTGCGTTAGCCCCCAGGAGAGTTCTTTGTTATTGAAGTCCGGCGCTTGGCATCCATGTGCACCGAACAGATTCAAGTTGGATTGAATAGATCAGGCACTCAGTTCCATCATGCGCTTCTGCAAGACGGCGAGTTGCTGAATGTAGGGGTCACGGCGCTCGCGATGCCGGTTCTTGAGCTTCTCGAGAGCACGGATCTTGATACTGGCGTCGGGTGCCGTATTGCTCAGTTTCTCGCGCTCCTTCTCGTAGTCGAAATCGAGATCTGCCAGGGTCGCTAGAAGAGATTGCAGCAGAGGTTGAAAGGCGGGTGAGTAGATTCTTAGATGGTGGGCCCCATTATTGAAATCATCTTTATGAAACTTAGTATCATCCATTGTCTTCCTCGTATTAACTTTGCGTTAATAGAGGCTCAAAGTACTAAGCCAGAGTTACCTCGTCTGTTGGGTAGTCGACACAAAAACCAAAGAAATCGTTTTCATTTGAAAACTTGTGTGCCCATACGCACATGACAGACCAATCGGATCTCGTCAGTCGCATCTGAGCGCACCCGGCAGGAGCCTTTTGAAGCTGTCGCAGATCGCGCGGTAGCATTCGCAGGCAGTCGCCTCGAGCCCTTCTCGATTTGTGATTCGAATTGTGCCTCTGCCCTGGTTGATCAGTCCGGCCTTCTGGAGAGCGCTCGTAACGCTGCTGACTGTGGAGCGCTGAACACCCAACATCTCGGCCAGCGCCTCATGGGTCAAAGGAACGTCGTCCCGATCTGTCCGATCACGGGTGGTCAGGATGGAGCGGCAGCATCGGGCTTCCACGCTGTGAACCGCATTACAGGCTACGGTCTGCAGCGTCTGGGCCAGAAATGCCTCAGTGAAGCGGAACATGGCGTGCCGCAGTTTCGTCCGCTCTGCCACACCCTCATTCAACCGTTCCAAGGAAACGCGTGAGGCCGTTCCCGGGACTTGGGTGATGTAGCGTCCGAACGACTGGCGCGCGATGAGTGCGCTGACAAATCCGAGGGCGCCCTCCCGGCCGAAGACGGCCATTTCGACGGATCCGCCGCTCCGGAGCACCGTCACCAGAGAGACGATGGCGTCATGGGGGAAGTAGGTGTGCCTGATTGGCTCTCCGGTTTCAAAGAGAACCTTGCCCCGCGGCAGATCTACGATTTCAAGGTGAGGCTCAAGCCAAGAAAAATCTTCTGGCTCCATAGCGGCGAGGAGCCGGTTTCTGCGGTGAAGGGCAGCCTTGGAGCCATTCTTCATGGCAAGGTGTCACCGTGTTGTGCTGATTTCCAAAATAGGAAGTCGAGCATTTCTGCAGGATTATAATAACACAACCGTTGGCTGAGTAATTGCCCCTCCCGGTTATAAACAGCCGATTGAGCCTGTTATCTTCTCACCTCTCGCAAACGTTACCTTGGCTATGGACATGGAAACTCCTCAACAGACAAACAGCAACGGCCCAGCTTTGTGCCGTTGCGCCGAACTGGATACCTCTAAAGAGTAGTGAGGGGCGGTTCGGGGCAATCCCTGCCGGCATGCTCTGCAGCGGCTACATGGGGCTATGCATAGCGATACGGTAAAACGGGTTTACCGGTCGCAAGGATCGCTTCAGCATGTCTGCCGGTCGAATCCGCGAGCGGGAGAGTTTCGCATTGAGCACGCAATCGTCGGCACACCAATCAACTCGGAATTCATCCGCAGACCTCGCCGATTGGTCGGGCTCCCAACTTCTGGAAGCCTATTCCCGCAGGACTACATCGCCTGTCGATGTGACGAAGGCCGTCATTGCCCGCATCGAGGCCTGCGAGCCGCAGCTTCAGGCTCTCTACGCCTTTGACCCTGAGGCCGCTCTGAACGCCGCAAAGGAGTCGGAGCAACGCTGGATGCGTGGCGAGGCGAGGGCGCTCGATGGGATTCCGGCGACGATCAAGGAGAACATCGCCACCAAGGGAACGCCGGTGCCGCTCGGCACTGCCGCTCGCCCGCTTGTGCCTGCCGCTGACGATGCGCCATCGGCTGCGCGGCTGCGCGAGGATGGCGTCGTCATTCTGGCCAAGACCACCATGCCGGACTACGGCATGCTCTCCTCTGGCCTGTCCAGCTTTCATCCGCTCACGCGCAATCCATGGGACCTATCCAAGAACCCCGGCGGCAGCTCGGCAGGGGCAGGCGCTGCGGCGGCTGCGGGCTATGGGCCGTTTCACATCGGCACCGATATCGGCGGCTCGATTCGCCTGCCGGCCGCCTGGTGCGGTGTCTTCGGGCTCAAGCCGAGCTTCGGCCGCATCCCCATCGACCCGACCTATTACGGCCGCGTGGCAGGCCCGATGACGCGATCGGTGCGGGACGCCGCCCTCATGATGACGAGCCTCACCCGTCCCGACATGCGCGATGCCATGAGCCTGCCGTATCAGGATCTGCCGTGGCTCGATCTGAACATCGACATCAAGGGTCTAAAGATCGGCATCATGATGCAGGCCGGCATCGGCATGCCGCTCGATCCGGATATCCGCGCCACGGTCGAGCGGGCCGCGAAGCTCCTAGCGGATGCTGGCGCCGTCATCGAGGAGGTACCTGCCTTCATCACCCGCGAGATGCTCGACGGGCTCGACGATTTCTGGCGTCAGCGCGCCTGGACGGACATGGCGCCCCTGAGCGACGAGGAGCGCGGCAGGATTCTGCCCTACATCCTGCAATGGGCCGAGGGAGGTAAGAGCCTGACAGGCGCTGAGGTTTATAGTGGCATGAACCAGATGATGGTGATGCGCCACGCGGCGGTCGCCGCCACGCACCCGTTCGACTTCGTGATCTCCCCCGTGGCGCCCTGTGTCGCCTATCCGGCGGAACTCGCGTCGCCGATCCACAACCCGGAGGAGCCCTTCGAGCATATCGGCTACACGGTCGCCTTCAACATGTCGGACCAGCCGGCGTCGTCCGTGAATGCAGGCTTCACGAAAGCGGGCCTGCCCATCGGCCTCCAGATCATCGGCCGCCGCTTCGACGATCTCGGCGTGCTGCGGCTCTCGCAGGCTTGGGAGGAGATGTGCCCGGACAAGCGGCCTTGGCCGAAGGTTTAGAGCGGCCGGGATCGACATCCTCTCCGTCATCCCCGGACTTGTTCCAGGGATCCACGTCTTGGGAGCCGCAATGTCGCAAAGACGTGGATGGCCGGGACAAGCCCGGCCATGACGGGTTGTAGGGCGACACTGAGAACGAAGCGGGCGGGTTTTCCCTTTGCATTGCTCCTGATAAACAGCCGCCATGACGTACAAGGTTGCCGCTCTCTATCAGTTCGTTCCGCTGCCGGATTTCCGCGAGATCAAGGAGCCGCTTCATAAGCTCTGCCTCGATCTTGGGATCAGAGGCACGCTCCTGCTCGCCCATGAAGGCATCAACGGCACCGTGGCCGGCACGGAGGAGGGCATCGATGCCCTGATCGTCGAGTTGCGGGAGGGGCCGCTGTTCCGGGGTCGCCTCGATAATCTGGAGCTAAAATTCTCCTCAGCCGCCGAGATGCCCTTCAAGCGCATGAAGGTTCGGCTCAAGAAAGAGATCGTGACCCTCGGCGACCCGCAGACCGATCCTCTGCGCCGGGTCGGCACCTACGTGTCACCGGCCGAGTGGAACCGGCTCCTGGAGGAGCCCGGCATCGTGCTCCTCGACACCCGCAACGACTTCGAGGTCGAGATCGGCACCTTCGAAGGCGCGGTCGATCCCCGGATCAAGCGCTTCAGCGAGTTCAAGGACTTCGTGGAAAACGAGCTCGATCCCAAGCAGCACCGCAAGGTCGCCATGTTCTGCACGGGCGGCATCCGCTGCGAGAAGGCCAGCGCCTACATGCTGAACCAGGGGTTCGAGGAGGTCTTCCACCTGAAGGGCGGCATCCTCAAATATCTGGAGGATGTGCCTGAGGCCGAGAGCCGGTGGAAGGGCGAGTGTTTCGTGTTCGATGAGCGCGTCGCTCTGGGCCATGGGCTTGTGGAGGCAGGAGAACTAAGCGATGAGTGATCCTGATGCCGTCAATGCCCGCATCGAAGCACTGGAGGTGCGCGTCGCCTACCAGGATCAGGTGATCGAGGACCTGAACCAGACCGTCATCGCCCAGTGGAAGCAGATCGATGTCCTCAGGCGCCAGTTCGCCGAGGTGCTGGACCGGGTCCAGGAGGCCGAGGACAGCTCCGCTCCCCGCGGGCCAGAGCCCCCGCCGCCGCATTATTGAGCCCGCGCGACAGGCAATCGCGTCAAACCTTCTTCACGAACTCGGTCTTGAGCACCAAGCCTTTGATCTGGGCTGACCGGCATTCGATCTCGCCTTCATCGTCCGTCAGGTGGATGTTCTTGAACACGGTGCCCCGTTTCAGGGTCGTGGAGGAGCCCTTCACCTTGAGATCCTTGATGACCTGAACAGTGTCCCCTTCGCTGAGGATGGCCCCGTTGCTGTCCCTCACAACCATTGTGCGCTCCTTTGATGCCTCTTGCACTCTGCCGGAGAGGGCATAGCCGCCCGGAGCGCCGCTTGTCCAACCCGCCTTGAGAAGGCCCTGCTCGCACTCAATGGCGTGAAGCCTGTCAACGACGACCAGAAGACCGGCGTCGAAATCGTTCGCTGCGCCCTTCAGGCTCCAGCCCGCCAGATCGCCATCAACGCGGGCGAGGACGGCTCCGTTATTGTCGGCAAGGTGGCCGAGACCGGGACTTCTAAGTCTTCAGCCTTCATCCAAACCTCAGGACGGCGCCGTGCAAGCGGCGCCGTTTTCTTTATGCGCACGATCTGCCAAAAAGAGCGCGCACTTCGCAGAGGACATCATGGCGGATCGCTGGTGGCAGAGATCTCTTGTCAAACCTCAGGCCCTTCGGCCGGGAGATCGCGTGGCCATCGTGTCGACGAGCTGGGGCGGTTCGGCGGTTTTCCCTCATCGTTACGAGGCCGGCAAACGCTATCTGGCGGACACCTTCGGGCTCGTGCCCGTCGAGATGCCTCACACCCTGCGCGAGGCCGACTGGCTCGACAGGAACCCCCAGGCGCGGGCGGAGGACATCCATGCAGCCTTCGCGGATCCTTCGATCCGCGGCGTCATCGCGAGCATCGGCGGTGACGATGCTGTACGCCTGATCCCGCATATCGATCTCGACGTGATCGCGCGCAATCCGAAAGTGTTTCTCGGGTACTCGGACCCAACTGTTTTGCATTTCGGTTGCCTCAAGGCAGGACTCTGCTCCTTCTACGGCCCCACGATCATGGCGGGCTTTGCCGAGAATGGCGGCATGCATGCTTATGCCGAGAACGCTCTGCGCAAGGCTGTCTTCGAAACGTCCCCCATCGGCGAGATCGAACCGAACAGGCAGGGGTGGACCGTCGAACACCTGCCCTGGAAGGATCCGGACAACCAGAACCAGCGTCGGAAGCTGACGCCGTCGACCGGTCCGCGAGCCCTACAGGGAAGCGGCACGGTACGGGGCCATCTCATCGGCGGCTGTGCCGAGGTTCTGGAGATGCTCAAAGGCTCCGAGTGGTGGCCGCCGGTAGAATATTGGGATGAGGCCATTCTCTTCTATGAGACCTCCGAGGAAGCGCCACCGGCTACTCAAGTCGTGCGCTGGCTGCGCAACTTTGCGGCTCAGGGCATCCTGTCCCGCCTGTCCGGCATCGTTCTTGGGCGGCCGGGCGGGCAGACGGACGAAGCATATAGGTCGGCCCAGGAGGCAGCCGTCATCCGCGCTCTCGCAGAGGCGGGCCTGGAATCCCTGCCGGTCTTGGCCGAATGCGATTTCGGCCATACCGATCCGATTGCCACATTACCCTATGGCGCAATGGCTGAGATCGATTGCAGCCTGGCCCGGCTCGCGATCCTAGAACCCGGTGTTACAGATATCCACGGCTGAGCGGTTCCGGAAGTTTACCGATGGCGGACCAGAGCGACGTCTTCCGGTTCGGCCACGCTGGTTCTGATCGAGCCGGTCGCTTCCTCAGGTGCGATCTTGCGCAACTGGTTCACGAAAGCCGTCAGAGAGTTCATCTTCTCCGGTTCGGGAGCGAGGAAGGACAGAGCGCTGCTGTCGAACGGCTCCTCCTCGATCGTACCGTCGAGCATGAACGTAGTCTTGATCCCGGTCTCGATATCGAAGGAAACCGACTTCACCTTCGTCCGGCGCTGTGGGTCGATCGGCCCTGCAATAATGGGGGATGTCATCGAAGTCGGCGCGCGGACCGCAACGATGGCTTTTTCCGGAGTCTTGGCGGCGGATGCCGGGCGCGATTGCTTGTTCTGAGGCTTCTTGCCGAGATTGCCGATGGGTTGGGAGGCCGCCATGTACTCCGCCGACCCGGACAGGATCTGCTGAAGCCGCTGCTCTGCCTCTACGGCTTCCTTCTGCGTTGCTGAGCCTAAAGCCGCCGTGAGAGGGCTCTGGGTTTTCTCCGCCTCGGCCTTTGCCTTTGCGGCCTCGGCCATCTTCGCAGCCGCGATCCGCTTCCGGGCTTCTGCTGTCTGGGCGCGGTTGTTGGTGCTGTATGAATACTGCTTCCCGTTGATCTCATACCGGACCAACCTGGCTTCGGCCCCGCTGAACATCATCCCATGCGTGACAATGAAGGCTCCAAGCAAAATAAGCGTTTTCTTCATCGGCTTATAAGAGCACGTCGGCTCTTCCCCTTGCTCAGGTAGAACTCATTTGTACACCATGGCAAATCTGTGGCGATGTTAAGTAACTTAACTGACTCGTAAGAGGTATGACTTCGCGAAGATGAGATTTTTTCAAATAAATGCTACAAGATTCACGTCAATTACTAATGAGAACTCTATATCACTGAAATGATAAAAGTCATATACTTTATATCATTGTATTTTTAGCCCTGGAAAGGCGACAATCGGCATAAATTCAACGTTTTCCTGGTTTCCCATGCAAGCTTAGTAGGGCCGGGCTGCGCTGACATCATGCCCCTCACCCTGTTGCGGTGGATGTATCGACAGAGCCTCGCTCACCCTGCGTGAGCCACACCTTTGGCATATCAATGATTTGACGTGTGGGTGGCCTGAGGAACAGGGAAAGGGGGGATCCGGTTGCCAAGGATAGAGGGATGCGACCTTCGTCTTTCGTCTAGATTTACTTAAGGTCACCCATCCCTTGTACCGGGCCTCCCTCACAGCGCGACATGCCCTTGAACAGGAGTAGGCAATCATGAAACGCCGCCACTTTCTCGCAACGGCCGGAGCAGGCCTCGCTGCCGGCGCCATCGCCAAGCCGGCCATCGCCCAGTCCAACCCGGAGATACGCTGGCGTCTGACCTCGGGCTTCCCGAAGTCGCTCGACACGATTTACGGCGGGGCCGATTTCCTGGCGAAGTACGTGTCCGAGGCGACCGAGGGTAAGTTCCAGATCCAGCCGTTCTCGGCGGGTGAAATCGTCGGTACTTTCCAGGCCGCCGATGCAGTCAGCTCCGGCACGGTCGAGATGGCCCACACGGCGGCCTATTACTATGTCGGCAAGGACCCGACCTTCGCGGCTGCCGCGGCGGTGCCGTTCACACTCAATGCCCGCCAGCTCAATGCCTGGCAGTATCACGGCGGCGGCATCGGCCTCGTGAACGAGTTCATGGCCAAGCACAACCTCCATGCGCTTCCGGGCGGCAACACCGGCACCCAGATGGGCGGCTGGTTCCGCAAGGAGATCAAGACCGTCGCGGACCTCCAGGGCCTCAAGATGCGCATCGCGGGCATCGCCGGGCAGGTGATGGCAAAGCTCGGTGTGATTCCGCAGCAGGTGGCGGGCGGCGACATCTATCCGTCGCTTGAGCGCGGCACCATCGATGCCGCCGAGTGGATCGGTCCCTACGACGACGAGAAGCTCGGCTTCCAGAAAGTGGCGCCGTACTACTACTACCCGGGCTTCTGGGAAGGCGGTCTGACGCTCCATTTCCTCTTCAACAAGGAGAAGTGGGAAACCCTGCCGAAGCACTACAAGGCCATCGTGGAATCCGCCGCCATGGCGGCGAACCAGGACATGCTCGCCAAGTACGACGCCAAGAACCCGGCCGCTCTCCGCAGCCTTGTCGGCGCCGGTGCGCAATTGCGTCCGTTCTCCGCTGAGATCCTGGACGCCGCCTACAAGGCGACCAACGAAGTCTATGCGGAGATCTCCGCCCAGAATGCGGATTTCAAGAAGCTGATCGACTCGCTCCGCGCCTTCCGCAACGAGGAATACCTCTGGTTCCAAGTGGCCGAATACGCCTTCGACACCTACATGATCCGCGCCCGCACCCGTGGCTAAATCTTGGCCACCAAGTCATCTGAAACCCGGCGTCCCAATCGCCGGGTTTTTGTTTGCAGGGCTGGTGTGTCCCGGGCGAGGGGCTTCATGGGTTGCATCGGACGCCTGGAATGATGATCTCATGGCAATCCTCGTTCGGCCTTGAACCGTGCCAGAAAGATCGTCCATGCCTCCCTTTTCCATCCTCGATCTCGCACATATTCCCGAAGGCTTCACGCCGTCGGATGCCCTGCGCAATTCCCGCGATCTGGCGCAGCATGCGGAGAAGTGGGGCTACAACCGCTTCTGGCTCGCCGAGCACCACAACATGGTGGGCATCGCCAGCGCTGCAACGAGCGTAGCGATCGGCCATGTGGCCGGCGGCACGAAGACGATCCGCGTGGGCGCGGGTGGCATCATGCTGCCAAACCATTCACCGTTGGTGATCGCCGAGCAGTTCGGCACCCTCGATGCCCTCTATCCGGGCCGCATCGACCTCGGCGTCGGCCGGGCGCCGGGCACGGATCAGCGGACCCTGCGGGCCCTGCGCCGCGATCCCAGTGCTGCCGACACCTTCCCGCAGGACGTGCTGGAGTTGCAGGCGCTCCTTGGCCCCCTCCAGCCGGATCAGGCGATCCAGGCCGTGCCGGGGACCGACTCCAACGTGCCGATCTGGATTCTCGGCTCAAGTCTCTTCGGCGCGCAATTGGCTGCCATGCTGGGGCTGCCTTACGCCTTTGCGTCGCATTTCGCCCCGGGCACCCTGATGCAGGCGCTGCAGGTCTACCGCGAGCGCTTCCAGCCCTCCGCCCAGCTCGACCGGCCCTATGCCATGGTCGGCGTCAACGTGATCGCTGCCGAGACGGACGAGGAAGCGCAGCATCTCTTCACCTCCGCGCAGCAATCCTTCACAAACCTGTTTCGCGGCACGCGCGGCAAGCTCCAGCCGCCTATCGACAACATCGAGAGCTATTGGGCGCCCCACGAAAAGGCGCAGGCCATGAACATGCTCTCCTGCTCCTTCGTTGGTTCGGCCAAAACCGTGCGGGAGGGGCTGGAGGGCTTTATTGCCGGGACCGGAGCCGACGAACTCATTGTCGCCTCGGCGATTTACGATCACGGCAAGCGGTTGCGTTCATACGAGATCCTCGCTGACCTGCAGAAGGAAATGAGCAAGGCGGCTTAAATTATTCCGCGAACCTCCCCGTCATGGCCGGGCTTGTCCCGGCCATCTCGATTCTGTGAGGCTCGGCACCTCTCCAATCGAGATCACCGGCACAAGGCCGGTGATGACGAAGGGGGTACGGAAGAAATGTCGCTCCTTAAGCCGTCGCGCCACGTCCCTTCAATGTCGGATCGAGCGCATCACGCAACCCATCGCCGAGAAGGTTTAGGCCGAGCACCGAGAGCGCAATGGCGATGCCCGGCGCGATGGCGAGGTGAGGCGCCTGCGAGAGATAGGTTTGCGCATCGCTCAGCATTCGCCCCCAGCTCGGGTTCGGCGGACGCACGCCCAAGCCCAGATAGCTCAAGCCCGCCTCGGTAAGGATCGCGAGCGCGAGCTGGATCGTCACCTGCACGATCAGTGCGCCGGCGATATTGGGCATCACATCTTCCCATGTGATGCGCAGCGGATGCTTGCCGATGGCGCGCGCGGCCGCGATGTAGTCGAGGGTCCAGACCTGAAGCGCGACGCCGCGCGTGACGCGGGCGAAGACGGGAATGTTGAACACGGCGATCGCCAGGATGGCCGCGAGCGGCCCCGACCCTAAGAGCGCGCCGAGCATGATGGCGGAGAGCACCGCCGGGAAGGCGAACACCACGTCCGACACGCGCATGGCGATCTCGTCGGCGATGCCCTTCCAGGCTGCAGCCGCGCAGCCGATGGCTGTGCCGATGGCTGCGCCTAAAAGGACCGCAGGCCATGCGATGGCAAGGGAGTTCCAAGCTCCGACCATGAGAAGCGAGGTAACATCCCGGCCGAAATGATCCGTTCCGAGAAGGCCGACCTCTCCGGGGCCTTTCAGGCGCAGGGCAATGCGCACGCGGGTCGGCACCTCCGGGGTCCAGACGAGCGACAGGAGGGCGGTTGCGATGAGCAGCACTGTCAGAATGCCGCCGACCACGAGAGCGGAATTCAGCGGAATGCGCGGGCGCTTCGTCATGCCCGGCTCCTCAGGCGCGGATCGAGGATCGCGTAGCCGATGTCGACCAAGAAATTCACCACGATCACGAGGCCGGAGAAGATCAGCACGATGTCCTTGATCACCACGAGGTCGCGTTGGTTGAGTGCCTGATAGGCAAGCCGCCCGAGGCCCGGCAGGTTGAATACGTTCTCCACAAGGATCGCGCCGCCGAAGAAGAACGAGAGCTGCAGGCCTAAGATCGTGGTCACTGGGATGAGTGCGTTCGGCACCACATGGCGGCGCAGCGTTGCGCCTCTGTCCACGCCCTTGGCGCGGGCGGTGCGCACGAAATCGGCGCCGATGACTTCCAACGTGGCCGAGCGCGTGACGCGGGTCAGCACGGCGGCCTGAGGCAGGGCGAGGGCCACGGCCGGCAGAAGCAGGGCCTGCAGGGCAGGGCCGATGCCAGCAGCCCAGCCGGGAAAGCCGCCGGCCGGAAACCATCCGAGCCACGTGGAAAAGAACAGGATGAACAGGAGGCCGATCCAGAAATTCGGCACCGCGACGCCGAGCTGGCTAAAGACGAGGACAGCGCGATCCACCGGTCCGTCGCGCCGGGCTGCGGCCGCGACACCAAGCGGCAGGGCGAGCGCAGTCGAGATCAGGATGGCGAGAAGACTCAACGGCAGCGTCACGTTCATGCGCTCGGCGACCAGCGTGGAGACCGGCATCTTGTAGGTGATCGACGTGCCAAGATCGCCCTGAAGGATCCCGCCGACCCATTGCAGGTAGCGCAGGAGCGCCGGCTGATCGAGCCCGAGCTCCTGCCGCAATGCGGCAAGGGTATCCTCCCGCGCCGCCGTGCCCAGCATGATGGCGGCCGGATCGCCGGGCAGCACTTCCAGGATCAGAAAGATCGCCAGCGACACGAACAGGAGTGTCACGGCCAGTGAGACCAGACGGGTGATGACGAGACGCAGCATGAGTTTACATCCCCCTGTTTCCCTCCCCCTTGCGGGGAGGGGTAGGGGTGGGGGTAGTTTGACCGGGTGAGCCCCACACCGAAAGTGGTGCTGTGTCGTCTTTGTACTCTCTAAACCGAGAATGATGTTCTGACTTTCCGACCCCCACCCTTAATCCCTCCCCGCAAGGGGGAGGGAGCCTGCGTTCAACGCGGCCAGAATCGTCTCCAGAACACCCTCGATAGCGGTCATCACTTCTCTGTTTGTGAAACGGATTACCCGAAATCCGTGGTTCTCAAGATAGCTCGTCCTGTGCTCATCGTGAGCAGCATTGACGTCGTAGCCATGCTGATTTCCATCGACCTCGATGATCAACTTGGATGCCAGACAACAGAAGTCTGTCATATAAGGACCAATCGGAACCTGACGGCGGAAGTGCCCCCGCTCCATAAGGAGTCGGTATCGCAAGTGCCACCAGAGTTTTCTCTCAGATTCAGTGAGGTTTCGGCGTAACGACCGCGCGCGGTTCCGTTGCCTCACTGAAGGTCTGTTCGAAATATCCGTGATCCAAGCGTTCGTCATGATCCTGACTGCACCTGTCTCACTCGCTCCAGGAGACTTCCGTGACGTCGTTGGACGGAATCGGCGAATTCTCCCACAGACCCTGCACCTTCGCGTTCCACACGCCGAGCTTCGGCAGCTGGAACAGGAAGAGGGCGGGCACGTCCTCGGCGAGGATCTTCTGCGCTTCCGCATATTTCGCGAAACGCGCCTTCTCGTCCGTGGTCTTGGCGGCTTCCGCCACCAGAGCCTTGAACTTGTCGTTCTTGTAATTGAAGTAGTAGCTGTCGCGAGCGAAGATCTCGATGTCGAGCGGCTCCGTGTGGGACACGATGGTGACGTCGTAATCCTTGTTCTTGAACACCTCCTCGATCCACTTGGCCGGGAACTCGGTCGGGATGATCTTCAGCTCGACGCCCACCTCCGCCATCATGGCCGAGAGCAGCTCGGCCGAGCGGCTGGCATAGGCCATCTGGGGCGACTTGATGGTGATCGACAGGCCATTGCCGTGACCTGCTTCCTTCAGCAGCGCCTTCGCCTTCTCGACGTCGTAAGGAATGACGTTCGTGGTATCCACGAAGGCTGGATTGTTCGGGGAGAAGAAGCTGCCGATGGGCTGGCCGAAGCCGGAATAGGCACCCTCGATCAGCGCCTTGCGGTCGACTGCATGCATGAGCGCGCGGCGCACGCGCACGTCGTCGAAGGGCTTCTTGGCGCTGTTGAGGCCGGCGACCGTCTCGCCTTCCGTATTGCCGGCCACCGCCTTGAAGCGGTTATCCTTCTGGAACTCGGCGAAGAGCTCCGGCGCGCCGAGATTCGGGAAGGCATCCACGTCACCGGCCTTGAGCGCCGCGACCTGAGCCTGCGCATCGCTGATGAAGCGGAAGGTGACGCTCTCCAGCTTCACCTTGTCCTTCTGCCAGTAATCGGGATTCTTCGTCAGCTCCACCCGGTCGCCGCGGGTCCAGGACTTGAACTTGAACGGCCCGGTGCCGACGGGGTTGGCCGCATTGCTGGCGGCAGTTTCCGGAGCCACGATCACCGCATCGCCCCAGCCGAGATAGTAGAGGAAGTTGCCAGAAGTCTCCTTCAGCTTGATCACCACGGTGGCCGGATCGGGCGTCTCGATGGAGGTGATCGGCGCGAAGATCTGCTTCTGTGCGTTCGTCGACTTCGGATCGCGGGCACGGTCGAAGGCGAATTTCACATCCGCCGAGTCGAAGGTGGAGCCGTCATGGAACTTCACGCCCTCCTGCAGGCGGAAGGTGTAGGTCAGTCCGTCGGGCGAAACCTCCCAGCTTTTCGCCAGGAGCGGCTGAACCTTGCCGGTCCGGTCGATCCGCACGAGGCCCTCGTAGAGGTTGACCCAGGTGACCTCGCGGATGGCGACGGGTGCGGCGACAGTCGGATCGAGGCCCGGCGGCTCGATGGGCATGCCCACCACAAGGGAATTTTTGGCGGCAAAGGCCGGAAGAGCGCTGACGGAGAGGAGGAGGGCGGCAGTCAGGAGGCGCTTCGTCATCAGGCTTGAACTCCATCCGGTGTGGGCTGCGACAGGTCGCGGTGACGCCAGCTTACGCAGGATGGCGCCGGATGGAAGAGCGTCATTACGGATTCTTCACTTAACTTCAGCCGGGCAGAAGCCTAAGCAGCTTTGTCGAATAACCCGCGGGCCAGCTCCTCTGAACGGCTTTGGCGGCAATGAAAGGCTTCGAGATGGCTCTTGAGACGGCCCGAGTGCCGACCGCGAACGGCGCCAAATACCTCCAGCAGCTCTGCAAGCACTGGAGCCACAAGCTGGATGTCCAGCTGTCGGAGAACGAGGGCATTGTCCGCTTCCCGACTGCCGTTGCCACCATGACGGCGGATTTCGAAGCCCTCACAGTGAAGGTGGAGGCAGAGGACGACGAGACGCTGCAGCGGATGAAGGGTGTCGTCGCCTCTCACCTCGACAGATTTGCCTTCAAGGAGGCGCCGCTTCCGTTCGAGTGGCAGAAGCAGTAGTTTCAGCCTGAACGAGGCTCTTACGACCCAAGGCCCACGAGCTTTCGCAGCGCTTCGGCACCCTGACGATGGCCGAAGTATTCCGCCTCCTCAAGCGGCGTTGCGCAATGATCTATTCTGGTTCGGGCATTCGGATCGGCGCCACGCTGCAGCAGGATCTCGATGGCCACCGCATCGTCCATGCAGGCCGCCTGGTGCAGGGGCGTGTAGTCGTTGACGCCGCGCTGCTGGATGTCCGCCCCATGGTCCAGCAGCAGCTTCAAGCGTTCATGCCGGTCTTCCTTGCCTGATCCCATGGCGGCGAACAGCGACGGAAAGCCATCGCTGGATGGGTAATTCGGATCAGCGCCGAGTTCCAGAAGCTCCTTCACCAGAGAGATGATGCCGTGATAGATCGCATAGTCGAGGCAATACTCCTCGTGAATGAAGATGTCGCAGGGCAGCGGCCCGTTCGGGAAAGTGGGAGTGTCGCCGAGGACGGTCTTGATGGCCTTGAGATCCCCGGCCTCAATGGCCTTATGGAATGCCAGCGACAGTTCCAGGTTCATTAGGCAACCCCTCATTTGCGGGTCGCCGTCGAGGCCCCGAACTCCTGTGATAGAGTAGCAGGGATTCCGCCTAGATGCACCGTCCCCCGTCGACCTCCAGCACCACGCCGGTGATCATGCTGGCCTCGTCGGAGGCGAGGTAGAGGGCGGCGTTGGCGATATCCTGCGGGGTGGAGAAGCGACCGAGCGGGATTGAGTTGACGAATTGCTCGCGCTTCTGGGGCGTATCCTCGCCCATGAAGGTGGCAAGCAGCGGCGTCTCGCCGGCCACGGGGGCCAAGGCGCAGACGCGGATCCGGCTGGGGGCGAGTTCCACGGCCATGGACTTGGTCATGGTGTGCACGGCGCCCTTGGTGCTGTTGTACCAAGTGAGACCGGGACGCGGACGCAGGCCAGCCGTGGAGCCCACATTGATGATTACGCCGCTGCCCTGATTCTGCATCAGCGGAACGGCCGCCTTGGCGAAGAGGTAGATCGACTTCACGTTCACCGCGAAAACCCGGTCGAAGTCCTCCTCATCGACTTCCAGCATCGGCCGGTTGCGGTGGCTGATGCCCGCATTGTTGACCACAATGTCGAGCTTGCCGAAGGCGGAGACGGTTTTCTCGACCGCCGCATTCACATCTGCGGCCTTCGACACATCCGCGGCCAATCCGATGGCGGAAGAACCGATCTTCTCCGCGGCGCTCTTGGCCGCCGCCTCGTTGATGTCGATGATGGCAACCTTGGCGCCCTCACGGGCGAATGTCTCGGCGATACCTAAGCCGAAGCCGGAGCCGGCGCCCGTGACCAGCGCCACCTTGCCTTCGAGGCGATTCATGTTTCTTCCCCTGATTGAGACGTGTTGAATTATCCGTGCGCGATGACGAGCGTTCGGGTCGTGGTGAACTCGATCAGACCCTCGAAACCCTTCTCGCGCCCATGGCCCGAGCGGCCGAAGCCGCCGAAGGGCAGCTCGATGCCGCCGCCGGCCCCGTAGCAGTTCACGAACACTTGGCCGGCGCGCATGGCGCGGCCGACGCGGGTGGAGCGCATTCCATCCCGGCTCCAGATGCCCGCTGCAAGCCCGTATTGCGTGCCGTTGGCGAGCCGGATCGCCTCCGCCTCGTCCTCGAAGGGCGTCGCCACCAGGACCGGGCCGAAGACCTCTTCCTGGGTCAGGATACTCTCGTGCGGAACGGGGGCGAGGAAGGCGGGCGCCACGTAATAGCCTCCGGGAGGCGCATCGAGCGCCACCACGCCTTCGCCCACGATGGTCAGCCCCTCGTTACGGCCGCGCTCGAGATAGCCGAGGACGCGGCGCTGCTGCGCTTGGTTGATCATGGGGCCGAGATCGGGCTCGCTCTCGGGATGCCCGGCGCGCAAGGTGCGGAAGCGCTCGGAAATGGCATCGACCACATCCTGGAAGATGCCGCGCTGGATCAGCAGGCGGCTGCCGGCCGAGCAGGTCTGGCCGCCGTTCTGGATGATGGCGTTGACGAGGGTGGGCAGAGCTCGCTCAAGATCCGCGTCGTCGAACACCACCTGGGCCGACTTGCCGCCGAGTTCGAGGGTCACGCCCACATGGTTCTGCGCTGCCGCAACCTGAACGGCCGTGCCGGTCTCAGGGCTGCCGGTGAAGGACAAAAAATCGATGCCGGGATGGCCCGCGAGGGCCGCGCCTGCCGTGCGGCCGAGGCCCGTCACCACGTTGAGTGCTCCATCCGGGAACCCAACCTCGCGCGCGAGCGCCGATACGCGCAGGATCGTCAGCGAGGCATCCTCCGCGGGCTTCACCACGGTGGCGTTGCCAGCGGCGAGCGCCGCGCCCACCGAGCGCCCAAAAATCTGCATCGGGTAGTTCCAGGGCACGATATGCCCGGTGACTCCGTGCGGCACGCGCTCAACGCCGATGAAATGGGTGTTGAGATAGGGGATCACATCCCCATGCAGCTTGTCGGCGGCGCTTCCGTAGAATTCGAAATAGCGGGCGAGCGCAATGGCATCGGCACGCGACTGGCGCAGCGGCTTGCCGTTGTCGCGGCTCTCCAGAAGCGCAAGCTCATCAGCATGGGCTTCGACAACCGTAGCCAATTTCACGAGCAGACGGCCGCGCTCGGTCGCTGTCAGCTTGCCCCAGGCGCCGTTGAGCGCTTCACGGGCAGCCCTCACGGCATCATTGATGTCCTGAGGCGTTCCGGAGGCGATGCGGGCGAAGAGCGTGCCGTCGACGGGCGAGAACACGTCCAGTGTCATGCCGTCGGAGGCAGGGCGGTCGCGCCCGCCGATGAAATTCTGGAACACCATGTTGGGCGCGACCGACGCGCTGACCTGATCGTTCACGGGTGTCGTCTCCCTAAATCATCGTGTGCATGCCCGGCACGGCGGCCAGGAGCTGGCGGGTATAGGCATCCCGCGGATGCGCGAAGAGTTGCGCGGTTTCGGCCATTTCCACAATCCGACCTTTTTGCATGACAGCCACGCGGTCGCAGATCTGGGCGGCAACTCGTAAGTCGTGGGTGATGAACAGAATGGCAAGGCCGAACTCCTCCTGAAGGCCTTTCAAGAGCTTCAGGATCTCGGCCTGAACGGACACGTCGAGAGCCGAGACGGCCTCGTCCGCCACCAGCACATCCGGCCTCATGGCGAGCGCACGGGCGATGCCGATGCGCTGGCGCTGGCCGCCGGAGAACTCGTGCGGGTAGCGCTCGATGGCTTGGGCCGGAAGTCCCACCTTCTCCAGCAGGATGCGCGCATCGTCGAGAGCCTTGGCCGGATCCGTTCCTTGCGTGACCGGGCCCTCGGCGATGATGCGCCCGACGGTGCGGCGCGGGTTGAGAGATGCGAAGGGGTCCTGAAACACCATCTGGATCTTTCGCCGGTGGGGCCGCAGATCGCGCTGGGACAGGGTGCCGAACGGGATATCTCCGATGGTGATGGCGCCGCCGTCGGGTTCGATCAGCCGCAGCACGCAGCGCCCCACGGTGGACTTGCCGGAGCCAGATTCGCCCACGAGTCCGAGCGTCTCGCCTCGGCGGATGTCGAAGCTCACCGCGTCGGCCGCATGCACCTCGCGGCCTTTGCGGAAGAAGCCACGGCCGCCATAGGTCTTCGTAAGGTCATGGACCTTGATGGCGATGGGCTCGCCTGTCAGCGCCTTGGGAGCCGGAGGCTTAAGCGAGGGAACGGCGGCTAGGAGCCGCTTGGTGTAGGCGTGCTGCGGGCGGGTGAGCACCTCTTCGACCGTTCCTTCCTCGACGAGTTCGCCGTGCTGCAGCACCGCAACCCGGTCGGCGATCTCGGCCACCACGCCGAAATCGTGGGTGATGAACAGCACCGCCGTGCCCATCTTGCGGCGCAGGTTGTCGATGAGCTTCAGAACCTGGGCCTGCGTCGTCACGTCGAGAGCAGTAGTCGGCTCGTCGGCGATGAGGAGCTTCGGCTCGAGCGCCAGCGCCATGGCAATCATCACGCGCTGGCGCTGGCCGCCGGAGAGTTCGTGCGGATAGGCTTTGGCGATCAGCTCCGGGTGGGGCAGGTGCACCTCCGTCAGGAGGTCGAGCACACGCCTGTCCCGCTCGGCAGGCGTGTGCAGCCCATGGGCCCGGAAAGTCTCGGAAATCTGGTCCGCCACCCGCATCACCGGGTTCAGGGATGTCATGGGCTCTTGAAACACCGTTCCGACCTCGCGGCCGCGAACATCGCACCAGCCGGCCTCGTCGAGGCCTAAGAGATCGCGACCTCCCAGCCTGATCCTGCCCGACAGAACCTCGACGCCTCCCGGCAGCAGGCCTATGGTCGCCATGGCGGTCATGGACTTGCCGGAGCCGGATTCGCCCACCACGCACAGGGTCTCTCCCGGATTGATGGAGAGCGACAGGTTCCTGATCGCGTGCTGGCGATCGGCCAGGGCCGGCAGGCCGATGGAGAGATTCTCGATCGACAGCACGGGGGCGGGGCTGTTCACTGTCGTTCTCCTGCGGGACGGATCAAAGGGTTATCCTTGCGATCTCTTACGCCCCGTCAATCCATTCCGGCCGATGCCGTGTTGAGAATGATGTTCGCTTAGCCATATCATAGCCAGGACCCAGAGGAGCCCTCGACACGTGCACGATGCCGTTCCCAATCCGGTGAAAGACCGGCTGCAGGCCAGTTTCGACGCCCAGAAACGTGCCTGGATGGAGCAGGGGGCTTTGTCGCCTGAACGGCGCGACGAGGTTCTCGGCGCGCTTGCCGAGGCGCTCCTGCGCCATGCGGACGGCTTCACCAAGGCCATCGCGGCCGATTTCGGGCATCGCTCGCCGCACGAGACGAAGCTCGCCGATCTTTATCCGGTGATCGCGAGCCTGCGCCATGCGCGCAAAAACTTCCGCCGATGGATGAAGCCGCGGCGTCGCCCGATCCAGTGGATGTTCCAGCCCGGCTCCGGGCGTATCCTCTACCAGCCGCTCGGTGTCGTGGGCATCGTCAGCCCGTGGAATTATCCGGTTCAGCTTGCGCTCTCGCCTCTCGCGGGAGCGCTGGCGGCGGGCAACCGAGTGATGATCAAGCCCTCCGAGATGACGCCACGCACCTCCGGGCTGATGGAGGACGTGATCGCTGAGGTCTTCGATCCGGCGGAAGTGGCCGTGGTGCAGGGCGGGCCAGACATTGCGAAGGCGTTTACGCATCTTCCTTTCGATCACCTGCTCTTCACCGGCTCAACGCAGGTCGGGCGCCAGGTCATGCAGGCGGCGGCCGGCAATCTCGTGCCGGTGACGCTGGAGCTTGGCGGAAAATCGCCTGCGCTGATCGCCTCGGATTACCCCGTCGAGAAGGCGGCGGAGCGGATCGCCGTCGGCAAGCTGTTCAATTCAGGCCAGACCTGCATCGCGCCCGACTACGTGCTGGTGCCGAGTGATAAGCAGGAAGCATTCGTCACAGCCTATAGAGATGCAGTCTCAGAACTGTATCCAACCCTTGCTGCCAATCCCGACTACACGGCGATCATCAGCGAGCGGCATCATGCGCGCCTTCGCCACCTGATCGCCGACGCACAAGAACGCGGCGCACACGTACACGACATCAATCCGGGCGGCGAGACGCTGAATGCGGCGCATCGCAAGCTCGCACCTGTCGTGCTGACCGATGTGTCTGACCATGCTCAGGTGATGCAGGAGGAGATCTTCGGCCCCATCCTCCCTGTTATTTCCTACGACAATGTCGAGAGCGCTTGCCGCTTCATCAACGCACGTCCGCATCCACTGGCGCTCTATCTGTTCAGCCACGACAAGGCGCTCACTGAGCGCGTCCTCGCAGGCACTCGTTCCGGCGGCGTTGCGATCAACGACACGCTGCTGCATTGCGTGCAGGAAGAGCTGCCCTTCGGCGGCGTGGGACCGAGCGGTATGGGTGCCTATCACGGTGAGGCAGGCTTCCGCACCTTCAGCCATGCCCGCTCGGTGTTTCGGCAGGCGCGCTTCAATGGTGCCGGCATGACGAAAGCGCCCTATGGCAGCCGCATGAACCGCCTGTTGTCTATGCTGCTGCGCTAGTCGGCTGGGCCAATGGCACGGAAATGTCGTAGGCCACACCGCTCTCGGCAAAGTTCAGCGCCATGTTGCCTCCCAGCTCGCCCTCGATGCTGCGGCGAATGAGGCGCGAACCGAAGCCCTGACGCTTGGGCGGCGCGACGGGCGGTCCACCACTTTCGATCCAACGAATGCGAAGCTGTTTCGAGCGATCTTCGCTCTCCATGACTGACCAGGCCACTTCGAGATGACCTGCGCTGGTCGAGAGCGCCCCGTACTTGGCGGCGTTCGTCACCAGCTCATGCAGGACGAGTCCGAGATTGATGGCATAGCGCGCCGGAAGCTTCACGTCCGGGCCTTCCAGCACGACCCGCTCGTCGCCGGCCTTGCGATAAGGGGCCAGTTCCTGCTCCGCCACATCGCGCAGCTCGGCCTCGCGCCAGGATTGCCGCGTCAGCAGGTTGTGTGTCTTCGACAGCGCCAGCAGGCGGCCCTCGAAAGCCTCCTTGAACTGGGCCGACGATTCCGTCGTCCTCAGGGTCTGCGAGGCGATGGACTGCACCGTCGCCAGCGTGTTCTTCACCCGGTGGTTCAGCTCGTTCAGGAAGAAGCGCTGCTGCTCCTCCGCATGCTTCTGCTCCGTGATGTCATACAGGATGCCCACGAAGTAGACGGGGTTCTTCCGGGTGTCGAGGAAGACGCGGCCCTTGGAGTTGATCCAGCGGATATCCCCGTTGGACTTCCGGATGCGGTACTCGTCCTCGTAGTCGCCTCGGTTCTTGACTGCCGTTCGCCATTTCTCGATCGCGCGGTCCAAATCCTCGGGATGAAGGATGTCGAGCCAGTCCTCTGGGTTCATCGACGACATGGTCTCGGGAAGCCCGATCATGGAAGCCGCCTGAGGGGACCAGCCGCCGGCATTCTTCTCGGGATCGTACCACCAGGTCCCCATATGGCCGGCTTCCAGGGCCAGACGAGCCCGTTCCTCGCTCACCTGGAGGGCCTGCTGACGCTCGGCCACATCATCCATGAGGTCGTTGAAGGCCTTGGCCAGGATGCTGAACTCGCCGGATTTACGCGGCAGCTGGATCCGCGCTCCGTAATCGCCTCGCCGCCAGGCCTGGATTCCGCCGGTCACCGTCTCGAAGGGCTTGGTGATGAAGGCGCGGCTGAGCAGGGCCGACAGGGACAGCGCCATAATGAGCGCCGCCGTGATCAGCATGAAGCCTCGTCGGGCAGCCTGATTGATGCCGTCGAAGGCGGCTTTTGTCGACAATCCGACATTGACGTAGATGTCCCTCGGCGGGAGTTGCAGCGGCACGTGTGCGAGGACGCGCCTCATTCCATCGGGAAGTGTGCTTTGAGCGGTTCTGGCTTCTCCGGCCCTCGCCTGGATCAAAAACTCCTGCGGCAGCAGCCTGCCCAGGAACCGCTCGGACTGGGGCTCCTGCACAAGAACGATGCCATTCCTGTCGGCGACGGTGACCGAGCCGTTCTCCGGCACGGTGCGCTCCTTCAGCTTCTGACTGAGCCATCGCAGGTCGAGGGCCGCGGCCAGCACGCCGACCACATCGCCCCTGTCGTTCCAGATCGGCAGGGCGAGGGGCAGAACCGGATGCTGCCCCAATCCGCCTTCCTCGAAGGCCGGAGTATACTCGCCGACTACAAATCCCTTCTGACCCAAGGCGTTATGGAAGTATGGCCTGTCCGCATAATAGTAGCTGGTGTCGATGGTGCCCGCCGGTCGACAGCGGATGTGCCCGCTGATGTCCATGGCGACGATGGACAGGATGTAGGGCACCTTCTCCTGAACGGCCTTCAAATAGGGGCTGCAGATTTCCGTGTCGAAGCCGCGGATGGATCGGGTCTCATCGATGGCGAGCAGAAGGCCCTGGACACCGTCGAAGATCCGCTCGATTTCCGCGCCCACCAGCTGAGCCTGCCGGATGGCGAGGTCGTTCACCTCCGCTTCCCGGGCGCGGCGAAGGGACACCTCGGTATACGTCCAGATGACGATCGCCGGCAGAACCGAGATCAACGCCAAAAGGAGCAGACGCTTCGTCAGTGTCATTCAAACGCTCAGCTTATCCTCAGCAGGGGAGCACAAAGATGGGAGACCGTCCACCCCGTAACAGAACTGACGCGTCTTGCATCTGCGACCAAGAGGTGTCAGGTGACCGGGAATGGCACTTCCTCCTCTTCTGTCTCTTCAAGATATCGCTCTCACCTTCGGCGGCACGCCTTTGATCGAGAGTGCGGAACTCTCCGTTTCCCCGGGCGAACGGGCCTGTCTCGTGGGCCGCAACGGCTCGGGCAAATCCACCCTGCTCAAGATCGCCGCGGGGCAGATCGAGGCCGATCGCGGCAAACGGTTCGTCCAGCCGGGGGCGACCGTGCGCTATCTGGCCCAAGAGCCGGACCTCACCGCCTATCCCACCACGCTCGCCTATGTGGAGGCGGGTCTCGGGCCGGGCGATGAGCCTTATCGGGCGCGCTATCTGCTGGAGCAGCTGGGGCTGACCGGCCAGGAGAGGACCACAGATCTGTCCGGCGGCGAGGCCCGCCGCGCGGCGCTCGCCCATGTGCTGGCGCCCGAGCCCGATATCCTGCTCCTCGACGAGCCGACCAATCACCTGGACCTGCCTGTCATCGAATGGCTGGAAGGCGAACTGAAGAGCCTGCGCTCCGCCATGGTGCTCATCAGCCACGACCGGCGCTTCCTCGAGAGTCTCTCCGAGGCGACCGTCTGGCTCGATCGCGGCCGCACCCGGCGCATGGAGCGGGGCTTTGCCCATTTCGAGGAATGGCGCGATCAGGTGCTGGAGCAGGAAGAGGCCGAGCATCACAAGCTGGGGCGCAAGCTCGTGGCCGAGGCCGACTGGCTGCGCTACGGCGTGACCGCCCGGCGCAAGCGCAACGTGCGCCGGCTCGGCAACCTCCACGCCATGCGCCAGCAATTCCGCGAGCGCAACCGCGCCGTCGGCACGGTGAACATGAGCCTCGCCGAGGCCGAGCAGTCCGGCACCCTCGTGGTCGAGGCGGAAGGCATCTCGAAATCTTACGACCGGCCCATCGTGTCCAACCTGTCCTTAAGGGTTCTGCGCGGAGACCGGCTCGGCATCATCGGGCCGAATGGCGCCGGCAAGACCACCCTGATCAACATGCTCACCGGTGTCCTCACGCCGGATGAGGGCCGGGTGCGCATGGGCTCCAACCTGCAGATGGTCACCCTCGACCAGCGCCGCGCGAGTCTCGACCCGGATGCAACCGTAGCAGAGACGCTCACCGGCGGGCGCGGCGACACCGTCACCATCGGCGGCCAGACCAAGCATGTGATCGGCTACATGAAGGACTTCCTGTTCGCGCCCGAGCAGGCCCGCACGCCTGTGGGCGTGCTCTCGGGCGGCGAGCGCAACCGCCTGATGCTGGCCCGCGCCCTGGCGCAGCCTTCCAACCTCCTGGTGCTCGACGAGCCCACCAACGACCTCGATCTCGAGACCCTCGATCTCCTCGAAGAGATGATCCAGGACTATTCCGGCACCGTGATCCTGGTGAGCCACGACCGTGACTTCCTCGACCGTACGGTGAGTTCTGTTCTCGTGTCGGAAGGCGAGGGGCGCTGGCTCGAATATGCCGGCGGCTACACCGACATGGTGGCCCAGCGGGGCCGCGGCGTTCAGGCGCGCGTCGTCGAGAAGGAAGCCAAGCCCAAGAACGCCGACAAGCCCGCCGCTGCGGCTCCCGCACAGAACAAGCGCAAGCTCTCCTTCAACGAGCAGCACGATCTCAAGACGTTGCCGAAGCGCATGAGCGAGACCGAGGCCAAGATCGCCAAGGTGCAGGAGATCCTGGCCGACGCGGATCTCTATGCCCGCGATCCCACCCGCTTCCAGAAAGCCATGGATGCGCTCACGCAGCTTCAGACGGAGTTGCACGCCGCTGAGGAGCGCTGGTTGGAACTGGAAATGCTGCGGGAAGAGTTAGAAGGCTGACGCATTGAGGGCTCACGCCTTCGAACTGTATCATCTTCGGCAAGCTGCAGATGACATTCTTCTGCTTAGCAATTGAGCGCAGAGTTTTGTGACCGAGTGCCTGCCCTCTCTGTATGGAGGGGGCGGCAAAATTCATTTCCCTTTAGTCAACTCCCATCGCGTAGAATCGGGAGAAGGCATCATGGCTCACAGGTTTGTCACGGGCATCGACACGGATGGCGAAATTTTGGGGGAGAATGACTCTCTCACTGTGTTGACAGGTGGAGCCATCACGGTCGCCACGGCAGGGGGCAGCGGGATTGTCAGCACAGGCTTGGGCGCAAGCGCCACCGTGTTCGGTGGTGTCGCTGCCGACACGGATGGCATCCGCCTTGAAGGGACCGAGAGCAGGGCGTTCGTGGGTCGGTCCGGCAACGTCACGGGAGGCAGGTTTGGGGTGCTGATCGGCTCGAACGCTGCATTCGATATCAGCCTCCGGAATGAGGGCACGATCACGGGCTACATTGGCGGCGTGAGGCTGGAAGGGCTTGGGCTCGATCTTGTCAATGCCGGAACCATTTCCGTCCCGGCAGGGGCGGTTGATATTCCCATCGCGGCCGTGACACTGGCGTCCACTGGCGGCACCTCTAATCTAGTTAACACCGGCAGTATCATTGCAGGGCCCAGTGGCAATCACTCGGCAATCGTTGGAGGTCTCGGAAACGACATCGTCTCCAATGCAGGCTTGATCCGCGGCAAAATTGTCTTGGGCGCAGGCAATGATCGCTATTATGGCCAGGAAGGATTCTCCGAATTCGGAAGCATCTCCCTTGGGACCGGCCAGAACATCGCCTATGGCGGCATCGGACGAGAAACCTTCGAGCTTATCCAAGATGGCGACCGACTTGAGGATTTTGTCGATGGGGGAGAGGGAATTGATTCTCTTGTCCTCTTTGACGGCGCAATGGATGTCAGCATCGATCTAAGGCTCACGCTTTGGCAGGACACGGGTGTCGGTGGCCTGACACTTCGAAATGTCGAGAACCTTGGCACTGCCAGCGGGAATGATCGGCTGACCGGCAACGCGGAAGATAATGATCTCTCCGCGGGCTTGGGCAACGATACTCTTGATGGAGGGCTTGGGCATGACATCCTCAGGGGAGGCTCAGGCAATGACACGGCGCTCTTTTTCGGCGCAGCAGGCGCGACAGTCGACCTGCGGCTCACGGGTTCCCAGAACACGGGCTATGGATTCGATCGGCTCTCCGGTATCGAGACCCTTGTCGGCGGAGCGGGCGATGATGTCTTCACGGGTGACGGGGCGGCCAATCTCCTCTCCGGCTCCGGCGGCAACGATATCCTGCAGGGCGGTGGCGGCGACGACACCCTGGACGGCGGTGCCGGTGTCGACACGGCCGTGTTCTCCGGGGCCAAGGCGGGGTACCAGATCACCTCGAACGGGGACGGCAGCGTGACGGTGGCAGGACCTGACGGCACGGACACCGTGCGCAACGTGCGTTTCCTGAAGTTTTCCGACGGGTTAACAACGCTCACCAATGCAGCCCCGACAGGCCTTGCCGTTTCCAGCGGAACAGTCGTGGAAAATGCGCCAGCCGGCAGCGTGGCCGCTTCCCTCTCAGCCACGGATGCGGACGGCGATGCGATCAGCTACACGCTGGTTCCGGGCTCTAGCAGCGCCTTTGCCATCGTCGGCAACAGCCTGGTCGTGACCGGCGCCATCGACTTTGAGACCACCCGCCAGCATGCTGTCACGGTCCAGGCCAAGGATGCCTATGGCGGCATCGCCACCACGACGGTGAACCTGTCCGTGATCAACGCAGTCGAGACCACGCCCTTCACCCTGCGTGGCACGTCAGTGGCCGACAGCCTCACAGGCGAAGCGGGCGGCGACACCTTCTATGGCGGCCTGGGCAACGATGTGCTCGCGGGCGGCGCGGGCAAGGACGTGTTCGTGTTCGACACGAGGCTCAACAAGCGCACTAATGTCGATAAGATCGCCGACTTCCGCACCCAGGACGACAGCATCTACCTGGAGAACAAGATCTTCACCAAGCTGGGCTCGGGTACGTTCTCCAAGCCGAAGAAGTTCACGAGCGACATGTTCGTGCAGAACACTAAGGCCCAGGACGCGGAGGACCGGATCGTTTACGACAAGAAGACCGGCAAGCTGTACTACGATGAGGACGGCACGGGATCGAAGGCGCAGGTCCAGATCGCCACCATCACCAACAAAGCCGTCCTCAAATACTCGGACTTCTTCGTCATCTGAGTTCGGCAGCGCGGCTGCAGCGAGCTTGATGCTCTCTGCAGCCTGGCATGCTAGCTCCCCGCTTCCAGCGTGAATCCGGCCTTCAGCACGACCTGATAGTGGTGCACTTCGCCGTTCTCGATGTGCCCGCGGGTCTGGATGACCTCGAACCAGCGCAGATTACGCAAAGTCTCGTTGGCCCGCCGGATGGCGGTCTGAATGGCATCCTCGATGCTGGTCTCGGACGAGCCGACGAGTTCGACGATCTTATAGACGTGGTCGCTCATGAAGTGCTCCATGGATCTTGGAGAAATAAGGCTCCATGGCTGTCCCATGGAGCCTCGCCGGTCGGGTCAGACTCCCGTGCCGGTGGCCACCGTCTGGCGGACTGCGCCGATCTGCGCGTCGAGATGGGTAACCAGATCTGTGGGAAGATCCATGAGGGCCACGAGGCGATCGAGATAGGCCTTCTCCGCGGGCGTGTCCGCGTCGCCTATGGCCACCCGCGAGGCCACATAGAGTTCGGCGGCCTGCTCCTTGGTCTTGGGGAGGCGGGCGATGGCGGCGGCATCGGCGGGCTTGGCCATCATGTCGAGGAGAAAACCCTTCTCCTCGTTGCCGAGGCCGAGCTGCTGGATCTGCTCCTGGATCCGGGCGCTTTCCTCGCCATCCAGATGCCCGTCGGATTTCGCCGCCGAGATCATGGCCTGGACCAAGGCGAGGCCCATTTCATGGCCGTTCTTGTCCTTCTCCTCTTCCAGGTGGAAGCCGCTGCCTGCCGGGGGCTGCGAGGGCAGGGTTCCAGGCTGGCTGGCGCCCGGTGCCTGCTTGGCCTGCCAGTCCTGATAGGCCTTGAAGGCCACGCTCGCGAGCACCGCGAGGCCGCCGGCCTTCATCAGCGAGCCGCCCGCCGAGCGTCCGCCGCGGGAGCCCAGGATCAGGGACAGGAGGCTTCCCGCCGCCAAGCCGCCCATGCCGCCCGGGATCTGGGAGCCGAAGCCGCCGGAGCCACCGAGCATGCCGCCAAGGCCGCCCATGCCGCCCTGCTGATGCGGCCGCCGACCACCTGAGGAGCCCTGGCTGCGCATGAGGCCATCGAGGATGCTGCCGAGATTCATGGTCTATTCTCCCTGTGCTGAGGATGTGCATCAGGAAAAGGCAGGGCATTTCCAAGAGTTCCCCGCGACGGCGTTCACCGATTGGTTAGGAATTCAGGCAGCCGTGCCGGAACTTGGGGCGTGCTCCCTAGTTGAGGAGCCGTCAGCTCGGCCGTTCGGACCGGGCACAGGAAGGGAACCTCCGCGATGAATCTCAAAATCGCTCTTGTCGCCGGTGCCATGGCATTCGGCGTTGCCGGCTGCATGACGCCCATGGCATCGGCCCCAGCCCCGATGGCCGTCACCACCGCGGCCGTGTTCGTGCCGACCGCAGTTTCGTCCAATCTCCTGGAGATCGAGTCGAGCCGTATGGCCTTGCAGCGCGCGCGTAATCCCGAGGTTCGCCGCTTCGCCCGGCAGATGATCCGCGACCATAACCTCGCCACCCGCCGGATGGCGGCTGCCGTGCGCCGCTCTGGCCTGCCGGTGCCGCCTCCTGCGATGATCCCGCGTCACCAGCAGATGGTGGCCTCACTGCAGACGGCTTCCGATTTCGACGCGGCCTATATGGGCGTTCAGGTTATGGCCCATCAGGAATCCGTGACCCTGTTCTCGTCCTACGGGTCGAACGGCGATGTTCCGCCGCTTGCAGCCTTCGCCCGACAGACCCTGCCGAACCTGCAGATGCATCTGCAGCATGCCCAGGGCATCGCCGGCGGCCGTGCCATGTAAGCTTTCGATGCTTGATGGAAAGGCCGTCGGGAACCCGGCGGCCTTTTTCGTTAGAGGTATCAGCCCTCCATGAACTCGATCCGGTTGCCAACCGGATCCTGAACGTAGAAGCGCCGGATGCCTGGAATGGCATCGTCCCAGGCGGGTTCATGGCCAGCCTCGGATATGAGCCGTGCCAGGGCATCGAGATCGGCAACGGCAATGGCCGGATGCACCTTGCGGGCCGGGCGGAAATCATCCTCGACCCCAAGGTGGATCCGCACCGAGCCGCTCTCCAGCCAGAGGCCGCCGCGTTTGGCAAGGGCAGGGGGCTTCGGCACCTCCCTCATGCCGAGCAGGCCGGCATAGAACGGCCGACACAGGTCTTCCGCGCCTTCCGGAATAGCGAGCTGAACGTGATCCAGGCGCAGCATCACGCTTCTTTGCGGTAGGCCTGGACCTCCTGCTCGATGGCCCCAAAGATGGAGTGGCCCGCCTTGTCCTTCATCTCGATGCGGATCGTGTCGCCAAAGCGCATGAACGGCGTCCTGGCCTCACCATGGAAGAGCGTCTCCACCGTGCGCAGCTCCGCCAAGCAGGAATAGCCCAGGCCTCCCTGTTCGATGGGCTTGCCCGGTCCGCCGCCCTCGTCCTTGTTGGAGACCGTGCCCGAGCCGATGATTGTGCCGGCTCCGAGCGGCCGGGTCCTGGCCGCATGGGCAATCAGGTTCGGGAAGTCGAAGGTCATGTCGATGCCGGCATTAGGCTTGCCGAAGGGCTTGCCGTTGAGGGCTGAGAGCAGGGGCAGGTGCAGCTTGCCGCCATCCCAGGCCTCGCCCAGCTCGTCGGGCGTGACCGCCACCGGCGACAGCGTGGAGGAGGGTTTGGCCTGGAAGAAACCGAAGCCTTTACCGAGTTCCGCCGGGATCAGGTTGCGCAAGGAGACGTCGTTGACGAGAACCACCAGCCTGATGGCAGCTGCTGCCTCCTCGCGGGTGGCACCCATGGCCACGTCCCCGGTGATCACCGCGACCTCGGCCTCGAAGTCGATGCCGTGCGCCTCGTCGGGCGCCGGGATAGGGTCGCGCGGGCCGAGGAACGAGTCGGAGCCGCCCTGGTACATGAGCGGGTCGGTCCAGAACGAGGCGGGCATCTCGGCGCCACGGGCTTTGCGCACCAGTTCCACGTGATTCACGTAGGCCGAGCCGTCGGCCCATTGATAGGCGCGGGGCAGGGGCGAGGCGCAATCGTGCTCGTGAAAGCGGAAGGCCGGAACCGAGCCGTGCTCCAGCTGCTCGGCGAGGTCGCGCAGGCGAGGCTCGACTTTTTCCCAATCGTCCAGGGCTTGCTGGAGGGTGGGGACAATGAAAAATGCGTCCGTCGCGCGGGTCAGGTCCTTCGACACGACCACAAGGCGGCCATCACGGCCTTGATTCAGGGAAGAGAGCTTCATTGCCACCGACCGGGTTGTTATGGTCCACTCAACTTGCAACGAAATGCTTTCCGGGGAAACGCCAATGACGACGATGAAGAGAAGAAACTTTCTGAAAGGCGCCGGCCTCGCGGCGGCAGCCGGCACGGTGGCTGCTCCTGCGATTGCCCAGAGCATGCCGGAAATCCGCTGGCGCCTGACCTCGAGCTTCCCGAAATCCCTCGACACCATCTTCGGCACCGCCCAGACCTTCGCCAAGTACATGGCGGACGCCACCGACGGAAAGTTCCAGATCCAGGTCTTCGCCCCGGGTGAGATCGTCGGCGGCCTGCAGGCCATGGATGCGGTGCAGAACGGGTCGGTGGAATGCGCCCATACCCCGACCTATTATTGGGTCGGCAAGGAGCCTGCGCTCGGCATGGGCACCGGGCTGCCCTTCAGCCTCAATGCGCGCCAGCTCCATTCCTGGTGGCACTTCGCCGGCGGCAAGGAGATCATCAACGAGATCCTGGCGAAATATAACTGCACATCTCTGGTCTGTGGTAATTCCGGCACCCAGATGGGCGGCTTCTTCCGCAAGGAGATCAACTCCGTCGAAGACCTGAACGGACTGAAGTTCCGCATTGGCGGCCTCGGCGGCATGGTGCTGGCCAAACTCGGTGTGGTGCCGCAGCAGATCGCACCGGGCGAGGTCTATCCAGCTTTGGAGCGCGGCACCCTCGATGCGGCCGAGTTCGTCGGCCCCTACGACGACGAGAAGCTCGGCTTCCTGAAAGTCGCCAAATACTATTACGCCCCCGGCTGGTGGGAGGGCGGCGCCATGCTGCATCTCGTGGTCAACCAGCAGAAGTGGAACGAGCTGCCCAAGCACTATCAGGCCATCATGTCCAACGCCTGCGAAGCGGCGAACAACTGGATGCTGGCCAAGTACGATGCGGTGAACGGCCAGGCGCTGCGCCGCATGGTCGGCGCCGGCGCTGAACTGCGCACCTTCTCGCCAGCCATCATGGAGGCTTCGCTCAAGGCGGCGAACGAGCTCTATGCGGAGCTGTCCGCCAAGGATGCGAACTTCAAGAAGGTCTACGATTCGATGGTGGCCTACCGCACCGACGTCCTGCCCTGGTGGCAGCTCAACGAATACGCCTTCGACACCTTCATGATCCGCACCCGCGGCCGGGTGTAAGCATGACTCGCTATCAGGCGAGATTAGCTTCCTGCCTGACAGCCATTCGCTCCTGTCTTGCTGCCGCTGCGATTCTGATTTCCTCAATCGCAGCGGCTCAGGACCTCACCATTCCCGAGGTGGTTTATCCGAGCCTGCCGCATCAGGCCGGGACGGCTGAAGACTTCGTCCCACCAGGATGGATGCTTGAGGCGCAAGCGTCCGGCGACCTCAATCGGGATAGCAGTGCCGATCTGATTCTGGTCCTGCGCCAAAACAACCCTGCGAATGTGATCGAGCATTTCGAAGGGCTTGGCGAGAAGCCGTTCAACACCAATCCTCGCATCCTGGCCATCGCCTTTCGTGATGGGGATGCAGGCAAATTCACCCTGCAGTTCGAGAACCATATCCTCATTTCCCGCCGCACCGAGCCAGCCGCCGATGATCCCTTCGACAAGGAGATCGGGATCTCCATCGTGCGCGATGGGTTTCAGGTGCGTCTGGACTGGTTCATGAGCGCGGGAGGATGGGAGACTTTCAACACGACCTATACATTCCGGCATAAAGCCGACCGTTTCGAGCTAATCGGCTACGATCGAAACACAGTTCACCGAGGGAGCGGCGACATTACGTCCCTCAGCATCAACTACCTGACGCGAAAAGTGAAAAAGACGACAGGTCACATCAGTCGGGACGCCGATAAGGTTCGCTGGCAGACACTCCCGCAGATGCCTCCTTTAACCCTTGAAAGCATTGGCGATGGGCTGAGCTTCAAGCCTGCACTCTGATCCCATCGGGTTCGAACCGGGATGACTTGCCGTTTCGTCAGTCAAATCTAGTTGCTCGTGCAACGAATCCTGCTATTTGTTGCACGAGCAACGAACGGTATGGCGATGGCGAGTGGATCTGCAGCGAGAAAGCCGACACCCGAACCCCTGGTGGTTCTGGAGGAGTTTTTGCCTTACCGGCTCAATGTGCTGGCCGGGCTCACGTCGAGCGCGCTCGCTCAGATCTATGCCGAGCGGTTCGGTCTCTCGATCCCGGCTTGGCGTGTGATCGTAACCCTCGGTCAATATGAATGCCGAACGGCCAGGGACATGGCGCCTGACGGCGTCATGCACAAATCAACGGTTTCGCGGGCGGTCTCTGCGCTCGAAAAGCGAGGTCTGGTCAAGCGTCGCCCGAATCTGGACGACCGCCGCGAGGAATGGCTCGCCCTGACGCCGGAGGGACGGGCGATCTACGAGGCGGTGGCTCCCGAAGCCCTTGCTGTCGGCGAGCGCCTCCTATCGGTGCTGACTCCTCAGGAGCAGAAGACGCTATCCGCCTTGATCGACAAGCTCACCCGGCAGGCGCGATTGCTGGCGCCGCAGGATGCAGAAGGGGATGAGGCGTGAAGCTCTACACCTATTTCCGTTCGTCCGCGGCCTACCGGGTGAGGATAGCTCTCAGCCTCAAGGGTGTTTCCTATGAATCGGTATCGGTGAACCTGCTGAAGGGGGAGCAGCGCGAGGCGGATTATAAAACGCTCAATCCCCAGATGCGCGTGCCCTCCCTCGACATCGGTGGGACGACGCTGATCCAGTCTCCTGCCATTCTCGAATATCTCGATGAGGTCTATCCCGAGCCGCCGCTGCTGCCGATGGGCGCCGTCAACCGGGCCAGGGTCCGGGCCATCGCCAGTCTGATCGCCTGCGATATCCACCCGCTCAACAACTCCGGAACGCTCGGCTACCTCAAGAACCGTCTCGGGCACGATCAGATCGCCGCGGACGAATGGTATGCCCATTGGGTCCGTGAAGGCTTCGATGCCATCGAAGCCCTGCTTGGGCCAGGGCCCTACGCCTTCGGGCCCAAGGTCACCCTGGCCGATGTCTATCTCGTGCCGCAGGTCTTCAATGCGCGGCGCTTCAATGTTCCGCTCGATGCGTATCCGAAGATCGCCGCGGTCGATGCCGCCTGCGCCGAGCTCAAGACTTTCCAGGACGCCGCGCCGGCCAACCAGCCTGACGCTGCCTGACGAAGAATTGCATCCGCCGAACGGCGGATGCGTTGGTTTCACACAAGGCCTTCGTTATCGGAGGCGTGACAGGAGGAAGACCATGGGACCGTTCCCGCACGATGCGCCCCCGGCGACGATTTCCGAAGAGAACCCGATGGGGACCGATGGCTTCGAGTTCGTGGAATTCTGCCATCCCGATCCGCAGGCCCTCGACCGGCTCTTCAAGACCATGGGTTTCAGTGTCGTTGCCAAGCACCGCTCGAAGAACGTGCTGCTCTACCGCCAAGGCGACATCAACTTCATCGTCAATGCGCAGCCGGGCTCCTTCGCCGAGCGGTTCGCGGCCCAGCACGGGCCCTCCGCTCCGGCCATGGCCTTCCGCGTCGCTGATGCGAAATATGCCTACGAGCGCGCGCTCTCCATGGGGGCCAAGCCCGTTCAGACGCAGGTCGGACCCAACGAGCTTGAGATTCCCGGGATCGAGGGCATCGGCGGCCTGCAGATCTATTTCGTCGACCGCTATGGCGCGAAGGGCTCGATCTACGATGTCGATTTCGAGTGGCTCGGCGGGTCGGATCCGAAGCCGAAGGGCGTCGGCCTCCATTACATCGACCACCTGACCCACAACGTCTATCGCGGACGGATGAACGAATGGGCCGGTTTTTACGAGCGCCTCTTCAACTTCCGCCAGATTCGCTACTTCGACATCGAGGGCAAGCTGACGGGCCTTCACTCCCGCGCCATGACGAGCCCGGACGGCAAGATCCGTATCCCGATCAACGAGGATGCGGGCGAGACCGGGCAGATCGAAGAATATCTGCAGGAATATAAGGGCGAGGGCATCCAGCATGTGGCGCTGGGCTCGCACGATCTATACGAATCCATCGAAACGCTCATCGAAGCAGGCCTGGAGTTCATGCCGGCACCGAACGAGATCTACTATTCGCGCATCGACAAGCGCCTCCCCAAGCACGAGGAGCCCCTCGACCGCCTCAAGAGGAACGGCATCCTCATCGACGGGGAGGGCGTGGTCGAAGGCGGCTTCACGAAGGTGCTGCTCCAGCGCTTCGGCAAGACGGCCATCGGCCCGATCTTCTTCGAGTACATTCAACGCAAGGGGGATGACGGATTCGGCGAGGGCAACTTCAAAGCTCTCTTCGAATCCATCGAGGAAGATCAGATTCGCCGGGGAGTGATCGGCCCGAAGGTCGCCTGAGCCCTGTTAGATCGTCGATTCGAAAGAGGTCGGACCCGCTCCGGCCTCTTTTTTGCAATCTGGGCGAACCCGTGGCCGTCGATGCAATGCTTTTATGCACAGGGGCAACCCTGAGGCCGGCTGGTATAAAGAGAGGCTCCAGCAGGCAGTCACGCGACTTTGATCGCACGTCAAAAGCCTTTTTTCTTAAGGATTTATGAAGAGTCGGGCTGAAGTCTTAACGAAAAGTAAAGAAGTCGGTTAGGAGCGTTGCGTTTGTGCAACATGCCCCTGAAAAGCCCCCGCCGCTGCCTGTTTTGCGCCTTCATTCGGTTGCTTGCGAGGCGGTGATGGATAATGTGGCTCCAGCGACGGGGGCACCCCAGTCGTGATCCTGGTGGGTTCGACCGAAAAGGCGGACCGCCGGATTCTTAAGGGGAAAAGGGACGTGTTTAGGGCTTCGATGAAGTCGCCGAAGCACAAAAACCCGGCCCCCCAGGGTCTCGAAACTTTGGAGGTTTAACCATGAAGCTCGTTAAGAGCCTCTTCCTCGGATCGGTCGCGGGTCTCGCGGCTGTTGCCGGAGCTCAAGCTGCCGACCTTCCCGTGAAGAAGGCTGCTGCTGTTGAATACGTTCGCGTCTGCTCCACCTACGGCGCAGGCTTCTTCTACATCCCCGGCACTGAAACCTGCCTGCGCGTCTCCGGCCGCGTCCGCGCTGAGTATCAGTACCTCGAGCCGCAGTTCCGCGAAGACAACTCGATCGGCTTCCGCGCTCGTGGCCGCGTCGCTCTCGACGCTCGCACTGCCACCGCTTACGGCCTCCTCCGCGCTTACGTTCGCATGGAGATGGACCGCAACACCGGCGTGTACGCTGGTCAGGCTGGCGGCACCTCGTCTGCTACCTCGCCGAACATCGCCCAGGCCTACATTCAGTTCGGTGGCCTGACCGCTGGTCGCACGACGTCGTTCTTCACCAACGGCGACCTGCCGAACGGCAACATCACCACGCTCCGCTTCTACGACTATCCGGACGTGAACCTGCTCGCCTACACCTTCTCCTTCGGCAATGGCTTCTCGGCGACCCTGTCGCTCGAAGAAGGCTCCTTCGCTGGCAACCGCCTGACGGACGCCGCTGGCGCAGTTGCTGGCCAGATGTGGCCTGACCTCGTCGGTAACGTGAAGTACGCCGGCACCTGGGGCTCGGTCCAGCTCTCCGGTGCTCTGCACCAGACCCGCTCCAACCTGTTCGGTGTCGATGATACTGACTTCGGTGACAGCGAGCTCGGCTGGGCGATCGGCACGCAGATCGGCTTCAACCTGCCGGCTCTCGGCGCAGGCGATGCCCTCTGGTTTGCTGCTGCCTACGCTGACGGCGCTCTCGGCTACCTCGGCTTCGGCTCGAACGTGACGGGCGTTGGCGCTTCCGGCTCGCTCCGCGGCTTCGCGGTTCCTGATGCCTTCGTTGACCTCAACGGCGACGTCGAGACCGGCCGTGGCTGGCAGGTCGCCGGTGGTCTGCGTCACTACTGGACGCCCACCCTGCGTTCGAACGTCCATGGTTCGTACGCTCAGGTCGATTTCGGCGGTGACGCTCCGCTCGGCATCTCGGACCTCACCGAGTGGCGCGCTGGTGCCAACATCTTCTGGACCCCGGTCTCCGGTCTGGACATCGGTGTTGAAGCCATCTACGCGAACATCGACATCGACGGCCTTGCTCTCGATAACGACGATCGCTGGGAAGCTCGCCTGCGCGTGCAGCGCGACTTCTAATCGGCTCGTCTGATTGGACAGAAAAACCCCGGTGGCAACACCGGGGTTTTTCTTTTGGCCGCCGTCGATGGTGGAGCAGACAGCCTTGCTGTCTGAAGGATCCTGGCGTCAGATCTCTGCGTGTTCAGCCTTCAGGTGGAGCCTTCCACTGACAGAACAAACTGTTCGATCACCTGAGCGAGATCACCATCGAGGGCAGGGGCATGTCCCTGGCCTGGAACCGTAATAGCCGTGAGCCGCGAGTGTCTTGCCTGCATGGTCTGCACCGTTTCGGCGGACAGCAGGTCCGAATGCTCGCCACGGATGACGAGAAGAGGGAACGGCTTCAATCCTTCGAAGAGCGGCCAGAGATCAGGCAATGGAGCCTCCGGATCGGCGGCTTCGAGAGTCTTCATCAGGTTCGGGTCGTAGTTCAGAATGAACTGGCCTTCGCTCTCGTGCCATGTCACCCGTGCCAGGGCCTGCCATTGCTCATCCGTGAAGGCTGGGAATTCAGATCCTGACATCTGTCGCAGGATCTGCACAGCCTCGTCCATGGTGCTGGGTGTCGGCAATTTACCGACATAGCCGCGGATCCGCATGAGCCCTCTGGCCTCAATAACAGGACCGATATCGTTAAGGACTGCACCGGCAATCAGTGTCGGGCGAACCGCGCTCAGGGCCATCGTGATTAGTCCGCCCCGGGACGTGCCGACGAAGACTACCTTCTCGATGCCGGCAGCCGTGAGCACCTGCAGGACATCGTTCAGCTCGATCTTGACGTCGTAGTTGCGCCAGTCCTGATCCCACTCGGAACGGCCGCGGCCGCGATAGTCTAGGGACAGGACGCGGCGGGGACGCGCTGCGTCGCGGCTCAGAGCCACGGCGAGGTCGTGAAAATCCTCGGATGACCGTGTGAGGCCCGAAAGGCACACGACCGGTAAGGCACCGGCCGTACCGGGATCATAGTCTCGAGTGTAAAGGCGCAGCCCGTCTGCTGCAGACACGAAAAGATCCCGGTAGGTGTCGCTCATCTCATTCCATGGTCATTGGACATCGATGAGCCGCATCTTGCATCACTAGTTGGTGCTTGTCGCGTCCGCCGTGGCAGGAGTTGCCGGTAGAGCCTTCTCGTTCAGGCGCTGCCGGTAGACCCTCAGGTTCTCTAGAACGCGCTGCACGTAGTTGCGAGTCTCGTAGAAGGGAATGCGCTCGACCCAATCGACCTCATCCACGTCCGGCTTGCGGGGATCGCCGTAGGACCGGACCCATTTCATCACATTGCCGCCGCCCGCATTATAGGACGCGAAGGCAAGGATATGAGAGCCCTTCCAGTCCTCCATCAATTCGCCCAGATGGGCGGAGCCGATCTTCGCGTTGTAGGACGGATCCTCGATCAAGCGCTTCAGATCGAATCCGACGCCGAAGCGCTGGGCCGTCCTCTTGGCGGTGGCCGGCATGAGCTGCATGAGGCCGCGAGCTCCGGCGCTGGAGATGGCGCGCGGATTGAAGGCGCTTTCCTGGCGGGCTATGGCATAGACCATGGCGGGCTCCACCTCGTCCCCGACCGGCTGGAAGTCAGGAATGGCGGCCAAAGGATAGGCATGCTGATCGAGCGGGAAGCCTCGCTGCAACGCGATCTTGCCGATGGCGAGAACCGCCCGGGGGTTCTGCTGCGATGTCGCGAGACCCGCGAGCGCATCGAGCTGACCGGGGTCGCTCATTGTCTGGGCCAGATCGGAATAGAGGCCCATCGCTAGGTCCTGCTCGCCGATCTGCTGCAGCAGCTGCACGGCCTGAACGGGAACGAGAGCGTTGAAGGCCTTGCTTTCATTCTCCGTCAGAGGATCGACCTTCCTCAGGGCGCTGATCCGACCGAGCTTTTCCTGTGCGAGCTGTCCATAATAGGTTGTGGGATGATCAGCGGCGCGCTCATAGAACAGGCGAGCGTTCTGAGCCTCGCCGGATGCGTCCGCCGCGCGGCCTTGCCAATAGGCAACGCGGGACATGGAAATGGGGGTTGAGGCCGTCTTGCCAACGGCTGCGAAGTGCCCGGAGGCTTTTGACGGCTCGCTCAGGAAACGCAGGGCAATCCAGCCTGCGTGGAACTCCGCCTCAATCTGCTGCACCGGGGACTCGGCCGCGTGGTGGCTTGCGACCTCATAGGCCGTCTTGGCGTCGCCCTTGTCGAGAAGCTCGCGGGTGATCAGGCGCTGCTCGGCCCACCACTCGTCGCCATCGACCAGGAGTTCCGGGTCGCGCGGCGCCTGCATGATGATGCTTGCGGCCTCGACCAGGTTGTTGCTGCGGCGCTGGAGCAGGGCGCGGGAGAAGAGATAGGACGTGTCGCTGCGCAGGGATGCCGGAACGGCGGCGAAAGCCTTCTCGGCTTTCTTCTTGCCCTGGAACACGGCCATGCGTGCCTTGACGAGAAGTCCGTAATCCTTGCCTGCATAGCCTGCAGCTCGCTGCGCGCCGCCCCAGTTCTCCTTCAGGAGCAGCCGCTCCATGCGAAAGCGGTGATCGGCTTGGGTGAGCAGGCCAGGGAATTGGTCGAGGATGCGGCGCTCCACGTCGGGGCCGAACGTGTCCTCGCGCCACACATGGCGGATCTTGTCATGGGCCTCCTGCTCAAGGCCGTCCGCCTTCAGGGCGAAGGCAAGCGCGATCCGTCCGCCCGGTGTGACGGGGGTCTGGTTGGCGAAAAAGAAGCGAACCTGAGGCGGCGACCGGCGCTCGGCCAGCAGGGTATCCTCGCTTCTGCGCCGGATCTGGCCGGTCAGGGGCCAGTCCGGATAATCCTTCCGGAAGGCCATGATCCGGTCGAAGGTGATGGGTGTGCCGCTGCGGATCGCGAACCATTCCCCGAGAGCACGGGCGGCCGGCTGTGTGAGCTTGGTCCTGAGGATCTCGGCCTCGGTCAGATCGTTGTCCCGATAGGCCTTGAAGATCCCGGCCAAGTGATCCAGGTCTCCCGGCACCGGATTGGCCGGAACGAAGGCTTCCAGAGTGCTGGCCTGGGATGTCTCCGTGTTCGGAGGAGGCGTATCAGTGGCATGGACGGCGAGGGTGGAGAGTTGGACAAGCGCGACGGATGTCACAAGACCCATGAAAAGACGCATGTTGAGGCTCACCCGCTAACCCCTTTGCTGTCGCCCAAATCTCATTGTGACGACGTTTCTCTTGAGGAAACACTAAGAGCCGAGCTAGGACAACTCCCCGAAGGAAGGTTTGCGCCCATGCGCCGCACCTCCTATGTGTTAAATCCTTGTGGCCTCTAGGACCCGGCGCAATTTACCCGAGGAAGATTCATGACCCAATTCAAAGGCTCCATCACGGCCCTGGTGACCCCTTTCAAGGATGGTGCCGTAGATGAGGCGGCGTTCCGGTCCTTCATCAACTGGCAGATCCAGGAGGGCACCAGCGGCCTCGTTCCGGTGGGAACGACCGGTGAGAGCCCGACGCTGAGCCACAAGGAGCATGACCGGGTCGTCGAGATTTGCGTCGAGGAGGCAAAGGGCAGGGTGCCGGTGATCGCCGGTGCCGGTTCCAACAGCACCGCGGAGGCGGTGGCCTTCTCCAAGAACGCCGAGAAGGTCGGTGCCGACGCCGTTCTGATCGTCACGCCCTATTACAACAAGCCGACGCAGGAAGGCCTTTACCAGCACTACAAGGCCATCAACGACGCCATCGGCATTCCGATCTTCATCTACAACATTCCCGGCCGTTCCGTGATCGACATGTCGGTGGAGACGATGGCCCGGCTCTATGAGCTGAAGAACATCGCGGGCGTGAAGGACGCCACCGCCAACATGGCGCGCGTGAGCTTGCAGCGGCAGATGATGGGGCCTGATTTCATCCAGCTCTCCGGCGAGGATGCCACGGCTCTCGGCTTCATGGCCCATGGCGGGCATGGCTGCATTTCCGTGACCTCCAACGTGGCGCCCCGCCTCTGCGCCGAGATGCAGAGCGCTTGCCTGAACGGGGATTACGCCTCGGCCCTGAAAGTGCAGGATCGCCTCATGCCCCTGCACACGAACCTGTTCATCGAGACAAACCCCACGCCGGCGAAATACGCGGCATCGCTGCTCGGCCTCATGGAAGCCGATGTGCGCCTGCCCCTGGTGCCCGCCTCCGACAACGCAAAGCAGGCCGTTCGCTCGGCTATGGTCCATGCGGGCCTGATCAACGCATAAAGCAGTTCATGGCAAAAGATCCAAAGAGCCCCAACCGCGTCGTCGCCGACAACAGGAAGGCGCGGTTCAATTATGAGATCATCGATACCTACGAGGCCGGGATTGCGCTCACCGGCACGGAGGTGAAATCCCTGCGCCAGGGAAAGGCGACCATTGGCGATGCCCATGCCGGGCCCTCGGGCGCGGAGTTCTATCTCTTCAACGCCTATATCCCTGAATACCTGCAGGCCAACCGCTTCAACCACGAAACCAAGCGCCCCCGGCGTCTGCTCCTGCACAAGCACCAGATCAACAAGCTGATCGGTGCCACGCAGCGGGAAGGGTTCACGGTGATCCCGCTCAAGATCTATTTCAACGAGCGCGGGCGTGCGAAGGTGGAACTCGGCCTCGGCCGGGGCAAGAAGCTGCACGACAAGCGCGAAGCGGAGAAGGAGCGCACCTGGAACCGGGAGAAGTCCCGTCTCATGCGCGACAAGGGCTGACGCAAGGGCAATGTGCGCTAGGTTCCCTCTGGAGCGTCCAGCCGGGAGGGAAGATATGGCATCCGTGGCTCTCGTGTCGGTTCTCGGACCCGATCGGGTCGGGCTGGTTGCCGCCATTGCCGAGCACCTGTTCAACATCGGAGTGAACCTTCGGGACACGACCTTTGCGTCCTTAGGGACCGGGGCCGAGTTCGTAGCTCTGTGCGAGCTTCCACCGGAGGTGACGGCGGCCGACGTGGAGGCCGGACTCAAGCAGCTTGCGGAACTCGAAGGCGCCGAGATCCGAGCCGTTCCCTATGCTTTCGACCCGAGTCCCGGGCCTGCGGGAAGCGTTACCCATCGCATCGCGATCAGCGGCGGCGACCAGCTTGGCCTCGTGGCCCGGCTGGCCGAGGTGTTCAAGCAATATGAGGCCAATATCGTGCGTCTTGAAGCGCGCAAGCTGCCTGAGGCGGAGGGCGGGCTTTATGTGACGCGATTTGCCGTCTCGATCCCGCCGGAGCGGACGGCTCTGTGCCTGGCCACCGTCAGCAACACCGCCGGCGCATTGGGGTTGAGCTGCCAGGTTGAAGAGAGTTCACTCTGACCTGAAAAGACAATGGCCGGGACAGGCCCGGCCATGCTTCTGTTTTATTCGATCGCGTCAGACGTCTAACTCATCATCCTGAGGCTGGCGGATGCCATAGCGGCTCTCGAGTGCAGGGCTGCGCGGTTGCGGACGCGGGCGCTCTCCGTTCTCATTCAGCGGGCGTTGCGGGCGATCCGAGGGATCGCGGCCGATCCGGGACGCGAGCTGCGACAGGTCGAGGAACTCGTCCGCCTGCCGGCGCAATTCGTCGGCGACCATCGGCGGCTGTGTGGTGACCGTGGACACCACAGAGACCCGGACGCCACGGCGCTGCATGGCCTCGACGAGGGAGCGGAAGTCGCCGTCGCCGGAGAACAGAACCATGTGATCGATAAACGGCGAGAGCTCCAGCGCATCGATGGCGAGCTCGATATCCATGTTGCCCTTGACCTTGCGGCGGCCGGCAGAGTCGACGAACTCCTTCGTCGGCTTCGTGACCACGCGGTAGCCATTGTAGTCGAGCCAGTCGATCAGCGGGCGGATGGAAGAATATTCCTGATCTTCTACAAGGGCCGTGTAGTAAAAGGCGCGTACGAGCGAGCCGCGACCCTGGAATTCCTTCAGCAGGCGCTTGTAATCAATATCGAAGCCGAGAGTTTTCGTGGTAGCGTAAAGGTTGGCGCCATCAATGAAGAGGGCGATCCGCTGCTGGCCTGACATAAGTATTCTCTATCTGTGTATGCCGGAGCGGCCTAACAACCTTCATTATTCAAGCGACATCTATTATTTACGCAGGCAATAAAACTGCGCGAAAAATGTATGACGTGCCCCAGAACAGGCTGTTGTAAACCCTTCGGACCAGTAATCCTGACAATGGAAAATACTTAATGGCGTGTAAATTCCAAGAGTCAAGTTGTCGGAACCAAGGCAGTCAAGCCTGTGTGTGACAAATAAACAGCTATTTTGATTTCAGGCTTCGGCTGCCCGGTTTGATGGCCGGAATCGCAGCCAAACCAGGCGGCAACTGGTCCGGCGCGTAGGCCGGAATGTCGAGCTGGACGAGGGACACGAGGGGCACGCCGAGATCCGCCTTGCCTCCGGAGCGGTCGATGAGACAAGCGGCTCCAAGAATCGTTCCAGGATGCTCGCGAAGAGACGTCAGGCATTCCCGAGAGGAAAGTCCAGTCGTCACGATGTCTTCCACCATGACCACACGGGCGCCCTCCGGAATCGTAAATCCGCGCCGCAGAACGAAGACGCCGTTTTCCCTTTCAACGAATATCGCCTTGCAGCCGAGATGCCGGGCCGTTTCGTAACCCGGAACGATGCCGCCGACGGCAGGCGAGACCACGTAATCGACAGCTCCGAACCTCTCTCTGATTTTGTCCGCCAGCGCTCGGCAGACCCGCTCGGTGCGCGCCGGATCCTGAAACACGAACATCTTCTGCAAGAAGACCGGGCTGTGCAGTCCCGACGAGAGAATGAAGTGTCCCTCCAGCAACGCGCCAGCGGAGCGGAATTCATCGAGAATGTCGTTCGGGGTCATAGGCGTCTCCAGCTAGGGCGCTTTTGGCAGTCCCTCAAGGTAGAGGCAATAGGCAATCTCAGACCTGAAGAAGCTTACTTGACGGATACAACTCACGGTGTTGTTGTATCGTATCGGTACTCTGGGGGCGAAGATGAGCGTTGAAGAGAAATTGCGCATTCTTTCAGAAAAAGTGAAATTTCACTCTAGTGCTATGGTGACTGAGGAGGCCGTAAAAACAGCTGTTGTCCTCCCATTCCTCAACGCTTTGGACTACGACATTTTCAACCCTCATGAGGTTGTTCCAGAGTTCACGGCGGATGCGGTTGGTAAAAAGGGTGAGAAAGTTGATTACGCTATCAAAGTTGATGGAGCAATTAGAATACTTGTTGAATGTAAGCCGATCATGACTAACCTAGATAAAGTGCACCTTGCGCAACTTTATCGATACTTCTCAGTGACAGATGCAAAATTTGCGATCCTAACAAACGGACGCACATTCCATTTTCATACTGATCTTGAAGCTCCAAACAAACTCGATGAACGTCCTTTTTTGACCTTTGATTTGTCGGATCTTCAAGGGCATCTAACCCATGAATTGAAAAAATTCTCCAAAGCAGAGTTCAGCGTCGACAACATTTTGCAATCTGCGCACCAACTCAAATACACATCAGCGATCAAGAAAGAAATCGTCAATCAGATGGAAGCTCCATCTGAGGAGTTCGTCCGTCTAATGATAGCGGGTCTGCAGATCCCGAGATTCACAGCAGCCGTTAGAGATCAATTCACTCCGATGGTGAAGATTGCATTCCGGGAGGTGGTTCGTGATGCTGTTCAAGCTCGACTATCTACTGCTCTCGCAGAAACGGAAGTCATCGATCCTGGAATCCCGGATATAAAGGATTCAGTGGGAGACGACGAAATTGCTACAACGGATGAAGAGCGCGAAGGCTTCATGATTGTTCGTGCGATTGTACGAGACATCCTTAAGCCTTCGCGCGTCATAATGCGTGATCAAAAGAGCTACTGTGGAATTCTGGTTGATGACAACAATAGAAAACCGCTAGTTCGCCTGCACTTTAATAGAACTGTGAAATATCTTGGTCTGTTCGACAAAGAGCAGGAAGAGCGGGTTAAAGTCGACACGCTTGACGAGATATATGAGCATGCAGATCGCATTCGTTCGACGGCGCAAATTTATGCAAGTTAGATCGAAATGCGAGAAAAAATTTCTCTATAAGAAGTTCTTTGCAGAGTAGCTATTCGCCTATTTAGGATCCTGAAGAACCGGAAACCTTAGCCAACCAATGCGGCAACTCCGCAAGCGACGACAATTCGGCGAAGCGTGGATGGTCGGTGGGAAGCGGCGCGTCCTCGTGGGCCCAGACTAGATGGAATGGGATGAGCGCTGCGTAGCTGCCGGCTTCGAGGGCCGGAAGCACGTCCGAGCGCACGGAGTTGCCGGCCATGGCGGCGTGCTCAGGGCCTGCGCCGTGGCGCGAGAAGATGCGGGTGTAGGTTTCAGCTTTCTTCTCGCTGACGATCTCGACGCCCGAGAAGAAGCTGCCGAGGCCGGAGGCGGCGAGTTTCGACTCCTGGTGGAAGAGATCGCCTTTGGTGATGAGTACGAGCCTGTATTGTTCCGAGAGCGCTTCCAGAGCTTCGTGAACGCCGGGGAGGGGATCCACGGGATGGTTCATCAACTCGCGGCCGATAGTGAGGATCTCGCCGAGGGCTTGGCCCGAAACCTTGCCCTCGCTCACCTGGATGGCAGTCTCCATCATCGAGAGCGTGAAGCCTTTCGCCCCATAGCCGTAGAGGCCGAGATTGCGCTTTTCCGTTGCCGCGATCTCTTCTTCGAGCCGCTCAACATCGACAAAATCCGCAAGCAGTTCGTTGAAGCGCTGACGAGACGATTGATAGAACGTCTCGTTGTGCCAGAGCGTGTCGTCGGCATCGAGACCGAGAACGGTGATGGGCATCCGGAATTCCTGTATCAGCCCTGCCGGCGATCGTGTGACGCCTGCACGAAGGCGCTGAACAGCCTGTTGCCAGGGTTGTCCTGAGTCGCAAAGGCCTCTGGGTGCCACTGGACACCGATGGCGAAACGCCTGGACGGGATCTCGACAGCCTCGATCACACCATCATCCGCCTTGGCGGCAATGACGGCTTGATCGGACACTGCAACAACCGCTTCCTGATGGCGGCTGTTCACGTCGAGGCGCGTCGTGCCCACGATGCGCGAAAGCATCGTGCCCGGCACGATCTCGACGGGGTGCATGGCCGTCCGGTCGTCATGAATGAGAATATGGGGCCCGCTTTTGCGTACCTCATGCACCATACGCCCGCCATGGAGGCAGGCGAGCATCTGCATGCCGTTGCAGATCCCGAGCACCGGCTTGTCGCGTTCGAGAAATTCCCGCATGAGCGCCTGCTCGATATCGAGCCGCTCCGATGACGGATAGCGAGACTCGTCGTCGGCAACATACCAGTCGCGAGGAAACCGGATGCGCCCGCCGACGCTGATGAAGCCGTCGAACTCCTCCACGACCGGCTCGATCATCTCCGGAATGTAGGGAATGCCGAAGGGAAGTCCTCCGGCGCGCTGGACGGCGACGAAATATGCCTTCGTAGTTTCGTAGCGGGTGCCGTCGCCGCTGGTGTTCTCGTCCATGATGACGGCAATGCGGGGCTTAGGAGACATAGGCTTCTATCCGGTTACACGGTCGACGCGGCTCACCACGCGCTTGGCGCGCAGCTCCGCGATGATGGCATTGAGATGCTTCAGGTCCCAGACCGTCAGGTCGATGGTCATGTCGGTAAAGTCCTGAGTGCGCCGCTTCATGGAGACGTTGTCGATGTTGCCGTCATGGTCGGCGATCACCTGGGTGATCTGGGCGAGCGATCCAGGCTCGTTGATCGATTGCAGCTTGATGCGTGCCGGGAAGCGCTGTGTCGATCCCGAATCCAAATCCCAGCGCACGTCGATCCAGCGGTCCGGCTCGTTGTCGTATGCCGCGAGCGAAGGTGACTGGATCGGGTAGATCGTGACGCCCTCGCCGGGGTTCATGATGCCGACGATGCGGTCTCCCGGCACGGCGCCGCCTTCCGGCGCAAAGCTGATCGGCATGTCGGTGCTGAGGCCGCGGATCGGAATGCCGCTCGCATGCTCTCCGGGGCTCTTCTTGCCGGCACCGTCCGGCTGTCCGCTGCCCCTGCCGTCGCTGCCGGCACGCCGTTCCTCGAAGTAGTCGGGATAGACGGCACGCACCACGTCGCCGGAGAACATCTCACCGCGGCCCACTGCCGCCAGGACGTCCTCGGCCGAGACACGCGCCAGCCGGGGCAAGGCCCCTTTCAGCTTCTCGTCGGAGAAGGGACGCCCGGCACGCTCGAAGGCGCGTTCAAGTATCTGATGGCCGAGGCCGGTATATTGCCGGCGCACCGCAGCGCGGGTCGCGCGGCGGATCGAGGCCCGGGCCTTGCCGGTGACCACCAGGGATTCCCAGGCGGCCGGAGGCGTCTGCCCTTCGGCGCGGACGATCTCCACCTCGTCGCCGTTCTGCAGCTCGGTCAACAGCGGCGACATGCGGCCGTTGATCTTGCAGCCCACCGCCGTGTTTCCGACATCCGTGTGGACCGCATAGGCGAAGTCGATAGGCGTTGCGCCGCGCGGCAGGGCGATCAGGCGGCCCTTGGGTGTGAAGCAGAAGACCTGGTCGTGAAAGAGTTCGAGCTTCGTGTGTTCGAGAAACTCCTCCGGATTGTCGCCCTCCGCCAGGAGGTCGATGGTCCGCCTCAGCCATTGGTAGGCGCGGCTTTCCGTGGCGAGGCGTGAATCGTTGTTCACGCCTTCCTTGTAGAGGGCGTGCGCCGCGATGCCGAATTCCGCCACCTCGTCCATGTCTTCGGTGCGGATCTGAAGCTCGACGCGCTGGCTGCCCGGCCCGATCACCGTGGTGTGGATCGACCGGTAGTCGTTCTGCTTGGGGGTCGAGACGTAGTCCTTGTACCGGCCCGGCACCATGGGCCAGCTGGTGTGGACGATGCCGAGCGCCCGGTAGCACTCGTCGATGGTTCCCACGATGATGCGGAAGGCGAAGATGTCGGAGAGCTGCTCGAAGGAGACGGATTTCCGCTCCATCTTGCGCCAGATGGAATAGGGGCGCTTCTGACGTCCCGTCACCACCGCCTCGATTCCCTGCGCCCTTAGCTTGGTGGTCAGGGTCCGCTCGATCTCCTCGACCAGTTTCTCGCTCTTAGTCGAGAGTTCGTGCAGGTGGCGCTTGATGGCCTCGTAGGCTTCCGGGTCGAGGTTCTGGAAGGACAGCTCCTCCAGCTCCTCGCGCATCTCCTGGATACCCATGCGGCCGGCGAGCGGCGCGTAGATGTCGAGGGTTTCTTCGGCGATGCGCTCGCGCTTCTCCGGCGGCATGAACTGCAGGGTGCGCATGTTGTGCAGGCGATCGGCGAGCTTGACCAGCAGCACCCGCACATCGTCGGCCACGGCGAGCAGCAGCTTGCGGAAGTTCTCGCCTTGGGCCGCCCGCTTCGACACGAGGTCGAGACGCTTGATCTTGGTGAGGCCGTCCACGAGGGCGCCGATCTGAGGGCCGAAGGTTTTGTTGATCTCCTCCAGGGTCGCCTGGGTATCCTCCACCGTATCGTGCAGGACCGCCGCCGCGATGGTCGCGTCGTCGAGCTTGAGATCGGTCAGGATGGCCGCCACCTCAAGAGGGTGGCCGAAGAACAGGTCGCCGGATGCCCGCTTCTGGGTGCCGTGGGCCATCATGGCGTACACGTAAGCGCGGTTGAGAAGCGCCTCGTCGGCCGAGGGGTTGTAGCGCTTGACCCGCTCGACGAGTTCATATTGGCGCATCATTCGGCCGACATCTCCTTTGGGCCCGTTCGATCCGGCTAAAAGTCAGGAAGCTATTGAGGATATTGTACAACGTCTTCTGACCGCAAGCTGAATACCTTGCCGCAGGGCAGGCATGCCGGGTCGTGGTTAAGCCGTGCAACAAAAAAGCCCGGCGCAGGGCCGGGCTTTCCGAAAAAAGGCTTGAGAACGCTTATTCGCGCTCGTCGTCGTCCGCGCTGCTGCTCGGGGGCACGAGGCCCTCAAGGCCGCGCAGCAGGTCATCCTCGCTCATGCGGTCGAACTGCACGTCCGCGTCGTTGTCGCCGCCCGTGGACGGGGCCGCGGCGGTGTTGCTGAGCATCGGAACGGCTTCGGCCTCCGGCTCGTCCACCTCGACATACTTCTGCATGGAGTGGATGAGCTGCTCCTTCAGGTCGTCCGGAGCGATGGTCTCGTCCGCGATCTCACGAAGGGCCACGACCGGGTTCTTGTCGCGGTCGCGATCGATCGTCAGGGGCGAGCCCGACGAGATGAGGCGGGCCCGGTGGCTGGCCAGCAGCACGAGCTCAAACCGGTTGTCGACCTTGTCGATGCAGTCTTCGACGGTCACGCGAGCCATGCGGGGCTCCTTCTTCAGGTTCAAGGAATATCGGAAGAGGGACCGGATACACCGGTTGCCCTCAGAAAACAAGAGGATGCGTTCTGCCGCAGGGGCCTATGCCCAAGCCGGGGACAGGTGTGGGTGCGCACGGCGGAGGTACTCCGGCCTGAGTACAGTTTCCCAAGGTCAAGCCTGAGGAGGGCTGTTCTTGGGAGCCATAAGATCCATTCTGCGAAGTCTCGGTCATGCCTTGGGTATTGTCCTGAGACATCTGAGCCTGCAAAGGCCTCCCGTGAACCGGCAGATGCTGCGGGGGTGGCGGCGCCTCATCTGATCACAGGTCAAGTGCGGAGCAGCGCGCCCTTCGCCTTGACTCCTTGCCTTCCGGGTGCGAGTCCCGCGCGGATTCGTTGAACTGAGGGTTCCATTCCTGATGACGCGCGCATTCATTTTTCCCGGGCAGGGAAGCCAGACGGTCGGAATGGGCAAGGCCCTGGCCGAGGCCTTCCCGCAAGCGAAGGCTGTCTTCGACGAGGTGGATGAGGCTCTGTCCCAGAAGCTCTCCACCCTCATGTGGGACGGTCCTGCCGAGGAATTGACCCTCACGGCCAACACCCAGCCGGCCCTCATGGCGGTCAGCCTCGCAGCGATCCGCGTGCTGGAGGCCGAGGCCGGTCTCGATCTGAAGCAGCATGCCGCCTTTGTGGCTGGACACTCCCTGGGCGAGTATTCGGCTCTCGCGGCCGCAGGCAGCCTCTCGATCTCCGATACGGCCCGGCTCTTGAGAATCCGCGGCAACGCCATGCAGAACGCCGTTCCCTTAGGGCAGGGCGCCATGGCGGCGCTTCTGGGTCTGGAATACGACGCTGCCCTCGAGGTCGCCCGCGAGGCGGCTGAAGGAGAGGTTTGTGACGCGGCCAACGACAATGGCGGCGCCCAGGTGGTGGTGTCCGGTCACAAGGCGGCCGTCGAGCGGGCCATGGCCATTGCCCAGCCCAAGGGCGCCAAGCGCGCCGTGATGCTGGCCGTGTCCGCCCCCTTCCATTGCGCCCTCATGCAGCCGGCGGCCGACGCCATGCGCGAGGCCCTGGACCGCGTGACCGTGAACGCTCCCGTCGTTCCGGTGGTGGCCAATGTGGAGGCTGCCCCCATCACCGATCCCTCAATGATCCGGGACGCTCTGGTCCGCCAGGTCACCGGCACCGTGCGCTGGCGCGAGAGCGTGGCCTTCATGGCAGCTCAGGGCGTCGATTCCTTCTATGAGGTTGGCTCCGGCAAGGTGCTGACCGGCCTCGTGAAGCGCATTGCGACCGGCGCATCGTCCGCCGCCATCGGAGCCCCTGAGGATATCGCCACCTTCAAGGCATCCCTGAACGGATAAGAGGAACCCTGCATGTTCGATCTCACCGGCCGCAAGGCTCTCGTCACCGGCGCCACGGGTGGCATCGGCGGCTCCATCGCCCGCGCCCTGCATGCCCGGGGCGCGACCGTGACCCTCTCCGGCACCCGCCGGGCTGCCCTGGATGAGCTTGCCTCGTCGCTGGGCGAGCGGGTCCACGTGGTCGAGGCCAATCTGTCCGACAAGGATTCGGTCGAGGCTCTCGTCCCGGCGGCTGAGGCGGCCATGGAAGGGCTCGACATCCTGGTCAACAATGCCGGCGTCACCAAGGACAACCTCTTCATGCGCATGAAGGACGAGGAATGGGACACGGTGATTGCCGTGAACCTCACCGCCTCCTTCCGCCTGTCCCGGGCCGCCGTGAAGAACATGATGCGCCGCCGCTACGGTCGCATCGTCAATATCGGCTCCGTGGTGGGCTCCACCGGCAATCCGGGGCAGGGCAACTATGCCGCCTCCAAGGCCGGGCTGATCGGCATGACCAAGGCGCTCGCCGCCGAGGTCGCCAGCCGCAATATCACCGTGAACTGCGTCGCTCCGGGCTTCATCGAGTCGCCCATGACCGACGTGCTCAACGAGAAGCAGCGCGAGGGAATCCTGGGCACGATCCCCATGGGACGCCTGGGACATGGCGAGGAAATAGCTTCTTCCGTGGTTTATCTTGCATCGAGCGAAGCCGCCTACGTGACGGGCCAGACCCTGCACGTGAATGGCGGAATGGCCATGTTCTAAAGTAACTTAGGGCCGTTTCCGGAATCTGTTTGCAGGTGCCGGCACCCCCTCGCCAGACAGGATAAGCTTGTGTTAAGCATGTTTCCGATCAGGTCAAAGGGGTTGACCGGCGCTTAAAAATGCGGCTTTGCACGGCGCAGGGTAGCCGTTTCAGCGTTGTCAGCTGAGCAGCTGATCTAAAATTATTTCTTGATCCGCCCAATTCCTGAGGCGGCAGCCACTGAGGAAAAAACGATGAGTGACGTCGCTGATCGCGTGAAGAAGATTGTTGTCGAGCATCTCGGCGTCGAAGCTGACAAGGTGGTCGAGAACGCGAACTTCATCGACGACCTGGGCGCCGACAGCCTTGATACGGTCGAGCTGGTGATGGCGTTCGAGGAAGAGTTCAACGTCGAGATCCCGGACGACGCGGCTGAGACCATCGTGACGGTCGGCGACGCTGTCCGCTTCCTCGAGAAGAACGCAGCCTAAAAGCTGAAGGGGCGTCGGGTGACTCATCCGACGCCCGAATTTTATCAATCGATAGGGCAGGAATTCATGCGCCGGGTAGTTGTTACAGGTCTTGGCATGGTCACTCCGCTGGGCAGCGGGGTCGATGCCACATGGTCGCGCCTTATCGAAGGGCAGAGCGGCGCCGGCAAGATCACGGATTTCCAGGTCGATGACCTGGCCTGTCAGATCGCCTGCCAGATCCCGCGCGGCGACGGCACCGATGGCACTTTCAATGCCGACGAGTGGATGGAGCCCAAGGAGCAGCGCAAGGTCGATCCTTTCATCGTCTATGCAATGGCAGCTTCGACCCAGGCTCTTCGTGATTCCGGCTGGGAGCCTAAGACGTATGAGGAGCAATGCGCGACCGGCGTCCTGCTCGGATCCGGCATCGGCGGCATCGGGGGCATCTACGAGGCCTCTGCCACCTTGATCGAGCGTGGACCGCGCCGGATCTCGCCCTTCTTCATTCCTGGCCGCCTGATCAACCTGGCTGGCGGCTACGTGTCCATCGAGCACGGCCTGAAGGGGCCGAACCACGCGGTTGTGACCGCCTGCTCCACCGGCTCCCATGCCATCGGCGACGCAGCCCGCCTGATCGCTCTCGGCGATGCGGATGTGATGGTCGCAGGCGGCACGGAATCCCCGGTCAATCGCCTCTCCATCGCGGGCTTTGCCGCCTGCCGGGCTCTCTCCACGGGTTACAACGACGCGCCCGAGAAGGCTTCTCGCCCCTACGACAAGGACCGTGACGGCTTCGTCATGGGTGAGGGCGCCGGCGTCGTGGTGCTGGAGGAATACGAGCACGCCAAGGCGCGCGGAGCCAAGATTTACGCCGAAGTCATCGGCTACGGCCTGTCGGGCGATGCCTACCACATCACCTCGCCATCCGAGGATGGCGACGGCGCCTATCGCTGTATGGCCGCAGCCCTGAAGCGCGCGGGCATCGACGTGTCTGAGATCGACTACGTCAACGCCCACGGCACCTCGACGCCGCTGGGCGACGAGCTGGAGTTGAAGGCAGTCGAGCGGATCATGGGCAATGCCGCCGGCAAGCTCTCCATGTCGTCCACCAAGTCGGCGATCGGTCATCTGCTCGGCGCCGCCGGTGCCGTCGAGGCGATCTTCTCGATCCTGGCCATGCGCGACGGCATCATCCCGCCGACCATCAATCTCGACAATCCGTCGGTGGAGACGGCCATCGATCTCGTGCCGAAGCAGGCCAAGCGCAAAGAGGTCAACGTGGCCCTGTCGAACTCCTTCGGGTTCGGCGGAACTAACGCTTCGCTCATTCTTCGTCGCGTATCTTGAGAACGGCGCGGCCTGTTACGGCTTTTCGCCATAATCCCGGCTAGGGTGTCGGCGGACCGGCAGGACCGCCGGCCGACACCAGAAAAGCGGCGTGATGTTCGGACGAAAGAAAAAGATCCTTCTGGCCCCCGTGGACGATTCCGAGAACGGATCGTCGCAGCCCCGCTTGGCACCCCGGTCCCCGAGCGAGGCCATCAAGCCGTCGATGGCTCCGCCGCCGCCGCCGAAGCTCCGCCGCCGCCGCAGGGGCATGCTGTCCCTGCTCAGCGGTCTGCTGACCCTGCTGGTGGCCGTGTCCATCGCGGGCATCTTCGGCTTCTCCATGCTGCAGCAGGCGGTGACGACGGACGGCCCCCTGCAGAGCGACAAGGTCGTGGTGATCCCCCGCAACACCGGCACGGGCGAGATCGCCCAGATCCTCAAGCAGGAAGGCGTCATCGAGCAGCCCCTGATGTTCCAGGCCTATGCCTACATGAACCGCCAGCGCGGGCAGCTCAAAGCCGGCGAGTTCCAGTTCAAGGCTGGAACCAGCGTCGAGGAGGCTATCGATACCCTGATCCAGGGCCGGGCCATCCTGCACACCGTCTCGGTTCCGGAGGGGCTCACCAGCGAGCAGGTCTTGGCTCGTCTCTACGAGCACGATATCCTCACGGGCGACATCACCGAGACCCCGCGCGAGGGCTCGCTCCTGCCGGATACCTATAAATTCGAGCGAGGCACCACGCGTCAGCAGATCCTCAACACCATGCAGACGGCCCAACGTCAGGCGATCGAGCAGATCTGGCAGCGCCGTTCGCCCGAGCTGCCGATCAAGTCGCCGCAGGAGCTCGTGATCCTCGCCTCCATCGTTGAGAAGGAAACGGGCCGTGCCGACGAGCGCACGCGGGTGGCTGGCGTGTTCATCAACCGACTCATGAAGCGCATGAAGCTCCAGTCCGATCCCACCATCGTCTACGGTCTCGTGGGCGGAAAGGGCACCCTGGGGCGCGGGATCCTGCGCAGCGAGATCGAAGCCGCGACGCCCTACAACACCTATGTGGTCGAAGGGCTGCCTCCCGGGCCCATCGCTAATCCCGGTCGCGCCGCGCTCGAAGCGGTGGCCAACCCGTCTCGCACGAAGGATCTCTACTTCGTGGCCGATGGATCCGGCGGCCATGCCTTCGCCGAGACCTATGAGCAGCATCAACGCAACGTGGCCCGCTGGCGCCAGATCGAGAAGAGCCGCCCGACACCTGAGCCCAATGAGGTGGATCGCGTCGCGCCCGAGGGCGAGCAGACCGGCCTGCCGCCCGGTGCAACTCCTGCGCTGCGCGGCACCGCGAATGCTCTTCCGGCGGTGGGCGGCCGCCCGGGACGTGGCTTCGATGCCAGCGAGGGAACCGATAAGGACCCGCTCAAGAACAAGAGCTTCGACCTGAGCAATCCGAAGAACGTTCCGGCTCTCCGGCAGCCCTGACGGGCCGGGGAGATCCCCAATCCTCAATCGACTCTTGGATCGGCGCGCATTATGGTCGCGCCGATTTTCATTCCGTCCGAGGTTTTACGCATGTCCATTGCGAGCATGACCGGCTTTGCCCGCGAGGCCGGCGTCACCGGCGCCTATCAATGGGCCTGGGAACTCAAGACCGTGAACGGCCGCGGGCTCGAAGTGCGTGTTCGAGCACCCTCGGGCCTCGACGCCATGGGCGAGGAAGCGCGCGGGCAGATCCTCAAGGCGCTCACCCGCGGGCAGGGCCAGCTCAATTTATCCTTAAGCAAGGCATCGTCAGCCCCGAAGCTGCGCGTCAATCAGGACGTGCTGCAATCGCTTCTCTCCGCCCTCAGTGGCCTGTCGCTGCCAGAGAACGTGAAGCCGGCCTCCCTCGACGGTCTTCTCGCCGTGCGCGGCGTGGTGGAACTCGACGACGATTCCGACGATCCTGGGCAGAACGAGGAGCTTGCGGCCGCGGTGCGAGCGGGTGTCGGAGCTCTGATCGAAGCGCTCAAGGCGGCCCGCTTGAGAGAGGGACAGGCGCTCTCCGCCGTCCTCGGGCAGCAGCTGGATCTGGTGTCACGGCTTGTCGACGAGGCCGAGGCTGCGCCCGCTCGCCAGCCGGAGGCGATCCGCACCCGGCTGGAGGCCCAGATCGCAGAACTGTTCGAGGGCAAACACTCCCTCGACCCGGCGCGCCTCCATCAGGAGGCGGTGCTGATCGCGGCCCGCGCCGACATCCGCGAGGAGCTTGATCGCCTGCGCGCCCATGTGGATGCAGCACGCGGCCTGCTGCAGGAGGGCGGACCGGTCGGCCGGCGTCTCGATTTCCTGGCGCAGGAATTCGGGCGCGAGGCGAACACCCTGTGCGCAAAAGCCAATGACGTCTCCCTGTCGCGGACCGGCCTTGAACTGAAGGCCGTGATCGAGCAATTCCGCGAGCAGGTTCAGAACGTGGAGTGATGCGGTGAGCCAAGATCCGAAGTCTCTGGTCGACCGTCGCGGCCTGATCCTTATCCTGTCGTCACCGTCAGGCGCCGGCAAAACCACGCTCACCCGCAGCCTCGTGGAAGAGCGGGCCGGTGTCCTCTCGGTCTCCGTTACTACGCGCCCAAAGCGCCCGTCCGAGATCGAGGGCAAGCACTATCACTTCATCGATGTGGAAGAGTTCAAGGCGTTGCGCGATCGCGATGAACTCCTCGAGTGGGCCGAGGTGCACGGCAACTTCTACGGCACGCCGCGCAAGCCCGTGGAGAGAACGCTGGCAGGCGGCCAGGACATGGTCTTCGACATCGACTACCAGGGCACCCGCCAGGTGCGGGAGAAGCTGCCCGACGATGTGGTGACCGTGTTCGTCCTGCCTCCGAGCTTCAAGGAATTGAAGGCGCGCCTCGAGCGCCGGGCGGAGGATGCGCCCGACGTCATCGCCAAGCGTCTCGCCAATGCCTGCATCGAGATGGAGCGCTGGGTTGAGTACGATTACGTGATCGTCAACGAGGACCTCGGTAGGTCTTTCGAAAGCCTCAAGGCGATTCAGGCCGCCGAGCGCTTGAAGCGCGACCGTCTTGTCGGCCTGTCTGAATTCGTCGAAGGGCTGTTGGCTGAGAAGCTCGACTAGAGCGTTTCCGCTGGTCGTTGAATCGATTATGAAGTGACGAACGGCGCTACCCCTCCAGCGCCTCAATCATCTCCACCCGCGTCGCATGCCGGTCGCCCTCGAACTGGGCGGTCAGGAACGCATCCACGATATCGAGCGCCAGCCCTTCGCCCACTACGCGCGCGCCAATCGACAGCATGTTGGCATCGTTGTGCTGGCGGATCATGCGGGCTGAGAATGTGTCGCTGCAGACGCCGCAACGGATGCCCTTTACCTTGTTCGCCGCCATCATGATGCCCTGGCCGGTGCCGCATAGGACGATGCCAAACCGGCAATCGCCGGAGGCGACGATCCGCGCCGCCGCTTCGCCGTGCTTAGGATAAGGTGTGCTCTCGGGCGTTGTCGGCCCGATGTCGACCACCACCCAGCCATGCGCCGCGATATGAGCGGCAATGGCCTGTCGGAGTTGAATGGCGGCGTGGTCGCTGGAGAGGACGATGCGGTTGCTGGCTGTCATGGAGAAGTCGTCCCGTTTCCCGAGGCAATTTGGCAGCTTGGCCGAGTTGCACCAGATGCTTTTTACTTCAGAGCCGCTGACCATGACCCAGATTAAACCGGAGGTGCTCTAGATCGACGCTTCCGGTCAGGCGAGCGCCAGCTGGTTCCGGCGCTCATGACGGGCGATGGCATGCCCGATCAGCACTTCCATCAGTTCGCTTTGTGGCAGGCCTCCTGCCTCCCAGAGCTTCGGATACATGCTGATCGCGGTGAAGCCCGGCAGGGTATTCACCTCGTTGACGAACAGGCTGTCCTCGTTTGTCGGATCGACGAAGAAGTCGACGCGGGCCAAGCCTTCGCAGCCCAAAACCTTGAAGGTTTCAACCGCAAGCTCCTGGATACGCTGCGCTCTACCGGCAGGGAGTTCGGCCGGGATGCGCAGAAGGGCGCCGTCCGCATCGATGTACTTGGCATCATAGCTGTAGAATCCGTGGCTGCCGGCAGGCACGATCTCGCCAAGCGGGGAGGCCTTGATCTCACCCGCGGCATTCTCCAGCACCGAACACTCGATCTCGCGCGCTCCCGTGACACTGCGCTCCACCAGCAGCTTGCCGTCATAGCGAAAGGCGCGCTCGCAGGCGTGATTGAATTCTTCCTCTGACGAGGCGCGGGAGATGCCCACCGACGAGCCCATATTGGCGGGCTTCACGAACAGATCGGGCGTGCCGAGCGCCTCCACGGCCCTCCGGTAGTCGACGCGGGTGCGAGGCGTCAGTGTCAGGAAGGGAACGACAGGCAGGCCGCTGTCGCGCAACAACCTTTTGGCCACGTCCTTGTCCATGCCGGCGGCGGAGCCCAACACGCCGGAACCCACATAGGGAATATTGGCGAGTTCGAGGAAACCCTGGACGGTTCCGTCCTCGCCGTTCGGTCCGTGAAGCACGGGCACGATTGCATCGAGACGAAGCGTGGTGGAGCCTGCATCGCCATTCAGGACGATCATCTCGCCCGCACCGCCCGGAAGCAGAGCCACCTGAGGCGATCCCTCGGGGATCTCCAGGGATTTTGCCCCCCGTCCACCGCCATTGCCGCTGTCGCAGAGGAGCCGGCGCCCGTCCCGTCCGATACCGATGGGGATGATGTCGTAGCGGTCCGGATCGAGGGCGCGTAGGACATTGGCGGCCGAGAGCTTGGACACCTCGTGCTCCGCAGAGCGCCCACCGAACAGAAGCCCGATCCTCTTGCGCGGCTGCGACATGCCCGCTTACTCCTCTCGCGGCTGTATAGAGGCCGCTTACCTGAACCGATCATGGAAGAGGCGCGGTTAAGGTCCTGTGAAAGACCCGCTCTGCCCCGTGGAGGGGCTGCATATAGGCCGCATCAAAGACGAGGCCAGCCCCTGGATCGTCTTAAGCCCGCGAGCCGCGCGTGGCGTCCAGGGCATTGGCCAGCGCCACATAGCCCTCGACCGGGATGTTCTCGGCCCGTGTCGTCTCTTCAAGCCCGGCCGCCTGGATGATCTCGGACGGATCCGGCGCGATGGATTTCAGGCTCTGGCGCAGCATCTTGCGGCGCTGCCCGAAGGCAGCCCGCGTGACCGCCTCCAGGGTTTCGAGGCGACAGGGCAGAGGGTTCGCCCGCGGCGTCAGGTGGACGACGCTTGAGGTGATCTTCGGCGGCGGCACGAAGGCGGAGGGCGGCACGTCGAAGAGGATGCGCGATTCCGCGCGCCAGCCGCAGAGGACGCCCAGGCGGCCGTAGTTCTTCGGGTCGCTCTCGTCGGCCACGATGCGCTCGGCGACCTCGCGCTGGAACATGAGGGTGAGCGAAGTCCACCAAGGCGGCCAGGGCTCACCGGTGAGCCATCCGGTCAGGAGGGCCGTGCCGACATTGTAGGGCAGGTTGGAAATGATCCGGACAACACCTTCTCCGATCAGCGGGCGCGGATCGAATTGCAAGGCGTCGGCCTCGACCACCTCCAGGCGGCCCGGATATCGCTCGGCGATCTCGGCAAGCGCCGGCAGGCAGCGGGTGTCGCGCTCGATGGCGATGACTCTTTTAGCGCCAGCCGCAAGGATCGCTCGGGTCAGTCCGCCGGGGCCGGGACCGACCTCGATGATGGTGGCCTCCTCGAGCGGCCCGGCGGAGCGGGCGATGCGGCTCGTCAGATTGAGGTCGAACAGGAAGTTCTGGCCCAGCGACTTCCTGGCCATGAGACCATGAGTCCGGACCACCTCGCGCAAAGGGGGAAGGTCGTCGATCTGGCTCATGACGCCCCCAGACGGGCGGCGAGCTTGATGGCCGCGATGAGGCTGTCGGGCCGGGCGATGCCCTTACCTGCGATGTCGAAGGCCGTGCCGTGATCCGGGGAGGTGCGCACGAAGGGAAGCCCGAGAGTCACGTTGACCGCCTCATCGAAAGCTATGGTCTTGATCGGGATCAGAGCCTGGTCGTGATACATGGCAAGGGCCGCATCATAGCGGCTGCGGGCACGGGCATGGAACATGGTGTCCGCTGGCAGCGGGCCCGCTGCCTCGATGCCCTCGGCGCGCAGGATATCGACGGCCGGGACGATGATGCTGACGTCCTCCATTCCCATCGCTCCGTTCTCGCCTGCGTGAGGGTTGAGGCCCGCGAGCGCCAGCCTCGGATTTGCGATACCGAACCGCTCCCGCAATTCCCGGGCCACGATGCGTCCGGTCTTCACGATCAGATCCGTAGTAAGGGCAGAGGGCACGTCCGCAAGGGAGATGTGCACGGTCACGGGCACCACCGCCAGTTCCTCGCTCCAGAGCATCATCACGGGATGATAGGTCTCATCCCGGCCTTGGGATGCCAGAGCGGCGAGAAACTCCGTGTGGCCCGGATGCCGGAACCCGGCCTGATAGAGGACGTGCTTGGCGATGGGGTTGGTGACGAGCGCCGAAGCTGCCCCCTTCTGGACCAGCCGTACGGCCATCTCGATGGATTCGATCACCGATGCCGCAGCGCCTGCATCAGGCTGGCCCGGTTGTGCGGAGACCGGAACGCTCAAGGGGAGAACCGGGAGAGCCTGCGGGAAAGTGTCCGGGATCTGCGCCGTTTCGACGACCATGATCGGAACGTCCCAGCCTTGGCTCTGTGCAACGCGCTCAAGGAATGCGGGGTCGCTCAAGACTGCGAAAGGGGGCAGGGTCCGTTCTTCCCGCAGCATCCAGGCCCTCAGGGCCAGTTCCGGCCCGATCCCGGCAGGGTCACCCTGCGTCAGCAGGAGTGAGGGCTGGTTCAAGGCTGGCACCGGTGTCTTTCACCGTCACTCATCGTCGGAACCGCTGAGTCTCTGCGTATAGCCCACCTCGCCGAGGGAGCGGAGCTCAAGACTGAAGGCGATCGTGTGGTTCTGCTCCTTCTCGCCCGAGGTCAGAGTGATGTCGCGCGGGGTAATGCTGTAGCTCACTGCGAAGGTCGTGCACTCGTCCATATAGCCCAGACCTAGGGACATGCCGGCAACATAAGCGACGTTCTCACGTTGGGAAATCGCTGCTCCCGGAACGGCTATCGGGATAGCACCTTGGCGCGCCACCAAGTAGCGATCCAGGTCGAGGAGGATCGAGCCCGTGACGTACCAATTCGGCGTCATGTCCCAGCGGGCGGAGGCCAGCAGACCTTCGCGGCGGGTCGGGAAGCCGATGGCCGGCTGAGCCTCGTAACGGGCATAGGTCAGCGAGGTCGAAACCGGCAGATAGGGATTGAAGTTTGCCCGGATGCCGGCCTCGAACCGGTTCAGGTTCAAATCTTCCTGATCGAAGCGTCCGCGCGTCACGAACGCAAAGTTGCTGTTTGGCGAGATCTGGAAACGGCCGACATAATCGGATGCCCGGGAGTCGAGGCCCGAATCCAAGCCTACATTGGCGAGGTCACCCTGCCGGAACGAGTTGCGCCCCGCGATCTGATAGGATTGGCCGAACAGCATGTTGGCATAGAAGTTGTCCGCGCCGGTGACCGTGTACTGCAGGCCGACATTGGCGCGCACGCCGCCCTCGACGCGGTCGTAGCCGGAGAACTTGTCCCAGTCGAAGAGCGACGTGTCGTCGAACACGAGGCTCTGGGCATCCTCGTTGGGAAGGTTGCCAATCCGGGTCTCGTTCGGGCGGGCGACGATCTGGGCGATGGGCTCCAGGATCTGCTGGCCCGAGGTGCCGAGGCTGGCGATGAAGGGGTAGCGGTATTCGAGACCGACCGCCGGGGTGGCGCGGAAGAGATAGTCGTCATCCCCGTCAATGAAGTTCTCGAGCTTCTGGTTCTGGTAGCCGTTGAAGTCGGGAGCGACCCAGAAATTGTCGGCCCGCAGATAGGCGAACGGGGTCCAGACCTGGCCGATGGGGTCGATGAACTCACGTCGCCAAGATGCCGTAACGGAAGCTCTAGACGTCGAGCCGCTGATGCCGCGAACGAGGCATGAACTCGGATCGAACACGGTGCAGGTCCGCGCAATGCCGAAGTAGGTCGTGTTGGCGTTAGACAGCGGGTCGAACTGTGCAGCCTCGCGGGACAGGCTGGTGACGTTCACATCGAGGGCGAACTCGCCGCCGATGGTCGGAGGCGTAAAGCGCTTGTTGTAGTCGATCACCGGAGCCACGACCGGCTGTTGCTTCTGCCAATCGTAGGTGGAGAGGGTCTGGAAATAGTAGCCCCGCGCATCGAATAATGAGCGATCTCCCTGACCCTGGAGATAGAGGGTCGAGATCGATTCCTTGACGTAATAGTTGCTCAGGCTCTCGCTGCGGATGCGGTAGTTCGTGAGGAACCACTTGTCGGAAACAAGGGCGATGTCCCAGCCCCAGCGCCAGTTCTGGTTGATGAAGAATTCGCCCGAAGACTCCAGGGAGCCACGGAAGTCGCGATCTCCGGCTCCGTACGGAGAGGGGAGAAAGGCCTCCGGATCCAGCTGGTTGATACCGGCCGCGCGGATGCTGTAGGCGCCGGTCTCCAGGCGGTGGCGCCACTCGACCTGCCCGAGGAGGCCCTGCCTGCTCAGGATGGTCGGGCTGATCGTCAGGTCGTAGTTAGGGGCGATGGCCCAGAAGAACGGGATCGAGCCACCGTAGCCCAGGGTGTTCGAGTAGACGTAGCGCGGCGCCAGGAAGCCCGTCTTGCGCTTGACGGTCGGGTCGGGCGTCCAGAAATAGGGCAGGTAGGCGACCGGGATGCCGAGAAACTCAAGGGTGGCATCCTCGTAATAGATCGTCCGCTCGCTGTTGTTGTGGATGATCTTCGCCGCCTTCACCTGCCAGAGCGGGGGGCGTTCCGGGTTGTCCTTGCAGGGTTCGCAGGCCGTGTAGGTGCCGCGCTCGAAGGTCGTGGTCTCGCCTTCCGCGCGCTCGGCCCGTGGGGCGGAGAAACGGGTCGTCAGGGGACGGCCCTGCTCGACGGTGGTCTGAACGACCCTTAAGGAATCGATGAAGCCGTTCTTGAAGTCGTCGGTGAGCTCGAAACGGTCGCCTGTTGCGACGGTGCCGTTGGCATCCGTCAGGCGGGCATTGCCCTCGGCGAAGACGCGGCCGGTGTTCCGGTCGTAGGTGACCCGGTCGGCCTGGAGCGTCCGGCCCTGGTAGTTCATCTGCACATCGCCGGAGGCCGCAATCGTGTTCCGGTCGTTGTCGTAGACGATTTCCCTGGCGTCGACGAGGAGGCGATCCTCCCCGGATCCCGATTGGGCACGGGCGCCGATGGCCTCGTTGAGCGTGGCTTGAGCAAGCGCAGGCATTGACCCAGCGGCATATACCAGTGCCGCTGCGACCGCAGACGTTGCGATCGTTGTCTTAAGCCGCCGCATCCCCACTCCTTCGCAATACTTCTTATCGAGAACGGTCAGCCGTCCTCTTGGTACAATAAGGCTAAGGTCCCTAAAAGACTGCCTACTACAGCAGGAAACCAAGCCGCAACCAGGGAACTGATGATTCCGGAGGCTCCAAGCTCCGCCATAAGCTCAGTGGCGACATAAAGCATGAACCCGGCTGCGACGCCACCCAGAACCATCATGGCTACACCGCCAAATCGAAAGAATCTTAACGAGACGGATGCGGCCACAAAGACCATGGCTATGAAGAGCAGAGGGCGGGCCAGAAGCAGGTCGTAATGAAGCTGATAGGTGGTGGCGTTGATATCCGCCTGCTCCATCCGGCTGATCGTTTCCTTCAGGTTCCAGAACGGAACTGCATCGGGGTCAATGAAGCTCTGTCGAACCTCCGAGGGCTGCAGGCTCGAGGCGATCAGGTAACGATCGTGGGATTGAGGCTCCTCGGTGGCGGACAGAATCCTGGCTTCCTTCAGCTCCCAGAAACCCTCGTGCAGGCTCGCTTCGCGGGCCTCGACCCGATGGTTGAAGACGCCATCGTGGTCGAAAGCATAAACCGTGACGTCATAGAGGGTCGCAGCGTTCGTCGCCGAGCCGTTCGCCCGGAAAATGGCTTGCCCGTCCTGGCTTCGCTGACGAAGCCAGATCGGTTTGTCCCGGGTTTGGATATTCCTGGAGAAGATGCTCGTTTCCAGGGTGGAGGCGCGCTGCTTGAGAATGGCGGAAAGGGGATTGTAGACGGTGACGGAGAGCACGCCGATCAGCAACGCGATCAGGAGCCCTGGCTGAAGGAACTGCCAGGCGGAGATTCCCGCCGCCCGGGCCACCACCAGTTCGAGCTTGCGGCTGAGCTGCAGGAGAGCCGCCATGCTGCCGAACAGCACCGCAAAGGGCATCACCTGCTCGGCAATGGCCGGGGTGCGGAACAGGGCGAGCTGGGCGATCACGGCCGCCGTTGCACCCGGCGCATCACCGGCACGCCGCATCAGTTCCACGAAGTCCAGGGTATAAACGAGGGTGAAGACCGTCGCGAAGACCAGGAAGATGGTCTTGAGGAACTGCCGCGAGAAGTAGAAGCCAAGGGTCCGGCCGATCAGCATGGTCAGGCCTTCTGGATCGCGGGAGAGCGTGCCGGTAGCAGATTGCTGAGCGCTCTCAGGAACTTGGTCTGGGCTGACCGCATGGCCGGCCCCTGCAGGATCAGCAGAAGACTGATGAAGATGCTCGCTAGCGGCACGGCATAGATCGCGACCACCGCAGCGGGAGTCCGGGCGACGCCGCTCGATGCGGCAAAACCAAGGATTCGCATCAGCACGATCGCCACGACGGCGCTGGCAATTGCCAAACCGCGGCCCTGTCGGGTCGTGCGGGGCTCGCCGAGAGCCGCGAAGGCGATCATCATCATGGCGAGCGGATAGAGCCAGGAGGACAGGCGCTCATGCAGTTCGGCCCGGAAGCGCCCTGACTGTTCCTGGTAGATGGGTTCGCTCTTGTCAGGGAACAGGAGCTGCATGGTGCTTCGCTCCCGCGGCTTGTAGACGACCTCTCCGCCCTCCTTGTTGAAGGCCGACAGATCGACCGCATAGCGCTCGAAGGCGACAATGGAGGAATCGCGGCTGTTCGGCTCCTTACGCTGAACGCTGCCCTTTTGGAGAACCAGATAGGCCGTTCCATTCTGCTCGACGGTCTGGCCGCGTTCGGCCAGATACACGATGGCTTTGTTCTTCTCCCTGAGGTCTTCCATGAAGATCCCGAGCAGGGAATCCCCCTGGCGTTCCCGGTAATGGAAGGTGATGCCGTTCTCCAGGCTGATGAACTGGCCCTCCTTGGCCATGGTACCCACGAAGTCGGCCCGGATCTTCGTGAACAGCTGGCGCATCTCCTGGAAGCTCGCGGGCATGATGTGGATCGAGATGATGCCGACGGCCAGGCACACGAACGCCGCCAGCGCCAGGAAGGGGCGCAGCAGCCGCCCCGGAGGCATGCCCCCGGCGCTCATGACGATCAGTTCGGAATCCCCGTTCAGCTTGTTCAGCGTATAGATGGTGGCGAGGAACAGAGCGACCGGCGCAATGACGCTGATCAAGGCCGGCAGGGACAAGCCCGTCACCGTCAGGAAGATCAGGAGGGTCTGGCCCTTGCCGGTCAGCAGGTCGAGCTCGCGCAGAGCCTGCGTGATCCAGATCACACCTGTCAGGGCAACCAGGCAGGCGGCGAAGGCGCTGAATGTGATTTTCAGGATGTAGCGTTCGAGAAGTGTCATAAGGCCCTTCGCCCCCGGGCGGTTGCGCCCTGGGTATCGTGTCACACGGTCTCAGGCAAGACGGGCGTTTTCAACAGCCTTAGATTGCGCCGATTTCACGGCAGCTTCCCCGTTCCCGAGCGTGCAATATGATATATGTCCCAACCGTCACTATCGCGCATCAGCGTCGCAGCCGGCCCTAAGACCGGACATGCACCAGAACAAAGAGGATTTCATGGCCGACAGCTTCAAGATCGACTTCCAGGCCCACGGGAAAGTTGAATCCGGCGATCTCATCGTCTTCGTTGGAGAGAATCTCAAGCCCTCCGCCGCCGTGGCCAAGCAGCTCGGGCCGAAGGCTGTCGATCTGATCGCTAAGGCGGCCGCAGCGGAGAGCTTCAAGGGCAAGGCGAAATCGGCCATGTCGATCGTGGTTCCCTCGGGCCTGTCCGTAGACCGCCTGATCGTGATCGGCACCGGCGGCGAAAAGGACCGCAATGACGTGGACTTCGTCCAGCTCGGTGGCCTGCTTGCCGGTAAGGTGAACGGCAAGCTCGCGACTGTGGTCCTGGACCTGCCTGAGATCGGAATTACCCCTGAGGCGGTGGCCGATATCGCAATCGGCGCTCAGCTGCGCCGCTACAGCTTCGACCGTTACAAGACCAAGAAGAAGGACGGGGACGAAGCCAAGAGCGGCGGACGGTTGGTCTTCAGCGTTGCGGACCCCGCAGCGGTGAAAAAGGCTTACAAGGCCCGGGAGGGCATCCAGCAGGGCGTCATCATCGCCCGCGACCTCGTCAACGAGCCGCCGAACGTACTCGGGCCTCAGGAATTTGCCGCCCGCGCGCAGGCTCTGACCAAGCTTGGCGTCGAGGTGGAGATTCTCGACGACAAGGCCATGAAGAAGCTCGGCATGGGAGCGCTGCTCGGCGTGGCGCAGGGCTCGGTGCGGGGCGGCCGGGTCGCGATCATGCGCTGGAACGGGGCTAAGGCCAACGACAAGCCCATCGCCTTTGTGGGCAAGGGCGTCGTTTTTGACACCGGCGGCATCTCGATCAAGCCGGGCGCCGGCATGGAGGACATGAAGGGCGACATGGCGGGCGCAGCCTGCGTGGTCGGGCTCATCCATGCCCTGGCGAGCCGCAAGGCCAGGGCCAATGTGGTCGGTGCCATCGGCCTCGTGGAGAACATGCCCGACGGTAATGCCCAGCGCCCCGGCGACATCGTCACCACCATGTCGGGCCAGACCATCGAGATCATCAACACGGACGCCGAAGGCCGCCTCGTGCTGGCCGATGTGCTCTGGTACGTGCAGGATCGCTTCAAGCCCAAGTTCATGATCGACCTCGCGACCCTCACGGGTGCGATCATGGTGGCGCTCGCGCAGGAATATGCCGGCTTGTTCTCGAACAACGACGAACTGGCCGAGCGCCTGACCGTTGCCGGCAAGGCGACCGGTGAGCGGGTCTGGCGCATGCCCCTGGGACCCGAGTTCGACAAGATGATCGATTCCAAGTTCGCCGACATGAAGAACTCGGCCGGGCGCTTCGGCGGGTCGAGCACGGCGGCGGCGCTTCTACAGCGCTTCGTCAACAACGTGCCCTGGGCCCATCTCGACATCGCCGGCACAGCCATGGGCTCGCCCGCGACGGAGATCAACAAGGGTTGGAGTTCCGGCTGGGGCGTGCGCATCCTCGACCGCCTCGTGCGCGATCATTATGAGACCCGGTGATCCTATGAAGCGTTATCCCGGGGCTGCGCAGCAGAACCCGGGATCGTTCGACGCGAATGGTGCTTGATCCTGACGACGATCCCGGATCTTCGCTTCGCTCCGTCCGGGATGACAGGGGTATTATGACCGAGGTCCTTTTCTACCATCTCCAGCACCAGCCGCTTGAGTCCGTGCTGCCCACGCTCCTGCAGAAATCCCTGGAGCGTGGGTGGCGCGCAGTCGTGCAGGTGACGACCGAGGAGCGCATGTCCGCCCTCGACGATCACCTGTGGACCTTCACCGACGAGAGCTTCCTGCCGCATGGCACGGACCGCGAGGCCCATGCGGCCGATCAACCGATCCTGATCACCCTCTCGGGGACCAATCCCAACGGTGCCTCCATCCGCTTCCTGGTGGAGGGCGCCGACCTGCCGGACGACATGACCGCCTACCAGCGCCTGGCGATCCTGTTTGACGGAAACGACATCCAGGCGCTGGCCTTCGCCCGCGATCAGTGGCGGGCGGTGAAGGAGGGCGGCCACGATGCAACCTATTGGCAGCAGGACGAGAGCGGCCGCTGGCAGCGGAAGGCGTGAGGAGGTTCCAGAGTCGGGCGCCGGAACACGAACTCTTCATCACCCCGGCGCTTGCCACCGGGGGCGGGGTCTCCAGTTTCAGGGCGTCCACAAGGATCTTCCGATGACCCGAAAGCTGCGCCTTCCTCTCTATGCCGCCCTGTTTCTGTCGCTCGCTGTGCCCCTTGGGGCTGGAGCCCAAGAGCAGGCGCCACAAGGGCAGCAGCAGGAGCAGCGCCGACCCCGGCCCGAGGCCAGGGATTCGCAGGCACTGCCGCCGGAATCGGTCACGCGGCATACGCTTCAACTCCCTGGTCAGACCCTGTCGTTTACCGCAACGGCCGGGCATCTGACGCTGGCCGATCCGCAGGGCGCGCCGCAGGCGGAGATCGGGTTCGTGGCGTACACGCGGGACGATTCGAACGCAGTGACTCGGCCGGTGACCTTCGTGGTAAACGGCGGCCCGGGCGCATCCTCGGCCTATCTGCACCTTCTCGCCATCGGACCGTGGCTCCTGCCCCTCGATGGCCCGACGATCAGCCCCTCGGCTCCTCCGGCGCTGGTGCCCAATGCCGAGACCTGGCTCGACTTCACAGACATCGTCTTCATCGATCCGCCGGGAACCGGCTACAGCCGCGTGGTCGGCGGTGATCCTGTGCGGGAGCGGTTCTACTCCGTTCAGGGTGATATCGACGGGCTCGCCGCCTTCGTCATGCGCTGGCTCAAGGAGAAGAACCGGCTCATGTCGCCGAAATTCTTTACCGGCGAAAGCTATGGCGGCTTTAGAGGTCCGTTGCTGGCCCAGAAGCTCCAGAGCGATCAGGGCGTTGGCTTCAGCGGACTGGTTCTCGTCTCCCCGGTTTTTGATTTCGACTGGCTCGACCAGGGTGCCGGCGCACCCTGGACCAGTGCAGGGCTCCTGCCGTCGCTTGCGGCGGCGAACCTGTCGCGGAACGGATCTGTTTCGCGCGAGGCGTTGAAGGGCGCGGAGGCCTATGCGTCCGGCGAGTATCTGGTCGACCTCATGCGTGGGCTCCAGGACAAGGAGGCGGTCGAGCGCGTCAGCCGGCGCGTCGCCGAACTGAGCGGGCTCAGCCCCGAAGTCTCGCGGCGCCTGGCAGGGCGCATCGATATGCGTGCTGCTCAAAGGGAATTGCGGCGTGGCTCGTCCGAGATCGTCAGCGCCTATGACACCAATGTGGCCATCGCCGACCCGAACCCGAATGCCCAGGTCTCCCGATTCGAGGATCCGGTTCTCGACGGCATGACCGCGCCCTTGTCGAGCGCGATCATCCATCACCTGACCCATACTTTGAATTACAAGGCGGAGGGACGCTACAGCCTGCTCAACGGATCCGTCAACGGCGCATGGCGCTGGGGCAACGGACGCAACGGCCCCGAAAACTTGGAAGAGCTGCGGCAGGCTTTGTCGCTCGACGGCAAACTCCGCGTGCTCGTCACTCACGGCTTCACTGATCTTGTGACGCCATACTTCACCTCCCAGCTGCTGTTGAACCAGCTGCCCGACCTCGGCCCCCAGAGCCGTGTGGGGCTGACGGTTTACGAAGGCGGCCACATGTTCTATTCGCGGCAGGCGTCACGGCAGGCCTTCAAGGCCGATGTGCAGAGGCTCTTCGACGAGGCCCTGCAGGCGAGGGCGGCCGACAACAAGGATTGATGGGAATGAGTGTGAAAGTTCTGTCCAGCGTCGTCCTCGTGGCGCTGGTTCTCTCCGCGTGCAACAGCACGCGCAGTCAGGCGCCGTCTGCGGCGGTGCCCGTGGCCGCCGCACCTGCGCCTTCGGCTGCGTTGGGTCCTGTGATCGACGGCCCCGTCCTTGGGCCCGATGGCCGTTGCACTGGCGCGTCTGCGGGAACGGCTGCCGCCATCGAGCCCGGCATCACCGAATGCGATCTCGTGCGCCTGAAGGGCAAGCCCGCCACCGACGTGCTCGTGGGTGAGAGCGGCAAAGGGCAGCGCGAAGTGCAGGTGCTCTATTCCGAGCCCGGCGGTCGCGAGTTGTATTTCTTCGTGAACAACAGGCTCGACCGGGTGGTGAAGCCTTAAAGATCATGCCTATGCTCTGAGCCTTTCCGGGTCAGCGTCTTCGAGTCTCCAAATGAAAATGGCCGCAACAAGTGCGGCCATTTTCGTTGATGCGAAACTTGGTCTCAGATGATGTAATCGTACCTCATGTCGGATGCGAAACCGGCGCTCTTGAGCACGATGCCCGTATCGAAATAGCCGTCCGCATTGAGGTCGGAGATCAGGAAGCCCTTGTCCGTCTTAGGGTTGTACAGGAACACGTGCCTGACATTGGTGTCACCGTACAGGAAGTCGGCATCCGAAGCGGCTGTTGCGATGGAGGCTGCGTCCGTCTTGACCTCACGGTAATTGCTCCTGGTACCCTTGATCGTCATGTCGATGAAGTCGAAGGAACGGTTCCAGTCCGTGATCGTGTCGGCCGTGCTGGAGGTTACGCCCGAGTCGCCCTTCTTGAAGAGGAACTCGTCTTCTCCTGCGCCGCCGGCCAGCGTGTCGCGCCCGGTTCCGCCGGACAGAAGATCTTCACCGAAGCCGCCGGAGAGATAGTCGAGACCGGATCCGCCATAGAGGTCGTCCCATCCATCACCGCCGTAAAGATCGTCATGGCCGGCGCCGCCGATCAGATAATCGTCCCCGAAGCCGCCATCGATCGTATCGTGGTCCCAGCCGCCAAAGATGTCGTCGTGCCCATCCCAGCCGTAGATCAGATTATTGCCGTCATAGCCGTAGATGGTATCTGAGCTATCGAAGCCTTCAATCGTTTCGTCGAAATCATCCCCGTAGATGGCCGCCATCGTTGTCTCCGCAGTCTTCTGTTGCCGGGCTGCTCATTGCGAGACCCGTCGAAGGTATCAGGCCCAAGTAGTGCCACAGGGCGGTTAACCACTCGTGACTGCATCATCGGACAGGACGGCTGAATGGTGGCAAGGCGTCCTGTTCATCGGGCGTATAACCGCCGGCTCGATCGCGAACTGAAATCATGATGAACGATTGGTAAAAATCGGGCCAGGGCGCGAATAGGTTCTCGCCGTCCTGTAAAGGGTAGTGGGAGTTCCATTAGCAAAGAGGCTGGCGCTCAAGACCTGAGCGCCAGCCTCCTCTATTTCCCTCATTCATGAATTGGCTGTCCGCCTACGGATCAATAAACTTCGTAGGATCGGTAAGGGCGCTCGTATCCGTCGTCATAATAGTCTCTCGGACCACGATCATACTCGCGGAAGGACCTGCGATACCCGTCGTCGTATTGTCTGGATCGCTCCTCGTACCGTCTCGGGCCTCTATCATTTCCACGGGCGATGTAGGCGCAGCGCTTTGCAACACCAGGAGCGGGATCGCCGAACGCTCTGTTGGAGCAGGGGATGCCGCCCTCCCGAACGAAAACCTCGACGCCTCGACCGGGAATGCCGTAGATCACACGGGTCGGATAAGGAACGCGACAGAACCCGTTCTCCCGTGCGCAAGGCACCAACTCTTGTGCCTGTGCTTCCGAAGATATGCCGAACATGGCGCCACTCATGAGCACTGCTGTGGCCAAAACTGCACGAAACATGGTCCGTTCTCCATTCCAGGTGTACCGATGTACGCCTCTCATGATGAACGCAGCAATAATGGCGCGTGTTCACGACCTGGAGATGCAGCGACGAGCCCTAAGGTGCCTCAGGGCACTCTATGATTTTTTAAGATCGTCCGCTGAGGAATGCGTTTGGGGCAAGGCGGCCGCTTACCGCCACACGCTCGGGAACGGCGCCAGGGGTTCGTCGTCATTGGCGTTTGCGACTGGCTGCGGCTTGATCATCACCAGCGGCAGAATGGCGTGGGAGAACAGTTTCGTGGTGCAGTAAGTTAGGATTTGAGCCATCGAAGCCTCCATCGAGGACAGCCGGAAGCTAACCCCACATGGAACGGCCCGATGTGCTCCCCCGCACCCTGCCTACGAGGCCGCCTGACGTGTCAGATCGGCAGGGTGCCCCCGATGCAGACGAAGCCTCCATCTGGATTGAGTCTGAGCCGTGTTGTCATTCACGGCCGACGCCGATCCGATCATCAGATGGGCCATCGGCATGAGGCCTCCCGTAAAGGCCCTGTCGGTGCAGGCGGAAATCAGGATTCTCATGGTCAGCCTCCCCCGTAAGGCGAGGATCAGCTTACGATCATGTTTCAATTTTGGGTGCGCTCCGAGGAGGTAGCTCCGCTGCTCTACGGGAGTAGGAGCGGGCAGGCACCTGCCTGTTCTAGGCGCCCGCCTCCTCGATCTCGCTGCTCAGTGCCAACCACTCCTCCTCGACCGTCTCCAGGGTGGATGCGGCCTCCGCGCGCATTCTGGACAGCTCGGATGCCTTTGCCGGATCCTTCTGGAAAGCAGTTCCGTCGCCTAGGACGGCATCGACCTTGCCGATGACGTCCGTGAGTTTGGCCATCCGGCTCTCAAGAGCTTCCAGCTTCTTGCGCAGGGGGGCGAGGGCAGCACGGCGCTCGGCAGCGGCCCGGCGCTCGTCGACCTTGGAGGCTGTGGAGGCCTGGGGTCTATCGGGGCGCTTCTGCGGATCGAGCTCTCCCGAGAGAACGAGCTGGCGGTAATCGTCCATGTCGCCATCGAAGGGCTTCACGCTGCCGTTGCCGACGATCCAGAGACGGTCGGCGCAGGCCTCGATCAGGAAGCGGTCGTGGCTGACCAGGATTACCGCGCCGGTATAATCATTGATCGCCTCCATCAGGGCGGTGCGGCTATCGATGTCGAGGTGGTTCGTCGGCTCGTCGAGGATGAGCAGGTGAGGGCCGTTGAAGGCGGCAAGCCCCATGAGCAGGCGCGCCTTCTCGCCGCCCGACAGAGCCGAGACCGGCGTATCGGCCTTCGCGCCAGGAAAGCCGATCTGCGCCGTGCGGGCGCGAATCCTGGCGACGGGCGTGTCGGGCATGCGCTCGGCCACATGGTCGTACGCGGTCGCCTTCGGGTTCAATTCATCGAGCTGGTGCTGGGCAAAGTAGGCGACATCCATCCGGGTGGGTGTGCGCATCTCGCCCTTCATGGGTGCGAGCTTGCCGCCGATGAGCTTGCAGAAGGTGGACTTGCCGTTGCCGTTGGAGCCGAGCAGGGCGATCCGGTCGTCAGGGGAGATCGTGAGATTCAGGCGGTCGAGGACGATGCGCTCGCCATAGCCGACGGCACCGCTCTCCACCGTGATCAGCGGCGGGGCGGCGGGGCGTTCAGGTCCCGGCAGGTTGAAGGGCAGCACGTCGTCTTCCACGATGGTCGTGATCGCCTCCATCTTCTCCAGCCGCTTCACGCGCGACTGCGCCTGACGGGCCTTGGAGGCCTTGGCCTTGAAGCGGTCCACGAAAGCCTGCAGGTGCTTGCGCTCGGCCTCCTGCTTGGCCGCTGCCTTTGCCGTGAGCTCGCGCTTTTCCGCATATTGCTTGGCGAACGACGTATAGCCGCCGCGATAGATCGCGAGCTTGCCCCGGTCGAGGTGGAGGATGTGGTTGACGCAGGTGTCGAGCAGCTCGCGGTCGTGGCTGATGATCAGCACCGTGTGCGGATAGCGCCCGAGATAGTCGTAGAGCCAGAGCGTGCCTTCGAGATCGAGATAGTTGGTCGGCTCGTCGAGGAGCAGCAGGTCGGGCTCGGTGAAGAGCACGGCGGCCAATGCCACCCGCATGCGCCAGCCGCCGGAGAAGTCCGCGCAGGGCCGGTTCTGGGCCTCCGCGTCGAAGCCGAGCCCGTGGAGAATGGCGGCCGCGCGGGCAGGGGCCGAATGGGCGCCGATATCGGTAAGCCGCGTCTCGATCTCGGCCCGGCGCAGGCCGTCGGCCGTCTCCGCCTCGGCGAGGAGGGCGGCGCGCTCCTTGTCGGCAGCCAGCACCACCTCGATCAAGGTCTCGGGGCCGCCGGGCGCCTCCTGGGACACAGCGCCGATCTTCATGCCGCGGGGCAGGGTGACGGTGCCGCTCTCGGTGGTGAGCTCACCCTGGATGATCTTGAACAGGGTGGTCTTGCCCGCACCGTTGCGCCCGACGAGCCCCACCTTCGCACCGTCAGGCAGGTTGAAGGAGGCGTGGTCGAGGATCAGCCGGTTGCCGATGCGATAGGTCAGGTCGTTGACGTGGAGCATGCCGCCTTTTGGCTCGGGAAGGCCGCGCTGGCAAGGTGTTTGGGCGGCTTCACCGCTCTGCCGCTGCCTCGAACAAGGCCTGTGCGATAGCCGGAATCGCCAGTGACAGGATACTGAAGGCTTGACAAAGGGATACGGCATCTCTTCCGTACCGAAAGTACGGGATCTATGGTATAGCCAAGATATCGTGCAGGGAGGACACCGATGGGTCGGCTCACTGGGATCAAGTTATTCAAGGGGCTGGAGATCGACCTTGCGCCTTTCGAGTCGCGGGCCAATTGGCGTCGTTTCGACCCTGAAGAAGTTGTCGTCGACTTCGACGAGCCCTCGACGGATGTGTATTTCCTTCTATCCGGAGAGGTGCGGGTCCTGATGCGCACGGCCTCCGGCAAGGAGGTCATCCTCCACGAGATGAGGCCCGGCGACCTGTTCGGCGAACTGGCCGCTCTCGACGGCGTTCCGCGCTCGGCCAATGTTACGGCGTTGACCCGGGGCGAAGCCTGCGTGATGCCGGCCTCCGTCTTCAAGGAGATGCTCTTCTCCCATCAATCCGTGTCCGAGCGCCTGTTCTGCCTCATGGCCTCGCGCATCCGCGAGCTGAATGCCCGCTTCATGGAGCAGACGGTGCTCGACCTGCGGCACCGGCTCTATTCGGAACTCCTGCGGCTGTCGACCCCGCGAACGGACAAGTCCGGAGAGCGGGTGATCACGCCGCCGCCCTTCCACCATATCGTGGCCGCCCGCATCGGCTGCCGCCGCGAGCAGATCACCCGTGAGTTCACGATGCTGTCCCAGGAGGGCCTGATCGAGCGCACGCGTGGCGCCCTGATCCTGCGCCAGCCTGACGTGCTCAAGGAGCGGGTAGCCGAGGCCTTCCGGACCGACCATTAAGCCGAAACCGCTGCACGCTTGCCCTCGGTGAGGGCGAGCGCCGTGGCGGAGAGCATCACGGCCATACCTACGGCTTCAGGCCAGCCGAAGGCCTCGTTGGCGAAGGCGACGCCGACGGCGACCGCCACGACGGGGCTGACGAACGAGTACAGCCCGGCCCGGAAGGCGCCCCAGTCGCGCACCAGCCAAAGATAAATCGAAAATCCTCCAAGCGAGCCGCCGAGGACCAGGATGATCAGCCCCAGGATCGCGCGCCCGTCCGTGAGCCCGACGAAGTAGGCAGGATCATACCCTTCCACCAGGAGCGATACTGGGACGAGACCGAGCGCCCCGATGCTCGTCTCCCAGAAGGCGAGAGTGATCGGGTGCATCGCCTGCATCAGCGGGCGGCTGACCACCGCTCCCCAGGCATAGCTCAGAGTTGCGACCGCCACCGCGGCAAGGCCGAGCAGGGCGCCATCCTGCGCCGTGCCTGTCCGTCCGGAGAAGAGCATCACGAGACCGAGGATGCCAAGGGCAATGGCGCCGAGCCTGCGGGGGGTAATCCGCTCCTGTCCATAGAGCGCGCCAACGAGGATCAGGAAGATCGGCATGAGGGAGAGATTGACGATGGACGATAGGCCTGTCGGTGCCCTGGCGACGCCCCAGAACAGCAGGCTGTAGCAGCCGGTCGTGATGAGAAGCGACGCGACGATGACACGCCAGGGCTCCTTCATCCTCAACGGCAGACCCCTGACGAGAATGAAGGCCAGATAGCAGAGGCCCGCCAGCAGGAAGCGGATCATCGCCAGGAAGATCGGCGGCACGGCCTCGGAGGCGATCTTCATCGGCAGCCAGGTCAGGCCCCAGATCAGCGCCATCGCGGCAAAGGCCGCCATATGTCCTGCTCCGCCGCCCTCGCTCTTCTCCATTGCCCACTCCCAGCCAACCGCGGGGTCAGACTAGAGAAGGGCAGGGCAGTGGGAAAGCTTTATGGCTTCGGGGCGTCCGGCCCATAGGCTGCAAAGAACACCCGCAGGGCATTCTCCACGTTCTTCTGAATCTGGGCTTCGCTTGGTGGCTCGCCGACGGAAAAGAGCAGGCGGCGCAGCATGCCGGAAACGCAAAGGTCGAGGAAGTGCTGGGCTGCAACCTCGGTGTCTTCGATGGAGAGTCTTCCTGCCTCTACTTGCCGGTCGAAATAACCCTTGAGCCGGGCGATGCCCTGGGTGGGGCCTGCCTCATAGAAGGCTTGGCCCAGGCGCGGGAACTTCTCCGCCGCACCCATGACCATCCGGATCGACGAGATATGCTCGGGCTTGCCCATGCGGCGCAGGTAGCTGACGCCGAGCGTTCTCAGAACGCCGCGAACGTCGGGATCCTCAGGGTCGAGCTTGAACAGTACCTCGGCCAAGCCCTGTTTCTCTTCCGTGGTCAGGGCCTCGAACAGGCTCTCCTTGCTGTCGAAGTAGACATAGAGCGTGCCTTTCGAGACGCCGGCAACCTTGGCGATTTCGCCCATGCTGGCACCGTCGAAGCCTTGGGCAAGGAAGACTTTGCGAGCCCCTTCCAGGATCTGACGGCGCTTGGCGCTCTCGGTGCTTTCCTCCGCGGTGGGGGAAATGTTCCGGTCCAGGGTCTCGTCATGCACAGCGCTCATAGCTTCCAGAACTTCCTTTTCGTCTATTGACCGAACGGTTCGGTCAACTCATATATGGCAGGCAAACAACAGAGATCAAGGCCTTGTCGGACAGGCTGCATTGCTCGGTCCGGGCGAATTCTAGCAGGTCTTGCAGAGGTTTAAGATGGCTTATCGGGAAGAGTTCGACCAAGGCGCGAAGAGCGGCCCCGAAGATGCTGTGGACGCGCCGACGCTCCAAGCAGGGCAGGACGCTCTGAAGGCGGCTGCACCTGAGGCCAAGAAGAAGGGTTTCGGCAAGAAACCCCTGATCCTGGCTGTCTTGGCCGGAGCGCTCGCCTTCGGCGGCTACGAGGGCCACGAATGGTGGACGAACGGCCGCTTCATGGTCTCGACCGAGGACGCCTATGTGCAGGCCGACATTACGATCCTGTCGGCCAAGGTCTCCGGCTATGTGCAGTCCGTTGCCGTCACCAGCAACCAGAGCGTCAAGGCGGGCGACCTGATCGCCAAGATCGACGACGGCGATTACCGCTTCGCTCTCCAATCGGCCAGGGACAAGCTCGCTACGCAGCAGAGCGCCGTCACGCGCATCGGCCGCCAGATCGAGGCCGGCCGTGCCTCCGTGGCGCAGGCTCAGGCGCAAATCGCCGCGGCAAAGGCGGAGGCCGAGCGCGCCGAGAGCGACTATGCCCGCCAGCAGCAGCTCGCCCGATCCGACTTCACCAGCCGGGCTGCGCTCGAGAACGCCAAGGCCGCCCGCGACCGTGCCCAGGCCAATGTGCAGAGCGCCGAAGCCGCGCTTGCCGCTGCCAAGTCGAATGTCGATGTTCTCGCCGCGCAGCAGAACGAGGCCCAGCGTGTTGCGGCCGAGCAGCAGACGTCCGTCGAGAAGGCGGAGCGCGACCTCACCTTCACGGAGATCCGCGCGCCGGTCGATGGCGTCATCGGCAACAAGGCGATGGAGATCGGCACCTATGTGCAGCCTGGCGCTCGGCTCGCAGCCCTCGTGCCCCTGACGAGCGTGCATGTGGACGCCAACTTCAAGGAAACGCAGCTTGCATCCCTGAAGGTCGGCCAGAAGGTCCATATCGAGGTCGATGCGTTCCCGGACGCCGATGTCATCGGAACGGTGGAGAGCGTTTCGCCGGCCTCGGGCGCCGTGTTCAGCCTGCTGCCGCCGGAAAACGCCACCGGCAACTTCACCAAGATCGTTCAGCGCGTGCCCGTGCGCGTCTCCGTCAATCCGGAGATCGTCCAGCAGGGCATCCTGCGTCCCGGCCTGTCCGTGGTGGTCGATGTGGATACGCGCACATCGGCCGACACTGAGAAGACCGCCAGCCTCAAAGAGTAAGGAACCATGGCCGCATCGGCTGCCATCTCGAACAAGCCGCAAGGCTCCATGCCGGCTGCGAAAGCGGTGCCCGTGAGCGGGCGCCGGACCTTTGCGTTCTTCTGCATGGTCTTCGGCATGTTCATGGCGATCCTGGACATTCAGATCGTCTCCGCGTCGCTGGCGGAAATCCAGGCGGGCCTCTCCGCGTCGTCGGAGGAAATCTCCTGGGTGCAGACGAGCTACCTAATCGCCGAGGTGATCATGATCCCGCTGTCGGGAACGCTCTCGCGCGTGCTCTCCACGCGCTGGATGTTCGTGATCGCCTCGGGTGGCTTCACGTTCATGAGCTTCATGTGCGCGACGGCCACTACCATCGATCAGATGATCGTCTATCGCGCGCTGCAGGGCTTCATCGGCGGCGGTATGATCCCGACCGTTTTCGCCTCAGCCTTCACGATCTTCCCGCCGGAAAAGCGGCCCGTGATCTCGCCGATCATCGGCCTCGTGGCGACGCTCGCGCCCACCATCGGGCCGACGCTGGGCGGCTATCTCACGGATCTGTTCTCGTGGCACTGGCTGTTCCTGATCAACATCGTGCCGGGCATCCTCGTCACGATCTCTACCTATCTGCTGGTCGACTTCGACGAGCCTGATTTGAGCCTCTTCAAGTCCTTCGACTGGGCGGGCCTCGGCTTCATGGCGGCTTTTCTCGGCAGCCTGGAATACGTGCTGGAGGAGGGGCCCCTGAACGACTGGTTCCAGGACGAACTGGTGCTGATCCTCACCATCGTCTGCGTGGTCGGTGGCCTCGGATTCTTCTACCGGGCTTTCACGGCCAAACAGCCGATTGTCGACCTGCGCGCGTTCGCCGACCGCAACTTCCTCGCAGGCTCGTCCTTCAGCTTCGTCATGGGTATCGGGCTCTACGGCCTGACCTATCTCTATCCGGTCTATCTGGGCAGCGTGCGGGGCTATTCGTCCCTGCAGATCGGCGAGACCATGTTCGTGTCGGGCGCCACCATGTTCCTGATGGCCCCGGTGGCGGGCATCCTGTCCCGCAAGATGGACCCCCGGATCATGATGGGGATCGGTTTTGCCGCCTTTGCCTTCGGTACATGGATGATGAGCAGCCTGACCAAGGACTGGGATTTCTGGGAGCTTTTCGTGCCACAGATTTTCCGCGGCGTAGGGCTCATGATCTGCATGGTGCCGATCAACAACATCGCGCTCGGCACCCTGCCGCCGGACCGGATCAAGAATGCCTCGGGTCTCTACAACCTCACCCGCAATCTGGGTGGAGCTGTTGGCTTGGCGGTCATCAACACGACGTTGAACGACCGCCTGGACCTGCACCTTCAGCGGTTGCGCGAGAGCGTGAACTGGGGCCGTTCGACGGCCGTCGAGACGATGAACGCCATGACGATGAAGTTTCAGTCCCTAGGCACCGACGCCGGCACAGCTGCGATCAAGACCCTGTCCAACATGGTCCACCGCGAGGCGATGGTCATGTCCTTCGCGGATGTGTTCCTCATGCTGACGATCCTGTTCTTGGGACTGATCCTCGCCCTGCCATTCATCGAGAAACCCAGGGCGGCTCCCGCCGGGGCCAGCGGCCATTGAGTTGACCTCCAAAACTCAGCCCGGCTTTATGCCGGGCTTTTCTTGTTTGGTGGTTTTCAGCCTCTGCGGTCGAACGAAGCGGCATCGCCCTTGTTCCTGCACCCGGTCCGAAGGGTGGGGACGTAGGGCTTTTAAGCTGTTGTTCTTGCAGCCCAAACGTCATAGTTTGCGCGCTGGTTTTTCTCAGACAGGTGAAGTTCAAGCATCTTGCCTCCTCCATCCCGTCAATCCGCCTCCGTCGGCGCCGTGCGCCGCTCCTTCGCCCCCTGGGCGAACCCCGATGCCAAACCGCTCATCCGCTTCGAGAACGTCACGAAGCGTTTCGGGGACTCCACAGCGGTCGATCATCTCTCCCTGGACATCTTCGAAGGCGAGTTTTTCTGCCTGCTGGGCCCCTCCGGCTGCGGCAAGACGACACTCATGCGCATGCTGGCCGGCTTCGAGACGCCGAGTGAGGGCACGATTACCTTAGGGAGCCAGAACCTGGCCGGCGTGCCGCCCTATCGTCGGCCCGTGAACATGATGTTCCAGTCCTATGCACTCTTCCCGCATATGAGCGTGGAGAAGAACATCGCCTTCGGGCTCAAGCAGGACGGGATGTCGAAGGATCAGATCGCGGATCGCGTCGGCGAGATGCTGCGCCTCGTCCAACTCGAGAAACTCGCCCGGCGCTACCCGAGCCAGCTCTCCGGCGGCCAGCGCCAGCGCGTGGCGCTCGCCCGGGCTCTCGCCAAGAAGCCGAAGGTGCTCCTCCTCGACGAGCCGCTGGGCGCCCTCGACAAGAAGCTGCGCGAGGAAACCCAGTTCGAGCTGATGGACATCCAGCACGACCTCCACATGACCTTCGTGGTCGTCACCCACGATCAGGAAGAGGCCATGACCATGGCCGACCGGATCGCCGTCATGGATCACGGCCGGATCGTGCAGGTAGCCACGCCGGGCGAGATCTACGAGCAGCCCAAGACCCGCTTCATCGCCGAGTTCGTCGGCGACGTGAACATCATCGAGGGCCATGTGCAGGGCCAGGAGAACGGCCTCTGGCGCGTGAAGACGCCGTCGGCCGAGGTGCCGCTCACCATCGACGATCCCGACGAGGTGCTGCATTCCGGCCAAGCCGTGGCGATTGCCGTGCGGCCCGAGAAGATGGTGATCCAGCGCGACCCGCCGGGTCCCGGCGCCATCAACGTGCTCACCGGCGAGGTGTGGGATATCGGCTATCTCGGCGACTGGACAGTCTATCGAGTGAAGCTCGCCACGGGCGAGATCGTGCGCGTGACCCGCGCCAACGCCTCCCGCTTTGTCCAAAACCCCATCGAGTGGGACGAGCAGGTCTATGTCACCTTCGCGCCGGATGCGGCAGTGATCCTGGCCGAATAGCCATGATGGAGCGCACCCTCACGCGGCGCCTCACCGCAGGTCTCGTGCCCGCATTGCCTTATCTCTGGCTCGGCGTGCTCTTCCTCGTGCCGTTCCTGATCGTTCTCAAGATCAGCCTCTCTGACCCGGCGGTAGCCCAGCCACCGTATAAGCCCGTCTTCGAATGGAGCGACATTGCCGGTTTCTTTAGCGCGCTTGATTTTGAGAACTTCGCGCTGCTGACTGAGGACGATCTTTATTTTCGGGCGACGCTTTCGTCGGTGCGCATCGCCGCCGTCTCGACATTGCTGCTGCTGCTCGTGGGCTTTCCCATCGCCTATGGCATGGCGCGCGCACCGGAGCGCTATCGGACGCTCCTGGTCGCGGCGATCATCCTGCCGTTCTGGACGAGCTTTCTCATCCGCATCTATGCCTGGGTGGCGATCCTCAAGCCCGAAGGGCTGCTGACGCAGGCCCTCATGGGGATCGGCCTGATCTCGGAGCCGCTCGACATCCTGAACACCGAGACGGCGGTCTATATCGGCATCGTTTATGCCTATCTGCCCTTCATGGTGCTGCCGCTTTACGCGACGCTGGAAAAGATGGACGACACGCTGCTCGAGGCGGCGCTGGATCTCGGCTCGACGCCTTGGCGCTCGTTCTGGACCATCACTGTGCCGCTCGCCATGCCGGGCATCGTTGCAGGCTCGCTCCTGTGTTTCATCCCGGCGGTGGGCGAGTTCGTCATTCCCGATCTGCTCGGCGGCTCGGAGACCCTGATGATCGGCCGGCAGCTGTGGAGCGAGTTCTTCTCGAACCGCGACTGGCCGCTGGCCTCCGCGGTCGCCATCCTGCTTCTGATCGTTCTTGTCGTGCCCATCGTGATCTATCGCGATGTCGAGGCGCGGCGCGTGGAGGCCCGGCCATGAGCATGCGCCGCCTGAGCGTCTTCAACGTCACCTCGCTCGTGATCGGCTTCGCGTTCCTGTACCTGCCGATCCTCCTGCTGGTGCTCTATTCCTTCAACGCCTCGCGGCTCGTCACCGTATGGGGCGGCTTCTCCACCCAATGGTACGGCGCGCTGTTCCGCAATCAGGCGCTCATGGAAGCGGCCTGGGTGACGCTGCGTGTCGCACTCCTGTCCGCAACGCTTGCGACGGTTCTCGGCACGCTCGCGGCTCTCGCACTCACCCGCTACGGGCGCTTTCCCGGGCGCACGCTGTTCACCGGCATGGTCTATGCGCCCATGGTCATGCCGGAAGTCATCACCGGCCTGTCGCTGCTGCTGTTCTTCGTGGCGGTCGATTTCGACCGGGGCTTCTGGACCATCACGCTCGCCCACACCACGCTCACCATGTGCTTCGTGACCGTGGTGGTGCAGTCGCGCCTGATGACGTTTGATCGTTCACTGGAAGAAGCGGCGATGGATCTCGGCGCGCCGCCCCTGCGCACGTTCTTCTCGGTGACGCTGCCGCTGATCGCACCCTCCATCGTAGCGGGCTTCCTGCTCGCCTTTACCTTGTCGATGGACGATCTGGTGATCGCGAGCTTCAACGCGGGTCCCGGTGCCACCACGCTGCCGATCAAGATCTACAGCGCAGTGCGGCTCGGCCTCTCACCGGAGGTCAATGCGGCCTCGGCCATCTTGATCGGGATCGTGACGCTGGGCGTGATCTCAGCGACCCTGCTGAGCAAGCGCTCAGTCTTACGCTCGCACCGCAACGCTCACTGAGCCGTGGCCTGCGGGCTCTGCTCGCCCGCCGGAACGCGCGGCGAAGGGAACAGCGGCTTTGCTGCGCCAGAGCGCTCGATGAGCGAGCGGACCTGGGGGGTGACGGCGACATTGTCCCAGTCACCCGTGACGTCGAATGCGAGGGCAGGGGCTTGTCCGGCCGGTGCATCGAAGGGTGCAATGCCCGCCGTGACCTGGAGCGTCCGATCGACCAGCAGCACCTGCCCGCGAAGATGGGCCTGCACGGCTGATCCTTTCAGCTTGCCCTCGACGATCTGACCGACACCGTCCTGCATCACGACCTGAGCTTCGGCCTTGTCGAAAGGCGTACGGCCGCCCTTCCAGTTCAGGGATGCGAGGAGAGGGCGCTTTTCGACGCGAACCAGCGCGTCCTGAAGGTTGATCCCCACCAGTTCTCCGTCCGTGAGCTCGATCGAGGAGCGGCCCTCCGCCTGGCGGATCACGTCCGCGGGGTTCCGGCCCTGACCGTCGAAGCTGAATTGTCCCCGGGCAAGGCCGGTGATCCAGCGCGGCTCGCCGACGGCGGCGAGGAAGGGGGCGATCTTCACGCCTGAGAAGGTTCCCTGGCTCTTGAAGTCCACGAGGCCGTTCTGTGCCACGAGCGACAGGCGCCCTTTCAGGGTGCCGTCATAGAAGTCAGCCCGCCCGATGGAGGCCTCGATGCGGCCGGGCTGGATGAGCACGCTGGCCGCCATGTCATCCAGGCTGAGACGCCCGAGGCTGGCGGTTGCGGCCGAGAGGCGAAGGTCGAGGTCGGTGCCCGTAGCCCCGGCTAGGTCGATTGCTTCCTCGCTCCACTGGCCTGAGGAGGTGCGTGTCTGATTGAACGGGGCGAAGAGGTCTGACAGGTTGAGCGTATCGGCCGCCAAGGTCCCGGCGATGATGGGCCGCTCCGTATCGAAGCGGACGCCCAGGGTGCCCTCCAGCTTGTCCGGCCCCAGTGTGATGGCGACCGCAGGCCAGGACAGGCGGCGGCGGTCCATGGAGAAATCGCCGCTGATCGAAAGGCCCCGCAGCAGGGAGCCGAAGGGCAGATCCAGTCCGCTCCAGCGGGTAAAGTCGCGCACCGAGGCCGTCTTGATGGTGCTTTCTCCGGTGACGCGGGGCCCGTCCCCGAGATGCGCCTCACCTTCGGCCGTGAGCCTGGCGCCGGGCGCGGAAAGGTTCAAGGAGAACGGGCTGATCTTGTTGGATGCCAGCAGGTCCGGGAAGATCGAGGCCTGCTCCAGGGAAACGACCTCGTCCCGCCAGCGAGCGGACCCTGACACTGTCAGAGGCTCGGACGGATCCACCCAGCGGATCATGGCATTGAGCCCGTCAAGATTGGCGTGGTTCAGGTCGGCCCAGCGCAATGAGGATTTCGTCAACACGAGCCGGCGAGCATGGGGTTCGGTCGAAGGGTCCTTGAAGATCTCCGCCCATTTGACGGCCTGGAGCTTCTGGGCCGAGGCGGTGATGCGGGTTTCGCTCAGGTCGAAGTCGGACAGCTCGATCCGCCCGAAGAGCAGGGGCAGGATGCGCAGCTCGCCCCGCAGGGTGCCGCCTTCGGCTTCGAGCGCCCCGTCCGGAAACGCGAGCGCCACGTTCTCGAACTTGACCCGCGGGATGGGCAGGACAGCAAAGGTGCTCCGGCCCCTGACCGTCAGGTCCAGGCTGTATCGCTCTCTCACGTGCTCCTTCAGCTCCGCCGACAACCCGCCTCCGGGCAGCGTCCAGGGGGAGGCCGCCGTCCCGAGAACGGCAAGCGAGATCAAGGCGATGAGAAGGACAACGCGGCGGGACATGGAACGAATGTTGTAAACCTTGGGCGCTGCCTCGCAAGCGGTGAAGAGGAGATGTCCTCAGGGCAGGGCCGAATTCATGAACGATATCCATATATCCATACGAAGGGATTGTCTAAATTGAGGCCAGGTTGCAGGGTGGCCGCCATTCGAACCGCGACACTTCGAACGGGCAGGCACCTGCTCACAAGGAGAGGATTTGATGGATAAAGTTTACAGCGACGCAAGCTCGGCGCTGGCTGGTCTGGTCAAGGATGGCATGACCATCATGGCCGGTGGCTTCGGTCTCTGCGGCATTCCGGAGGCGTTGATCGAGGCCATTCGTGATTCGGGGGCGAAGGACCTGACCTTCATCTCCAACAATGCGGGCGTGGACGGGGTCGGCCTCGGCCGCCTTCTGGAAACCCGCCAGATCCGCAAGATGATCAGTTCTTACGTGGGCGAGAACAAGCTCTTCGCGCAGCAATACCTCTCCGGCGAGCTGGAGCTCGAGTTCAACCCGCAGGGCACCCTCGCCGAGCGCATTCGTGCCGGTGGCGCGGGCATCCCGGCCTTCTACACCAAGACCGGCGTCGGCACCCTCATCGCCGAGGGCAAGGAAGTGCGCGAATTCAACGGCGAGAAATACGTCATGGAGACGGGCCTGTTCGCCGATATCTCGATCGTGCACGCTTGGAAAGGCGACACCGAGGGCAACCTCGTCTACCGGAAGACCGCCCGCAACTTCAATCCGATGATGGCGACCGCCTCGCGCATGACCGTCGCCGAGGTAGAGCATCTGGTGCCGGCCGGCGAGATCGATCCGGACTGCATCCATACGCCGGGCATCTTCGTGAAGCGCATGGTGCATCTGCCGAACCCGGCCAAACACATCGAGCAACGCACGACCCGCAAGCGCGCTGAAGCAGCGGTGCCTGCCGGAGCAGGGGAGGAAGTCTGATGCCTTGGACCCGTGAACAGATGGCCGCCCGCGCGGCCAAGGAGCTGCGTGACGGCTTCTACGTGAATCTCGGCATCGGCATCCCGACGCTGGTGTCCAACTTCATCCCCAAGGGCATGCGCGTGCAGCTCCAGTCGGAGAACGGCATGCTGGGCATGGGTCCGTTTCCCTTCGAGGGCGAGGAGGATGCGGACCTGATCAATGCCGGCAAGCAGACGATCACCGAGCTGCCGACCACGAGCTATTTCTCGAGCTCCGATTCCTTCGGCATGATCCGCGGCGGCCATATCGACCTGTCGATCCTCGGCGCCATGCAGGTGGCCCAGAACGGCGATCTCGCCAACTGGATGATCCCCGGCAAGATGGTGAAGGGCATGGGCGGCGCCATGGACCTCGTGGCGGGCGTCAAGCGCGTCGTCGTGGTCATGGAGCATGTGGCGAAAGCCAAGGACGGCTCGGAGGATCCGAAGCTCCTGAAGGAGTGCAACCTGCCGCTGACCGGCACCGGTGTGGTGGACCTTGTGATCACCGATCTCGGCGTGTTTGCAATCGACAAGAAGGGTGGCTCCGGCATGACCCTGATCGAACTCGCCGATGGGGTGACGGTGGATGAGATCAAGGCCAAGACGGCGGCGGACTTCAAGGTCGCGCTGAACGGCGGCCAGTCGAACGCGGCCTGATCTGAACCGGAAGACGAAAATGGAAGCGGCCCGGAAGGGCCGCTTTTCTTATGGGCTGGCTGTGCCCGATAAATCCGTGTTGTCCGCCACCACTTTCGGGCGAGCCTCGGCGCTGCGCACCAGCTGGATCACCGGGATAAGTCCGACCAGCACGATGACGAGGGCAGCCAACGATCCGTCCTCGAAGCGCCCACGCGACGCATAGGTGTAGACGAGCGTCGAGAGCGTTTCCGTGTTGAGGGGCCGCAGCAGCAGGGTCGCGGGCAGCTCCTTGATACAGTCGACGAAGATCAGAAGGGCGGCGCTTGCCAGAGCCGGGCGCATGAGCGGAATCTGGATTTTCCACACCATCTCGCGGCGTGAGGCCCCGAGCGTGCGTGCCGCATCTTCGAGACTGGGTGAAACGCGATCCAGGCCCGCGGAAAGCGAGCCCGTCGCGATGGACAGGAAGCGGATTACGTAGGCGATGATGATGCCGCCTGCGGCTCCCATGAGCAGGAGGCCGAGGCGCTCGCCGGTCAGGTGCCGCCAGACCGTGCCGATTAGGTTGTCGAAGCCGACCAGCGGCGTCATGAGCCCCAGCGCCAGGACGGTGCCGGGCAGAGCATAGCCGAGTCCTGCTGCAAGGAGCACTCCCTTGGTAAGGGAGTTCTTGGACAGGCGCGCCGCCGAAACCAGCAGCACGGCGATGACCAGCACCACAATCGTTGCGATCACGGAAAGGCCGATGGTCGTCATGAAGTGGGCGAGGAAATCCAGATTGAATTGATCGACGAGGCCGCCGCGCAGGGTCTCACGCAGCAGGAATCCCGTCGGCAGGATAAATCCCATAAAGACAGGCAGGGCGCAAAGCAGGGATGCCGTCCAGCCGCGTCCCCCGGCGAGCGGAACGGGATGGACCGTGCGATGGCGCTTTGGCGAGAGGGCATAGCGCCTGTCGCGCCGCCCGTAGCGCTCGATCAGGATCAGGCCCACGGCGAAGGCGAGCATCACGCAGGCGATCTGCGCCGCGCCCGCAAGGCTGCCCCGGTTGAGCCAGGTGTTGTAGACGGACACCGTAAGCGTGCGCACGCCGAGATATTCGCTGGCGCCGATATCGTTGAGCGCTTCCAGCAGCGCCAGCGACACGCCCACGGCCAGCGCCGGGCGGGCGAGGGGTAGCGCGATGATGCGAAAGAGCTTGATGCGGCTCGCGCCCAAAGTGCGCGCCACCTCCAGCATGCTGGCGCTCTGCGTCAGGAACATCGCCCGCGCGGCGATGTAGATGTAGGGATAGAGCACCACGGACAGGACGAGGATGCAGCCGGGCAGCGAACGTATTTCGGGGAACCAGTAATCGGCACGCGACCGCCATCCCATGAGGTCGCGCAGAGCCATCTGCGCGAGGCCTGCGGAGTCGAAGATCTCCACGTAGATATAGGCCGTGATGTAGGTCGGCACGGCGAGTGGCAGCGGCAGCAGCCATACGAGGATGCTGCGTCCAGGGAAGTGATGCGCGGTGACGAGCCACGCCGTCGTGATGCCCATGGAGCCTGCCACGATGGCAACGCCGGCGAGCAGGGCCAGCGTGTCGATCGTGCTGGCCGGCAGCACATTGGCGATGAGATGCGGCCAGATTTCTGCATCGCCCTCGGCCGCGATTCCGATGAGGGCGCCGACGGGCAGGACGACAAGCAGGCCGACAGCCGCCACGGCGGCAGACAGCCACCAGGGGATGCCCCTTGCCATCGTCCGGGGCGAAAAGCCGATTGCGGTCTGGGTCTTGGCGATCACGGTCAAACGGAAACGGCGCCGCCGTCGCCGGCAGCGCCTCTCTGAGAAGGAAGAGGGCGGCTGAAGGAGCCACCTTTTGTCTTATTGGTCGAAGCCAACCTTGTCGACCATCTCGCTGGCCTTCTTGCGGAGGTTGGCGATCTCGGCGATCTTCACGTTGTCGGCCTTGAGTTCACCGAAGGACGCGATGGTCGGATGGATCTTGATGCCGGCCTTGATCGGGTATTCCGAGTTGAGTTCGGCGTGGATCTGCTGCGACGCGTCCGAGACCATGTATTCCATGAACTTCACGGCATTGGCCTTGTTCGGAGCGTTCTTGGCCAGCGCGAGGCCGGAGACGTTCACGTGCGTGCCACCGCCCTCGAAGGTCGGGAGGATCACGTTGATCGCCTGGCCCCACTTCTTCTGCTCCTCGTCCTTGCCGTTGAGCATGAGCGAGACGTAGTAGGTGTTGCCGACAGCGATGTCGCACACGCCCGCCAGGATGTCCTTGGCCTGCTCGCGGTCGCCGCCCGAGGGCTTCTTGGCGAGGTTCGCCTTCACGCCCTTGAGCCATTCCTCGGCCTTCGCCTCGCCCTTGTGGGCGATCATGGCGGCGATCAGGCTGATGTTGTAGAGGTGCTGGCCCGAGCGGATGCAGACCTTGCCCTTCCACTTGGGATCGGCAAGCTCCTCGTAGGAGATCTTGTCCTGCTTCACGCGCTCCTTCGAGGCGTAGACGACGCGGCCGCGCAGGGCGATGCCGAACCAGTGGCCTTCCGGATCGCGATAGGCCGTCGGGATGACCTTCTCGAGCGCTTCGGACTTCACGGCTTGAGTCACGCCGTAATCCTTGGCTGCTGCCAAGCGGCCGATATCCACCGTGATGATCACGTCGGCTGGGCTGTTCGCGCCCTCGGTGCGGATGCGTTCCTCAAGGCCGTTGGCGATGAAGATCGTGTTGACCTTGATGCCGGTCTCTTTGGTGAACTCGTCGAGGACGGGCTTGATCAGGCCGGGCTCGCGGGTGGTGTAGATGTTCAGCATTTCCTCGGCCGAGGCGGAGAGGCCCGAACCTGCCAGAGCACCAAGGGCAGCCGCCCCGCAGAGAAGACCGCGCGCAAACGAGATGTTCGCCATCATAGGTTTCCTTCAGAATCGATTTCGGGGGGCGTTGTGCCGTGTCCCGTCGATGCCGCAAGAACCATGATCGCAGTGTGTGGTCAATCAAAAAGCGAACTATATCAATAACTTATAAGAATTCTAAACTGAAGATTCTTTGTAGGACTTCTAAGCTGAGGCTGCCTTCCGGACCGTCTCGACTTCCGGCAGGGCAGCGTGCAGACGGGCGATCTCCTCCTCCATCCTCTCCATATTGGCGAAGAGGCGCTCGCTGGCGAGGCGCAGGAAATAGAAGCCGAACTCGGGGTTCTGGAAGTAGAGCTGGCGCACCTCGTCATAGGAAATGCTCAGCACTTCGCCGGCCTCGATGCATTCGAGGGTCAGCGTGCGCGTGTTGTCGGGTGAAAGGAAACCCATCTCGCCGACGACCTGCCCCTGAACCAGTTCGATGCCCATCTCCTTCAGCCGGTAGCGCCCGGAAATTGTGTAGAACATGCAGGTTGCGACCTCGCCTTTGGCGAATAGCACTTCGCCGGACGTCGTCTTGCGGCGGGTCATGAAGGGCTTGAGCCATTCCATGGACAGGTCGCTCTTGGAGGCCTGCTTCACGCGCTTGATCAAGCCGAGCATTTGATAAAGGCGCACGCTGTTGAGGGGCAACAGGATCAGATTGACCAAAAGGCTCGGGTAGTTGCCCGTGAATGAAGAGAAGATCAGGGAACAGATGTTCGCCCCGATCCCGATGCAACGCAGCGGGATGATGGTCTTCATCGCGCTGCCCGTGATGGCAAGGGCCGCCCCGAACCACCCGATGGCCTCAACCCAGGTCATGGAAAATCACCCGCATTATGATGTCACGGTAGGGCATATATCATCGGAATAGGAATCTGCGCCAGCTACGCATTGGCGCAGTGTGGCGGCCTCGAAAGGAGGATGCACTGCGCCGATACGGTGACCCGTCTGTGCCTTAGGCTAGGGACGGGGGGCGGCCTGGCCCGGCACGCTCAACGTCCGGCGCTGAGCCGTCGTGCCAGCTCTCTGGCTGGCGGCGTTGCTCCGTGGTGCCTGGCTGGAGACAGAAGGCGGGGGCGGAACAGGGTCGCGAGGCAAAACACCGACGGGGCCCGTGGAGGCAACACAGCCGCCGAGGGTGAAGCCGGCAAGAATGAGTGCGGGGACGGTGACGATGACACGCATGTTTGGCTCCACAAGAATCGCTGCAGAAGCTAGACCATACGTTAGGGAAGTCGAGTCTTGCGCAATCCATGAAAGTTGCATCTTGGGCCTCCTCGGCAGAGACCCGAAGCCGAAAGCATCGGACCCAAAAGTGGATTTGCACTTTTGGGATCGATCCGATGCTTCCTCTATGAATAAGAGCATCGTTTGGCGCGGAAAACCGGGTCCACTTTTCCGCACGATGCTCTAGTTATCAATCATAGCCTTGAGAGGGCCCCATGGAGGATTGTGAGTTCGTGCAGATTCGGGAGTCATCGCTGGCGGCGGGAAGCCGGATCCTGGGAGGCCTTATCCTCCTTGTCGTCTGCGCAGGACCCGCAACGGCCAAGTGTCAGGACACGCCAGGGCCGGGTGCCGACTGGTCCGGGTGCTCCAAGGCCCGCCTGGTCCTCACCGGCGAGGATCTGACCGGGACTGTTTTCCAGCGCTCCCTGCTGACCTTGAGCGATTTCGCATCGTCGAAGATGGCAGGGGCCAACCTGACCGAGACCGAAGTAAGCCGCACACGCTTTGAAGGAGCGGATCTGTCGCGCGCCGACTTCACAAAGGCCCTGGGGTGGCGTGCCAATTTCGCGCAAGCCAATCTCACCGGTACTGTGTTCGTCTCGTCGGATATGAGCCGCTCCAACTTCGCCCAGACCAAAGCCGCAGGAGCAAATTTCAATAAAGCCGAGCTGAACCGATCCGATTTCAGCGGCGCAGATCTGACGGGGGCGAACCTGGCTAAGGCCGAGCTCGCCCGCGTGCTGTTTCAAAGCGCCAAGGTGACGGGAGCGGATTTCAGCTACTCCAATCTATCCCGGGCCGGCCTCAGCGGGCTTGATCTTCAGGGTGCGAATTTCACCAGGGCATACATGTTCCTGGCTCAGATCGGCGGTTCGGACCTGAGTCGTGCCGTCGGCCTGACTCAGGCCCAAGTCGATATTGCCTGCGGCACTGCCCAGACCAAGCTTCCGGACGGTCTGTCCCAGCCGAAATCCTGGCCCTGCAAGGAAGAGGAGGATTGATCGCCCGGCCATTGCTGAAACCAAGTCCGAGCGTGGCCGTTGTTCCATTGAGGGACGTTAGGATTGGGAACCGGGTGCCTGTTTCCTTGTAAGCCTTCCTTGTCTCTGGAGGAGTGCGTTCGATTTGACCACGCTCAAGGAATTCGAGGATGCCCTTCGCGAGCAGGGAATGCATATGGCCCTCGCGATCCTGCAGAAGCTTCGAGAGCGGGACCGGACCAAGCGTTCGGTGGCCCCTGCGCGACGCATCACCGGGCACAAGATGACGCCGGAGCTGGCGAGGCGCATCCTGGAGCTTCATGGAACAACAGAGATGACTCAGCAGGAGATCGCCTTCCAGCTTGGCGTCAATCAAGGCCGCGTCAACGAGGTGATCAAGCGCGGCAAGTGGCTGGACGACAATCCAGCGGCCCCCGAGGCCGTCGCAAGGGATAAGGCCAAGGCGCGGATGGCTGGCCCTGCCAATCGGAAGCGCACTGACAGCCGCGAAATCAGGGCCGCTGCGTCGCCCACCAAAAAAAGCCCGGCTCGGAAGACAAGCAACCAAGCTCAATTGCTGTTCGGTGATCTGTAGTTTCGCCGGATAGCCGGGGAAAATTCCAGAAAAAACCCCGCCCGGTGGGGCAGGGTTGAGTGATCTCCTCGCCTTCGGTTGTCAAGCCGAAAACATAGATATTAGGGCACCCGTCGATAGTACTGTCAATCGAATTTAAACAATTTATTAAGAGACTTATTTTCATGTCCTATGGACTATATTCTTTGTGACAAAGGGGGTACTACTTTTTTGCCACTTGAATACTTAGGGTTTGTGCGAGTGTTGCTGTTTTGCAATATCCTTCCTTTAGGTAAGAGGCGTAGGTTTTTCTCGTGAATCCTCACATCAAGGGGTTACGGTCATGAGAAAGTGCGTACTTAGTCTCCTGACAGGGGTTGCCAGCCTGACTCTTGCTGCAGCCTCTGCCTCTGCTGCGGACCTTCCGGCCCGCGAAGCGCCACCTCCGGCTCCGGTGTTTGCCCCGGCCCCGATCTTCACTTGGACTGGCTTCTACGGCGGCGTGAACGCCGGCTGGGGCTGGCGCAGTGACGACGAGGAATCCGTCGTTCTTGGCGGCGCAACCCCGGGTACACTGATCTTTCCGGACAGTGGAGACGGCGGTTTCACCGGTGGTGCCCAGATTGGCTACAACTACCAGATCGGGTCCTTCGTGATCGGTCTCGAGACCGATATCCAGTGGGCGGATACCGATGAGGGCGAGGACGTCAGGTTCGTCCCAGCCGGTGCAGGCGGCGTTTTCGTCCCCGGCACATTCGACAACAATCTGTCGGATTGGTTCGGCACTGTCCGGGCCCGTGCCGGCGTCGCGTTCGACCGCGTCCTGATCTATGCGACAGGTGGTCTGGCCTATTCGGACGATACCACTGGCTGGGTTGCGGGTGGTGGCGTGGAATGGGCGTTGCCGGTGAACTGGTTCGGCTCTTCGGCCGTCACCTTCGGCCTCGAGGGATTGTGGCTCAGCTTCGATGAGGACGATGACGACTTCGATGGCGTGGTCGGTACGTTCACTCCGGCTGGCGGAGGAGCTGCCATTCCGGTGGTCGCGCCCACCGGAGGGGATAACGAAAGCGACTTCTTCGTCGCCCGTGCCAAGCTGAACTTCAAGTTCGGTACGTACTGAGGGCCTGTTCTGGCCTCATACCAATGGGGTCCGGGACATCCCGGACCTCCTCTTCGCCCATTGAATAGACGAGACGGGCGCTGACGGATTATGAGAGGGAAATTGGCCGCGACCCGTCCTTGAAGGATCTGTGGTCGCGGCCCCGGCCCGTAGTTGCCCCCACGGGAAGCTCAGCTCTAGACCCGGAAAACGTGACCTCATTGAGGCGCTGTCCTGGCCAGAAAAATTTTTCAAAATAATTTGGAACTTACTTTTGACACGTGCGTTTATATGCATCTCCGGTCACTTTTGCCCCTACGGCCGGACACCTTAGAGCACCCTTCGGGGTGCTCTTTCTTTTTGTATTCCCTTGTTTTCCGGGCTTTTCGAATCACCGTCGAGCCTGAGCTTATGAACTGCGAGTCAGGGGTTCAAGGCTGGGAAGCTTGGCTGTCATTGCATCCGCGCAAAGCCAGATTGTCAGGATGAAAGCGGGGCGGTTCAATCGTATTTGCGCTCGTCGGCAATGACCTTCCCGTCATTCGGGAGGCTTCCAGGCGGGGCAAAAGTCACGATGCCCCTCAGCTTGGCGATACTGAGCAAGGTCGCTCCGAGGGCAGCGGCAAGGTCATCGCTCGGCGTGGCAGTTTCCGCCGCCAGGGTCATCACGTCGGTTTCTCCTTCCCGGGTCACGATCAGGCGCAGGCGGCCCAGCTCCGGATGCCGGCGGCCGATCTCCGCCACCTGCTCGGGACGCACGAACATGCCTTTGACCTTGGTGGCCTGGTCGGCCCGGCCCATCCAGCCCTTGATGCGCATGTTGGTGCGCCCACAGGAACTCGCGCCCGCCATGACGGCTGTCAGGTCGCCGAGGGCTAGGCGAATGAAGGGGTGATGCGGATCGAGAGTGGTGACGACGATCTCGCCCACCTCGCCCTCAGGTACGGGGTCACCGGTTCCAGGTCGGACAATTTCGACGATGATGTCCTCATTCACCACGAGCCCGTTGCGGGCTGAGGTCTCATGAGCGATGAAGCCGAGATCCGCCGTGGCATAGGCTTGATAGGCCTCGAGGCCCCTGGAGGAGAATTCCTCCTGCAGCGACTTCGGGAAGGCTGCACCCGATACGAGCGCGCGCCTGATGGAGGAGACATCCCGCCCTGACGCCGCAGCGCCGTCGAGCAGGATCTTGAGAAAGTCCGGCGTGCCGCAATAGGCGACCGGGCGGTAGGCTTCGATCAGCTCGAACTGCTGCTCGGTGTTGCCGGGTCCGGCCGGAATGACGGCGCAGCCCAAAGCCCGCGCGCCGGAATCCATGATGAAGCCGCCGGGGGTGAGATGATAACTGAAGGTGTTGAGCACCACGTCGCCGCGCCGGAATCCGGCAGCGAACAAGCCGCGCGCGGAACGCCACGGATCGGAGGTGGCGGATTCCGGCTCGAAGATCGGACCTGGCGACGTGAAGAGGCGTCCGAACGATCCTGGCGCATCGGCCACGAGGCCGCCGAAGGGGAGGGCGGCCTTCTGCAGGCCGGGCAGTTCGGCCTTGCGCAGCACGGGCAGGGTCGCGAGAGCTTCACGGCTGGTGATGCCGGCGGGATCGATTCCCTTCAGCCGCTCGGCATAGGCCAGCGAATGGAGTGCCTGCTTCAGGATCTTAGGTAGCCGCGCGAAGAGGGAAGCCTCGCGCTCGGCGGGATCACGGGTTTCGAGAGCGTCGAATGTGTCGGGCATGAACAACTCCGAATCTTCTGCAGAACTCGTACAGGATATGTAAGTTCTGCAGGTTCTAAGCTCGTGCCAAAATTGTATTATTAACCGGCACAAGCAGAGGATCCGGTCCGAAACGGTTGGAGCCTGAGGTTCCTCGCTGGCAAGCCCAAACAAGAAAGATGATCCAGCCTACGATCGGTACAAGGCTCAACAGAATCCACCAAGCTGAGAGATCTCTATCATGGAGGCGGCGTGCGCCGACGGAAAGGCTAGGAATGAGGAATACAGCTGTTACTATCCAATCTAAAATTGGAAGTTCAGCAAACAGAATTTCATCTAACAGGACCGCCGCAATTGTCACAAGTATTGTGAATAGAGCGAAGTACCAATACTCCGAACGGGATGCCCGCCCTGAGAAACTGGCGTACTTGTTAAAGCAGCTTCTAATGGCCTGTCCAAATTTCATCCTTTACTCCAATAAAGACGTACGCTTGCGCTTTGGCTTCGCTCAAACGATCAATGATAGAATCAAGCCAGCCAGCGCTTGCGGCGCTTATAGCTCTTCACAGCGCGAAACGACCTGCGGTCACCTTCCGACACGCCGAGGTAGAATTCCTTCACGTCCTCGTTCTCGCGCAGCATCTGCGCCGGCCCGTCCATCACCACGCGGCCAGTCTCGAGGATGTAGCCGTAGGTGGCGTATTTGAGCGCCATGTTGGTGTTCTGCTCCGCCAGCAGGAAGGAGACGCCCTCCGTTGCGTTGAGCTTGCGCACGATCTCGAAGATCTCCTCCACGATCTGCGGCGCGAGACCCATGGAAGGTTCGTCCAGCAGGATCATCGAAGGCTTGGACATCATGGCCCGGCCGACGGCGCACATCTGCTGCTCGCCGCCGGAGGTGTAGCCCGCCATCGACGTGCGGCGCTGCTTAAGGCGCGGGAAGTACTCGTAGATCGCCTCGATGTCACGGCGAATGGCGGCATTGCCGTCTTTGCGTGTAAACGCGCCGGTGAGCAGGTTTTCCTCAATGGTGAGATGGCCGAAGCAGTGGCGGCCCTCCAGCACCTGAATGCAGCCGCGGCGTACGAGCTCGTTCGGTGAGAGCTTGTCGACGCGCTTGCCGTTGAACTCGATCGAGCCCTTCGTCACCTCGCCGCGCTCGGCATGCAGCAGGTTGGAGATCGCTTTCAAGGTCGTCGTCTTGCCTGCGCCGTTCGCACCAAGCAGGGCGACGATGCCGCCCTTGGGCACGGTGAGTGAGACGCCCTTGAGCACGAGGATCACGTGGTCGTAGACGACCTCGATGTTGTTGACCGTGAGAACGGTTTCGGCGGCTGAAACAGGTTGTGCGGCGGCGGTCATCGGAATCTCCCAACCCTCCCCCCTTTGCGGGGGAGGGTGGCGAACGGAGTGAGCCGGGAGAGGGGAAGTCATCAAACGAACTCGGCCCCTCTCCCGACCTGCTTTGCAGGTCACCCTCTCCCGCAAAGGGGAGAGGGTTGGAGCCTTAGCTCGCCTTGTCGCAGGCTTCCGCGCGCTTGGGCCAGCCGGCGTTCTTCTCGGCATAGTCCTTAGCGGCGGCCTCGAGTTGGCCGCGGACGCGGTCGGTCATCGGCTCGATGGGGTTGGAGATCTTCACCCACTTGGTGCCGTCCCATTCCTGCATGAAGGCGGCACGGTGGCCGTTGTGGTCCGAGCAGGACAACACGAGCTGGTCGGTGAAGCCCTCGAGGCCGAGATCCTTCAGGCGGGCCGGATCGAGCTTGATGTTCTCAAGACCCCGGCGCACGTCCTCACCGGTCACGACCTTCTTGCCGGTGACTTTCTGAGCCTGGGCAATGCCCTCGGCGATCAGCAGCGAGTTGTAGATGCCGCGGTTGTAGAGAAGCTCGCCGACCTTGTCCTTCTGGGCCTTCGAGAGTCCTTTGTCGATCACGTGCTTCTGGATGTCCTGGATGGCGGGGAAGTTCGTTCCCACCGCATGCCAGTTGAGCATCTTGAAGCCCTTGGCGCCGGCGCCGCCCGCACGGGCGTCGTCCTCACCCGGCCACCAGACCGAGTAGAACTTGTCCATCGGGTAGCCCGAGCGGACCGCTTCCTTCACGGCTGCGCCATTCATGGAGCCCCAGCCCCACATGATCATGTAGTCGGGCCGGTCGCGGCGGGCGCTGAGCCATTGCGAGCCCTGGTTCTGCATGTCCTGCGCGGCGACGGGATAAAGCGCGACTTCGAAGCCGATGTCCTTCGCCATTTCCTGGAGCAGCGGCACCGGCTCCTTACCGAAGGCGGCATCGAGATGCAGGAAGCCGATCTTCTTGCCCTTGAGCTTGTCTAGGCCACCTTCCTTCTCGCCGATGTATTTGACGATCATCGAAAGGCCATCCCAATAGGTGGCCGGCGGGTTGAAGACCCAGGGGAAGATGTCGCCGCGGGCCGAGGCCGAGAGGCCATAGGCCATGGACAGGATCGGGATCTTGTCCACGGAGGCGCGCGGGATCAGCGGCAGGGTGATGCCCGTCGACCAGGGATTGACCACGACCGGGTTCTTGCCTTTGACCGACTCGTAGCATTCGACACCCTTCTTGGTGTCGTAGCCGGTCTCGCATTCCTCGAGGACGAGCTTCACGCCTCCGATGCCGCCGTCGCGCTCGTTCAGCATGCGCAGATAATCGTGCATGCCGTCGGCGATGTGGGTTCCGGATCCGGCGAAGGGGCCGGTGCGGTAGGTGAAGAGGGGAACATAGACCGAGTCCTGCGCCAGCGCAGGCAGGGCCATGCCGGCGAGCATCGTCGCGGCGGCTAATCCAAGACCTAATTTGCGAAACGACATGGTTGCGTTTCCTCCCGTTGTATCGACCGGTGGCCGAATTCTTGTTCCGTCTTTTCGTCTCCTTGCGGCCCGCCGTCAGTAGGGGAACGGCCAGACCAGGAGCTTCTGCTTGCCGATCTGCCAGAGCCGCGCGAGGCCGTGCGGTTCGACGATCAGGAAAAAGATGATGAGCGCGCCCACGATCATGAAGCGCAGATGCTCGATCACGTCCGCGCCCACCGAGAGGCCGAAAGGCGAGAGCATGGCGGGCAGCACGATGCCCAGCACAATCGGCAGGATGAAGATGAGCGCTGCGCCGAAGAACGAGCCGATGAGGCTGCCAAGCCCTCCGATGATCACCATGAACAGGATGAAGAAGGACTGGTTGATGTTGAAGACATCGTATTCCGCGCCGCCATACCAGAGGAAGACGAGGAGCGCGCCGGCGACGCCGCAATAATAGGACGAGACGGCAAAGGCCAGGAGCTTCGTCTGAAGGGGGCGGATGCCCATGAGCTCGGCCGCCAGATCCATGTCGCGGATCGCGATCCACATGCGCCCGATGCGGCCATGGACGAGGTTCGAGGCGAGCCAGGTGAGCAGGATGACGATGGTCAGAACCACCAGATAGCGCGTCTGCGGTGTGGCGTTCGGGCCCATGATCGGCGTGCCGAACAGGGTGCGCAGCGGCGCATCGAGCGCGCCCGAGACGTTGTAGTTCACCAGCCATGGGATGCGGATGAAGCACCATTGCAGGAAGAACTGCGCGGCAAGCGTCGCAACGGCCAGATAGAAGCCCTTGATGCGTAAGGAAGGCAATCCGAACAGGGCGCCGATGGCGGCGGAGAAGAAGCCGGACAGGAGGATCCAGACGATGACGTTCACCTCCGGAAAGGCGGTCATCAGCTTGTAGCAGGCATAGGCACCCACGCCCATGAAAGCGCCGGTGCCGAGCGACAGCAGGCCCGTATAGCCCGTGAGGATGTTGAGCCCAATGGAGGCCAGCGAGAACACCAGGAACGGGATCATCACCGCCTGCAGCAGGAAGCTGTTGCCGATGAAGGCGAGCGCATAGGCGGCGACGATGATGAGGCCGAGGCCGATCCTGTCCTGGCGCAGCGGGAAGATCGCGCTGTCCGCGATATAGTTGGTCTTGAACTGGCCGGCCTCACGGTAGAGCACTGAAAGTTCCCTCTTAAATCCGTTCGATGATCTTCTCGCCGAACAGCCCTTGCGGTCTGTAGAGCAGGAAGAGCAGGGCGATCACATAGGCGAGCCAGGTCTCGACGCCTCCGCCCACGAGCGGCCCCCAGTAGAACTCGCCGATCTTCTCGCCCACACCGATGATCAGCCCGCCGATGATGGCGCCGGGAATGGAGGTGAAGCCGCCGAGGATGAGCACGGGTAGCGCTTTCAACGCGATGATCTGGAGCGAGAAGGATACCCCCGAGCGTGCGCCCCACATGATGCCCGCGACCAGAGCTACCAAGCCTGCGGCAAACCAGACGATGACCCAGATCTGATTGAGCGAGATACCGACCGAGAGCGCCGCCTTGTGGCTGTCGGCCACCGCGCGGAGCGCCCGGCCGATGCGGGTCTTGGAGAAGAACACGGCAAGCAGGCCGATCATGATCGAGGCGATGACGGCGGCAGCGATATCGAGGTGCTGGAAGCGCACCATTCCGCCCAGCATGTCCAGTTCCGTCGTGCCCTGGGGTAGGAACAACGCCTCGGTGATCATTTCCTTCGGGTTGCCGCCGAAGATCAGCTCGCCGAACCCGATGAGGAAGTAGGTGAGCCCGAAGGTCGCCATGAACAGGATGATGTCGGGCTGGTTGACGAGCGGGCGCAGCACCACCCGCTCCACCACCACGGCCAGGACGAGCATCGTCAGGGCCGCCAGGATCAGGGCCAGGAAGGCCGGTACGCCCTTCTCATAGAGACCCACCAGGGTCAGGGCCGCAAACACGACCATGATGCCTTGAGCGAAGTTGAACACGCCCGAGGCCTTGAAGATGAGCACGAAGCCGAGCGCGATCAACGCATAGAGCACGCCGGAGACGAGCCCCTCCCAAAGGGTCTGGATCAGGAGATCCGGCGCCTCGCCCATGAAGACGAAGGGCTCGATGAAGACCTTATACAGAATGTCCATCGCCCGCCCTCAATGCGCCACGCCGAGATAGGCATCGATCACGCGCTGGTCGCTCTTGACCACTTGCGGCGTTCCGTCGGCGATCTTGCGCCCGTATTCCAGCACCACGACCCGGTCGGAGAGATCCATCACCACGCCCATGTCATGCTCGATGAGCGCGATGGTGGTGCCGTATTGCTGGTTCACCTCGAGGATAAAGCGCGACATGTCCTCCTTCTCCTCGAGGTTCATGCCGGCCATGGGCTCGTCGAGGAGAAGAAGCTCCGGCTCCATGGCGAGCGCCCGCCCGAGCTCGACCCGCTTCTGCAAACCGTAGGGCAGCTTTCCGACAGGCGTCTTGCGGATATGCTGGATCTCGAGGAAATCGATGATCTCTTCCACGAAGCGGCGGTGCGCGACCTCCTCCTTCATGGCCGGACCATGGCGGAAGAGCTGCCAGAAGAAGTTCGACCGCATCTTGATCGAGCGGCCGGCCATGATGTTGTCCAGCGTCGACATGCTCTTGAAGAGAGCTACGTTCTGGAAGGTGCGGGCGATGCCGCCCCGCGCTGCCTCGTGGGGACGCATCTTCGGGCGCTTGACGCCCTTGAAGGTGATGCGCCCTTCCGTCGGGTAGTAGAAGCCGTTGATGCAGTTGAGCATCGAGGTCTTGCCGGCGCCGTTCGGCCCGATGATGGCGCGGATCTCGCTCTTGCGGATGTCGAACGACACATCGGTGAGCGCCTTCACGCCGCCGAAGCCCAGCGAAACGTTGTCCACCGCGAGCAGCACGTCGCCCTTGGCGAAGACGGGATTGTCGGGCGCTCTCATTCCGCGGCCTCCAGTACATGTCCCTTGTCGGCCGGATAGAGCGTCATGTCCTTGATCTTGACCCGTGCGGAGATCACACCCTTGCGACCGTCCTCGAAGGTGACTTCCGTCGAAATGTCCGCCTCGGCCGAGCCGTCGTAGAGTGCCTGGATGAGGGGAGCATACCGGTCGGCGATGAAGCCGCGGCGCACCTTCTGCGTCCGCGTGAGCTCACCGTCGTCGGCATCGAGCTCCTTGTGCAGAATGAGGAAGCGCTTGATCTGCGCGCCCCCCATGCGGGGCTCGGAGGCAAGCGAACGGTTCACCTCGTCCACATGCTTCTCGATCATCTCGTAGACGCGCGGATGGCCGGCGAGCTCCTGATAGGAGGCATAAGTGACGCCGTTTCGCTCGGCCCAATTGCTCACCGCCACGAGGTCGATGTTGATGAAGGCCGCCACATAGTCGCGCCCGTCGCCGAAGCAGACCGCTTCCTTGATGTTGGGATAAAACTTCAGCTTGTTCTCGAGGTATTTCGGCGGGAAGAGCGCGCCGTCGCGCATCTTGCCCACATCCTTGGCGCGGTCGATAATCTTGAGATGGCCATTCGCATCGAAGAAGCCGGCGTCGCCCGAATGCACGAAGCCGTCGGGAGTCTTCGTCTCCGCCGTCTTCTCGTCGTCCTTGTAGTAGCCCACGAAGACGCCGGGCGAGCGGTAGAGCACCTCGCCGTTGTCCGCGATACGGATCTCCACCTGGGGAGCAGGGCGGCCCACGGTGTCGGCGCGGATCTCGCCGTCGGGCTGCATGGTGATGTAGACGGATGCTTCCGTCTGCCCGTAGAGCTGTTTCAGGTTCACGCCGATGGAGCGGTAGAAGCGGAAGATCTCGGGGCCGATGGCTTCGCCCGCGGTGTAGCCCACCTTCACCCGCGTCATGCCGAAGCGGTTGCGCAACGGTGCGTAGACGAGCACGTTGCCGAGCTTCCAGAGGAAGCGGTCCCAGGCGTTGACGCCCGGCTCCCTGTTCAGGATCCTCTCGCCGACTTTGTTGGCGTGGTCGATGAAGTAGCGGAACATGCGCCGCTTGAGCGCGCTCGCATCCTCGATGCGCACCATGGTCAGCGTCAGCATGCTCTCGAAGATGCGCGGCGGAGCGAACACGTAGGTGGCGCCGATCTCACGCCGGTCGTCCGCCACCGTCTCCGGGCTCTCGGGGCAGTTGACGCACAAGCCCGCGAGGAAGGCCTGCGCGTAGGAGAAGATGTGGTCGCCGACCCAGGCGATCGGCAGATAGGCCATGATCTCGTCGGTTTCGTCGAGCTTGTCGAAATCGCAGCCGATCTCGGCTGCTGCGATCACCGCATCGGAGGTGAGCATCACGCCCTTAGGGCGGCCCGTGGTGCCTGAGGTGTAGAGAATGATCGCGAGGTCCGAGCCCTTGCCGTCCTGGAGAATGCGCTCGATGGCTTCTGCCTCCTGAGCATCCGCCAGCCGCGCGCGGCCCTCCTCCACGACGGATTGAATGGAGTGCAAATGGCCGTGATCGTAATCCCTCAGGCCTTTCTGCTCGTCATAGAGAACATGCTGAATCTGCGGCAGCTGCTCGGACACGGAGAGAAGCTTGTCGACCTGCTCCTGGTTCTGCACGGCCGCATGGGTCACCTCCGCGTGGGCCAGCACATAGGCCATCTCGTCAGCGACGGAATCCGCGTAGACCGGGATCGGGATCGCGCCGATCCATTGCGCTGCGGCGATGCTCCAGTAGAGATAGGGGCGGTTGTAGCCGATGATCGCGATCTTGCCGCCGCGCTTCAGGCCAAGCGCCTGCAACCCGCTGGCATAGGCCCGCACGATCTCGTGCACCTCGCCCCATGTCCAGGATTGCCAGATTCCCAGGTCTTTGTGCCGAAACGCCGTGCGGTTCGGGCGCGTGCGCGCGTTGCGCACCAGCAGTTTTGGAAAGGTATCCGCGCGCGCATCTGCTGCCGTCAAAGACGTCAATCTCCCTGGCACTCGCGCGTCTTCTGGCGCGGTATGGCTACGTTCCCTCTTGATGCATGGCCGTACCGGCGCATGCACCTGCCGGTCTTTTTGCCGGCTGCCCGTTCAGGGCGTCGTTGGGGAAGTATTCTGTCGTGCCCACCCAGGGAGGGCAAGGGCCATCACCCGCTACCATGGGCTAATACGCCGCCGGATTATGTTTCCGGCGGGAGCATTGGCGGATCAAATTTCAAGCGGTTTTTCTACGGGACGGCCGTGAGGGCTGCGGGCTCGATCTCATCGGCCCTGACGAGACGCTCACAGCCCACCGTATTCTTGACCCGGTAGACAGCGTAGCCATCTGCCCGCGAGACCAGACAAACGATGCAGTAGGTCCGGCGATCCGAATAGCCCGAGGCAGGTCTGGTAATCCGGACAAGCTGCCCGATATGGAATGCCTCTTTCATGGGCGCCTCCACGATCCTCGACGCAAGGGGAGGAGCTGCCAAGCTCGAATGCCCACTCGCGTTCTTCCACGCTTTGGCCAGATCAGGAAGGAAGGCTGCGGCAAAAGGATGACGGTTCGTCCCTTTGGCTCCTGCCGCGGCATGATGCCGTCCCCGTTCCAGACATGACAGGCGTAAGAAGACCCCAGATCCCCTGCAGGCGCATTAACATGAGATAATCCCCGAGGCGCACGCTCAGCGTCGCAGCCTCGGGATCACTCCACATTTCGAAGAAGGTGTTCAGCCTATTGCGCAGGCGGACCGGCCGGACGGCTGGGAGTAGTGGGGTTGGTAGGCGTCGTGTTGGCCGGCTGGTTGTTGTTCTCCGTGCTGCCCGTCTGGTCCGGCCCGTCGTCGCCGCAGGCGGACAGGGCGAGCAGGGCAGCCAGCGGCAGGATCAGTTTCAGGCGCATAGTGGTCTCCTTGTTGGGCCCTGTTCAACTCCCATCCTGTCCGGTAGTTCAACGATTGGCCTCAGCTCAGCCTGGCTGCGTCGGCATTGTCACCACGAAACGCGCACCCGTGGGAGAGTTCGCGCCCGCCTCCACCTGAGCCTGCAACTGTCGGGCAATGTTGACGATGAGGCGCGATCCGAGACTCTGGCGGTGCTTGGAGAAGTCGAACTCGGCCGGAAGACCGACGCCCTGATCGGCCACCTCCAGCCGGAGCTGGCCTCCGCCGTCCGAAAGGCGCACCTGCACGGACCCGCCGCCGCCCTCCGGATAGGCATACTTGAACGCGTTGGTGACGATCTCGTTGAGCAGCAGGCCCAGGGAGATCGCCCGATCGGTCGATATGATCACTGACTGACCCTGGAAATCGAGCCTGTGCTCCATGGCTGTTTCCTGCAGCTTGTGACAAAGGTCATTGAGGAAGCCGCAGAGGTCGACGCTCTGCGCATCGTATTGCCGCCAGAGCCGGTCGTGGATCTGCGCAATCGTCTGGACTCGCGCATAGGCATCCTCCAGAGCCCGCCGAGCCTCAGGGCTCGTCGTCGAACGCGACTGAAGTCCGAGCAGACTCGCCACCAGGGCCAGGGAGTTCTTGACCCGGTGGCTGACTTCTTGGGTCATCAAGTGGTTCCGCTCCTCCGCCTCGCGCTGCTCGGTCACGTCGGTGTTGGTGCCGAACCAGCGCAAAATTCTGCCGTCGCCGTCGCGGATCGGCAGGGCACGGGAGAGAAACCAGCGGTAGAAACCATCCTGGCCGCGGAGCGGGAAAGTGTCCTCCCACGGCTCGCCCGTCTCGAAGGAGCGGCGGAAGCGCTCCAGCACCCGCTCCAGGTGATCGGGGTGATGCAGTGAGCGCCAGCCCCAACCTTTGATCTCCTCAAGGCTCACGCCCGTGTAGTCGAAGACGCGCTGGTTGTACCAATAGATCGAGCCGGAAGGGTCAGCCATCCAGGCGAGCTGCGGGATGGAATTGGCCAAGGTGCGGAAGCTCTCTTCGCTCTCCTGCACCGCTCCCTCGATCCTGACGCGCTCCATGGCGACACCCAGGACATTGGCGACGCCCTCCAGGAAAGCGATGTCGGCCTGGGTGAACTTGTTCTCCTGCGGGCTGTCGACCTCAAGAACTCCGAAGGGCCAGTCGCGCCCGCGGATCGGCACGTTGATCGCACGGCGCACGCCATGCTCGACCATGATCGGAGAAGTGCGGAAACGATCCTCGCCTTCGGCAGCGGGCGCTCCAAGATGGCTGGAGAGCACGGCCTCTCCGGTTCGGAAAGAGTAGCCTGCCGCAGATCCCAGGTCGGCCGACGCACGAGCGTGCCCGACCACGCCCGGCCGCCAGCCGATGCCGGCCCGGAGGAAGAACTTGTCTTCTTCCGGGCGATACTCGAGCACTTTCGACAGCTCGCCTCCAAGGCCGTTTGCGCCGATCCTGCAGGCCTCCTGCAGGAGAGCGTCGAGATCCGTTGCCTGCAAGGCGAAGAGGCCGAAACCCGCCAGAACCTCCTGTTGCCGGAGCCGGTACGCCAGCTCCTCGGAGCGGTGCGATAGGGGGAGGAGTTCGGCTCCTCTAGACTGCGATGGGCTGCTGCTCACAAGCCGGACTCATCATAGGATGTGAAAATGCTAACCTTCCGGAACGTGTGTTTGCGAAGCTCTGTTCCCGCACCTGACCTATTCGAAGGCATGGCTGCCCCTCGTCCATAGGCCGGAACAGCCGTCGACATGGCGAATTGACTCGATCTGAGGCCTTTGCCCTGCAACCGAGGAGGCCGGAATGTTGAATGGCTTGCGTGTTCTCGTGGTCGAAGACGATCCTGCCATCGCAACGGACATCAGCGACCTGATCGAGCGGGCCGAGGGTGAGGTGATCGGCCCTGTTGGATCGATCCGCGAGGCGAGGCAGACCGTCAAGGCCGATCAGGCCATCGACGCGGCGGTGCTCGACGTCAACCTGGGAGACGGGGATGTCACGCCCGTGCTCGAATCCTTACGCGCCCGGAAGGTAGGTGTCGTGGTCTATACCGGGAGCGCCGGCTTGCCATCGGGGGTGGGCGAGCGCCATCCCGATATCGTCGTGCTCCAGAAGCCCGTTCAGCCCGGCCGTCTCGTCGGCGAAATCCAGCGCGCCTGTCGCAGCCTGAGCGCGTGAGGGATCACACCGTCAGCGCGTAGCGATGGTGTGGAAGAAGCTGCCCGTCACGGGACCATTGCGGTGGCCGGCGATGCCGAGGTCCTGGCCTTCCGCATCTGTGATCCTGGCGAATGCAGCGTCTCCGGACATGTCGCTCTGCGTCACTGAGGCATAATGGAATTCATGGCCGACGAGGCATTGGCCCGCAGGTCCCATGATTCCACCACGGAGCAGATGCGCGATCCTGTAGCCGAGATGCATCCGGCGCTTGGCATAGCTCGTCTCGACCGGCAGGAGGCCCGCCATGGGATGCACATGGCCATCGCCATCCTCCAAGGACTGGCCCAACACCATGTAGCCGCCGCACTCGCCATGGATGGGTCGGCTCCCTGCAAAACTCCGCAACCCTCCGAGAAAGCGCCGGGCTTCCGCAATGCGCCCGGCATGAAGCTCCGGGTAGCCTCCGGGCAGCCAGCAGACGTCGCAATCCGAGGGCGGAGGCTCATCGGCGAGAGGCGAGAAGGTCGCGATCTCGGCCCCAGCCTTGCGCCATCCGGCGAGCACATGCGGATAGACGAAGGAGAAAGCCTGATCGGATGCCAGCGCGATGCGCTGGCCTGGCGGTGCCAAGGGGATCACTTCGTCATCGCTATCGACCTGGGTCGGGCGAGCAAGGGCCACGAGCCGGTCGAGATCGACGGCGCCTTCCACCGCATCGGCCAAGCGCTCCAGCCGCGCGTCGAGCTCCTCGGTCTCGCCCGCCTGCACGAGGCCGAGATGGCGCTCGGGCAGGGCCAGATCCGTGTTGCGCGTAAGCGCCCCGAGAACGGGCAAGCCGATGCGGGCCATGCCGTCCTCCACCAGCCTGCGGTGCCGCTCGCTTGCGACCTTGTTCAGCACCACGCCGGCCACATGGATTCGCGGATCGAACCGGGCGCAGCCGAGCGCGACGGCGGCGGCCGATTGCGCGTGTCCCGACACGTCCAGCACGAGGATCACCGGCCAGCCGAACAGGGCCGCGATGTCGGCGCTTGCGCCCGTGTGGCCGATCTCCTGGCGGATGCCGTCGAAGAGGCCCATCGAGCCTTCGGCAAGCACGAGATCGGCGTCGCCGGCGGCCTGCGATGCGATGGATCCGAGCAGGGGCCTGCTCATCGCGAAGCTGTCGAGATTGAAGCTCGGCGCGCTGGTGGCCGCCGCGTGGAAGGCTGGGTCGATGTAATCGGGACCGCATTTCACGCCGCGCACGTTGAGGCCCCTTCGGGCGAGCGCCCGCTGGAGGCCGAGCACCACAGTGGTCTTGCCCGATCCCGAGCGGGGCGCGGCGATCAACAGGCCGGGGCCGAGGTTCACTGCGCGGCCTCGCTGCCGAACTCGAGGAGATGATTGGCGATGGCCGAGCGGAACGCCGCGATGGCCCCGATGGCCACGATGGCCGGCGAACGGATGAGCCCATCCTCGGCGAGCTTCGGCAGGGTCGCGAGCGTTCCCTCCACGACGCTCTCTTTGGCGGTCGTTGCGCCATGGACCACGAGCGCCGGCGTATCGCCGGACAATCCGCCCTCCATGAGACCCTGCACGATGGAGGGAAGGTTCGAGACTGCCATGTAGAGCACGATGGGCGCGCCGGTGCGGGCAAGCGACGCCCATTCGATCTCCGCATCCGGGGCAGGATGGCCGGTGGCCAGGATGACCGCATGGTTCGTCTTGCGCATGGTCGCCGGCACGCCGTGGATGGCAAGCGACGCGAGCCCGCTCGAGACGCCCGGTATGATGCGGAAGGGAATGCCGGCCTCGGACAAAGCCAGCGCTTCCTCACCGCCGCGCCCGAAGATGAAGGGATCGCCGCCTTTGAGCCGCAGCACCCTCTTGCCCTCGCGGGCGAGCTGGACCAATCGTTCGCAGATGTCCCGCTGCACAGCCGATGGCTTGCCGCCGCGCTTGCCGGCGAATTCCAGAGCTGCGCCTTCGCGGGCGAAGGAGAGAACGGCGGGATCGACGAGGGCGTCGTAGACGATGACGTCGGCCTTCGCGAGGGCGTTCAGCGCATGGATCGTGAGCAGGCCGGGATCGCCCGGGCCTGCGCCGACGAGCCAGACCGTGCCGGGCGCGAAGGGCGGCGTGAGGCGGGAGAGGGCGGTCATGCGGGTCTCCCGTCGTGACCGGCCATCCCGAGATGGCTGTTGGAATTCATGAGGACGTTGTAAGAGGGCTTATGGACGAGAGTAAACCCGCCGGACCATTGCGCCGTGGCTGGACCACGGGCGCCTGCGCCACGGCGGCGGCCAAGGCGGCCTATATCGGTTGGCAGACGGGCGATTGTCCCGATCCCGTCGAGATCGTGCTGCCGGGCGGCGCCAGGCCGGCTTTCTCCCTCGCGCTCATGGAAACCACCGAAGGCGGCGCGCGCGTCGGCATCGTCAAGGATGCGGGCGACGATCCGGACGTCACTCATGGCGCCCTGGTGATCACAACCGTCCGTGCCGGCGCGCCGGGTTCGGGCGTGATCTTCCGCGCGGGCGAGGGCGTCGGCACCGTCACCCGTGCAGGCCTCCCCCTGCCGCCAGGCGAGCCCGCTATCAATCCGGTGCCGCGCCAGATGATCCGCGACAACCTGGAGGAGGCGGCGCGCAGCCTTGGTGGGCCTAGGGACATCGAGGTCGAGATCTCCATCCCGGGCGGCGAGGCCATCGCGCAGAAGACCCTCAACCCACGCCTTGGCATCCTCGGGGGATTGTCGATCCTCGGCACCACCGGGGTGGTGGTTCCCTATTCCTGTGCGGCATGGATCCACAGCATCTATCGCGGCATCGATGTCGCCCGTGCAGGCGGTCTCGACCATGTGGCGGGCGCTACGGGCTCCACCTCCGAGAAGGCCGTGCAGGCGCTCTACAACCTGCCGGACCATGCTCTTATCGACATGGGCGATTTCGCCGGCGGCATGTTGAAGTACCTGCGCCGCAATCCCGTGCCGAAGGTCACCATTGCGGGCGGCTTCGCCAAGATGACCAAGCTCGGTCAGGGCCTGCTCGACCTGCATTCGCGCTCCGGCGCAGTCGATCTCGCATGGCTTGCCGAACGCCTGCTCGAAGCCGGTGCCGAGTCCAGCATCGCGGAGCAGGCGCGTAGCGCTAACACCGCACTCGAAGTGCTGGAAACCGCCAAAGGCCTCGGCCTTCCGCTGGCCGACGTGGTGGCGCAGCATGCGTGGCAGACTGCCGCCAAGGCCTTGCGGGGAACAGCCATCGCCCTTGAGATCATCGTGTTCGACCGCAACGGCCAGCTTGTGGGCCGCGTGCCGTTTCACCCGGTGGCCTGACACCGCGTGTCTCATCGGCTGCCCTCGCGAGCGTTGGGGCGGAAGCGCCGGTCGTAATCGGTCGAGTAGAGGGCGCTGTCGCGGAAGTCCTTTGCCTCCAGCGTTCGTCCCACCAGGATCAGCGCCGTGCGTTCGAGCTTCTCGGCGCGGACCATGGCGGCGATCGTGCCGAGCGTTCCCTTGATCACCCGCTCGTCCGGCCAGGAGGCGCGCCAGACCACCGCCGCGGGACAATCGGCACCGTAGGCGGGCAACAGATCCTCCACCACCTGCTCGATGACATGGATCGACAGGTGAATGGCGAGTGTCGCCCTAGTCTGTGCGAAGGTGGCAAGGCGTTCCGTCTCCGGCATGGCGGAGGCCCGACCCGATGTGCGCGTGAGCACCACCGATTGCCCGACCTCCGGCACGGTCAGTTCCCGCCCCAGGGCAGCCGCCGCTGCCGCGAAGGAGGGCACGCCCGGCGTGATCGTGTAGGGGATGCATAAGGTATCTAGCCGCCGCAGCTGCTCGCCCATGGCGCTCCAGATCGAGAGATCGCCCGAATGCAGCCGCGCCACATCCTCACCGCGCTCATGCGCCCGCATGTATTCGGCCGTGATGGCGTCGAGGTCGAGGGGCGCCGTGTCCACGAGCCGCGCGCCGGGCGGGCACCAGGTCAGGATCTCCGGCGGCACAATGGAGCCGGCATAGAGGCAGACCGGGCAGCGTTCGATGAGCGCGCGCCCACGCACGGTGATGAGATCAGGGGCGCCGGGGCCCGCCCCGATGAAATGGACCGTCATGAGCCGATCTCCGAACGCGCAAGGGCGCAGGTGGCGGAGGCTGATGAGATGCGCTCCAGGATGAGTTTTGAATGAGGTCCTGAAGCGGCAAGCGCTGCAGCTTCCGCAACCGATCCGACTCCATGCGCCGCGATGGAGCGGGCCGATTGCGTGCGCACATAAGGCGCAGTTGCCGAGAGAGCAGTTTGCACAACAGCTATCGTCACCACATCAAGCCGACGGGCGGCCTCCGTGAAGGCAGGCAGGGAGGCCAACGCTTCGATGGTGGCAAGTCTGCTCAGGGCATTGCGTGCAAGCGCCGCGCGCTCCAGCGCCTGCTCGACGAGCGCCACGATCTCATCGGCCTCGACGCTGCGCCTGAACCCTACACCGGCCACGATCATGGCTTCGTCACCACCCATTGCGTAACGGGCATTGCCGCCCGCCAGCCATGCATGCCGCCGACGGCTTCAAGGCGCGAGAGCGCCAAGCGCCGCATGGTGCCGCCGTGGCGGGCGTAGAGCGTTCCGAGCAAGGTCTCGGTTTCCAGGGTCACGGCGTTGACGACCAGACGGCCGCCGGGTTTGAGCGCTGCCCAGGCCGTCTCGAACACGCCGGGTTCCGACGCGCCGCCGCCGATGAAGATGGCATCCGGCGCCGGCAGGTCGGCCAGGGCCTCAGGCGCCTGCCCGATGCGGATGTCGAGAGCCGTTGCGCCGAGTTCGAGCGCATTGCGCCGCGCCCGCTCGGCGCGCTCCGGTCGTTCGTCGATGCCGATGCAGCGATTGCGCAAATGGCGCAGGCACCACTCGATGCCGACGGAGCCGGCGCCCAGGCCGATGTCCCACAACAGCTCACCAGCCTTCGGCGCGAGGGCCGCCAGCGTTAGCGCGCGGATCTCCGCCTTGGTGAGCTGGCCGTCATTCTCGAACCAGGAATCGAGAAGACCGGACGTGAGGGGAACGACACGGGCGTCCCGTGATGGCACGATCTCGATTGCGACGGTGTTGAGAGGGTCGATCTCGCCGATATCGAACCGGTCCGCACCGGCACCGCGGATGCGCTCGCGCGGGCCACCCATGGCTTCCAGTACGGTGATCGTCGAGGCGCCCATGCCGCGCGCCCTCAGCAGATCCGCGAGCTTGCCCGGCGTCGACCCATCCCATGACAGGGCGAGAATGCGAGCACCCGGTTGCAGGTAGGGAATAATCCGCGCCAGTGCCCGCCCGTGCAGGCTCACGCAATCGCAATCCGGCAGCGACCATCCGAGGCGCGCGGCCGCGAGGCTGAAGGCGGAGGGCTGCGGATGGGAGACGACTTCCTCTGCCGGGATCAGGCGCGCGAGTTCCGCACCCACACCATAATGAAACGGATCACCCGTTGCCAGAACGCAGGTCGGTTGTCCCCGGCGGGCGAGGACCATCGGATAGCCCTCCGCAAAGGGACTTGGCCAAGTCTGCGTCCTTACTAACAAAGGCGCCGCAAGCTCAAGATGGCGAGCGCCCCCGATGACGAACTCCGCCCCGTCAAGGGCAGCCAGAGCCGCAGGAGAGAGCCCGGCGCGCCCGTCCTCGCCGATGCCGATAATGGTGAGCCAGGGAGCCTTCGTCATGCTCGACTCCGCCTCAGAATTCAGGGAAAAGGGGCGCATGCGCATTCTCATTCTGGGCGGAACGACGGAAGCCTCCGCACTCGCGACGCTTCTTTCCGGCCGATCCGATTTCAGCCCGCTTCTGTCCATGGCCGGGCGCACCAGCGACCCGCGGCCCCTGCCGATCCCCACCCGCATCGGCGGATTCGGCGGCGTTGACGGGCTCGCCGGATTCATGGTGCGGGAGCAGATCGAGGCGGTGATCGACGCCACCCATCCGTTTGCCGCCGTCATGTCGCGCAACGCAGCGGAGGCCTGTGCGCAAGCGCGCGTGCCGCTTCTCGCCCTGCGCCGTCCGCCCTGGACCGCGCAGAAGGGTGACCGGTGGATCGACGTGGTATCGATGGCGGAGGCTGTCCGAGCGTTGGGCGAGGAGCCCCGCCGCGTCTTCCTGACCGTCGGCCGTCTCGAACTGCCGCCCTTCGCGGCCGCGCCGCAGCACACCTACCTCGTGCGCACCATCGAGCCCATAGGTGAGGCGCTGCCGGTGCCGAACGTCATTGCCATCCAGGATCGCGCGCCCTTCGATGAGGCGGCCGAGCGGGCGCTGATGGAGCGCGAAGGCGTGGACGTGGTGGTGACGAAGAATTCCGGCGGTGCCGCGACCTATCCGAAGATCGCGGCGGCGCGCGCTCTCGGCCTGTCCGTCATTATTGTGGCGCGGCCCGAAAAACCACGCGACGTCGATGAGGCCGTGAGTGCCGAGGCGGCCGTCGAATGGCTCGAGCGCCGTCACGGCCGCACCCCGTAGAAGCGGGGCGTATAGACGTAAGGCGCTTGGCCTTCAGACCGCTCTATGAGCTTGGTGGTGCTGGCTCCGATGATCACGATAGTCGACATGTCGGCTATGGACGCTTCGACCTCCGAGAGCGGCAGAGTCCTGATGCGCTCGTCCGGCCGCATGACGGCCCGCGCGAGGATGATCGGCGTGTCGGGGTCACGTGTCTCCGCCACGATCTTGAACGCGGCGCCGAGCTGCCAGGGTCGGGCCGACGAGATCGGGTTGTAGAGCGCCACCACGAAATCCGCTGCAAGCGCCGCGCGCAGACGGGCCTCGACGACCTCCCACGGCTTCAAATTGTCCGACAGCGACATGGCGCAGAAATCGCCGCCGAGCGGCGCGCCTACCCGGGCCGCCGCGGCGAGCATAGCCGTAATGCCGGGCTCCACGCGGATGTCGAGGCTGCGCCACGCCGGATCGCCATTGTCGACGGCCTCAAACACGGCCGCCGCCATGGCGAACACGCCCGGATCACCACCGGACACCACAGCCACGCGGGCACCCTTTGTGGCAAGATCGAGCGCGAAACGCGCCCGGTCGAGTTCGACGCGATTGTCCGATGAATGACGGCGCTGACCGGGGCGCTTCGGCAAACGGTCCACATAAGGCCCATAGCCGACGAGATCTGTGGCAGAGGCGAGCACCTCGGCAGCGGCGGGCGTCAGAAAGCGCGGATCGCCGGGTCCAAGGCCGACGACAGTGAGCAGGCCTGTCATACGCGCCTCCCTTGTCCCGGCACGATGATCAGCGAGAAATAGGGAGCGTCGAAATCCTCAGGTAACTCGGGCAGCGGGACGATCCGCTCCTCCGCCATGGTGGCGCGCTCCACATAGATCGCGCGCTCCAGGAGGCCTGCACTGGCGAGTGCCGCACGCACCTTCGGCAGGTTGCGACCGAGCTTCATGACCACGGCGGCATCTGTGCCCGAAAGACGTCGCGTCAGTTCCGCTTCCGGCAATGTGCCAGGCACGACAGTAAGCACGTCGTCACCCCAGGTGATCGGCGCGCCGGCGCGGGTCCAGGCGCCGGACATGCCGGACACGGCGGGCACGACTTCGGTCGGCACCCTATCCTTCAGCCGCCACCACAGATGCATGAAGGAGCCGTAGAAGAAAGGATCGCCCTCGCACAGCACGGCAACGGTGCGACCGGCTTCGATTTCGGCCAGGAGCCGCGCCGCCGCTTCCTCGTAAAATGGGTTGAGAGCCGCCGCGTAATCCGGGTGATCGGCAGGGACTTCGGTTGTTACCGGATACGCCAGGGCGATCTCCCGCTCCGGGCTCTGTCCAACGATGGCATCCGCGATGGTGCGCGCATTGCCGCGCCTTCCGCGCTTGCAGAAATGGACGAGCCGGTCGGCGCTCTCCAGCACCCTGCGGGCGCGCACGGTCATGTAGTCGGGGTTGCCGGGGCCGAGGCCTAGGCCGAAGAAGCGGATGGTGTCGTTCGCCATGTCCACCTCACTCGACCGGGTTCGCGAGGGCGTTGACGGCGGCCGCCGCCATGGCGCTGCCGCCGCGCCGCCCGCGCACCACGAGGTACGGCACGCGTCCGTCGCGGGCGAGCGCCTCCTTGGACTCCGCCGCCCCGATGAACCCGACCGGAATGCCGATTACGGCGGCGGGTTTCGGCGCACCGGCATCGAGCATTTCGAGCAGATGGAAGAGTGCGGTCGGCGCATTGCCGAACACCACGAGCGCGCCCTCCAGCCGCTCACGCCACAGTTCCATGGCGGCGGCCGAACGGGTGTTGCCGAGCTCAGTTGCGAGTGCCGGAACGCGCGGGTCGTCCAGGGTGCAGATCACCTCGTTGTTCGCCGGAAGCCGCGAGCGGGTGATGCCGTTCGCCACCATCTTGGCATCGCATAGAATCGGCGCGCCACCTTTCAATGCAGCTTCAGCCTTTTCTGCGAAATCATCGGAGAGATCGATGTCTTTCGGCAGATCCGTCATGCCGCAGGCATGGATCATTCGCACGGCAACGCGTTCGGCTGTGCCGGAAAAGCGCGACAGATCCGCTTCCACGCGGATGATCGCGAAGGAGCGGCGATAGATCTCCGCGCCATCGCGGATGTAGTCGCGAGCCCCGCTCATCGCGTGCTCTCCGGGAATGCGTGGCGCAGGGCGTCCGTGGATGTCAAAGTCGATAAACGGAGCATGATCTCGTCAATGGATAGATGGATGGATGAAGCATCGCGGGTTGAACCATCCGGTACGACGTCGTAGCGGCCGTCGTCGCGGCCGACTAGGGTGAGATCCGCCTTGCCCGGATGGGCGCAGCCCTTCGGGCAGCCCGAGACGTGAAGGGTTGCGCCTTGGCGGAGGAGGTCTCCGCAGGCTTCAGCAATACGCAGGGCATCGGCCGGAGCGGCTGTCAGCGCGCCGCCGCAATCCGGCTTGCCGGGGCAGGCGACCAGGGACAGGCGCGCGTCATCGGCCTCGGTGATAAAGCCGGCGCGGCCGGCCTCGTCGATCAATTCAGGCACGTGCTCGTCCGCGATCTTCGGTAGCAGGAGACCGCGTGTGAAGGAGAGGCGGATCTCGCCGCTACCGAAGCGCTCGCTCCAGTCGGCGACTTGAACCAACTGCCCACTGCTGCAACGGCCGAAGGGTAGGGCGAGGAGAACGGCCTGCCTGAGGTCGATTGGCATGACACCCGCGCGAGGAGTTGCCGGTCGTGTGGCCGGTTCAGTAACCGGACCGAGAGCTGCGCGTGCTGCCAACTCCCGCACACGGTCAGGCTCGAGATCCCGCAGGCGTCGCAGGTCGGTTACGCTCTTGCGCCGCAGTTCCGCGAAGCCTGAGAGGATCGTGTGAACGGCGTCCGGCGTGAGGGAGAGGGGCGATGTGCCGATCAAGTGCAGGCCGTTGGACGAAGATATGCCGAAAGTGATTGCATTCTCACCAATCGCCAGCAGGTGAAGATCGGCACCGAGAGCGTCGAGGGGCATCGCGCCGCCACCGTCGATGGTGACGAAGAACTTTGCGGGCAGATCCTCAATGGCACTCACTGCATTCTCGATGGCTTGCGCCAAGGCGGGGACATCGCACCGGTCGAGCGGATCGAGACCGGCGAGGGGCGACAGGACCGTGAGGCGGTTCGGTCCATCGCCTTCAGGCTCGGCGAGGCCTTCGTGCTCAAGGAGGGCGAGTAAGCTCGAATAGGTATCTTCGCGCACGCCGCGGATCTGCAGATTGCCGCGGGCGGTGATGTCGAGATGACCGTTGCCGTGTTCGCGCGCAGCCTGCGCGACGAGGCGCGCCTGATCGGCCGAAAGCCTGCCGGCGAAGGGATGCAGGCGCACGAGCAACCCGTCGCCAGTAGCCATCGGGCGGCGCACGCCCGGGCACCAGCCCCGGCGCGTGATGTGGCCTTGCGCGCTCATTCGGCGACCTCCTTCCGGCCATCCTCGAACAGGGCTGCAACAGAATTGAGGCGGCTGTCCCACAGGCCCCGCCGGCGCGCATCTGCGAGGCGGTCGCGGATCGCCTGCGCGGCGGCCGGGTTGGCGGCGGAGATCTGTTGCCAGACGGGCTCATCGGCAATCAAGGCCGTGAAGACGAGATCGAGGTTTGCCGAGGAAACGGCATCCGTCGTTGCGGCGAAGGCGAAGAGTGCATCGACCCCTTGCGCGATCTCGGCCGCACCGCGCCATCCGTGGCGCAATTGGCTGGCGATCCAGCGCGGGTTCGTCAGGCGGCCGCGCGCGAGACGGTCGATATCTTCGTTGAGGGTACGCGCCTTTAGTGCGTGCGGTCGGCTTGTGTCGAGGCTGTAGAGGGCAGGTGCGGCGCCCAACGCCTGTGCTGCCGCCGCAAAGCCGCCCATGGCATCGGCGGCGGAGTCCCCGTCGAGAATATCGCGCTCGGCCACATCGCTCACATGCACGAAGGCTTCCGCCTGTTCCACACGTTGTGGGAAGCTTTCATCAGTCCGCGCCTCGCCGCCAACACCGAAGGCATGGGAGGTGCCTTTCAGATAGGTGCGGCCGAGATCGTTTTTGGTCGACCATTCACCATCCAACGCCTGCGCCGACACGCCTGCGCCATAGGTGCCGGGCGCCGATCCGAACACACGGGACAGCGCCTCACCACGCCGGCGCGCGGCGGCAAGCTCGTTCCACTCGTCCTCCTCATTGAGCGCAGCAACCGCGCGAGCCGCCTGGTGGAGAAGCGCGATCTGGTCCGGGAACGTATCGCGGAATGCGCCGGAGACGCGCAACGTCACGTCGGCGCGGGGCCGGTCGAGGAGCGGCTGCGGCACGATCTCGAAACCGGTTACGCGGGTCGAGGCGTGGTCCCAGGTCGGACGCACGCCCATGAGGGCGAGCGCATGAGCGATGTCCTCGCCGCCGGAGCGCAAAGTCGGGGAGGCCCATAGGTCCATCACGATCCGGCGCGGCCAGTCGCCCTGCTCCTGCAGATGGCGACGCACCACTTCGGCCGCCGCGCGCCTGCCGAGCTCGGTGGCGGCGCGGGTCGGGATCGCGCGCGGATCCAGCGTCGCGAGGTTGCGGCCGGTGGGAAGCACGTCCGTCTGCCCGCGCGATGGCGAGCCGGAAGGGCCGGGCACGACGAAGCGACCGTCAAGGGCTTTCAGCAATCCCTCGCGCTCGCCGGCGGCGCTGGCCTGGAAGCCGTCGGGAGCGCTGCCGAAGACGTGGAGCCCATCGCGGATCGTCACTTCACCGAGATCGCAGAGATGCGCGTCGAGGCGGGTCAAGGCCTCATCCATCGGCATGCCATCGCTGACCCCGCAGGCATCAGAAAGGCCGCTGGCACTTGCACGCTCCAGAATTTCTTTCGCCACGAGCTCGGCCCGACCGGGATGCAGCACTTGGGCGGAGGAAAACTCCTCCACCAGTTCGCGCAATGCGCTCGCTTCGCCATCCAAACCTGATGCCGCCGTCTGTGGTGTCAGGTGGCCGATGGTGACGGCGCCGATACGGCGCTTCGCAGGAGCGGCCTCGCCTGGATCATCGACAATGAATGGGTAGATCACCGGCATAGCCCCAATGGCGCGGCGCGGCCAACATTCTGCAGAGAGCGCCACTGCCTTGCCGGGCAGCCACTCCGTGGTGCCGTGCGTGCCCAGATGCACGAGAGCGTGAATCTGCTCCAGAGCCCTCAGGCCGCAATAGAAGGCGAGGTAGCCGTGGCTCGGGGGGCTTTCTGGATCGTGGTAGAATCCCTTGCGATCCTGCCCATGCGCGCGGTCGGGCTGCAGGGCGACCAGCACGTTGCCGGCACGAATGGCGCGAAAGCGGAAAGCGCCGTTCGTAAACGCAGGATCGTCATGGGCGCTGCCCCAGCGCTCATCAAGGGCATCACGCTGTTCGCGTGGCAGCGTGTCGAGCCATGCGCGGTAAGCGGCAAGAGGGACGTCGAAGGTTTCTGCACCTTCGGTGAGACGCGGCATGAGGTCGTCTGCCGTGAAACTCCGGCTGGCCTCGTAGCCTGCGTCGCGCAGCAGGTCGAGGATCGCACAGGCACTCGCCGGCGTGTCGAGCCCGACGGCGAAGCCGGCGCGGCCGCCGCGCGCGGGATAATCGGAGAGCACGAGCGCGAGCCGCCGCTCAACGCGTGGCGTGCGAGCCAGATGCACCCAGGCGGCGGCCATGTCCGCAACCGCGTCGATGCCGGCGGTGTCGGGCGCCTGCACGCGGCGGGAAAAGGCGAGGGCCGGATCGGCGGGCTCTTCGGCCTTGAACGAGATGGGACCTGCCGCAATGCGGCCGTCGAATTCGGGCAGAGCGACCTGCATGGCGAGATCGGCGGCGGAGAGGCCGCGCGGCGAGGCCTCCCAGGCGTCCTTGGCGCTGCCGACCGGGATCGCCTGAAGGATCGGGCAATCGGCCTCGTCGAGAATGAAGCTATCATCGTCGCGGGATGAGAAGGCGGTTGTCGTGACGATGATGTCGGGACGGCGCGCTTGAATTGCGCGTCGGACGACCGTCACCGCTTCCGGATCCTTCAGGCTCGACACTGCAAGCACGAGAGTCCCAATGCCGCGCGCGCGGAGCGATGCCAACAGGTTCTCGACGGCTTGCGTATCGCCTGAGAGGACGGCTGAGCGATAAACGAGAAGGTAGGCGAGGGGGCGCTCGCCGGGAAGGCGGGTGAGAACCGCCTCGGGTTCGACGATGCCGCTCTCATAAGGCAGCTCATCGGCTTTCTCACTCTGTCTACCACCAACGTTATCCTGAGGAGCAGACGTAGTCTGCGTCTCGAAGGAGATTCCAGAGAGCGCTGGATCCTCCTTCGAGACGCCGCTGACTCGGCTCCTCAGGATGACGTTGGCGTGATGGAACAGGGAGGCGGGCATCCACGCAAAAGCGCGTGGAGCCGCTCGTGGCGGCTCGATCTTTGCATCGGCCTCGCCGATCTCCGCCCCGATGCGCGCGAGCAGGCGGCTCATGTTGTCGATGCCGCCGGCCTGGAAATAGGCCTCCAGTTCGTCGCAGAGCGTCTGCGGAACGGTGGCGTAGGTCGCAAGCCGCGGATCGGGCCGGTCGTCGCCCGGTAGCACCGCGAGCTTCACGCCTTGCGAGCGGCACGCTGCGGACAACCGCTCCAATCCGTAGCGCCAGTAATCGAGCCCGCCGAGGCAGCGCACGAGGATGAAGCGCGCCTTCAAAGCCGTCTTGTCGATGTAGAGATCGACCGAGAGGGGATGGCGCAGGCGGCGCAAGGACGCGAGGCGGAGCGAGGGCCCCTCCGCCTTCAGCCGATGCGCAGCCGCCAGCGCGCCGAGGTCACTGTCTGCGAAGGAGAGGACGACGATATCGCCGGGAGGCTGCTGGAGGTCGATCGCCTCCTGGCCCTCCTCAAGGGAGATCGCTGTGACCGGAAGGAGGTGCATGTCATCCCGCGCGCAAGGCGGCTTCGACGGCCTTCACGTCGAAGCCTTTGAGGCCGATCACCACCATGCGGCCGTCGCGCGCTTCACCGGCCTTCCATGGTCGGTCGAAGTGATGTGCGATGCGCTGGCCGACGCCCTGGACCACGAGGCGCATGGGCTTGCCGTTCACGGGCGCGAACCCCTTGATGCGCAGCACGCCTGCGGCTTCCGCCGCGCGCTCAACGCGGGCGACAAGGGCCTCGGGGGTCGCAACGGCATCGATGGGGATCGCGATGCTCTCAAAGTCGTCGTGATCGTGATCGTCAGCTGTTTCGTGATGCGAGGGGCGGGATTCGAGATCGGCTTCCGCTGCGGCGCCCATGCCGAGCAGCACGGTCGGATCCACCTTGCCGTGAGCGGCCTCGATCACCTTCACAGCGCGAGGCAGGTGCTCGTTGATTTCAGCCAGAACCTTGCCCTTGTCGCCGGCATGCATCTGGTCGGTCTTGTTGAGGATGATGAGGTCGGCGCAGAGAAGCTGGTCCTCGAACACCTCCTCAAGCGGGTTCTCGTGATCGACGGAGGTGTCCGCCGCACGCTGGGCTTGGAGCGCATCGGGATCGTCCGCGAAGGCGCCCGACGCGACGGCCGGGCCATCGACCACGGCGATCACGCCATCCACCGTCACGCGGGAGCGGATGTCGGGCCAGTTGAAGGCGCGCACGAGGGGCTTGGGCAGGGCGAGGCCCGAGGTCTCGATCAGGATGTGCTCCGGCGGGTTCGGCCGGTTGAGCAGGGTGTTCAGGGCCGGAACGAAGTCGTCCGCCACCGTGCAGCAGATGCAACCGTTGGGGAGCTCCACGATGTCTTCCTGCGTGCAGCCTTCGATGCCGCATCCCTCAATGAAGGAGCCGTCGAAGCCGAGATCGCCGAACTCGTTCACGAGAACCGCGAGGCGGCGCCCATTCGCATTCTCCAGCAAGTGCCGCACCAGGGTGGTTTTGCCGGCACCGAGGAATCCGGTGATGATCGTGCAGGGGATCTTCGAGAGATCGCTCATGAAGGCTTGCCTTTCGGCGGCTTGTTTCAGGCCGCGCTGTCTGTCTTGAACGGAGGAATACGGGCAACGACACCCTTGCGGAACGCCTCTGGCCGCTCGCGCCACGGTACGAGGCCGTCGGAGGTCGCCGCATAGCGGCGCAACCCGTCGAGAATGGTCTCCACCGAAGTGTCGGCGCTCAGGTCGCCATAGATGTAGGTCCAGCGACCGGGGCCGGAGACCGCAATGGTGCAGGGCCGCTTGCAGACCGAGAGGCACTCGACCGGCTCCACGCGCACCTTCGGTGCATCGGGATGGGCGAGTGCTTCGGTCAGCGCCCGGTGAAGGATCGCACCGGGCCGGAGCGCCTTGTCGTCCGGGCCACCCGCCTGACGGCAGGTGACGCAGACATGAAGGCAGATCTCCTCAGGGGATGAGGTCATCGCTTGTGAGCCGATCCGCTCAGGCGAAGGCGGGCAGGGCCAGGGCTGCGACGCCGGTGACGGCAACCGCAACGCCCGCCATCCGCAGCGCGGGAGTAGCGAGCGAGCCCTTTGCGAGTGAACGGGCCGCGAACGCAATGCCGGTTGTGAGCGCCGTCTGAACCGCCACGAGGCCGATGAGATAAGCGGCGAGCGGGGTGGCTTCGGCGCCGACGATGGCTTCGCCCAGGGCGTAGCCGTGCACGGCGCCGCCGGCGACGAAGAGCGCCGCGATCAGCCCATAGGGCAGGGTGGTGCGCATGGTGGCCGCGATGCCGATGGCCACGACGCTCAGCGCCACGAGGGCTTCCGCGTAGGGCAGGTCGGCGCTCATCAGGTGCAGACCGATGCCGGCCGCCATGGCGACGATCCAGAAGGCCGGAAGCGTAAGGCCGCGGGCAAAGCGCGAGGCGACAAGGCCGACGCCCACGAGGGCTGCGAGGTGATCGAGACCGATGACCGGATGGCCGAGGCCCGAGAGCAGTCCCTGGGAGAAGGTCTCCGGCGTCATGCCGCCCATGGGATGGTGGGCGAGGGCCGGTGTCGCGGCGACGAGGCCGGCGAATGCCAGGGGGATAAGGCGGGTCTTGGGCAGAATCGGTGCGATCATCGTTCTCTCCGTCGGGAGACTCAAAGGTCAAGAGTCTGGTGCGCTTCCACGGACGGAACCGAACGACGAGGAGTCATTCGACTACGGTCACCGTCGGCACACCCCGTCCGACAGACCCGATAGAAGCAAAGGCTGACGGCAGGTCTCCTGGCTCGCGGGTCGATGCTTTTCGCTGCCGCCTTCCCAGGGTAGAAACCCAGTGGCATTTGGAGCGTAGGCTCGCCGCTTACAGTTGCGGGGGCAGCCGCGGTGTCTCACCGCATTCCCTTTTCACCCCGTTGCCGGGGCACCGTCGGTTTCATGCTTATCTGGCCAGGGGGGATGTTTCAAGCCTGCACATCGGGCGCGGCTGGCCTTGAAATCGGGCTTCAGCCTGTTCATGGTGCGGGCCTTCCACAGGAAAGCAGGCCGGGATGACCCAGGACGACGAGGCGCGCCACCGCGCCAAGATGATCAAGCGCAAGGAAGTGCAGGACCGGGAGGTCGCCTCGAAGACAGTGGAGAAGGGGCTTCTCATCGTCCACACCGGTCCCGGCAAGGGCAAGTCGACGGCCGCCTTCGGGCTCATGCTACGGGCGTTGGGGCGCGGCTTCCAGGTCGGCGTGGTGCAGTTCATCAAGGGCGCTTGGGAGACCGGCGAACGCATGGCGCTTAACCGCTTTGCCGATCAGGTGGAGTGGCACACCATGGGCGAGGGCTTCACCTGGGAGACGCAGGACCGCACCCGCGACGTGGCGGCGGCCGAGCGCGCCTGGGAGAAGGTCAAGGAACTGATGGCCCGCGAGGACATCCGCCTCCTGGTGCTCGACGAGCTCAATATCGCCCTGCGCTACGAGTACCTACCGCTCGCCGAGGTGGTGGAGACCCTGAGGCAGCGCAGGCCCGGTCTCCACATCGTCGTCACCGGCCGCAACGCCAAGCCGGAACTGATCGAAGCGGCCGACCTCGTCACCGAGATGACCCTGGTGAAGCACCACTTCGCCGCCGGCGTGAAGGCGCAGGAAGGCGTGGAGTTCTAGATGCGCGCGCTCATGGTGCAGGGCACCGGCTCCAATGTAGGCAAGTCGCTGCTGGTGGCGGGCCTGTGCCGGGTCTTTGCGCGCAAGGGTTTGAGGGTCCGGCCGTTCAAGCCGCAGAACATGTCGAACAACGCCGCCGTGACGGCCGATGGCGGCGAGATCGGCCGCGCTCAGGCGCTGCAGGCGCGAGCGGCGGGCGTAGCGCCTAGCGTCCACATGAACCCGGTGCTGCTGAAGCCCCAGAGCGAGATCGGCTCGCAGGTGGTGGTGCAGGGGCGCGTGGTCGGCACGGCGAAGGCGCGCGAATATCAATCGTGGAAGCCGCGCCTCATGGAAGCGGTGCTCGACAGTTTCGGGCGATTGTCTCAGGAGGCCGATCTTGTGCTCGTCGAAGGCGCGGGCTCGGCGTCGGAAGTGAATCTCAGGGCCGGCGACATCGCCAATATGGGCTTTGCCCGCGCGGCGAATGTGCCCGTGGTGCTGGTGGGGGACATCGACCGGGGCGGCGTGATCGCGAGCCTTGTCGGCACGAAGGCTGTGCTCGACGAGGCCGATGCCGCGATGATCCGCGGCTTCATCGTCAACCGCTTCAGGGGCGATCCGGCCCTGTTCGACAGCGGCATGCGTTTCGTTTCCGAGCGCACCGGCTGGCCGGCGCTCGGCCTCGTGCCGCACTTTGCCGATGCCGCGCGTCTGCCGGCGGAGGACGGTTTGGGATTGCGGCGCGAGGGGCGCAAGGGCTCGGTCGTCATCGCCGTGCCGGTGACGCCCTGGATCTCCAATTTCGACGATCTCGATCCCCTGCGCGAGGAAGAGGGTGTCGAGGTGGCTCTGGTCGAGCCCGGCGAGCCTCTGCCGGCCGATGCCGCGCTTGTGCTGTTGCCAGGGTCGAAAACCACCATTGACGATCTTCTGTTCATCCGCCGGCAGGGCTGGGACATCGACCTCAAGGCGCATGTGCGCCGGGGCGGGCGGGTGCTCGGCCTCTGCGGCGGCTACCAGATGCTGGGAGAGCGCATCGACGATCCTCTCGGCATCGAGGGCGAGGCGGGCCGTTCCATTGAGGGCTTAGGTCTTCTCGATGTCACGACCACGTTGACAGCCGAGAAGCGGCTCGAGGCCGTGACAGGCGCCACGGTTGCTGATGGCACGCCGTTCTCCGGATACGAGATGCATATCGGCGAGACCTCCGGTGCGAGCGCATCGGAGCGACCTTTCGCGCGACTGGCTGACGGGCAATTGGACGGCGCGGTCTCGGCGGATGGGCGCGTGGTTGGCACCTATGTGCATGGCCTGTTCGCGGATGACCGCCAGCGCTCCCGATGGCTCACATTGCTTGGAGCCGAGACGAGCGATCTTGCCTATGAAACCCTCGTGGACGACATTATCGATCGCTTCGCCGATCATCTCGAAGCGCATCTTGATTGCGATAGGCTCTTCGCGATCAGCGCACGATGAGCCACGCCAGAAGCGCCAATCCCGCAGCGAGACCGAAGAGAAGCGCGCAGGCCGTGCGATAGAGCTTCAGCGCCAAATCGATGTCGTCGGCCGTCGCTTCCGCGCGTCCATTGCCCATCCAGCGATCCTCGACGCGAACGTCGCCATAGACGCGCGGTCCGGCGAGCCGCAGGCCCATCGCTCCCGCCATTGCAGCCTCCGGCCAGCCGGCATTGGGCGAGCGGTGATGTGCGGCGTCGCGCCTAACGGCGCGCAGGGCATTGAGGGGGGAGGCACCCTTGTTCAATGCAGCCGCCGCAACGATCAGCAGCGCCGACAGGCGCGAGGCGGGGAGGTTCACGAGATCGTCGAAGCGCGCTGACGCCCAGCCGAAGGCTTCGTGCCGGGGCGTGCGGTGTCCGATCATGCTGTCGGCGGTGTTCGCAGCCTTGTAGAGGGCAGCGCCGGGGAAGCCCCCAAGGCCGAGCCAGAAGGCGGGCGCCACGATCCCGTCCGAAAAATTTTCGGCAAGGCTCTCGATAGCCGCGCGAGAAACCCCTGCCTCGTCCAGGCTCTGCGGGTTGCGCCCGACGATCATCGAGACGGCTTGGCGTCCGCCGTCAATGCCGCCCTCGCGCAGCCCCTTCGACACGGCCTTCACATGCTCATGAAGGCTGCGCTGGGCGATGAGGCTGCTGGCGAGGATCGCCAGGAGCAGAATCCCGATGAAGCCGAGTGGCAGGAGAAGCGCACTCAACCCCCAAGCCGCTAGCCCCGTGACAGCGAGGAGGACCAGCAGGGTCAGGATGCCGGCGGCTCGTCGCTGCCGGAAGGATGAAACCTCCCTGTTCAAGGTTCGGTCGAGCCCCTTGATCAGCCACCCGATCCAGGTGACGGGATGCCCGATCGCCGTGTAAAGGCGGTTGGGGTAGCCGAAAGCCGCCTCCGCCGCGAGGGCGAGGCTTAAAGTGAGCAGGCTGTCGGAGAGGGCCATGGGTAAATCGGATGAGTGAGGCGCGGATCTGGCACGGGGGCGATCTGGGCGAGGCCCGGCGGTTGTTTCCGCAGGCGCCCGAGCCGTGGATCGACCTGTCGACGGGGATCAACCCCATAGCCTATCCGGTGCCCGCCTTGCCAGCCTCCCTGTTCGCGCGGCTGCCGTCGCCGGCCGATCACCGGAATCTGGAGGAGGCTGCCGCCGAAGCCTATGGAGCCAAAGACGCCGCCATGGTGGTCGCGGCCCCTGGCACGCAGGTGCTGATCAGCCTTCTTCCCCATCTGCGGCCGCGTTCCCGCGTGGCTGTTCTCGGACCAACCTATGCGGAGCATGCTCATTCGTGGGGCAAGGCCGGTCATGACGTGGCCGAGGTCCCGTCTCTGGATGGTCTTGACCGTGCGGATGTCGTGGTCGTGGTCAATCCGAACAATCCCGACGGCAGGCTCCTCAAGCGCGAGGCCCTGCTTCACCTCGCCGGGAACCTTCGCCTGCACGGCGGCTGGCTGGTGGTGGATGAAGCCTTTGCCGATTTCGACTCAGGCGAGAGCCTCGTGCCTGTGCTGCCGTCCAACGCGATCGTCCTGCGGTCCTTCGGCAAGACCTATGGCCTGGCGGGGTTGAGGATCGGCTTTGCGCTTGCGCCGGAGCCGATTTCCACGAGCTTAAGATCGGCGCTTGGTCCCTGGGCCGTGTCGGGACCTGCCATCGAGGTGGGCCGGAAGGCTCTCCGCGACCAGGGATGGCTCGATGCGGCTCGGGTTGCCCGCACAGATGATGCCTGCCGCCTGGATGCTCTTCTGAGGCCTGTTGCGGATGCGCCCCTGCGTGGCACGATCCTCTATCGCCTGCTGGAGGGTTCGCGGGCGGATGAACTGTTCCAGGCTCTGGGAGAGCAAGGTATCTGGGTGCGGCGGTTCCAGTATAACTCAGGCCAGTTGAGGTTCGGGCTACCCTGTGGTGAAGCGGAATGGCAGCGTCTCAAGACAGTATTGGGCCGCTTCTCGTAAGATGATTTATTGGTTTATGTAGTGGCTGGACAAAAAGAAAAGCCGCGCCCAGCTTGTATAGCTGGTTCGCGGCTTGGCCCGTGTCTGCCCCCACCGACACGAAAGTCTTCAAAAGTATTTCTTTGGTGAACGTTTGTATAATTATTCTTCGCCAATGCAGAAATCTATAAGCTGATTTGTTCGCCGAATGGAATAGTGGAAATTACGTAGGGCGCTACGGTCAAGTTTACGTTTCTGCGCGGGAATCGTGCCGCCTAAGCTTGGCCATTCGCTTGGGCATGGCATAAGGGTGGACCGCAAACCCTTCATACAAAAGGATTTCTGTCTCACAGGCGTCGGGACGATTTACTTCCGCAACGAAAGCCACGCTTCGAAAGGCGGTCCGGTGATCGTTGCAGCGCAAAGTGTCGCACCTCCCTGATCCAAGGGGCATTTTCGGGGTCGATGTGCAGGGGACGGGGGTGGGATGCTCCCATTCTTCGCTCAAGCGCGAAATGACGTGCCCTGCTTTGGGATGATCGGGTGCATCGCAGGAGGAACCAGCCGATAGCGTCCGAGTTCAGCCCTCTGACATGACCCAGCAGGAGAGCACATCATGAACACCCGAAGCTGGACGGCTCTGGCGCTCGTTGCACTTGCCGTTGTGGTCGTCTTCTTCGCGCTTCGCGAAACGCACGCCGATCCGGAAGCCGCACCCGGCAGGGCTGCCAGCCAGGAGACGATCAAGCCGATCCCGTCCAATCCGGATACGGTCACCCCGCGCTGATTGGGGTGATGTTCGCTGTGCCTATCGTCTCAGGCGCTTCGAGTTGGCACGGACTTTCTTGCGATATCCCTTGACGACCTTGTGAGCGGAGCCGCCGGCAGCAAGAACGGCTGCCGCTTCGGTGAAGGCCGTGATCTTCTCCGTCACCATGAGCAGGTTTTCTGCGGGAGATCCATGGCCCATAGCGGCCTGTGACATACGGGTCCAGATTACCGCCTGCGCCTCAAAGGCTAGCATTGTGGTGTCTGTTGCAAGCTTCATCCAAGGTACGAGCATCGGAACTCCTGAGGCGCTTCTCTCAATCGATAACATCCAAGCGCCGGCATCTGATCCTCTCAAATCTGGAAAGTTGGACCCGACTGCTCCGGAGAGCAGGATCCGCTCGAAAGAGTGTGAGGCGATTCAGAGTGAATTTCAGCGATGCACGCTGTAGTTTAACATAGGTGTATATAGTGAGGGGATAGTCCTCAGGTCCAGAGTTGTCGAGGGGATCGCTTTTGCCCCGCTATTACATCGATATCAGGAGCCATTTCGGAACCGACGAGGATCCGAGCGGCATAGAACTGCCGGACGTTGCAGCGGCCAGATCCGAGGCCTTGAGGATCGCACAGGAGCTTCTGCGGAGCTGGGCAGCCATGCGCCCGCACTACAGCAACGAGATCATGATCGAAATCGTGGGCGAAGACCTGCGCCCCGTGCTGATCATCCCATGCCTCGATTTGGAGTTCATGAAGCACTGAACGCCACGCAGCCTTCATTGCGAACAGGCAGGGAGCCTGCCCATGCGGTCATCTGTTGCACGGCGAGAAGCTTTTGGAGATGCGGCACGGTGCGACAAAACCCTCAGGCGTGCCGCTGCAACTAATTGTTGCTGGCCCAGCCCGACAGAGCGGTCTCGGGATGCTTGTCGGTGGGAACTGCAACCTGCACCGGGGCTGGGGGTCGGTCCCTCGTCATGCACTCGCGCATATGGTCCTGGCGGGCCACCTTGATGATTTCCCTATAATCGAGGGAAGATCGGTTGCGGGTTCTGTGGATCAGTCGGGTCTCCTTGTAGCACGCGTCCCAGCGTACTTTCCCTTCGGGGGTAGAGGCCCAGTTGCCGGGCTGCGCGAAAGCATTTGCAGAGATGAGAGTCGCCGCAGCAAAGACGCACAAAGTCGAAAAACGCATATCGGTGCTCATGTTGTGAGGATCGGCTCACTTCATGAAGCATAACCACTTCCAGCCTCGAACGTCCCATCGGAAGGGCTAGGGCAAAAGGAGATCTACTTTTGCGTCAACATAGAACAGGGAGTAAGTGAAGCCTCAGGGCTGTTTCCGATATACGGCCTAGCTTCAGGGGAGCTGCCAGCAGATGAGGAGCGCCGTCAGCGCAGCCACGAGAGCCGTAGCCATGAGGCCCCGATCAACGGGGTCATTGGGCACCGCTTTGCGATCCAGCACTCGCCTGATCAAAACCCAGCTCTCGGTGTGATTAACATAGGATGGTCTAAGTGTGGCAGGACGAGCCGGTGTCAACCTTGCTCCCTGTGCGACTAACGGCTTATTTTCTGCGGCTTGGCGATTGGCGAGGCTGACGTGAAGTGCGCAGATCCGCCAGTGCCATAGGTCACTTCGCCCACATTCAGCGCCAGACCGTGCTCCACGGGTGAGTTGCCCGAGGAAAGACGCAAGGCTTTCTCGGCTTCGGTCCTCCGGCCGAGCTCCTGCGCGGCTGCCAGAGCCTTCCGCGATCCGTCAAACGAGATGCTGCCGGACTGGCAAGATCAGAGAAGCTCGCGAATAGCGCAGGTCTCTCGCCTTTCAAGAATTATGCTTTTGGAACCGCCCAAATGACCTATTGTTTACCCATGTGAGGTATACCGGTGGGTATGCGGCGCCGACATGCGATTCGGGCCTAGCCATGATCTAGCGTGGATGTGAGGCAAGGCAGTGATGGAGCTGGAGAAAATCAAAAAGGCTATTGCAGCCTCCACCCGCGATGAGGAGCTGGCCTCGGCCACATGCTGCGAGGTTGAGGCTTATGCCAGGCTCTGGCCCTTCATTTTCCTGGTCAATGATTGGGACATCTGGAACGGGAGTAAGAGAGCGCTCAAGCTTCAAGTCGTTCGCTGGCTCGAGGATCAGGGTGCAACCTACGACTTTTTTCAAATCCGCACCGGCTTCGGCCTCATGGGCTTCAGGGATCAGAAAGCGGCCAAAAAATTCGAGCTGCGGTGGTCGGGCGGGTCACACGTGAAACCGGCCTCGAACGGAGACTGGAACCCGCATCCGCTCAAAAGCACCTTCGAATCTGTCCACATGAATTAAGCTGGTTTTCGGGGCATTATTCCCGCTGAGCTTGATAGCTGCATGTGCCCCGACCCTGCTGACCGTCACCTCAAAGAAGGCGGTGGTGTCGCGGGAGTAGGTCATTGGGAGGGTAAAGCGGGGTGGGATTGAGTGAATGGTCCGCTCGTTTCGATTGCCGCAGATAAGGGCTTCGAGGCGCACGCAGCTGTTCAACACGAAAACGGTCAAGCTGCTCTGGTAATAGGAAACTGGAGCACCTGTGCTGGTTCAGGACTCTTCAATGCCTGTAGTGCCTCAAGGACCCTCATGGGAGCCACCGGCGGGATAAAGACTGCGTTCGCAGATGGCTTGTCTGCCGGATCGAGCGATGAGAGCAAAAGCGCGGGTCGATCAGGGTGATGCTCGTGGTACTCGTCTGCGAGGATCCATCCACAGACGAGCCCTGGGAGGCTTACTTTGCTTACAAGCCAGTCAATCTCTTCACCCTGCTGGCAAAGGATCAGCAGAGCCCGATCTGACGCCGTTACAGCGATGACATCAAAACCGCCGGCCTGAAGCAGTTGAACTAGGAGCTCGCGGGCGAGTGCATCATCTTCGACAACAAGGACCGTAGCCTTGGAACGGGAAGCGGAGACCATTCTGGTTTCCTCCAGATGATGCTTGAGTTTCCGCCTGATCTGATTAACGCCAGCTTAATTGAAACGGCCCCTTTGAGGTATCGTCACGAAGGGCTGTAGTGGTGGCGAGGCTACCCCGATCCTGCCCCTTGTCGGGGCTGGCCGAGAGGACGATGAAGACCCTCCTCACAGGGACAACGGGCCAGCCTCGCTAGTGGTTAAATTCTAACGCTTGGCACCGACCACCAAGCCTGCACATTGGGTAGAAAGCGGACATTCACCTATCCTCTCCGTATTGCCGGATTCGACTTGGGCCGGACATTCTTGGCTTTCCCCGTTCGCACGTTGACGCCTCCAGGATACGGCTTGTCAGGGCACACTATCCTTAAGGGGACAATCGCCTAGCCCAGTCGGGTGGTATGACTGGATGGGGCTTGTTGCGTCGCGATCACTTCAACTGCAGCGGGAGAACGACGTGAATAGGAACGCAATCGCACTGTCGTTAGGCCTTCTTTTAGGCCCAGCCCTAGCGCAAGGGGCGATAGCTCAGGGCACAGCGCCGGCAATCACTGAGGCGGAGGCACACGCCATCGGCGTCGATGCCTACATCTACTTCTACCCGCTGATCTCAATGGACATCACGCGGAAGCAATCCACGAACATCGAACCCGGGAAAGAGTTCGCCAAAGGTCCGATGAACACGTTCGTGAATGTCCCGTCGTTTCCCCCTGCTGATCTGAAAATAGTCGTGCGGGTCAACTTCGATACGCTCTATTCCGTTGCGTGGCTTGATCTGACCAAGGAGCCGCTGGTCGTCTCCGCGCCGGACACCAGCGGGCGCTACTACCTCCTGCCAATGCTCGATATGTGGACGGATGTGTTTGCATCCCCCGGATGGCGCACGACCGGAACGCAGGCCGGTAACTTTCTGGTCACCCCGCCTGGTTGGAGCGGGACCGTTCCCGCCGAGATGACGCGCATCAGCGCACCGACACCGTATGTCTGGGTCATCGGCCGGACGAAGACGGACGGGCCGCCGGACTATGACGCGGTTCACAAGATTCAGGCTGGCTACAAGGTCACGATGCTATCCGACTGGGGCAAGGCGCCAAGGCCGGTCGAGGTGAAGATCGATCCCAGCGTCGACATGAAGACAGCGCCGAAGGTTCAGGCCGACACCATGTCGGCGGGTCAATACTTCGCTTACGCCGCCGAGTTGCTGAAGCTCCATCCACCGCATCTCACCGATGAGCCGATCCTCGCGCAGATGAAGCGCATCGGCATCGTGCCGGGCCAGAGCTTCGATATCGAGAAGGCTCCGCCAGCGGTGAAGAAAGGCCTCGAAAGTGCGCCGGAATCTGGGCAGAAGCTGATGGAGTGGAAGCTCCCGACGCTGGCGCGGGTCGCGAACCATTGGTCGATGAACACCGATACGATGGGTGTTTATGGGAACTACTATCTCAAGCGCGCCATCGTTACGCAGCAGGGCCTCGGCGCGAATCTGCCCGAGGATGCGGTCTACCCGCTCAATCTTGGTGACGAAGCCGGCAGGCCGCTCGATGGCGCCAACAAATACACGCTGCACTTCGAGAAGGGCGCGACGCCGCCCGTGAACGCCTTCTGGTCGGTCACGCTCTATGATCCGGACGGTTTCCAGGTGACAAACAGCCTCGACCGCTTTGCGGTCAGCAGTTGGATGCCATTCAAGTACAATCCGGACGGGTCGCTCGACCTCTATTTCCAGAACGAGAGCCCGGGCAAGGACAAGGAGGCCAACTGGCTGCCGGCGCCGAAAGGCGGCTTCAACTTGACGATGCGGCTCTACGGCCCGAAGTCCGAAGCACTCACCGGCAAATGGAACCCGCCGCCGGTCACGAAAGTGCAGGGGCTTCCAACTTTGGTCGCCCAATGAGTATTCAAGCAGAGCGCCGACGCGTTCTCAACGTCGGCGCTTGGACTGACTGATTACATCACTGTCGCGAATGTCCGATCCTGGCACGAAGCCACGTTGGCCCAACATCCGCTTTGGCTTCGGTCGGGTATCGCGGATTGGGTACCAAGTGTTAGATTTTAACCATTATGCTGACGGCGAAGGTACTTGAAATCACGTTCCAGGACAGATTGAGAGACGTGCAACGGGAGCTGGAGGAGATCCTAGGGGGTGACGAAGGGGGCGATGAGGGACCGGCGTTCTGACGCTGGCCTCCGCAAGTCATTGTACCGCAATTTGCGGACACTCCGCCCAAAACCATCCTGGGCTACCGGTTTGGGCTGCCAAGATCGAACCCGCGACCCCTAAGCCGCTGTAATTATTGCTATTCGTTGGGGCTATAAAGGTTGGCTGGGGGACAAGGACTCGAACCTTGACTAGCGGAGTCAGAGTCCGCTGTTCTACCATTAAACTATCCCCCACCGAAGCTGCTGATTTACAAGCGTTTTCTGTGCTGTGCCCTCAGGCAGTGCCAGTGTCGCCAATCAGCGCCCGTGGAGGCGCTGAAATAGGGGGCTTTTTTTGCGGCGTCAAGCCTCGAAATCGCCGCGTGTTCGGCACTTTGGCTCATCTGGTCGGCGCACCCACTCCCCAGCATTCAAACCAGACAGCATTGGCGTCCTGAGCTCTCCCAGGCTGCACCTTCCGTTGTGGAGCAGCGTGCGCAACCGCACAGCTTGCCGTTGAGGCAAATTCTAGAAGCACTTTATTCGCAGAGGGATCTTATCAGATCTGAGGCAAATATTCGCAGTCCCGGATGATCTATATGATCCACTTAGTATACCGTTGCTTTTTGGGGGCGTGGATATTATTGCGATGATAACCGGATTGATCTTAGGATAAATCTCAAGAGGAGAATTTATTTCATGGCTAGAGTTACGCTCGATTCGAATGGCAACGCTTTGGGAACGTCCGGGGCCGAAACCATCACCGGCAATAGCAGGACGAACATCATAGACGGTCGCGGCGGCAACGATGTCATTAGGGGCGGCGGTGGAGCCGATCTGATCGATGGCTTCTCAGGCAATGATAAGATCTATGGCGACGGCGGCAACGATCTCATGAGCGGTGGTGCAGGCCGTGACACCATGACCGGCGGCTCGGGCTATGACTTCTTCGCCTTCGAGTCCAGGCTGTCGAACTCTTCGATCGACACCGTCACGGATTTCAGCGTGAAGTACGATACGATCATGCTCTGGAAGAACATCTTCAAGGTCTCGGCTTCATCAAACGGCGTGATCTCGTCGGGTGCCTTCTGGACTGGATCGCAGGCTCATGATGCGAACGACCGCATCATTTACAATAAGAGCACAGGCGCGCTCTTCTACGATGCGGATGGCACCGGGTCTAAGGCGGCGCTGCAGTTTGCGACGCTCGATAAGAATCTGAGCGTAACCCACAAGGACTTCATCGTTTTCTGACTTGTCACGGAGCGAACCTGCCGGGGAGGGCCTAGCAAGCCGCCTAGGGTCTAGTCTGCCGTTTCGATCGCTTCTACTCATCAATGGCGCCGCCTTCGGGCGGCGTTTCCATGTCCAAGCCTGCTCTCATGGCGGCCTCGTCCTCCGCATCCGCCATGTCAGCGGCGATCCGCTCGTAGCGGTCGAGAGCCCCCTGCAGGATGTAGGCGGCGGCCATCTTGTCCACGGCGTCGGCGCGCTTGGCCCTGGAGGCGTCCGCATCGAGAAGGGTGCGGGTCACCACCATGGTGGACATGCGCTCGTCCCAAAACAGGACGGGCAGGGGCAGGAGGGGCTTAAGGTTGCGCACGAAGGCGCGCGTGGCCTGTGAGCGGGGGCCTTCCGTGCCGTCCATGTTGAGGGGCAACCCGAAGACGAGCCCGCCGACATCGTAGCGGACGGCGAGATCCTTGATACGCCCTACATCCGGCGTGAACTTCACCCGCTTGATCGTCTCGAGCGGCGTCGCGATCCGGCTCTCCACGTCCGAGAGAGCGAGGCCGATGGTCTTGGTGCCGAGGTCCAGCCCCATGAGGCGCGCGCGTGGAGACAGGCCGTCGATGAAGGCGACCAGTTCGTCGTCCTTGGAAATCATGGAAGCCTCCTCAGCAGCGTCGCGGATCACCCGCAGTATAGAGGAACTCGCCCGGCGTCGAGATCAGGCGGCGCTGCTGGTCAGGTCGGGGGAGGCGGGGGCCGGGCTCGTGGCGCCTGTGCGTTGCGCCAACGCTTCGCCGGTGCGCCGGAACAGGTGGCAGAACTCGCGGGCAAGATCGAGGGACACTGTGCTGCCCGCCTCGTGCCGTGCGTCGCCGGGCTCGCGGATTGTGAGACGGCGGCCTTGGCCTGCATCCACGTAGAGAAGATGGTTTTCGCCCAGTTCCTCCACCAGCTCGACCCGGCCGGTCAGCGCACCCTCAGGGCTGATCCTGACATGGTCCGGCCTGATGCCGAGGGTGACGGCGTCGCCGGCCTGCACGCCGTCGGGCTGGACCGGGACCGACAGGGTGCCGCCGCCAGGCAGGCTCACCAGCACCTCGTTGGGTCCAGCGCCGGCAACCTCACATTCGATGAAATTCATCTGCGGCGAGCCGATGAAGCCCGCGACGAACAGGTTCGCCGGGCGATGATAGAGCTCGAGCGGCGTGCCCACCTGCTCGATCCGGCCCGTATTGAGCACGACGATCCGGTCGGCGAGAGTCATCGCCTCCACCTGATCGTGCGTGACGTAGATCATGGTCGCGCGAGTGTCGGTGTGGAGCTTGGCGATCTCGATGCGCGTCTGCACGCGCAGGGCCGCGTCGAGGTTGGAGAGCGGCTCGTCGAACAGAAACACCTTCGGATCGCGCACGATGGCGCGGCCGATGGCAACCCGCTGGCGCTGGCCGCCGGAGAGCTGGCGCGGCTTGCGGTCGAGCAGCGCCTCGATCTGCAGCAGGCGCGCTGCTTCCCGCACTTTGCGGTCGATCTCGGCGCGAGAGGATCTCGCCAGCTCTAAGCCGAAGGCCATGTTGTCGTAGACGTTCATGTGCGGGTAGAGCGCATAGGACTGGAACACCATGGCGATGCCGCGCTTGGCGGGCGCGAGGTCGTTGACCCGCTCGGCGCCGATGAAGAGATCGCCCGCCGTGATGTCCTCAAGGCCTGCGATGAGGCGCAGGAGCGTCGACTTCCCGCAGCCGGAGGGGCCGACGAACACGACGAACTCGCCGTCGCGGATGTCGAGATTGACCCCATGGATGACCTTCGCCTTGCCGAAGGACTTCTGGACATTCTTGAGAACCACATCAGCCATGCATGATTTCCCGGATTAGCCCTTCACCGCGCCAGCGGTCAGCCCCGCAACGATCTTGCGCTGGAACACGAGCACCAGGGCAATGATCGGCAGGGTCACGATGACGGAAGCCGCCATGATCGTGCCCCAGGGCAGCTCGTACGCCGTTGAGCCCGTCATGAGCGCGATGGCGGGCGGCACGGTGCGCCGCTCGTTGGTGAGGGTGAAGGTGAGGGCGAAGAGGAACTCGTTCCACGACACGATGAAGGCGAGAAGCCCCGTCGTCACCGCCGCCGGCATCATGAGCGGCAGGAACACGCGCCTGACCACGATCCAGGGCGTTGCCCCGTCGACGAAAGCCGCCTCCTCGATTTCTTTCGGCAGCTCGCGCATGAAGGTGGTGAGCACCCAGATCGTGAAGGGCAGGGTGAGCATGAGATTGGCAAGAATCAGGCCCGGCAGGGTGTTGTAGAGCCCGAAGCTGCGGATCAGCTCGAACATGCCCGACAGCACCGCCACCTGCGGGAACATGGAGACCGCGAGAATGGTCATCAGAAGGAGCGCGCGGCCCCGGAACGCAATGCGCCCGAAGGCATAGGCCGCCGTGATGCCGAGGCCCAGCGACACGGCAACCACCGCGCCTGCGACGATGATCGAGTTGAGGATGTTCTGGCCGAAGGGCTGGCGGTCGAACACGGCCGCATAGTTCGAAAGATCGAAGCGTTCCGGGAGATAGGCCACGGAGAACAGCTCGGCACCCGAGCGGAAGGACGAGATGATCGCATAGTAGAACGGAAAGAGCGCGAAGAGCCCGATGGCGATCACGAGCAGCCAGAAACCGATCCGGGTCAGCACCTTCATCGCGGATCCTCCCCGAGCCGGACTCGTCCCACCGCCAGCGTGATGACGACCAGAAGGGCGATGATGAGGAAGATCAGCGTCGAGGCGGCGGACCCCATGCCCACCTCCTGAAAATCCACGAGCTGCTGGCGCGCATAGACGGACATGGACATGGTGTCGCGGGAATTGGCCGTGAGCACGTAGATCAGATCGAAAACGCGTAAGGAATCGAGTGCGCGGAAGATGACCGCGACCAGCAGGGCCGGCTTGATGAGCGGCAGCGTCACACGGAAGAATACGCGCACGGGATGGACGCCGTCGACCCGTGCGGCCTCGTAGATGTCGCCCGGGAGCATTTGGAGCGCCGCAAGGATGAGGAGCGCCATGAACGGGGTCGTCTTCCACACGTCGACCATGACGACCGTCCACAGCGCCGTGTCGGGATTGGCCGTCCAGGTGATGGGCGCGGCGATCATGCCGAGGCGCAGGAGCATGTCGTTGATGACGCCGAACTGGTCGTGCAGCATCCAGTTCCACATGCGTGCGGAGACTACGGTCGGGATGGCCCAGGGAATGAGGATGATGGCACGCATGAGGCCACGGCCGGGGAAGGCGGCGTTGAGGATCAGCGCCACGATGATCCCGAGCACGGTCTCGATGGAGACCGACACGAGGGTGAACCACACCGTGTTCCAGACGGAATGCCACCAGTCGGGATCAGTCAGCAGCCCGAGCCATTCGCCGTCGTAATTGGCAAGGTAGTTCTCGAACCCGATGAACTCGTAGTCGCTTAAGTTATTGAGGTTGGCATCGGTGAAGCTGAACCAGATCGTCCGCGCCAGGGGCCAGCCGGCGATGAGTGCGAGGATGATCAGGCTCGGGGCGATGAAGAGCCATGCAGACCGAAGGCGTGAGCGCGTCAGCGATGAGCGGCGTCCCCGTGCCTGTTGCGGCACGGGAACGCCCGCTTGAGCGACGGCGCTCGTCATGCCTACTTCCAGCCGTCGCGCTTGATCCGCTTCAGGTCACGATCGAGGCGGTTCAGCGCCTGGGCAGGCTCGGCGCGCTTCGACAGCACCTGATGGGCCGCGTTGAAGAACTCCGTCGAGACCTTGTTGTAGTTCTGGCCTGTCGCGGTGGCGGGGCGCGCCACCGCATTGGTGAACACGTCCACGAGGTCGCCGATGAACGGGTTGGCCCTGGCGATGTCCGCATCGCTGTAGAGCGACACGATGGTCGGGTTGAAGGAGCCCTCGACCGCGCGGCGCTTCTGCTCGCCCTGGCCGGTGAGATACAGCACGAGATCCGTCGCGGCCGCGGCGTTCTTGGAGTACTTGGAGACGGCAAGAAGCTGTCCGCCGAGCGTGCCCGCATGGCGTCCGTCGGCGCCGCCCTTCGGCAGAGGTGCAATGCCGACCTTGCCCTTGATGGTGCTGTCGGCGCCTTGAGCCAGCGCCCAGGCATAGGGCCAGTTGCGCATGAAGGCGGCGTTGCCGGACTGGAAGACGCCGCGGGATTCCTCTTCCGTGTAGTTGAGCACGCCTTCGGGCGTGATGGTGCCGACCCAACCGGCGGCGGTTTTCAGGGCCTCGGCGGCTTTCGGGTTTTCGATGGTGACGTCGCCCTTGTCGTCGATGATCGTGCCGCCGCCGAAGGACGATACCCATTCCAGCGCGTTGGTGGCCAGGCCCTCATAGGCGCGGCCCTGCCAGACATAGCCCCAGAAATCGCCACGCCCCTCCTTGCGTTCGCCGTCCTGGATGAGGCGGGCGGTCTCCGTGAGCTCGGCCCAGGTCTGCGGCACGGGGCGCTTGTACTTGTCGAGAAGGTCCTGCCGATAATAGAGCAGGCCCGCATCGGCGAACCACGGCATCGCCATGAGCTTGCCGTTGACGCGGCTCGTCTCGACCATGGCAGGCAGGTGATCGTCGATGTCCGCCTGACCCTTGGCGGTCAGGTCCATGAGATGATCGGCCAGGATGCCGGTCCAGACCACGTCGATCTGGAACACGTCGATGTCGGACGCCCCTGCCGCCAGAAGCTGCTGGTAGAGGGCCAGGCGCTCGGTGGCGGAGTTGGGCGTCGAGACGATTTTGACCGTGTTGCCGGTCCGCTTTGCCCAGGCATCGACACCCTGCTTGCAGATCTCGTGTTCCTTGCCGAGCGCACTGCACGAGATGGAGATTTCCACCGCCCAGACGCTGGTCGAGACGAGAATTCCGGCAGCAAGGCCGAGGCTGGCGATGAGGCGTGGCATGGCTATCCTCCTGCAGGCTTGATGTTTATTGCTTAGCTTCTTAAAGCCCGATCTGCCGTTTTGTTCCTCTGGAACATGGTCAGGGGCTGAAGCCGCTCCATTTCATCTTGCCGAAAATGAGGGTATTTCCATGAAAATCACGTGGTATGGCCATTCCGCCTTCCGGCTCGACTTCGCCGGCAAGGCCGTGCTCATCGACCCCTTCTTCACCGGCAATCCTGGCTTCGAAGGCGACAAGGCGGCGATCACTGAGGGTGTCTCACACATCCTCGTCACCCACGGCCATGGGGATCACGTGGGCGATACCCTCGACATCGCGAAGGCGACAGGCGCCAAGGTGGTGACGAACTTCGAGCTGTGCATGTATCTGGCCAAGCAGGGCCTTGAGCACTTCGATCCCATGAACACGGGCGGCACGACCGGGCAGGGTGGATTTACCGTCACCCTGGTGCGGGCCGATCACTCATCCGGCCTCGTCGAGATGGACGTGAACTTCCCCCTCGGCAGCGCCAACGGAATCATCGTCAAGGCCATGGACCAGCCCACAATCTATCACATGGGCGATACAGACATCTTCGGTGACATGGCCTTGATCGCCGAAATCCATAAACCCGACGTGGTGATCGTGCCGATCGGCGACCGCTTCACCATGGGTCCCGAGGTCGCGGCGCTCGCCATTGAGCGCTATTTCAGCAACGCGAAGGCGGTGATCCCCTGCCACTACGGCTCCTTCCCCATGATCCTCCCCAACGCCGACCGCTTCGTGGCCGCCATGGACGGTAAAGGAATCCAGGTGGTGGTGCCGCACAAGACTGTGGGTGTGACGCTTTAGTCCAAAGGTCGTCATCCCGGGGCTGCGGAGCTGAACCCGGGATCGTCAGAGAAGTGTGGCGCTGGAACCCTCCTCCCCCTTGTGGGGAGGAGTTGGAGGTGGGGGTGTAGGCGCCACGCTGGTCCAGTTCAGCGCCAACACCCCCACCCTTAATCCCTCCCCACAAGGGGGAGGGAAACAGCGCCTCCTCCTGAACGCGATCCCGGATCTTCGCTGCGCTCCGTCCGGGATGACGATGAACATCGCGAGTGGCTCTGCCTCACATCCGCCGTTGCCCCCCGGCGCGGGCGGGTGCTATAGCCCGCCCATCAGATATCCAAGGGGTATGACCATTCATGTCGGTCGATGAGAAAACGGTTCGCCGCATCGCCCATCTGGCGCGCATTGCCGTGACGGATGAGGAGGTGCCCCATCTCCAGGGCGAGCTCAACGCCATCCTCTCCTTCGTCGAGCAACTCAACGAGGTGAATGTGGAGGGCGTCGAGCCCATGACCTCCGTGACGCCCATGGTGATGAAGAAGCGCCAGGACGGCGTGACCGATGGCGGTTATCCGGAGAAGATCGTCCAGAACGCCCCCGCCACGGAAGACAGCTTCTTCCTGGTGCCCAAGGTCGTTGAATAACGACATCATCCCGGGAGGACGCGTGAGCGGATAGCCGGGATCGCTAGACCAGTTTTCATTTCCAGACGATCCCGGATCGCTGCAGGGCAGCGTCCGGGATGACGAGGATGATCCCGTGACCGAACTGACCCATCTCACGATTGCCGAGGCCCGCGACGGCCTGAAGGCCAAGACCTTCTCCGCATTGGAACTCGCGCAGGCCCATGTCGCCGCCGTCGAGAAGGCGAGGGCGCTCAACGCCTATGTGCTCGAGACGCCCGAGAAGGCGCTCGCCATGGCCAAGGCCTCCGACGAGAAGATCGCCAAGGGCGAGGCCCGCGCACTTGAGGGCATTCCGCTCGGGATCAAGGACCTGTTCTGCACGGAAGGCGTGGTCTCCACGGCCGGCTCTAAGATCCTCGGCAACTTCAACCCACCTTACGAATCCACCGTCACCCGGAACCTGTGGAACGACGGCGCCGTGATGCTCGGCAAGCTCAACATGGACGAGTTCGCCATGGGCTCGTCCAACGAGACCAGCGCCTTCGGTCCCGTCGTGTCGCCCTGGCGGCGCGAGGGCTCGAACGTGAGTGCGGGCGGTTCCGGCGCCATCGAGGGCACCCATCTCGTGCCCGGCGGGTCGTCGGGCGGCTCGGCGGCGGCTGTGGCCGCTCATCTGTGCCTGGGCGCCACCGCAACCGATACCGGCGGCTCCATCCGCCAGCCGGCGGCCTTCACCGGCACGGTCGGCATCAAGCCGACCTATGGCCGCGTCTCCCGCTGGGGTACGGTGGCCTTCGCCTCGTCGCTGGATCAGGCCGGCCCGATCACCCGTACCGTGCGCGACTCGGCCATCATGCTGCGCTCCATGGCGAGCCCCGACCCGAAGGACACTACCTGCGTGGACCTGCCGGTGCCGGATTTCGAGGCGGCCATCTCCCGTGGCGTGAAGGGCCTGAAGATCGGCATTCCGAAGGAATACCGGATCGACGGCATGTCGCCCGAGATCGAGGCGCTCTGGCATCAGGGCGCCGAATGGCTACGCGCTGCCGGCGCCGAGATCGTCGAGGTTTCGCTGCCGCACACCAAGTATGCGCTGCCCGCTTATTACATCGTGGCCCCAGCCGAGGCGTCTTCGAACCTCGCCCGCTATGACGGCGTGCGCTACGGCCTGCGCGAGAACGGTAAGGACATTGTCGATCTCTACGAGAAGTCCCGCGCCGCCGGCTTCGGCCGCGAGGTCAAGCGCCGCATCATGATCGGCACCTATGTGCTCTCGGCGGGCTATTACGACGCTTACTACGTGAGGGCCCAGAAGCTGCGCACCCTGATCAAGCGCGACTTCGAGGAGGTCTACGCTCAAGGAGTTCACGCCATCCTGACGCCGGCGACCCCGTCCGCCGCCTTCGGCATCGGCGAGAAGGGCTCGGGCGATCCAGTCGAGATGTATCTCAACGACATCTTCACCGTGACGGTGAACATGGCGGGCCTGCCGGCCATCGCCGTGCCGGCCGGGCTCGATGCCCAGGGGCTGCCGCTGGGCCTCCAGCTCATCGGCCGCGCCTTCGACGAGGAGACGCTCTTTGCCGCCGGCCAGGTGATCGAGGACGTGGCCGGCCGCATCAAGCTGCCCCAGGCCTGGTGGGCTTGAGAGACGTGGGACCGACCGTACCCGTCGTCACCCTGTGGGACTGGTTGCCGGCCGCCTTCGACCCGGTGCTGATCCTGATTGCCGTCTGGCTCGGCTGGAAGGCCGACCAGTTCGGCAAGGTGCTGATCATCGGCATGATCGCTCTGGCCGTGTCGGTGCTCGTCTCCTGGGCGATCAGCAGCATGGGCCTGCCCTGGATCGCGCCTGTACGGTCTGATGGGCTGACGCTGTTTCCCGTGCGCTTCGTCGCGGCCATGCTGTGGGCGAGCGGCGCCTATGCCGCCCGCCGGCTGGCCAGGGGTTAGGTTTCCGCGAGTCCCACACCGGAACCGGCCGGATTGCCGAGCGCGATCCCAATTTCGGCCAGGGTGGCCTTCTCTGCATCGCTGACCGCCACGCCACCAAACCCTAAGAACCCGCCTTCTTTGCCGGCTTCGGCCGACTTCTGGGCGACACTCCAGAGCCAGGACTTGAAGGCGGCTGCCTCGTCAGGGGCCTTGGCGTCGAGCAGACCGGACACGGCGCCAAGCTCCTCGATGGCCTTGCGTTTCACATCGGCGAACTGGCTGCCCTTGAACTGAGCCTGGAAAGACTCGCGCACGGCGTTCCGGGTCTCGGTGTTGGCGATGTCGTCGGCCACGGCTTTGACGAGCGGCGTAGCCTGGGCGTTCTGCTTGGCCTCGAGCAGGGCCCAGCCGCTGGACATGGATTCCTGCAGGAGACTCCAGAGCCCGCCCGGATCCGCCGCGGTGATCGCCATGCTGGCCACCACCGGGCTTGCAACGAGGCGGGACCATTCTTCAGGGGTGAAGCTCGATTTGTTTGCCATCTTGGGACTCCTGCGGACGGTAAGACTCTCAGGCGAAAGCGCTCAAGCTTGCGGTTGGTTCCTCGGCCGGGCCATTGGTGCCCACCCCAAATGGAATGGGCCCGACCGTGAGGTCAGGCCCATCCTGCGCAGTGAGACGCGAGACGCGAGGTTACTGCTGCGGAGCTGGGGTAGCCGGGGCAGCCGGAGCCGGGGTGGTCGGGGTCGCCGGAGCGGTCGTAGAACCGCCGGCGGCGCCGGAACTGGCGCGCGGAGCAGTGCTTTCCGTCTGCGTGCCGGTGCTGCCAGTCGTGCTCGGCTCGCCGCCGCCATCATAGAACAGGAAGGCGAGCAGGCCCAGCGCGATAACAAGACCGCCGATCACATAAGCAAGCGTGTTCGAACCACGAGCGCTGTTATCGTAGACGTTGGTCTCGCGATTGTAGACGTTGGGTTCGCGATCCATCGGATCCATAGCCATTTTGAAACTCCTTGACCGTTTTACCTCCCGAACAACGCCGTATATCGGATGGAGTTTCATCGGAGCGTGGCAATTATTTTCGATATCTGTGCATAATTTATTTCTGATCTTAACGATTGGTCCGCCACTCTGAACGCCCGTTCATCTTGAAGGGGGTTGACCGGTTCAATCGCCGCTCGTACTCCGGCTAGAGCATCGTGCGGAAAAGTGGCCCCCGGTTTTCCGCGCCAGCGATGCTCTAATTTGTGCAAAGAAGCATCGGATGGGTCCCAAAAGTGCATTCCACTTTTCGGTCCGATGCTTTAGCAAATGCGAGAGATTAAAGGCGCAAGGCTCATGAACGCTCCGGTCAACCCTAAGAAGCTCGTCAAGGGCGCGACAGGCGATTGGGAAATCGTCATCGGCATGGAGATCCACGCCCAGGTGACGAGCCAGGCCAAGCTCTTCTCCGGCGCCTCGACGGCCTTCGGCAACGACCCCAACAGCAATGTCTCCCTGGTGGACGCGGCCATGCCCGGCATGCTGCCTGTCATCAACGAGGAATGCGTGCGCCAGGCCATCCGCACGGGCCTGGGGCTCAAGGCCGAGATCAACCTGCGCAGCACCTTCGACCGCAAGAACTATTTCTACCCGGACCTGCCGCAGGGCTACCAGATCAGCCAGTACAAGAGCCCCATCGTGGGCGAGGGCGAGGTGATCGTGGACGTGCCGGAGACCGGCGAAACCATCATGGTGCGCATCGAGCGCCTGCATCTCGAGCAGGATGCCGGCAAGTCGATCCACGACCTGCACCCCACCATGAGCTTCGTCGACCTCAACCGTTCCGGCGTGGCCCTGATGGAGATCGTGTCGAAGCCGGATCTGCGCTCGTCCGACGAGGCCCGCGCCTACGTGACCAAGCTGCGCACCATTCTGCGCTATCTCGGCACCTGCGACGGCGACATGGACAAGGGCAGCCTGCGCGCCGACGTGAACGTCTCCGTGCGCCGCCCGGGCGACGAACTCGGCACCCGCTGCGAGATCAAGAACGTCAACTCCATCCGCTTCATCGGCCAGGCCATCGAGTTCGAGGCGCGTCGCCAGATCGCGATCCTCGAGGACGGCGGCAAGATCGACCAGGAGACCCGCCTCTACGATCCGGGCAAGGGCGAGACCCGCTCCATGCGCTCGAAGGAAGAAGCCCACGATTACCGCTACTTCCCCGATCCGGACCTGCTGCCGCTCGAGTTCGACCAGGCCTATGTGGACGATCTCGCGAAAGGCCTGCCGGAACTGCCGGACGAGAAGAAGGCGCGGTTCATGGCCGATTACGGCCTCTCGCCCTATGACGCGAGCGTGCTGGTGGCCGAGCGCGCCTCCGCCGACTTCTTCGAGGAGGTGGCGAAGGGCCGGGACGGCAAGGCGGCTGCGAACTGGATCATCAACGAGCTGTTCGGCCGCCTGAACAAGGAAGGCAAGGACATCGCGGAGACGCCGGTCTCGGCAGCTCAGCTCGGCGCCATCATCGAGCTCATCGGCGAGAATGTGATCTCCGGCAAGATCGCCAAGGACCTGTTCGAGATCGTCTTCACGGAAGGCGGCGATCCGCGCGAGATCGTGGAACAGCGCGGCATGAAGCAGGTGACCGACACCGGCGCCATCGAGAAGGCCGTGGACGAGATCATCGCGGCCAATCCCGACAAGGTGGAGCAGGCGAAGGCGAAGCCCACTCTGCTCGGCTGGTTCGTCGGCCAGACCATGAAGGCCACCGGCGGCAAGGCCAACCCGCAGGCGCTGAACGAGATCCTTAAAGCTAAGCTCGGGATCGAGTAGGGCTCATGATCCTCCGGCGGAACGCAGCCGCTTCCGCCGGCCTCTTGCCGCGCTGATCCCGTGACTTCGCAGCCCAACCCCTTTGCACCGCACTGGCTGATCCGTGACATCGTGATCGGCTCGCACCGCTCCATTGTGGGGCCGGGCGGTCTGCTGTTCGTGGGCGACTCCCTGGTCGAGGGCTTTTACTGGAACCGGATCAGTTCGCTGCCCGTGCTGAATGCCGGCTATTCCGGCATCTGGACCGAGGCGCTGGAGCCGCGGGTGCCGCTTCTGCTGAAATCCGCCGAGCCTGGCATCGCGGTGCTGCTCGTCGGTACGAACGATGCGAAGAAGGATTGCACCGAGAGCACCCTCGACGGCGTGACTGAGTACTTCGAGACGATCATCCGCCATTTCGAAGCCGCTGCCGTGCCGGTGATCGTCATGACACCGCCGCCGATCGAGCGGGCCAAGCGTCTCACAGGCTTCTATTCGGCGGACGCGATGGCTTCTCTCCGTGGTCGAATCGTGCAGATTGCCGAGGGCCGCGCGGCCGCCATCGTCGATCTGCACACGGCTTTCGGCGATGGCGAAGGCGCGGCGCGCGAAGGGCTCACCACGGACGGCGTTCATCTGTCCGCGATGGCCTATCGCGAGCTGCACGACGTGCTTGAAAAGACGGTCGCCTCGATGGCGATGAGGAAGGGGCAATCATGAACCTGGCGCTTAAAGTTGAAGACCTGCCGGTCATCCGGCCTGTTGTCGACAGCGACAGGCAGGATCTCTTCGGACTGATTGCAATCTGCTATGCGGATTATCCAGGCTGCTTCGTCGATCCCCACGACGACCTGCCGGATCTGCGCGCTCCGGGCTCTTCCTATGTGCAAACGAACGGTGCGTTCTGGGCTATCGAGGATGAGCGCGGACGTGTCTGCGCCTGCGTGGCGGTCGATTTTCCGGAGCATGGGACCGCCGAACTGCACCGGCTCTATGTTCGCCCGGACCAGCGCGGACGGGGATTGGGCTCGCGCCTCGTGCGTCAGGCCGAGGCCCACGCACGCAGCAAGGGCGCATCGCGCATCGTCCTGTGGTCCGACACCCGCTTCGTCACGGCTCACCGGCTCTACACAAGATTGGACTATGCGCAGGCCGAGGGACAGCGGCAGTTGGCGGATATCTCGCAATCGGCGGAGTACCGGTTTGAGAAGGCGCTCTGAGCAACAAGCATCGGTGCGTCATCCCGGGCGAAGCGCAGCGAAGTCCGGGATCGTGCGCAGAATGTGGCGCTGGTCTCCCTCTCCCTAAGGGAGAGGGTTGGGGCGAGGGGTTACAGAGCTATCCGTGTTGAGCGCTATCCCTCACCCGCCGCACTAACGTGCGTCGACCTCTCCCGCACGGGAGAGGTGACAGGAGCCATACTCACCCTACGATCCCAGATCGCCTGCGGCGTCCGGGATGACGCATCAGTCGGTGCAGTTTACGGAATCTCGTAAACCGAAAACTCGTCGTTGAGCCCGCGCAGAGCCGTCTTCTGCAACATCGGATGAAGGCCCTGCTTCTCGATGATCCGCGAAGATCGCGGGTTCTCGACCACGGAACCGGTCGCGAAGATTGAGCGCGACATCGCGAGCCCCTGGACCCGGGAGGCGATGTTCACTGTCTGGCCGAAATAATCCTGCCGGTCGTTCAGCGTCACGGCGAGGCACGGCCCTTCGTGAATGCCGATCTTGAGCAGCAGATCCTCGCTTCCGCGCTGCTCATTGAGCTGGCGCATCGCCTCGCGCATCCGCAGCGCGGCCGAGATCGCATGATCCGGCGTCGGGAAGGTGGCCATCACCGCATCGCCGATGGTCTTCACGACGGCGCCGGATTCGGAGGCGACGATCTCGTTCAGAGCCTGGAAGTGCGACCGCACGAGATCATAGGCCACGAGGTCGCCGACGCGCTCGTAGAGCTGCGTCGAGCCTTTCAGATCGGTGAAGAGGAATGTGAGGCTCGTAATCTTCAGCCGCTGGTCGATGTCGAGCGTGTCGGTGCGGTAGAGGTCGCGAAAGGTCTGGTTCGTGAGCAGGCGCTTGGCCGTCAGGAACGGGCGGCGCTGCTTCAGCATGTGGTGCAGCGCGTCGCCTGCTACCCAGACGGCGGGCAGGGCGCGCCTGTTGGTGCGGTTCTCGATGGAGATGCGCAAGGGGCCCGGCCGCATGGTGAGGGTCTGGTTCTGCGGATGGGTCTCGTTGATCACGAGCGACAGGCTCTGGCGCTCACGGGTCGGCTCGCCCTGCACGTCGATAAACTGGGCCACATGGGTGACGGGCTCGAAGACGATCACGAACTCCGCCGGAAGTTGCAGGGACATGATCGCCCTCTCGCCGGGCGGCAACTCGACCGCGTCGAGCACAATCTCGTCGATCATGCGCTCGAAATCCTCGGGCAGGTCGACACCGGAGCCCCAGAAGATCTGGCGTTCATATTCATGCAGCGGCAGGGTATCTGGGTCGTGCGCCGCGATCTTGCGGATCCGCGGGTTCACCGTGAACGTGACCTCCACCATCTCGTCGAGGGTCGGCTCGTATCCCGCGGAGCAGAGGGCGCAGGTGTATTCCTCCCGGTTCACCGATTTCAGGCTCATGCCTGATTCAAGCACTCCACCGCAACCGGGGCAGAGAACGTTCCACGACATCTCGAACAATCCCAGCCGGGAGGCGTGGAGGAAGGCGGCGATCACGCGGTCCTCGTCCAAATCGTGTTCGGCCGCGAAAACGAGCGCATTGATGCGGTTCAGCTCATGATCCGGAGCGTCCTGGATCAGGCGCTCGATAGCATCGACGACGTCGGTATCGGCGGATTGCCGGAGAATGGCGAGGAGTTTTTCGTGCTCGTTCATGGTGCAACCTCCTTCGAGGTGCGGACCGGACCATCGCTCATGGCAAATCAAAGCGACCGCTGGCGCGCCTTACGACGGCGTGCCCGGCTGCAAGCTCAGTCATCGCAGAATGCGCCCGCAATCCGGCAATGTCAGGGCAGGCGGGGCCGGAGTGGCGGCTTCTCGCTTGAAGGGCTCACGCCACCCCGTGCTCCTCCGCATAGCGGTTGGCGACCCGCGTCTGCCACAGGCACAGCACCGGCGCGACAACCAGCTCGACGATCAGGCCGCCGACCATGAAGAGCGAGGGGAGCCCGGTGAGGCCGAGACCGATGAGCCGTCCCAGTCCGCCGACGACCACGAGCAGCGTCAGAAGCCTGAAGCGGCCCGTATGGATCTCGATGGACGGCAGGGTGCTCCAGAAGCAGAGACCGATGCCCAGCAGTAGCCCGGACAGGAAGCGGAAATGGCTCTCCGCCGAGATGCTCACCGCATCGCCCGTGAGCGCCTGCCCGAACAGGACGCCATAGAGACCCGTGGCGACGGGGATGCTCGCCACGATGGCGACGGCCTGCTGAAGCAACTTTCGTTCACGGACCATGGTGGGCATGGGATCTCCTATCTGTTTGCCTGCTTGAGAATTGGTGCCGCACCGATGGCGACGATGATACCGATGGCCCCCATCACCAGCGAAATGCCGCCGATCACCAATCCCAGGCTTCCCGGGCCCGAGAACAGGCCCACCAGCAACCCGGCCAGCGGCTGCGACAGGTTGTTGATGGTTATCATCGCACCTGTCGTCTTGCCGAAGTCTTTCTGCGGAATGATTTTCTGCCGCAGGCTCCTGATGTAGATGGTGAACATCTTGTCGAAGCCGAGGACGAGAACATAGCCTGCGGCATAGATTCCGTAACTGGGGCTGATGGCCGTCAGCAGTCCGCCGATGAAGATCGCCGTGTAGCCAATGGCGCCCATGGCCCTCAACGGGATGATGACGTGGGCCAGGAAGGTCAGGATCGCAATGCTCGCGACGGCGCTGGCGGTCTGCAGAAGCGCGTAGCTCTGCTCGGACTGGCCGTGGATGCCCGTTACCATCGCGGCGGATGTGGCCAGCGTCGCGCCGAAGACGAAGTTCAGCCCGGCCGCCAGCGCGGCGGCCCTTCGCAATCCGGGCAGATGCCAGATGTGCTTGAAGGCGATCCGGAATGGATCGACCCAGCTCTCATGGGCGGTTTCCGGCTGGGCTAGTACGATCCTGCTCGAGCGATGCCATAAGGTGAGCCCGAGATCCGCCAGCAGGAACAGGAACGCCGTGATGCCGACGACGATCTGCCAGGGCCAAAGGCCGAGCAGGGCGGCCGCCAGGATGGGGCCGATCACCATCCCGAGCTGGTCGCCGAGCTGCGAGTAAGACAGAACCTTCTCGAACCGCTGCTGCCTGAAGATCTGCGGCAGCATCACCTCCCGGGCGAGAAACCCTTGAGTCGAGAGGATTCCGCAGACCGCCGAGAGAGCGATCAGCCAGCCGATGCCGCCAAGAAGCTCATGGCCGGCAATGCCCACCGCGCAGGTGAGCAGACGAAAGCGCTGGCTGATGACCAGCAGCGACACCGGCGACCGGCGATCGCAGAGGATGCCGCACACCGAAAACAGCAGATAGCGCGGCAGGGTCTCGATGAAGAAGGCCAATCCTGACAGGGCTGCGCTCTGTGTCGTCTGGAACACCACGAGGGGCACCAGGAACAGCAGCATCTGGTCCGCCAGGCGAGCGAAGAAGAGGGACAGGAAGAAGGCGAAGTCCTTGGCGCGCACTGGCATTCCCCGCGATCGACCCGGTGCGGCCGTCCCATGCAATATCCTGTCATATAATCAGTCCGGACCTTGCGCCAGATCACAGCTCTTTCATGGGAGGTTCTTTTCTGTTGGAAAGGAGCCGTCTAGATTTCCAGGCAACTGCATTGCTTCAGGGGGCTTCTCATGCCGGCACGGTTTGAACTTCACGGAATTGCCTTATCCGGCCCGACATACAAGGTCGCCTTGCTGCTGACGCTGGCGGGCGAACCGTTCGATTATGTCTATGTCAACATGATGCAGGGCGAGCACAAGCAGCCGCCGCATCTGTCCAAGCAGCGCTATGGGCAGGTTCCCCTTCTCATCGACCGCAACAACGGACGCCATCTCTGTCAGTCTGCCGCCATCATGGAATATCTCGCCGACATGACGGGCAAATTCGGCGGCGGCAATCTCGACGAGCGCTTGCAGGTGCGCGAGTGGATGTACTGGGATTTCGACCGGCTCGCCTCGAATGTCTATCGTGCTAGGGGTATCCGGCTCGGCATACGGCCAGCCCCGCCGGAAGTGCTCGAATTCAGCATGGCAGGCGGCCACGCCGCCCTGAAGGTCCTCGACGAATATCTTGCCGGGCGCCAGTGGATCGTCGGCGAGGGCGTGACCATCGCCGACATCGACATCTACGGCGTCATCGCCTTCGCCGACGATGGGGGTTTCGATCTCGCCGCCTATTCCAGCATTCAGGCCTGGGTGAAGCGGTTCGAGGCTCTGCCCGGATTCAAGGGCCGGAAGGAACTGCTGCCGATGGAATCCCGCGTGGCCGCGTGAGCAATCTCCTCATCCGCGAAGCCGAAGCCGGCGATCTCGAGGCGATCATCCGCCTGCACGAGGAGGACGAGCTGGGCTCTCACGGCGATGTGTGGTCGCCCGAAACTCGACCAGCCTACGAGTCCGCCTTCGCCGCTATTCAACGCAGCCCCGAGAACCGGCTGTTCGTGGCAGTCGACGGCGGCGAGATCGTCGGCACGTTCCAGCTCACCTTCATCCCCAATCTCACGGGACGCGGTACCCTGCGGGTGAAGGTGGAGAGCGTGAAGGTGAAGGCCGCGCGACGCTCCACCGGCATCGGCGCCCGGATGATGACCTTCGCGGAAGACCATGCCCGCAGCCACGGCGCCCGCGCCATGGAGCTCACCTCCAACAAGACCCGCCAAGCCGCCCACCGCTTCTACGAGCGCATCGGCTTCTCCCGCAGCCACGAGGGCTTTAAGAAGAAGCTCGGTTAGTGAGTTGAGCTGCTGCAGCACCTTAAATGGCGATAAACGGGGAGGTGATCGAGAGCCAATCGATTTCGCCAGGGTTACTCATCCCGAGATAATGCCATAAATTCGCGGCAGGACTGATTGTGCTGCCCTGTAAGCTACTCGATACTTAACTTTGTGGCTCTTCCATTCTGCCACAGCGGAAGGTTACGAGATGGCCCCTGCAATTGAGATTAGGCGGTTCGAGAGCCCCGACCAACTGCTCGACATGAAGGAGCACGGCCGAATTTCGATCATCAAGATGTCCGATGGCACAGCTGGCATGCATGCCGTTTTCGAACCAGGTTGGACCTGGGAGGCCGATGAGAAGCCGCTGCTAGGCTCGCCCGACTCATGCCCGATGCGCCACACTGGCTACTGCATTGGCGGTAAGCTTGTGGTTCGCATGATCGATACAGGGATCGAGACGCGCATTGGCGCCGGAGACTTCTTCGAGATCCCACCAGGCCACGACGCTTATGTCGAGGGCAACGACCGCGCTGAGCTGATTTTGTTCGCGCCACCCGAACACCAGCACTGACGTTCCAACCGGTCAGAGAAGTCTACGATCATCGCTTCGGCAACATTCTCTCTTCAAAGAGATGCGGGGCGAGGGGAAGAACAATTCAATCGTAGTATGGCTTCACGAACTGCCGGTCTTTGCCCGCAGGTACGAAGGCTTCGAGAAGAAGCTTTGAAGCCAGTCAGTGAGCCGGTCCGAGCCCCATTAATTCAGCGTATAGATCTCGTGCCGTGCCGTGCCCGGAGGACCCTTGCGGATCGTCACGCTCGCGTCCTGGGCCAGCGGGTGAGTTTTCAGGATGCGTTCGACGGCGCGGTACATCGCCTCCGCATCCCGGCCGTAGAGATAGATGATCGTATCGGTGGGGCTGCTCGCACGGCCGTCGAGTTCGCCGAGCCCGCCGAGGGCGGCCTCCAACTGACTTTCGAAAGCCGAGAGATCGTACTCCTCGTAGATGGCACGAGGGAGCGACTGCCCGTCGAGGCGGATGAAGAGCGCCTGTTGGGGCGGAATATATTTGCCGCTGGAAGCGTGTTGCTTGCCGATGATGCGGGATAGCCAGCTCATGGAGAGCTCCTGTCCAATCGAGGCGGTCGCCGTATTCAGGCCTTCGTGCCTTCCTTCAGGCGCTTGTTGCACGCGCTCCAGAAGCCCGGCCACTTCATGTCCTTGGTGACCTTGCCGCCGGCCTTGGCTTCCTTCCACTCGAGGCTGCATTTGCTCATGCGCTCGCGGGCGGCCATCTGGGCGGCGGTCGGCTCCTTCTTCGGCTTGGTCTCGACAGCCTGCACGGCACCGGCGAGTGCGAAGGTCATGGCGGCAGCAAGAGCCGCGCTCACAAGTCGTTTCATCATCGAATCACCCCCACGGCGATTTATTTATGTTATAAACTTTCTGAATCGACGCGCGGCAACATGCAAGCCCCGATGAGCTGCCATGCGTCGTTTTCGTGGATTTTTGTTGCAGCTGAGGATGCCAGCTCCGATCTAATGTCTTAACGTCCAGTGCGAATGCGTATCGTAACCTGAAGAGAGGCGTTTCATGGCGGCTTCCGCGCAGCAACCGATCAATCTCTATTACTGGCCCACTCCGAACGGGTGGAAGATCACCATCATGCTCGAGGAATGCGGGCTGCCCTATGCGATCCACCCGGTGAACATCGGCAAGGGCGATCAGTTCAAGCCGGAGTTCCTGAGCGTCTCCCCCAACAACAAGATGCCGGCCATCGTCGATCATGACGGACCTGGGGGCGAGGCGATCTCCGTGTTCGAGTCCGGCGCCATCCTGCAATATCTCGGCCGCAAGACGGGCCGGTTCTACCCGCAGGACGAGAGGCAGCGCGTCGAAGTCGATCAATGGCTGTTCTGGCAGATGGGCGGCTTCGGCCCCATGCTCGGCCAGGCCCACCATTTCCGCATCTACGCGCCCGAGAAGGTGGCTTACGCCATCGACCGCTACACCAACGAGACCAATCGCCTCTACGGCGTGTTGAACAAGCGCCTCGCGGACCGGGAGTTCGTGGCCGGCGAATATTCCATCGCCGACATGGCCATCGCTCCTTGGGCGAAGCTGTGGGAGCGCCAGGGCCAGAACATCGAGGATTTCCCGCACGTGAAGCGCTGGCTCGAGGCAACGCTTGCCCGCCCGGCGGTCCAGCGCGGCATCGCGGTCAGCTCGGAGGACCGCAACAAGACCGACCTCACGGACCCGGCCGTCCAGGCCGTGCTGTTCGGGCAGAAGGCGCGGTGAGGTTCTGAAAGGCGTTATCCCGGACGGCGAAGCCGATCCGGGATCGCGTGCAGGATAAGGCGCTATTCTCATCCCACGATCCCGGGTTCTGCTTTGCAGCCCGGGATGAGGGTGTTGATTATTCTCTCAATTCACCTTCGCCCAGGTCTGCGAACGGCAGATCAGGCCGCCGAAGACGCAGCCGGAGAGCTGCATGGTCTTGCCGCCGGCAAAGCTCATCTTGCCGCTATAGGTCTTGCCGTCCTTGTAGTTGTAGAGCTGACCAGTGAACCCCTCGGCGGTGGGCTGGATGTTGGAGATCATCTGGATTCCGACCAGATCCCGGCCCTTCAGCTTGGGATCCGGGTTGTTCACGTCCTTGGCCTCGCCCTGGGCAGAGATGATCGTGCCGCAATAGGCGCCGCCGCACCGGGCGATGCGTACCCGGGTCTCGCCGGTTTCGCTTAGGTAAGTGCCACTCGGATCCGCCGGCTGGGCGATGGCCGGAAGGGCAAGCATGAAAAGGCTGAAGGCGAGGATCGTTTGTTTCATGGGTAACTCCCTCTAAGCCGGTCTTCAGCGGACCGATCCGGGAGGAGACTAGGGGAGGCGGTTAAGCTTTCCAAGCGGGGCGGGGCAAAAGGCCCTTGAGGCACAAGGTGCTGGCCGCTATAAGCGCCCCACTTCACCATTTCCTCTTTAAATAGAAGCGAACCATCATGGCCATCGAGCGCACTTTCTCCATCATCAAGCCCGACGCGACCCAGCGGAACCTCACCGGCGCCGTCAATGCCGTCATCGAGCAGGCCGGCCTGCGGATCGTTGCCCAGAAGCGCATCCTCATGAGCCGCCGCGAGGCCGAGACCTTCTACGCGGTCCATAAGGAGCGTCCCTTCTTCGGCGAGCTCGTGGACTTCATGATCTCGGCTCCGGTCGTCGTGCAGGTTCTGGAAGGCGAGAACGCCGTGCTCCGCTACCGCGAGATCATGGGCGCCACCAACCCGGAGAGCGCCGCCGAGGGCACGATCCGCAAGCTCTACGCCAAGTCCATCGGCGAGAACTCGGTCCACGGCTCCGACAGCCAGGACAACGCCAAGATCGAGATCGCCCAGTTCTTCTCGGGCAACGAGATCGTCGGCTAACGCCTCTGCGATTGCCGTTTTCGGATTAGGCCGCCCACGGGGCGGCCTTTTCTGTTGGTGAGGGTCTGCCGGCTTTCCCTCCCCCTTGCGGGGAGGGGTAGGGGTGGGGGTGGTCAGACCGGGTGAGCGATTGCGCCACTCGGGCACTGTATCAACTGCTGCACTCTGACGAGGTTGATGGGCACTCCGACTTTACGACCCCCACCCTCGATCCCTCCCCGCAAGGGGGAGGGAGGACTGGCGGCCTTTTCATTTTCAGCCCTTTCCCTCATCATGCGCCCGCCATGAACCAAGCTCCCCGCATCGAACGCCGCGCCTCCGTCTGCCCGCATGACTGCCCCTCCGTCTGCTCCCTCGAGGTGGAGGTGATTGATGGGCGAACCATCGGGCGCGTGCATGGAGCGAAGTCGAACACCTACACGGCGGGCGTAATCTGCGCGAAGGTGGCGCGCTATGCGGAGCGCATCCACAACCCGGATCGGCTGCTCTATCCCATGCGGCGCACCGGCCCGAAGGGCTCCGGCCAGTTCGAGCGCATCTCCTGGGACGAGGCGCTGGACATCGTGGCCCGCGAGTTTCTGAAGGCGGAGCGGGAGTTCGGCACAGAGTCTGTCTGGCCCTACTACTATGCCGGCACCATGGGCTACGTGATGCGCGACGGCATCAACCGCCTGCGCCACGTGAAGAAATACTCCGGCCAGTATTCCACCATCTGCACGGCCATGAGCTGGACCGGCTATGTGGCCGGTACCGGTCACTTAAGGGGCGCCGATCCGCGCGAGATGGCGGTTTCCGACTGCATCGTGATCTGGGGCACGAACGCGGTTCACACTCAGGTCAACGTGATGACCCACGCGATGAAGGCGCGCAAGGAGCGCGGTGCCAAGATCGTCGCCATCGACATCTACAACAATGCCACCCTCAAGCAGGCCGACATGGCGCTGGTCCTGCGCCCCGGTACCGATGGCGCGCTGGCCTGCGCGGTCATGCACGTTCTGTTCCGCGACGGCTATGCAGATTGGGATTACCTGGAGCGCTACACCGACCATCCGCGCGAACTCGAGGAGCATCTCAAGACCCGCGATCCGGCCTGGGCCTCGGCCATCACCGGCCTGTCGGTGGAGGAGATCGAAGCCTTCGCCAAACTCGTTGGCACGACCAAGCGCACTTACTTCCGCCTCGGCTTCGGCTTCGCGCGCCAGCGCAACGGCGTGGTCAACATGCATGCGGCTCTATCTATCCCGGCCGTGACAGGTGCGTGGCAATATGAAGGCGGCGGGGCGCTTCATTCGAACAGCGGCATCTTCCATTGGAACAAGGCCCTGATCGAGGGCCATGATGCCATCGACAAAAGCATCCGCGTGCTCGACCAATCGCAGATCGGCCGCGTGCTCACCGGCGATGCGGAGGCGCTCTACAACGGCCCGCCGGTCAAGGCGATGCTGATCCAGAACACCAACCCGGTCTCCGTCGCGCCCGAGCAGGAACTGGTGAAGCAGGGTTTTGGCCGCGAGGACCTTTTTGTGTGCGTCCACGAGCAGTTCATGACCGAGACGGCGCTCATGGCCGACATCGTGCTGCCTGCGACCATGTTCATGGAGCACGACGATCTCTATTCCAGCGGCGGCCACCAGCATTTTCAGGTCGGGCCGAAGCTCATCGACCCGCCGGGTGAGTGCCGTTCGAACCACGAGGTCTTCCGCGGACTGGCCGAGCGCCTCAGCGCCGAGCATCGCGGCTTTGCCATGGAGCCGCGCGAGATCATCGACTGGACGCTGCAGAATTCCGGCTGGGGGACGATCGAGAACCTGGAGGCGCAGGTTCACTTCGATGCGCAGCCGCCTTTCGAGGAGGCGCATTTCTTGCACGGCTTCGGCTATCCGGACGGCAAGTTCCGCTTCAAGCCCGACTGGACCACGGTGCCATCCTACAACAATGGGGCGATGGGCCCCTGGGCCAGCATGCCGGCTTTCCCGGACCATTGGGGCGTGATCGAAGCCGCGACCGAGGAGCACCCGTTCCGCCTCGCCACCAGCCCGGCCCGAAACTTCCTCAATTCCAGCTTCACCGAGACGCCGACTTCGCTGGACAAGGAGCGGCGGCCCGAAGTGATGATCCACCCGGTCGATGCCGAGAAGCAGGGCATCACTGAGGGCGATTGGGTGAAGCTCAGGAACCACCGCGGCGAAGTCTATCTTCGCGCCAAGCTCTTCGATGGCGTGCGGCGCGGCGTGCTCATCGCCGAGGGGATCTGGCCCAATGCAGCTCACCCATACGGGCGCGGCATCAACACGCTCACCGGTGGCGATCAGGTGGCGCCCTATGGCGGGGCAGCCTTCCACGACAACCGGGTGGCGCTGGAAAAGGCGGAGATCGACCCATCCCTGGAGCCCCCGGTCGCCCGCAAGCACCATCGGGCTGACGCGGTTGTCGGCTGAACCTAGAAAATACCCTCTCACGTCATGGCCGGGCTTGGCCCGGCCATCCCGATTCTGTGAAGCGCCGCACCTTTCCAATCGGGATCACCGGCACAGGGCCAGTGATGACGGAGCAGATGGATTTCCGGACAGGCTCTCAGGAAAAGGCAGGGGTAAGGTTCTAGAGGGCGCCTTGGTCAGACCTTCTTAAGCCTATCTCCCGCTTCCCCTTGATCCTGAACGGCCAAGCCTATTCTTAAGGCCGAACGTGATTTCATCTCTGGGGAGCTATCCATGATCTCGACCGCCCGTGCGCTGCTCGTTGCAGCGGCCGTTTCCTTGAGCGCGACCGCCGCCTATGCGGCCGCCTCCAACATGCCGACCCAATACCAGCCCGATCCGGCGCTGAAGACCGAGAGTATCGGTCAGCTGCGGGCCCGCGTGAGCCAGGCCTGCGCCATCACGCAGGCGAGGGCTCAGAGCGGTGTCAGCGAAGCTTCGCTCAGCCGCTCCTGCGATTGCTATGCCGGCCGCACCATGCGCTCGCTCAGCGCCGAGGAGGTGCAGGCCTATCGTGACACCGGCGTGTTCAACGACACCGCCCGCGCGAAGGCGCTCACGGCTCTCGACGCCTGCAAGCTGCCGCGTCCGCAGATTTAGGGGGATGGACTTCACGGCATCCGTAGTCACATTCGCGGATGCCGTGATCGTTCGCGGACTTGTTCAGAGCGGCGCGCGGCCTCAATAGGGCGTGCCGTCCTTGTGCGTATCCCCGCTGGCCTTGCTCCAGACGAGGTCGATATCCGAATAGGTGCAGACGTCCTGCTCCGGGCGGCGGGATCCCATCTCCAGGATCACGGCTGTGCGCTCAGAGCGGTTGTGAAGATGGTGCCCATTGGCGTCGCCAGCCTTGAACGCGGCGCAGTCGCCCGCGCGCAGGATTTGCTCCCCCTCGTCTGACACGAGAACGAGCTCGCCCTCCAAGATCCAGACGAACTCATCCTCGGCGCTGTGCCAGTGCCGCTGCGACGACCATGCGCCAGGCGGCAGTTGCGTGAGATTGACACCGAACTGGGTCAGATGAGCCGCATCGCTCAACGCCTGGCGAATGCGGCCACGGCAGGGGACATCGTAAGGCGAGGGATAGTCGGATCCCTCGGACCGCTGCGCGGCGGAAATATCGATCTTGCCCATCAGGTGCCTCTCTGTTGTCCGTCCAATCGTAGCTCAGACGGCAGGATGCCGCGCCGGCAGATCTAGGACTACGTCGTCATCCCGGACGGAGCGTAGCGGAGATCCGGGATCGTCCAAACCAGTCCGGCACTGTCATCCCGGGGCTGCGGAGCAGAGCCCGGGATCGTTGGATGAGAGTGGCGCCGGAACCTCGACATTGTCATTCCCGCGAAGGCGGGAATCCATAACCGCTGACATCAATCCAGTCTGCACTGTCGTGTTTATGGATTCCGGGCTCCGCTCCGCGGCCCCGGAATGACAGTATCTTATACTGAAAGCGATCCCGGATCGGCTTTGCCGTCCGGGATGACGTTACCAGGGACGCCTAACCCGGCGAATGCAGAGCGTTGCCCGCATCCCATCCGCGCGCAAACACCACCCGCCCGCTCTCTAACCGTGCGGAGCCATCGCAGATCATCCGCAGCGCCTGCGGATAGAGCCGATGCTCCTGCACGATCACCCGCGCGGCGAGGCTCTCTTCCGTATCGCCCGGCACCACCGGCACGACCGCCTGGGCGATGATCGGGCCGGCGTCGAGCTCCGGCACCACGAAATGCACCGTGCAGCCATGCACCAGCACGCCGTCTGCAAGCGCGCGCCGATGGGTCTGCGTGCCGCGATAGAGGGGCAGGAGGGACGGGTGGATGTTGATCATTCGCCCAGCCCAGCGTTCCACGAACCCATCGGTGAGCACCCGCATGAAGCCCGCGAGGCAGATGAAGGCGATGTCGTGCTCGTTGAGCGCCGCATCCAATGCCAGGTCGAAACTCTCGCGGTCTGGAAAGGCCTTGTGATCGATGGCAAGCGTCGCGATCCCGGCCGCCTTCGCCCGCTCTAGCCCTTCCGCGTCGGGACGGTTCGAGAGCACGAGGGCGATCTCGGCCGGGAAGTCCTCAGCCCGAGCGGCCTCGATGAGCGAGGCCATGTTCGAGCCACGGCCCGAGATCAGGATGGCGACGCGGCGGGTCATTGAAGCTTCAGGGCACCTGAGTTCTGCACGCGCTCGCCACCTGAATGCGCGATGGTCTCGCCGATGCGCACCGGGCTCTCGCCGGCCTGACGCAGACGCTCCATGACCACGTCTGCCTGATCGGCGCTCGCCACCACGATCATGCCGATGCCGCAGTTGAAGGTGCGCAGCATCTCAGATTCCGCCACGCCGCCGGCCTTGGCGAGCCAGCCGAAGACGGGCGGAACTTCAATGGCATCGAGGTCGAGACGCACGCCGACGCCGTCGGGCAGGACGCGCGGGATGTTGTCCGGGAAGCCGCCGCCGGTGATGTGGCAGAGCGCGTTGATCCCGTCCCCGCCTCTCAAGACCCCCAGCAGGGCCTTCACGTAGATCCGCGTCGGCTCCAGCAGGGCCTGGGCGAGCGTCTTGCCGGCTGCGAAGGGGGCGGGCGCGTCCCAGGCGAGACCCGAATGCTCGACGATCCGGCGCACCAGGGAGAAGCCGTTGGAATGAACGCCGGAGGAGGGCAGGCCGATGAGCACGTCACCCACTTTCACGTCCTTCGGCAGCAGCGTGCCGCGCTCGGCGGCGCCGACCGCGAAGCCCGCGAGGTCGTAGTCGCCCTTGGCATAGAGTCCCGGCATCTCGGCGGTTTCTCCGCCGATCAGCGCGCAGCCTGCCTGGAGGCAGCCTTCGGCGATGCCCTTGACGATGTGGACACCCACATCCGGCGAGAGCTTTCCGGTGGCGAAATAGTCGAGAAAGAACAGGGGCTCGGCGCCCTGCACGATGATGTCGTTCACGCACATGGCCACGAGATCGATGCCGATGGTGTCGTGCAGCCCCGTGTCGATGGCGATCTTCACCTTGGTGCCGACCCCGTCATTGGCCGCTACCAGGATCGGATCCTTGAAGCCCGCGGCCTTGAGGTCAAACAACCCGCCGAAGCCGCCGATCTCGGCGTCCGCGCCCGGCCGGCGCGTGGACCGCACCAGGGGCTTGATCTGGTCGACCATGGCGTTGCCCGCATCGATGTCGACGCCCGCTTGGGCATAGGTCAGGCCGTTCGTCTGCGTCTCGGTCGTCATGGCTCACCCCGTGTTGGGGTGGGCAGTAAGACGGGAGAGGGCGGGTGGCAAGGGAATTTGCGACTGTTTTAATGGTCATCCCGGACGAAGCGCAGCGAAGATCCGGGATCGCGTGACGGGAGTGGCGCTCACTCACCTCTCCTTGTGGGAGAGGTCGCGCCGGAGGCGCGGGTGAGGGGTTAGTGTCCTGTCCGGATCAACCTGTAACCCCTCACCCCAACCCTCTCCCTCAGGGAGAGGGAACCCAGAGCCACATTCTGCGCACGATCCCGGATCGGCTTCGCCGTCCGGGATGACTGTGTTTTCCATCCGTTATCCCCACCCTCCGGTCGGGGTGATTGAACTCCGCCTCCCGAGCGTCCATCATCGCCCCGATGACCATCCCCAACATCATCACCATCGGCCGCCTGATCATCGTGCCCATCGTGATCGTCATGATCATGCAGCAGCGGTGGGTTGCGGCCTTCGTCCTGTTCGTGGTGGCCGGGGTCTCGGACGCGGTCGACGGGTTCATCGCCCGCCGGTTCGACATGAGAAGCGAGTTCGGGGCCTATATCGATCCCATCGCCGACAAAGCGCTGCTGGTCTCGATCTATGTGACGCTGGCCGTTGTGGGGGCGATCCCGAGCTGGCTTGCCATCGTGGTCGTGTCCAGGGACGTGATGATCGTCGCCGCCGTGCTCCTGTCCTGGGTCATGAGCCGCCCGGTCGAGATCAAGCCGCTCCTGGTGAGCAAGCTCAACACGGGCGCGCAGATCGCCTTTGCGGCCTTCGCGCTCGCCGCCAACGCCTTCGGAGCAGACCTCGCGGGGCTTGAGGATGTTGCCATGCTGCTGGTGGCTGCCTTGACCGTAGCCTCGGCCGGTGCCTATCTCGGGGGCTGGCTCAGGCACATGACCACCTGAAGGCCAAAAAGGTAAGGTATGGGGAGCCGATGACGGTTCAACGGCAGATAGGGTTCTGGATTGCGGCACTGGTCGTCGGGGTGCTGCTGCTGTTCGTGCTGCGCGGCATCCTCCTGCCGTTCGTAGCGGGCTTTGCGCTCGCCTATCTGCTCGATCCCCTGGCCGACCGGATGCAGAAGCTGAGGATCGGGCGCTTGGGCGCCAGCCTGCTGATCCTCGTCCTGTTCGTGCTGGTCTTCATCATCGCCCTGATGATCCTGGTGCCCTTCGCGGCCCAGCAGGTGGGCGCGTTCGTGGAGCGGCTGCCCGGGTATGTGGTCAGGCTTCAGGAGCTCGGGGCCGAGCAGCTCGGCCCCCTCATCCGCCGCCTCGGCCTTGAGGATGCGCTGCCGGCAGCACCCCCGTCCGTCGGCAACCTGATCAGCCAGGGCATTGCCTGGATGACCACCTTCCTCCAGGGGCTGTGGTCCGGCGGGCAGGCTCTGATCGGCATCTTCTCCCTGCTGGTGGTGACGCCGGTGGTGGCCTTCTACATGCTCGTCGACTGGGACCGCATGGTAAGGACAGTGGATTCCTGGATGCCGACGCGTCACCGGGACACGATCCGCGACATCGCCCGCGACATCGACCGGGCGATTGCCGGCTTCGTGCGCGGGCAGGCGCTGGTCTGCCTGATCCTCGGCACATTCTACGCGGTCAGCCTCGCGTTGATCGGGCTCAATTTCGGCGCCCTGATCGGCATGACGGCGGGCGTCCTGAGCTTCATTCCCTATGTGGGCTCGCTCACCGGCCTCATCCTGTCGGTGGGGGTCGCCATCGTGCAGTTCTGGCCGGACTGGACCATGATCGCAGCCACCCTGGGCATCTTCATCTTCGGCCAGTTCGTGGAGGGCAACATCCTGTCGCCGAAGCTTGTGGGCGAATCCGTCGGCCTGCATCCGGTCTGGCTCATGTTCGCCCTCGTGGCCTTCGGGGCGCTGTTCGGCTTCGTCGGCCTGCTGCTGGCCGTGCCCCTGGCGGCGGCTATCGGGGTCATCGCCCGGTTTGCCCTGCGCCAGTACCTGGCAAGCCCGCTCTACCGCGGCACGGATCCGGTGATCCTCAAGCCCCGCATCGAGGTCGATAACAAGGCCAATCTCGATGCATGAGGCCCCCAGGCAGCTGGCCTTCGACCTTCCCCTCGATCCCCGTTTCGGGGCCGAGGACTTTCTCGTCAGCCCCTCCAACGAGCAGGCTTACGGCCTCATCGAGAGCTGGCCCGAGTGGCCGGACACGATCCTTTTGCTCGTGGGACCCGGCGGCAGCGGCAAGAGCCATCTGGCCTCCATCTGGGCCACCAACGCCCGTGCCTGGACGGTCGATGCGGCTGCTATCACTCACGACAAGGTCCCGCACCTCGTCTCGAACGGGGCGCTCGCCATCGAGGACATGGACCGCGGAGAGCGCGATGAGGCGGCTCTGTTCCACCTGCTGAACCTGGCGCGCGAAAAGAAGGCGGCGCTGCTGATCACCTCCGAGACGCTCCCCGACCGCTGGTCCTTGAGGACCCCCGATCTCCTGTCCCGCCTGCGGCTGGCGCCGAGCGTCACCCTGGAGGCGCCGGACGACGCCCTCCTCAAGGCGGTGCTCGTCAAGCTGTTCGTCGACAGGCAACTCGTGGTCGACACCTCCGTTGTCGATTATATTGCTCTGCGGATCGAACGCTCGCTCGCCAAGGCTTCTGAGATCGTGGCCCTCCTCGATCGGGAGGCCCTGAGCCGGGGGCGTCGCGTGTCGCGGGCAATCGCGGCGGAGATTCTTGGCGCCGCGCAGGAAACGGATGAGAACGAGTGAAGCAAGACACTGACGCCCTGTTGTCGAACCGTCGTGAAACCGTCACGAAGCCCAGAGCAAAACGGACGCCGAAGAACGAAGCGGCGGAGAACGAGGTGCGCAGCGCGATTGCCCTGAAAGAGGTGGAGACCGTCAGCGAGGCTCCCTTGCCGAAGGCTCCGCCGGATATCGAGTTCGACGGCGCGGCCCTACGGAAGTTTCCCCAGCGCTTCATCAATCGCGAGCTGTCCTGGCTGCAGTTCAACCGGCGGGTGCTGGAGGAGGCGTCCAACAGCCATCATCCGCTCCTGGAGCAGCTGCGCTTTCTCTCGATCTCAGCCGAGAACCTCGACGAGTTCTTCATGGTCCGTGTGGCCGGCCTGCGCGGTCAGGTCCGCTCCGGCGTGGCGACCGTCTCGCAGGACGGGCTCTCGCCGCAGGAGCAATTGAGCAAAATTTCCGCCGAGGTCTCGCATCTCGCCTCCGACCAGCAGCGGCGCTGGCGCGAGTTGCGCGATGCTCTGCTGGAGGAAGGCATCGTCCTGACCGATGGAGCGGGCCTGACGAAGGCGGAAGGCTCCTGGCTCGAGGATTACTTCCTCAACCACGTCTTCCCGGTGCTCACGCCGCTCGCCGTCGACCCGGCGCATCCGTTCCCGTTCATTCCCAATCTCGGCGCCTCCATCGCCTTGAAGCTGGTGCGCCAGAGCGACGGCAAGGTGCTGAACGCTCTCATCCGTCTGCCGTCGCGGGGCGAGCGCTTCATCCGCCTGCCCGACTTCGCCGAGACCGGCGCCACGCGCTTCATCGCCCTCGAGCAGATGATCGTGCTCTTCACGAACAGGCTTTTCCCCGGTTATGACGTGCAGGGGCAGGGCGCCTTCCGGGTGATCCGCGATTCCGATCTCGAAGTCGAGGAAGAGGCCGAGGATCTGGTGCGCCTGTTCGAGACGGCGCTCAAGCAGCGCCGCCGCGGCAGCGTGATCCGTCTCGAGGTCGAGGCGGCCATGCCCGAGGACCTGCGTCTCTTCGTGGCCGAGGAATCGGAGGTCTCCCCCGACGAGGTCTTCGTCGTCGAGGGAATGATGGGCCTGCGCGACCTGTCGCAGCTCGTGGCTTTGGAGCGCCCCGACCTCAAGTTCAAGCCGTATAATGCGCGCTTTCCCGAGCGCATCCGCGAGCACAGCGGCGATTGCTTCGCGGCGATCCGCGAGAAGGACATTATCGTCCACCATCCTTACGAATCCTTCGACGCGGTCGTGCAGTTCCTGCATCAGGCTGCGCGCGATCCGAACGTCGTCGCCATCAAGCAGACGCTCTACCGCACGTCCTCCAACTCGCCCATCGTGGCGGCCTTGGCCGAGGCTGCGGAGGCCGGCAAGTCCGTCACCGCGCTGGTGGAGCTCAAGGCCCGCTTCGACGAGGAGGCCAATATCCGCTGGGCGCGCGATCTCGAGCGCGCAGGCGCCCAGGTGGTCTTCGGCTTCATCGAGCTAAAGACACACGCAAAGCTGTCCATGGTCGTGCGACGCGAAGGCAGCCAGCTCATCACTTATTGCCATGTGGGCACGGGCAACTACCACCCGATCACGGCGCGCATCTACACGGACCTGTCCTACTTCACCGCCGATCCGGTGATCGGCCGCGACGTGTCGCGCATCTTCAACTTCGTGACGGGCTATGCGGAGCCGGCGGAGCTGGAGCGCATGGCGGTCTCACCGCTCACCCTCAAGAAGCGCCTGCTCCAGCACATCGAAGAGGAGATCGCCCACGCCAAGGCCGGACGGCCCGGCGCGATCTGGTGCAAGTGCAATTCGCTCGTCGATCCCGACATCATCGATGCGCTCTACGATGCGTCGGCTGCCGGCGTGCAGATCGACCTCATCGTGCGCGGCATCTGCTGCCTCAGGCCCGGCATCAAGGGCCTGTCGGAAAACATCCGGGTCAAGTCCATCGTCGGACGCTTCCTGGAGCACACGCGCATCTATGCTTTCGGCAACGGCCACGGCATGCCCAACCCCAAGGCCCATGTGTACATCTCGTCCGCGGATCTCATGTCGCGCAATCTCGACCGTCGCGTCGAGGCGCTGATGCCGATCGTCAACGTCACCGTGCACCAGCAGGTGCTCGACCAGATCATGCTCGCCAACCTGCTCGACAACGAGCAGAGCTGGACGGTGCTCCCCGACGGAACGAGCCGTCGGGTGTTGCCCTCCAAGGGCGAGGAACCATTCAACGCTCACAAGTATTTCATGACGAACCCGAGTCTCTCAGGCCGTGGCAAATCCCTCAAGACCTCGAGCCCCAAAGCGCTCGCCAAGCGCGGGCAGCGCTAGCATGCCGGCGCTCAGCCATGAGGCTCCGGGACGGCTCAAGCTCGGACGCCCGGTCGCGATCATCGACATCGGCTCGAACTCCGTGCGTCTCGTGGCCTATGAGGGCCTCTCCCGCGCGGTCACGCCGATCTATAACGAGAAGGTTCTCTGCGGCCTCGGCCGGCACGTTGCGACCACCGGTCGCCTCGACGAGGGAGCCGTCGACCGGGCCCTTCGGGCGCTCGCGCGGTTCCGCGTTCTCTGCGACACGATGAACGTGTCGGACATTTTCGTGCTCGCCACCGCGGCGGCGCGCGATGCTTCCAACGGCCCTGCCTTCCTGGAGGCCGCCGCGAAAGCCTGCGGCCAGCCGATCAGCCTTCTGTCCGGCGCCGAGGAGGCGCGGGCCTCGGCCCTGGGAGTCATCGCCGGCTTCCACGACCCGGACGGCATCGTCGGCGACATGGGCGGCGGCAGCCTGGAGTTGGTGGACGTGCGCGGCTCGCAGGTGGGGCAGGGCGTCACCATGCCGCTCGGCGGCCTCGCGCTGCTGGACGTCAGCGGCGGCTCCTTGAAGAAAGCGCAGAAAATCGTGCGCGAAGCTCTTGAGCGCGCACCGGAATATCTCGAAAACCTGCATGGCCGCACCTTCTATGCAGTGGGCGGCACGTGGCGCGCGCTCGCTAAGCTGCATCAGGCGGCGCACGATTATCCACTCCACGTGATGCACGGCTACATACTCGACCCCGAGGACGGCCTCGACTTCCTGCACCTCGTGGAGGAGGCCGATTCGAAGACGCTGAAAGATATCGAAACCATCTCTGAAGCCCGACGCCCGCTGCTGGCCTACGGGGCCATGGTGCTGGAGGAGATCATCCGCCTCGGCGAGCCGAAGGAGGTGGCGATTTCCGCCTTCGGCGTCCGCGAGGGCGTGCTGTTCGACAAGCTCGACGCGCAAACGCGCGAGCGCGATCCGCTCATCGCGGCCGCGAGCGATCTCAACCTTCTGCGCTCCCGTTCGCCACGCCACGGCGAGGAGCTGTGCGGGTGGACGGAAGCGTTCATCCGCAGCCTCGGCCTGCCTGAGACGGATGACGACATCCGCCTGCGCCGTGCGGCCTGCCTGCTCGCTGATATCGGGTGGCGCGCGCACCCCGACTACCGGGGCGAACAGAGCCTCAACCTCATTGCCTACGGGGCCTTCGCGGGACTCGATCATCCCGGCCGCGCCTATCTCGCACTGTCGATCTTCTTCCGGCACGAGGGGCTCTCTCCCGACAAGGTGAGCTCGCGCATCAAGACGCTCGCCGGCCCGCGCCTGATTGAGCGCGCGCGCCTGCTGGCGGCGCTCATGCGCGTAGCCTACCCGGTCTCGGTCGCCATGGAGGGCGTCCTGCCCCAGGTGCCGCTGCTCGCCCGAGGCAGTCAGGTGGTGCTGCAACTGCCCGCCCACCTCGAGCCGCTCGCCAACGAGCGCCTGAAGGGCCGCATGCGGGGCTTGGGCAAGCTTCTAAACATGGAAACCTTGGTCGAGATCGTGTGAGGCGATGGCCGAGATCAAGACCACGGCCTCGCGCATCGTTTACGAGAACCGCTGGATGCGCGTGCGCGAGGATGCCATCGAGCGGCAGGATGGCTCGCCCGGCATCTACGGCGTCGTCGAGAAGACCGATTTCGCCGTCATCGTGCCCCTCGACAACGGCCTGATCCATCTGGTGGAGCAGCTTCGCTATCCGGTGCAGGGCTGCTACTGGGAGCTGCCGCAGGGCTCATGGGAAGATGCGCCCGGTACCGATCCGCTGGAACTCGCGCGGGCCGAACTGCGCGAGGAAACGGGACTGACGGCCGCTACCATGACCCATGTGGGCCATCTCTACGAGTGCTACGGCTACTCCACCCAGGGCTACCATATCTACCTCGCCCAAGAGCTTCAGGCAGGCGAAGCGCAACGCGACGAGACCGAGCAGGACATGGTGAGCCGCGCGTTCCCGGTGGAAGAGGTGCTGGCGATGATCACCGAAGGCGCCATCAAGGATTCGGCGACGGTTGCGGCGCTGGGAATGCTGCGGCTGAAGGGATTGCTTTAAAAACCAGCTCTTTAGATAGCTTGTTGAATACTATGTTCCGCCGTGGCCAGCAGCGAGGGGCTCATCTTTGAGAAGTTGCCAATGGCCCTTCCTTTTCACATAGATGGAGGCCCAGATCCCATTATCGAAAGAACTTCTCAATCTTCCATCCGGCTGGACCCACCAGCGGCTGTTTTCTATCCTGCCAATAACGACGGCCCGACGATAGCGCCTGTCGAAGATCGGAATCGAATATTCAAGACGGTGGTTCTCCAATGATCTTAAGCTTCTGCCGGGCTCCTTCTCATCCTTAACTTCACCTTTCTTTAGCTCTTCCAAGAGAGCGTGCCACTTCTCGTCATCCTGCTTCTTTGTGGAGAAGACCTCACGCTTGATGCCTTTGGGATCGAGGATTTCTGGTGGCTCCCCCGGTGTGTAGGAAGGCGAGAGGTTTGCGGGAATCTTCAAGCCAAAATATTTTTCCGCAATGCCCTGAGGAACCGAATAATCCAGCCATTCCGCTCTTATTTCACATGGGGAGGGCTTCTTCTTGTCGTCCTTTTCCCGCTCTTCAAGGATGACTTGGAACAGCGCAATGGACTCAGCCTCAAAGTACTTTTGCCTTTTCTCCCAAAGCTTCAATTCATCGGCTGCAGCCCTGTGAAGTCCAGAGCCTCCGAGCGCAAGTTGTGCGGCCAGCAGAACGATCCAGGTGAATTTGGTATATGGCATGGATGAGGAGCTGAATGTCATGCATCAATCTGCGATGCTACAGAGTAGCATTTGCGATAATGCTTGTCACTCGAGACGGGTTCTTACGTCAACTCCCGCAGCCTCACCCGCCCACGTTCCAGCACCAGCCCGAGCTGCCCGTTCTTAAGCGCCAGCGCCTTTTCGCCGAAGAGCTTGCGGCGCCAGCCGTGGAGGGAGGGGACGTCGGCATCGTCGCTCTCCGCAATGGCTTCCAGTTCCTCGACGGTGGCGATGATTTTAGGCGCGACGCCCTCCTGCTCGGCCACGGCCTTGAGCAGGACCTTCAGCAGATCCACCACGGAGCCGGTGCTGTTGCGGCCGCGGCTGCGCTCGGGCATCGGGATCGTGGCGGGATCGCGGGCGAGCGCCCGCTCGACAGCTTCCAGGATTTCGCCGCCCGTGCGGGAGCGCTCGAATCCGTTGGGGATGCTCCGCAGGCGCCCAAGGGCTTCCACGCTGCGCGGCGCCGAGGTGGCGATGTCGATGACCGCATCGTCCTTGAGGATACGCCCACGCGGCACGTCCCGTACTTGAGCCTCGCGCTCGCGCCAGGCGGCCACCTCCATGAGAATGGCAACCTCCTTCGACTTGCGCAGGCGCCCGGCAAGGCGCCGCCAGGCATTGGCCGGGTCCGCCTGATAGGTTTCGGGCGCGGTCAGGACTGCCATTTCCTCGTTCAGCCAGTCGAGCCGGCCGTTCTCCTGGAGCTGGGCGACCAGCGCCTCGTAGACCTTCACCAGATAGGTGACGTCGGAGAGAGCATAGGTGAGCTGGGCATCGCTGAGGGGACGGCGTGACCAATCGGTGAAGCGGGACGACTTGTCGATCTTCGCCTTGGCGAGGTCGTTGCTGAGCTGCTCGTAGGAGACCGAATCCCCATAGCCGCAGACCATGGCGGCCACCTGGGTGTCGAACAGGGGCTCGGGCACGATGCCACCGAGGTTCCAGATGATCTCCAGGTCCTGCCGGGCGGAGTGGAAAACCTTCACCACGTTCCGGTTCGCCATGAGCGCCATGAACGGCTCGAGGCTCATGCCCTCCGCGAGCGGGTCGACCAGCACGGCATCCGCCGGGTCGGGGCCCGCCATCTGGATCAGGCAGAGCTTGGGGTAATAGGTGGTCTCGCGCAGGAACTCCGTATCGACGGTCACGAACGGGTGCTGGCTGAGGCGGTCGCAGGCGGCTGCAAGAGCGTCGGTGGAGGTGATCAGGTCCATGAAACGTTCATAACCCATCGGGAAAGGCCTCGCGAGTCCGCTGATAATCGATCCACCAATTGTCCTAAGAGAAGGTAAAGCCTGGCCGATTGACTTACGTACCGGGAATATTGGTACTTTATATCACTGGCTGCTTGGCCAGGGCGCGCTGCCGCAACGGCATCCAGCAACAATGGCAGGTTGGACATGAAGACCAAAAAGCAGACAAAGGCTAAGGCCGATACCTGGAAGAATGCAAAGATCGTTGAACTCAGCCTCAGCGAAATCGCTCGCGTCGCTGGCGGGAGGCGGATCGTTGTTTACTGCAATTGCCCAAAGTGCACAGGAGCTACTACCTGAAGTCTTGCTGAAGTCTTGAGGCGCGGCTCTCGTCGAGCCGCGCCTTTTCATGCCCGGTTGAGACCTGTGGTTCCGAGCGAGTTCCGCGCCGCATCGGCAAAGGTCAGCGTCTCCCCATCCAGCGGCGGGGAGACCCGTCCCTCGCGCAACACCACGATCCGGTCCGCCGCGCGGATCGTCTCCGGGCGATGCGCGATGACGATGCGGGTGATCTTCAACTCCGCCAGCGCCCGGTTGACCTCCCGCTCCTTGTCGAGATCGAGGCTCGACGTGCCCTCGTCCATGAACAGGATGCGCGGCTTTCGATAGAGCGCGCGGGCCAGCAGCACCCGTTGGCGCTGCCCGCCCGACAGGGTGGTGCCCATGTCGCCGATGAGGGTGTTGTAGTTCATAGGCATGGCCATGATCTCGTCGTCGATCCCGGCCACCCTGGCGCAGTCGCGCATCCAGTCGAGATCGAGCTTTGCATCGAAGAAGCAGATATTCTCCGCGATGGACCCGGAGAGAAGCTGATCGTCCTGCATCACCACGCCGATCTGCGAGCGGAAGTTCTGGCGGCCTAGATGCTCCATGGGCGTGCCGTCGATCAGCACCGTGCCCTCCAGCGGCTTGAACAGCCCGAGCATGATCTTGAGGAGGGTGGTCTTGCCTCCGCCGGACGGCCCGGTGATGGCCACGAATTCGCCGGCCGCGACATTGAGATCCACGCCCGACAAAACCTCTGGCTCCGTATCGGCGTAGCGGAAGCTCACGCCTCTCAACTCCACCGCACCTCTGACCTCGCGCGGCACGAGGCCGTCCCCGTGCCGGTCGTCCTCCCGCTCGGCGAGTGCGATGTCGGAGAGGCGGTCGAGGTGCAGGTCGAGCATGCGGTACTGGATGCCGGTCTCGATCAGGTTGGTGGCCTTGTCGAGAAATTGCTGCTTGTAGGCCATGAAGGCGTAGAGCATGCCGATGGTCATGTCGTTCGCCATGATCGCTTTGGCGCCGAGCCAGACCACGAGCACGTTCTCGATGCCGTAGATTAAATCGTTCGCGGTCTTGAACCCGATGGTGAAGCGGCCCTGGCGGATGGTGCGGCTGATCGAGGCGGCATAGCGGTTCTGCCACAGGGCTTCCCGGTCGGATTCGCGGCCGAAGATCTTGATGCTCTGGATGGCCCGCGCCGTCTCGATGAAGGTGGTCTGCTCCTTGGCCGCAGCCTCGATCATCTCCTCCTGACGCTGGCGCAAGGAGCGGTAGAGGGCAAAGCGCAGGATCGCATAGAGCGCGAGCGCCGCGAACACGATGCCCGACAGCGCCGGGCTGTAGATCAGGATCATCGCGAGCGTCAGCGTCGCCATCACGCCGTCGACGAGGGCGGCCACCAAGCCTTCCGAGATGAGCCGCTGGATCGGCTCCGCCGAGCGGAAGCGCGAGACGAGATCGCCGATATGGCGCTTCTCGAACCAGCCCAACGGCAGGCGCACAAGATGGTGGAAGAGGTTGGCGCCCATCTGGAAGTTGAGCGCACCGCCCAAGAACAGCAGCACATGCGAGCGCAGCCAATCGGCCCCAATATGGATCAACATGAGCAGGCCGAAGCCCAGCGCCAGCGCGGTCAGCAAGCCCTGGTCGCCCTTCATCACCGCCTCGTCCACGGCAAGCTGCATGTAGAAGGGTGCTGCCAGCACCACGAGCTGCAGCACGGCGGAGAGCACGAGTGCTTGCGCCAGCGCCCGCTTCACCCCGCGCATCCGGCCCCAGAGAGCCGCGAGACTGAGACGGGAGGTCTCCTTCTTGCGCTCAAAGCTTTGTGTCGGCGTCAGCTCCAGCGCGACGCCGGTGAAGTGGTGGCCGAGCTCGTCGAAGGTGAGACTGCGCACGCCTGAGGCGGGATCGTGGATCGTCACTTTCCTGGCGCCGACCTCTTTCAGCACCACGAAGTGGTTCATGTCCCAATGCAGGATGCAGGGCAGCTTGATCTGCCCGAGTTGCTCGGGCTCGAGCCGCAGACCCCGGCCGCTCATGCCGAGGCGCTGGCTCATCGCCAGCACGTCCTTGAGGGTGACGCCCTTCAGCGAGATCGAGAACAGGCGGCGCAGCGCGCTCAGATCGACCTCACGTCCGTGATAGGTCGCAACCATGGCGAGGCACGCGAGCCCGCATTCGGCTGCCTCCGATTGAATGATCGCGGGCAGGCGAGGGGAGCCGAAATAATCGAGGGTGGCGGAGAGCTTCACATCCGCCCCCGAACGCTGATGAGAGGCTCGAACAGCCAGGCGACGAGGGAGCGGCCTTCCAAGACGATATCGGCCTTGAGGGTCATGTCGGGCTGCAGCGGCACCTCGCGCCCGAAGGCGTCGATGGCCTGCCGGTCGAGACGCACGCTCACCCGGTAGGCCGGCTCCGTGAGCGTTGTCCTGCCGATGATCTCGCTCGGCGAGAGCACCGCCTGAGAAACTGTCTCGACGGAGCCGCTGAGCGTGCCGAAGCGCTGATAGGGGAACGCGTCGACCATCAGCCGCACGGGCTGGCCAGGCTCGACGAAGCCGATGGCCCGGCTCGGGACGAAAAGCTCTGCGAGAAGAACCGCGCCATCGGGCAGCAGCGTGAGCAGGGGCTTGTTCACGTCGACGATCTGGCCGGGCGCCACTTGCAGGGCTGTGACGCGCCCGGCCAGAGGCGCGGTGATCACCTGCGCCCGTTGGGCCTGGACCTCGGCCCGCTGCCGCTCCCGATCGGCGAGATTGAGGCGCAGCTGCGCCAAACGTTCGGCCTGCTGTACGGGCAACTGCTCGCGTTGGAGCTGCGCCTGGCCCAGCTCCTTCTCGGACGCCGCGAGATCCCGGTCGATCTCGGCCAGGTTCTGCCGGCGGGAAAGCAGGGCCTCGTCCTGCTCCTGCAGGGTGGCCCGGGTGGTGTGGCCCTGCTCCGTGAGCCGCGCGATGGTGCCGCGCCGCTCCTCCGTCACCTGAACCCGCTCGGCCATGATCCTGCGCTGGGCTATGAGCGCATCCCGCTCCGCCGTCACGGACACGATGGTGGCGTCGAGCCGCCGGATCTCGTTCGCCATCCGGGCCGGATCCGCCGCGATCTGGTCTTTAAGCACCTGAGTCTGGGTGTCGAGCGAGGCGAGGACCGCAGCATCGAGGGTGCCGCCGGCCTCGAGCCCCTGGCGTGAGGTCACCGTGAAGAGCGGCTGGCCTGCCGCCACCCGGTCGCCTTCCTTGACCGCAAGCTCGGTCACGACGCCGCCGCGCAGGGCGCTGACGCGCACCGCACCGCCTGCCGCCACGAGGGACCCGCCAGCGGTTTCCTTGCGGGCATACTCGGCCGTGGCGAGGAAGAAGACCACCACAGTGACGCTTGCGAGAACGAAGCCGCCGAGGATCTTCCAGGAAAGAGGCGCAACAGGCAGCGACACGGACGAGTGCTCGCCCATGGCTGCCATCACGGCCTGTGGCCGGAACAAGGATCGCTGGGCCACCCCAACCCCCAACGCAACATTATTATGTGTCTATGTTGCAGAAAGGCCGGGGTGGCACAAGGGAAAGCAGAAGAAGCAGAGCCGGTTCAGCTTATCTGTCGCAGAAGAGGGTTAAGCGGCTGGATTTAAGCGCCTGCCTGCATGCGGGCGAGGTGCTTCCTGCGCGCCTTGGCCTGTCGTTCGGCGAGCTTCATGAGCCAGTCGAGGATGTTGTGCTCGACCACGAGGCCGGTCTCCGCATCCTCCAGGCGCTGGATCCGGTCGACCCGGAAGCCGCGATAGCTGTCTTCGGTCAGGATATCGATGCCGCCCAGCAGCATCTTGCCCGGACCCACCTTCAGCTCGCGCGCCAGCACCCAGCGCCGGGTCGCATTGCCGGCCTGGTCCACATAGTCGAGCTCCAGCGCCGCCTCCAGCGGATAGACATGCCAAGCGCCCTCGATCCGCTCCTCGACAGGAGCGTTCCGGGCCGGCCTCAACAGGGATGTTGCAAGGGTGGTAACCATAGGCAGAATATGGGGTTTCACCCTTTGTTCTGCAAGGATTCTGGGGCTCGAAAAGGCGGAAAATGCCTGGAAGAATAAGGCAAAATGCCGCTCAAAGGATACTGCGCCGGCTGTTGTAGCTCGCGGACTCCGCGTCCGGGTTTGACCAAGCTCTTGACTACAGCGGGATGACCAAAGACAGGCTCAAAACTCCACTGTCCCTTCCAGGTAGAAGACGCAGGCTCCCTCGAGCTCCACCCGATCCCCGACGAGCCGACAGACGATTTCTCCGCCGCGCCGCGAGGCCTGGAAAGCCCTGAAGGCGGTCTTGTTCAGCCTCTCCGCCCAGAACGGCGTCAGGCCGCAATGGGCGCCGCCCGTCACGGGATCTTCGGGAATGCCCTTGGCAGGCGCGAAATAGCGACTCACGAAATCGAAGCCCGCGTCTCCCGGCGCCGTCACGATCACGCCCGAGCGGGCCAGCCTTTCAATCGCCGCCAGATTGGGATCGAGGTTGCGGACGATCTCGGCCGTGGCAAGCCGCGCCAGGAAGTTGGAGCCGTCCCAGACCACCTCGGACGGCGTTGCGCCAAGGGCCGCCGGCAGCTCCGGCGGCGTCGCCACGGGCTCCAGGGTTCGTCTTGGAAAATCCATGACGTAATCGGTCCCGGACCGGCGGACTGTGAGCGGGCCGCTCGCGGAATGGAACACGACCACCTCGCGCCCGGGTTCGAGGCGCTCCATGACGACCGCCGCGCTCGCGAGCGTTGCGTGGCCGCAGAGCGGCACCTCGACCGTCGGTGTGAACCAGCGAATTTTATAGTCGCCCTTGTCGGCAACCAGAAAGGCAGTTTCGGTAAGATTGTTTTCGGCCGCAACAGCCTGCAGCACCTTCTCGGGCGGGAACCGGTCTAACACCATGACTGCAGCCGGATTTCCGCTGAACCGGCGGCTGGTGAAAGCGTCGACTTGGAAAATGGGTGCAAGCATTCTGCTCGCTTATCAACGCTGGGAAAGGGCTGCAACGGTTGCGGTCTTTTCACGCTTCGGAATTTGAGGATATTTCCATGCAGGGCTAGAGCCAGTTGCTGGCGAGTCCCTTTATCGAACGCATGCGATTGCTTAGACAGGCTGCAACATCCCTGCCCACGCCCGAGGCAACTCCATGCAGATCGAGGTTCTCGAAGAAGCCAATCCGCCCGGCGCGGAGGACGTGACGGCGGGCTTGCGGGCTCACCTCATCGAAAAGACCGGCCCTCTACCGTTGATCCCCCTGACCCTGCTCCTGCGGGATGATGACAACCGGGTGCGCGGCGGCATTCGGGGCGCCATTGCCCTGTGCTGGCTTCAGGTGGACCATTTCTGGGTCGACGAGACCCTGCGCGGGCTGGGCTATGGCTCCCGCCTGCTGGACATAGCGGAGGAGGCCGCCCGGATGCACGGCGCCATCGGCGTGCAGCTGACCACATCGACCTTCCAGGCCGAGGAGTTCTATCGGAAGCAGGGCTATGCCGAGATCGGCCGCCTGAAGGATCGCCCACCCGGCCACGACCGGATTTGGATGGCTAAGCGGTGGGCTTCCTGACCGTCGGTCATATCATCGGCGCGGTGCTGGCGGCCGTCACCTTTTCGCTGACGGTCGTGTCCTTCCCGCGGCTGATCGGCCGGGAGGTGGATTTCATCACCGCCATGATCACCAGCGTGCGGGCTGTGGCGACCAACCCGGCCGCCATGCTGGGCTGGGCGCTCTGCGTGGTGCTAATGCTGGAGTTCAAACGATGCTCCCGACCACGATTCGGTACGCCGGAGCGCCAAGAATTGTGAAGAGACGAAGATAAACTATGATTAGACCGTTCTGCTGCTCCTCAACCGCAACTGAATGCAGTACATCTGTCCTCCTAGTTGAATCAATTGGAGCACCACCTACGTAGTGGAATACGTTCTTTTCTTGAAGAATAACTTCGGGAAGAAAAGGTCTAAAACTCCCTAAGCCATAATTTGCAACCGTAATGGCATGAGCGATTTTGGCGAGCATGCGAGCCAGCGCTCCGGCATCGACGATGCCGTAAACTGCGACGTCTGTGGGGAGGTCGCTCATACGCTCTGCGAAAGCAGGGCTCGGGCAAACGCAAATTTGCATCTGGATTTGCGCATCTGGAGGGCGTCCAGCCAATATACCCGCCGGTGGAAAGGCTAGTGTATACAGAGCAAATGGGTGCTTCCCAGATGTCAGTTCCTGCCACCTTTTGACTTCGCCATCGGTTCCTAAATGGCCAACCCTCAATGGTGGCCGCCCCTTCTTGTTACGGCGGTGAGCCCTTGACTTCAGGCCAAGATGAGTGCGCGCATCGATAAACATCCTCTGAAGGCAGAACGTCTCTATCGCGCTTGTAGTCCGTGAGCAGTTGGGGCAGCTTGCCTTAGGAAGAACGTGGGTGCCATCGAGACTGAGGCCTAAGGGGAGAATGTGTTCACGTGTTAGGAGATCAGGATTCGATGCATCTCCGCAGTAGATACATTTCCCAACAGGTTCGTAGGTTTTGTTTTCTGGGAGATTGAGGATGGTCATGGATGATAGAAAACCCGATGATCGATATCCTGATGAGGAGGCCCGACGTCGGTTTTAGTCAACTTTGAGGGCATTAAAGATCCCTCCTAAACCTCATAAGTCAGAGCCAAAAAATAAGTCTAGGGATAAGAAGGCTATTCGTGGCAGGGCCGAATAAGTTAACGATTTGACGGCTCCTGTCTCTTCTTACGCCAGCGTAGAAAGCGCTTGGCCTGACGCTTAAAATGAGGCTGCGTAAGGTTGCCGGTACATAAGGCGCTTTCCTTCCGCTGCGCTTCGGCCAGGAATGATACCCGCACTGTCCTGATGCTCCTCCGACCTGCCACCCTCCTCGTCATCCCCGAGCTCGTCCCGGGGATCCACGTCTTCGCAGGAGCACGTTTTCGAAGACGTGGATGGCCGGGACGAGCCCGGCCATGACGGGGTGAGTGTGGTGTATGTTCGCTTTTTGTTCTTGACAATTCTCCTAAGCTGAGCCATATCTTTGCCGTCCTGCCTCACGAGGGACGCGCCCGAGGCGTCGGTTGTGGAGGCGGGATGCGGTTCTGGCCGCTGCGGGACAAGACGCTGGTTCCGCATGCCAGGGCTCTGAGTGGAGGCACGAGGCGTTTGGCCTGTTCGGGCAGGCTGGCGTCGGCGATCTCCCAAGCCTCGCCAGCCCGAGGATCTTCATCAAGGGCTGCGCACAGGATGCGCCGTGAAGCGGGTCTGAGGGTTTCGTCCCTGATCCCGCCGGAGCGCGAGGCTCAGGGTCGAAAAGCCGTGCGCGGGAGGCAGGGTGCTTCCCGTCCGGGCGGAACTCCCGTCCCGACCCGATCTTCGCCCGCTCCACCAGAGTGCAGCGAAGCAGCCTTGCCTCCCGCGCTTCCCTTAAAGAAGCCCGAGACGAGCCAGGACCAGCCTGCAGCCGCCAGCCCGTACAGGGGAGGGGCCGCCCTGACATGGCTCCATGGTGCGCTTCCGCCTTGACTTCCCCGGCCTCCCATGGATGTTGCGCCTCAAACCGAACCAGCAGGCTTTTGTCCATGTCCGCCTCCATGCACCGTTACCGTTCCCACACCTGCGGCGCGCTCCGCGAATCCGATGTCGGCGGGGTCGCCCGCCTGTCCGGCTGGTGCCACCGCATCCGCGACCATGGCGGCGTGCTGTTCATCGACCTGCGCGACCATTACGGCATGACGCAATGCGTGATCGATCCGGATTCGCCTGCCTTCAAGATGGCCGAGACGGCGCGGTCCGAATGGGTGATCCGGGTGGACGGCAAGGTGCGCAAGCGCCCGGCCGGCACCGAGAACCCGGAGCTGCCGACCGGCCTGATCGAGGTCTACATCACCGACATCGAGGTGCTGGGTCCTGCGGCCGAGCTGCCGATGCCGGTCTTCGGCGATCAGGAATACCCGGAGGAGACCCGTCTCACCTATCGGTATCTCGATCTGCGCCGCGAGAAGCTGCACAACAACATCATGAAGCGCGGAGCCATCATCAACTCCTTGCGCTCGCGCATGCAGACGAGCGGCTTCTTCGAGTTCACGACGCCGATCCTCACCGCGTCTTCGCCGGAGGGCGCGCGCGACTTCCTGGTGCCGTCGCGCATCCATCCCGGCAAGTTCTACGCGCTGCCGCAGGCCCCGCAGCAGTTCAAGCAGCTGATCATGATCTCCGGCTTCGACCGGTACTTCCAGATGGCTCCCTGCTTCCGCGACGAGGACCCGCGCGCCGACCGTCTGCCGGGCGAGTTCTATCAGCTCGACGTGGAGATGAGCTTCGTCACCCAGGAAGACGTGTTCCAGACCATGGAGCCGGTGATCCGCGACACCTTCAAGGAATTCGCGGACGGCAAGCCTGTGACGGAGACCTTCCCGCGCATCCCGTATTTCGAGTCCATGCTGAAATACGGCTCCGACAAGCCGGACCTGCGCAACCCGCTCGTCATCGCCGACGTGTCGGAGGTGTTCACCCGCGAGGACGTGACCTTCAACGCGTTCAAGAACGTCATCAAGTCCGGTGGCGTCGTGCGCGCCATCCCGGCGACAGGCGCCACCTCGCAGCCGCGCTCCTTCTTCGACAAGCTCAACGATTGGGCCCGCACGGAAGGCGCGCCCGGCCTTGGCTACATCGTGTTCGAGGAAGAGGGCGGCCAGATCGTCGCCAAGGGCCCCATCGCCAAGTTCATCCCGGAAGCAGCGCAAGCCGTCATCCGCGAGAAGGCCAGCATCAAGGCGGGCGATGCGGTGTTCTTCTCGGCCGGTGCCGAGGACAAGGCGGCGTCGCTCGCCGGCAAGGCGCGCGTGCGCATCGGCGACGAGCTGGGGCTGACCGACAAGGACCGCTTCGAGTTCTGCTGGATCGTCGACTTCCCGCAATACGAGTGGAACGAGGACGAGAAGAAGATCGACTTCTCCCACAACCCGTTCTCCATGGCGAATTTCGACCACGACGCCTTCATGGCCCTCGACCCGGCTGACAAGGACACGATCCTCAAGATCACGGCGTTCCAGTACGACATGGTCTGCAACGGCTACGAGATGGCTTCGGGCTCCATCCGCAACCACCGTCCCGACCGGATGGTGAAGGCTTTCGAGATCGCCGGCTACGGCGAGAAGGAGGTCATGGAGCAGTTCGGCGGCATGTACCGCGCCTTCCAGTACGGCGCTCCGCCGCACGGCGGCATGGCGGCGGGCGTCGACCGTATCGTCATGCTGCTCTGCGGCGCGCAGAACCTGCGCGAGATCACCATCTTCCCCATGAACCAGAAGGCGGAAGACTTGCTCCTCGGCGCGCCCTCGGACGTGACGCCCAAGCAGCTGCGCGAGCTGCACATCCGGCTGAACCTTCCGGAGAAGTAACGAATCCTGTCAGTGAATTCGGCCCGAGACGGTGCTCGCTTATTCCCTCCCCCTTGCGGGGAGGGTGGGCGCGGCAGCGCTCGGGTGGGGGTGGTGCGATGGGTGAGACCTTTCCGTCATGGCCGGGCTCGTCCCGGCCATCCACGTCTTTGAGCGGGGTTAAGACGTGGATCCCCGGAACAAGTCCGGGGATGACGTTGTAGGACGCGCATTCACGATTGCATCGAGCACTGCACTCCGACTGTTCGCTCCTCACTCTCGACCCTCCCGCCACGCGCCGGATGCTTCCGCCTCGTCCGGTTTTCCTGCACCGGTGGAGAAGAACATTGACGCCGGAGGGCAGGGCGCTCACAAGATCCTTCGATATATAACGGTTGGTGTTAAGGAGCGTCGGGGATGGGAGACAACATCTCGCAGGATCTGAAATCGGGGGCGATGTTCTACCATCAGTACCCGCGCCCCGGTAAGCTCGAGATCCAGCCGACCAAGCCCCTCGGCAACCAGCGCGACCTGGCGCTGGCCTATTCGCCGGGCGTGGCCGCCCCCTGCGAGGCTATCGCAGCCGATCCGTCGCAGGCCGCCAATCTTACCTCGCGCCAGAACCTGGTGGCCGTGATCTCCAACGGCACGGCCGTGCTCGGCCTCGGCGATATCGGCCCGCTTGCCTCGAAGCCCGTCATGGAAGGCAAGGCGGTCCTGTTCAAGAAATTCTCTGGCATCGACGTGTTCGACATCGAGGTGGCCGAGAACAATGTGGACAAGCTCGTCGAGGTGATCGCAGCCCTCGAGCCCACCTTCGGCGGCATCAACCTCGAGGACATCAAGGCGCCGGAATGCTTCGAGGTCGAGGAGCGGTTGAAGGCCCGCATGGGCATTCCTGTCTTCCACGACGACCAGCACGGCACCGCGATCATCGTCGGCGCCGCCGTGATGAATGCGCTGGAGCTGGCTAACAAGCGCATAGAAGATGTGAAGATCGTCACCTCCGGCGCCGGTGCTGCCGCTCTCGCCTGCCTCAATCTGCTGGTGTCGCTCGGCGCCAAGCGCGAGAACATCTGGGTCACGGACATCAAGGGCGTTGTCCATGAAGGCCGCAACGAGCTCATGGACCGTTGGAAGCAGGTCTATGCACAGGACACCGATGCGCGCACGCTCGCCGACGTGATCCCGGATGCCGACGTGTTCCTCGGGCTGTCCGCCGGCGGCGTGCTCAAGCCCGAATTGTTGGCCCAGATGGCCCCGCGCCCGCTCATCATGGCGCTCGCCAATCCCTATCCGGAAATCATGCCCGAGGAGGCGGAGGCTGCGCGTCCCGACGCGATGATCTGCACCGGGCGCTCGGACTACCCAAACCAAGTCAACAACGTCCTGTGCTTCCCCTACATCTTCCGCGGCGCCCTCGATGTGGCCGCGACCACCATCAACGAGGAGATGAAGGCTGCGGCCGTGAAGGCCATCGCCAGTCTTGCCCGCGAGGCGCCGTCCGAGGTGGTGGCGCGCGCCTATGGCGGCGAGGCGCATCCTTTCGGCCGCAAGTCCCTGATCCCGAGCCCGTTCGATCCGCGCCTCATCCTGCGCATCGCCCCGGCCGTGGCCCAGGCGGCCATGGATTCCGGCGTCGCCACGCGGCCGCTCGAGGATATGGAGGCCTACACGGAGTCGCTCGGCCGCTTCGTGTTCCGCTCCGGCTTCATCATGAAGCCGCTGTTCTCGCAGGCGAAGGCGAACCCGAAGCGCGTGATCTATGCCGAGGGTGAGGACGAGCGGGTCCTGCGCGCCGTGCAGGTCATCGTCGAGGAAGGGCTCGCCAAGCCGATCCTGATCGGGCGTCCTAGTGTCGTCGAAGCGCGCATGAAGCGCTTCGGCCTCTCCATGGAGATCGGTCGCCACTTCGAGCTGGTGAACCCGGAGGACGATCCGCGCTACCGCGACTACGTGGCCACCTACGTGGAGGCTGCCGGCCGCAAGGGCATCACGCCGGATGCGGCCCGAACCCTGGTGCGCACCAACTCCACGGTCATCGGCGCGCTGGCCGTGAGGCGAGGGGATGCCGATGCCCTGATCTGCGGCCTGGAGGGACGCTTCCAGTCCCGCGTCAAGCACATCAAGGACATCATCGGGCTGGCTCCCGGCGTGAACGAGATGGCGGCCCTTTCGCTGGTCATCACCTCCAAGGGTGCCTACTTCCTCGCCGACACCCATGTGCAGTTCGACCCGACCGCCGAGCAGATCGCCGACATGACGATCGCCTGCGCGAGCCATGTGCGCCGCTTCGGCATGGAGCCGAAGATCGCGCTGCTCTCGCATTCCGATTTCGGCGCCGCCGACAGCCGCTCGGCGCTCAAGATGCGCGAGGCGCTCGCCTGCATCACCGAGCGCGCGCCGGACCTCGAGGTCGACGGCGAGATGCAGGCGGATTCGGCCCTGTCCGAGATGCTCCGCGAGCGGGTGAACCCGAACTCGCGCCTGACGGGCGAAGCGAACATACTAATCATGCCGAACCTGGACGCCGCCAACATCGCGTTCCAGTTCACCAAGATCCTGGCGGATTCGCTCCCCGTCGGCCCGATCCTCATCGGCCCGGCCAAGCCCGCGCACATCCTGACGCCGTCCGTGACGGCGCGAGGCATCGTCAACCTCACGGCCATCGCGGTCGTCGAGGCGCAGGCCGTGGAGCAGGATCAGCCGATGCTGATTTGATATAGTTGAAGGCTATCTAAGCCCTCATCCTGAGGAGGCGCGATAGCGCCGTCTCGAAGGAGCTTCCAGATAGCACTGGATCCTCCTTCGAGACGGATTGCTCACGCAATCCTCCTCAGGATGAGGTGAGTGTTTGGCAGAAGGCTGAATTACTCCGCCTTTGCGGAGATGTTCAGCTTCGCCAGCGCTTCTTTCGGATCGGACGCCAGCATCGCGTCCATCACGCCGAAGCCGGATGGGTTCTTGGGCTGGGCATTGAGCGTGAGCTTGCCGGGCTTGGCGATGAAGCGGCCGATGGCCTGACCCAGGGTCTTCGCCTGTTCCGAATTGCCCATCATGGATGACACAACGAACGGCGCGGCGCTCGCATAGATCGTCCGCAGCGCCTCGGGCGTGGTCTTCTGCTCCTTGGCGGCATTGGCGAGGTAGCGCCCGAGCAGCCCCTTGTCCTCGACAATGACGTCGGCCGATTTCGCCTTGGCGCCGATCAGTGCCGCGGCAGCCGTGGCCTCATCAGGGCTGAAGAGGTCCTTGGTGACATTGCCGATCGTGCCCGTCAGCGAAAGGGTGCCCATGTCCTGCCCCTGGACGGACACCTCCTTAAGGGCGATCTCATTGGCGGCCTCATTCCAGGTAGCGGCGACCAGGAAGGACGAGTCTAGGGTCTTGTAGCCGAGGGCCACGAGTTCCTTGACGAGATCGTCCGTGCTGTTCGACGGCAGCGCGATGACGAGGTTGCGCTGTTCGATCCTGATGTTCGTCGGAAGGCCGTTCAGGGGCTTGTCCGCCGTCACCTCGAAATCCTTGAGCGTGAAGTTCACCCGCTCCGTGGTCTTTTCATTGGATTTGTTGGGGACATCCACATCGACGCCCGACAGGCGCAGGGTGCCCAGGGTCGGGATGAGCGTGCGAAGCGCCTCCTGGTCGAGTTCTTCGAGAGGTTTGCCCTGGAGCGCTTTGAGGCCGTTCAGCGTCGGCGCCAGCGAGAAGCCGGTCAGGCTGATGGAGCCGACCTTCGCACGCCCGTCCTGGTCGCCAGCCTCAATACCTTCCAGGCGAATGTCGGCCGGCTGGGATTCGGTGGCGCCGGTATAGGCGATCCGATTGATCCGACCGGTTGCAGAGGATTTTTGATCTTTTGCTGCGGGGGCCTTTTTAGGCGTGGCTTTGATCTGAATGTCGGCCGCTTCCATGAAGCCGATGTCGAAAGCCCCTATGACATCGACCACCGCCGTCGTGAGGCGACTCCCTTCCTCGGACGATAGAGTGTCCTTGCCGCCCATCTCCGTGAGGAACGCCATGGCGCTGCCCCATGAGTCCTTGGTGGGCCGGGCCATGACGTCCCGACCGCTCAACCGGGCGACCTGCACCGAAACGTTCTCGCCGTTGTCGACCATGTCGAGGTTTTCGATGGTGAAGGCGCTATAAATCCTGGTCATCGGCGCGGAGCCGGAATCGTCCTTCGTCTCGTAAAGCCTCACGAAAGCCGGGGTGTTCAGGTTGCTGATGGTGGTCTGGCCATAGCTGAACAGAGTGTTGCCCTTTGCGCCGGTCATTTCGACCGCCATGGCTCCAATTGTAGACCTCGCGATCTGCCCCTGGACGACGTCGTTCAGTGACACGTTCCTGTAGAAGATCGTCTGGGTCTCCTTGCCGAGCTTCTGGGTCACCTTGACCTCGGGAGACGTAACCTGCCTGGCGCTGATCCGCGTCAGGCGGTCGGCGAATGGCTCGGAGGCGGATGAGAAAAGCGACTCGATCTCACTGCGGGAGACGGTGACGCCGGAAAAGTCGATCCGCTTCGCCTCATAGGTGAAGTCGCCCCATGTGAAGCGCACATTGTCCAGGCTGAAGCTTTCGGCGGATTGGGCAAAGGCCGCGCTCCAGAGCGGGACCCGGATGGCCCCGACGGAGACATGCTGATTTCCGTGACCCGAGACCAGATTGCGAACCACGGCAGGTTCGAGCTGCAGAGCAGCCGAGCCGGCCATCAGAGCGAGCGCGCACACGCCTGCGCGGTAACGAAGTCTCATGAGGTCCCCCAAAGCCGACCTGATCCAAGCCGGCATCCTTTAGCCCAAATTTGGTTGGTGGGGGAGAATAGGCTGTAGGTTAACTTTTACAACGAGAACGAGGTGCCGCAGCCGCAGGAGGCGGTGGCATGGGGGTTCTCGATCTTGAAGGACTGGCCGATCAGGTCGTCCACGAAGTCGATCACCGAGCCGTCCATGTACTGGATCGAGACCTCGTCCACTACCACCTTGGCCCCGTCCTTCTCGATCACGAGATCGTCGTCCTGCCGGGTCCTGTCCACGTCGAAGGCATATTGAAAGCCCGAGCAGCCGCCGCCGTTGACGCTGATTCTCAGGTGGGAGCCGTCAGGCTCCGAGACCATGATCTCGTTGATGCGGCGGGCCGCGCGCTCTGTCAGGGTGATACCGGTCATGGGCACTTCCAGTCCATCGAAGGACGCAAATCTTGCACTAGATGCTATGACCAAGGTAAGTGCGCCCTGACAAGGCTTCAACCCGGGAATGATTGTGCGGCCCTTTGGCGAGAGATGGCGAGCCCCTTACGCCTGCGACCCTTGGGGAAGCCGTGGGCGGCTCTTCCCTGAGGCGGTGTCCCCGACCCGCAGCGATTTCCAGCGCGACCGGGACCGGATCATCCATTCCTCGGCCTTTCGCCGGCTCAAGCACAAGACTCAAGTGTTCGTCTATCACGAGGGCGACCACTTCCGGACCCGCCTGACCCACACCATCGAGGTGAGCCAGATCGCTCGCGCCTTGGCCCGGTCCCTTGGGCTCGATGAGGATCTAGCCGAGGCGCTGGCGCTCTCCCACGACCTCGGCCATACGCCCTTCGGCCATACGGGCGAGGATACGCTGGACGAGTGCATGGCGGGGTTCGGCGGTTTCGACCACAACGCCCAGGCTCTTCGCGTCGTCACCCGCCTGGAGCGGCGCTACGCGGAATATGACGGGCTGAACCTGACTTGGGAGACCTTGGAAGGCTTGGTCAAGCACAACGGCCCGCTTCTCGATGCCGAGGGCAGGCCGACCCTGCGCTATGCCGCCCGGGGCGTTCCTCTGGCGATCCTGGAATACAACGCCCAGCAAGACCTGGAACTCGCCACCTATGCCGGCGGCGAGGCGCAGGCGGCGGCCATTGCCGACGACATCGCCTACGACGCCCACGATCTCGACGATGGCCTTCGGGCCGGGCTGTTTGGAATAGAGGACCTGCGCGAGGTGCCGTTCCTCGCAGGTCTCCTGGCCGAGATCGATGCCCGCTATCCAAACCTCGACCTCTCCCGCCGGATCCATGAGCTGACCCGACGCGTGATCACCCGCTTCGTAGAGGATGTGGTAACGGAAGGTGAGCGAAGGATTGCCGCTCTGTCGCCGCAGAGCGCGGGCGACATCCGGCAGGCGGGGGGCACAATGGTCTGTTTCTCGAAGGCCATGACCGAGGCCGACGCCTCGATCAAGCGCTTCCTCTATGCGCGCATGTATCGCCACCCGGACGTGATGAGGGTCCGGGCCCAGGCCGACGATGTCTTGCGAGACCTGTTCCGGCGCTTCAAGGCCGAGCCGGAACTCATGCCGGAGGAGTGGCAGACTGACCTGCTTAAGGGTGACGAGCCGCGCCTTGCGCGCCGGGTGGCTGATTACATCGCCGGCATGACGGACCGATATGCGATCCTCGAACACCGTCGCCTGTTTGACGTGACGCCGGACCTGCGTTAGGCGGCAGCACAGATTTCCAGGGCCAAGGGGCTCTTCAGAGACAAAGTACCATGAACATTTTCGGGCTGTTCGAGAAGCGGGTTGCGGATGCGCTTGGCCGGTTGGCCGAAGGGGCTAAGATTCCATCGGGGCTGGACGTCAGCCGCGTGGTGGTCGAGCCGCCGCGCGATCCCTCCCATGGCGATCTCGCCACGAACGCCGCCATGGTGCTGGCCAAGGAAGCGCGCATGAACCCGCGCGCCCTGGCTGAACTCCTCGTCGCGGACCTTCAGGACGATTCCCGCGTCACCAAGGTCGAGATCGCCGGTCCCGGCTTCATCAACATCCGCCTGAATCCGCAGGTGCTGCACGAGGTGCTGCGCGCCGCCGTCGTTGATGCGAACGGTTTCGGCCGGAGCGACCAGAGGGCGGGCGCTCCCGTGAATGTGGAATATGTCTCGGCCAACCCCACCGGCCCGATGCATGTGGGCCATTGCCGTGGCGCGGTGTTCGGCGATGCGCTGGCCGGGCTGCTCGATTTCGCCGGCTACAAGGTATCCCGCGAATACTACATCAACGATGCCGGCGCGCAGGTCGATGTCCTCGCCCGCTCGGCCTATCTCCGCTACAAGGAGGCCCTGGGCCACGAGATCGGCGAGATCCCGGAAGGGCTATATCCGGGCGACTATCTCAAGCCTGTCGGCGAGCGGCTCGCCAAGGAGCATGGCCGGAGTCTCCTCGACAAGCCAGAGGCCGAGTGGCTCCCGCTCGTGCGCGAGACGTCCATCAACGCCATGATGGACATGATCCGCAGCGACCTCGCCGTGCTCAACATCCATCACGACGTGTTCTTCTCCGAGCGTTCCCTGCAGCAGGGGAACGGCGGTGAGGTCGCGAAGCTGATCAATGGGCTGCGCTCGCGCGACCTCGTCTATATGGGCCGCCTGCCGCCTCCCAAGGGACAGAAGGACGAGGATTGGGAGGATCGCGAGCAGCTCCTGTTCCGCGCCACCGCCTTCGGCGACGAGGTGGATCGCCCGCTGCTGAAGTCGGACGGCTCCTACACCTACTTTGCCTCCGACATCGCCTATCACCGCTCCAAGTACGAGCGCGGCTTCGCTACCATGATCGATGTCTGGGGCGCCGACCATGGCGGGTACGTGAAGCGCATGCAGGCGGCCGTGAAGGCGGTCTCCGACAACCAAGCCGACCTCGACGTGAAGCTCTGCCAGATGGTGAAGCTCCTGCGCGGCGGCGAGCCGGTGAAGATGTCGAAACGCTCCGGCGACTTCGTGACCCTGCGCGAGGTGGTCGACGAGGTGGGCCGGGACGCCACCCGCTTCATGATGATCTTCCGCAAGAACGACGCGACCCTGGATTTCGACCTCGCCAAGGTGGTCGAGCAGTCTAAGGACAACCCGGTCTTCTACGTCCAGTACGCCCATGCCCGCTGCGCCTCCGTGTTCCGGCAGGCGGGCGAGGCGTTTCCGGGTGCGGACTTCTCGGCGGCTCAGCTCGGGAAGGCAGACCTCTCGATCCTGAGTGACGAAGCGGAAATGGACATCATCCACCGCATCGCCCAGTTCCCCAGGGTCATCGAGGCTGCGGCGGAAGCACACGAGCCCCACCGGGTCGCGTTTTACCTCTACGATCTGGCGAGTGCCTTCCATAGCTTATGGAATAAGGGCAAAGACTTGCCGCAATTACGCTTTGTTAATCTAACTGATAAAGAGTCAACACAAGCGAGGCTCGCTCTCGTGCATGCCCTGAAGGGTGTGCTCGCATCTGGTCTCGCAATCCTGGGCGTCACGGCACCTGACGAAATGCGATAGTGTTTCCTTAAGCGTATCAACCGCTTAGGGGGCTGGTTGCATCGGGTCCTGTCACGTCGTGCCGGCGGAGCAACGAGTGCTCCTGTCGCGTAACTGGAGATCCGGCGCATGAGCGAATCACCGAAGCCCCGTTTTGCCATCGACCTCAACGAGATCGAGCGGCAACTCGCCCAGGCGGGCGCCCCGCAGAACCATCAGGCTCCTGCCTCGCGGAACGATCCGCTGGCGGAATTGGCCCGGATCGTGGGGCAAGACGACCCATTTCAATCGATTTTGGCCAATGACGGCTCGTCCCGCCCGCGCCAGCAGGGCGCGTCGGTCGACGACCTTTTTGCCGTCCGCGACACTATGACGCCCGCAGGTCATGAAGTCCCGGTGCGCGGGTCTCATGCAGATCAGGTTTCGCAGTCCTACGATCAGGATGGCTATCCTCATGCCCGCGCCCCCGAGCCCGCCCGTCAGGGCCAGGCTTATGGCGAGCAGGATTCGTACGGCAACGAGGCCTACGCCCAGGACTATTACGCGGATCAGGCCGCCCAGTATCCCGACCAGGGCTACGACGATGCCGACCAAGTCGACTATCCGCCGGTGGAGAAGACCCGCTCGCGCAAGGGCCCGATTGCCATCGCGGCGGTGATCGGCGCTCTGGTGCTCGGCGGCGGTGGAGCCTACCTGGCTTCGGGCTCGTCCTCGATCACGGGCGGCGAGCCGCCGTTGATCAAGGCGAACAACGAGCCGACCAAGGTGCAGCCGCAGAACCCGGGCGGGGTCGAGATCCCGAACCAGAACAAGCAGATCTACGAGCGCGCCAACCAGGACGGTGCGACCAAGGTTGTGAACCGCGAGGAGCAGCCCGTCGACGTGAAACAGGCTGTGCGTATGAACGGCAATGCCGTGGCGGATGCCACCGGCGGCACCCTCGGCACATCGGGCAAGCCGCAGCAGACCGCCAGCCTGAACCTCGGCGAGCCGAAGAAGGTCCGCACTGTCACGATCCGTCCGGACGGGACCATGGCTGGCGAGGCACCGGCTCCCCAGCCCGCGGCTCCGGCAGCCATGACCCTGCCTCCCCAGGCCCAGTCCGCCCCAGTCCAGATGGCTTCTGCTCAGGTTCCGTCCGCGCAGCCCAGGCCGGTCGCCAGCACGCCCGTAGCGGCGCCGTCCACACCGGCTCCGACCCCGAAGCCGGCGCCTGCCGCCGCAACGCCCACCAGCACCCCAGCACCGCAGCAGGTGGCCTCGGTCCAGCCGACGGCTCCTGCCGCAGCGGAGACGACCCCGACCGGCGGCTTCGCCGTGCAGCTGGGCGTCGCCACCTCCGAGACATCAGCCCAGTCGGTGTTCACGTCGTTCCAGCGCAAGTACTCCGATCTCGAAGGCATGCCTTCGATGATCCGCAAGGCCGAGGTGAACGGCAATACCGTCTACCGCGTTCGCGTCGGACCGATGGCGAAGGACGAGGCGTCCGCCCTCTGCTCCAAGCTGCAGGGCCAAGGCGGCCAGTGCTTCGTGGCCAAGAACTGAATAAGCTTGGAACTGAGCAAGCTTGGCCGATTGCGCATCGTGCGGAAAAGTGGCCCCGGTTTTCCGCATCAACGATGCGCAAAACGAAGCTTGAGCATCGGACCCAAAAGTAGTGCCCACTTTTGGGTCCGATGCTCTAGAATTCTTGACCCTGCCGAGCAGGGGACGTAAGGCGCGGGTATGAACACCCGCGCCTTTATTGCTGGATGCTCCGGCTTTGAGCTCACCCCCGACGAGGTTGCCTTCTTCCGGGAAGCGCAGCCCTGGGGCTTCATCCTGTTCCGCCGCAATGTGGACAGCCCTGAGCAGGTGAGGGCGCTCTGCGCCTCCTTGAGGGACACGGTCGGACGAACCGATGCCCCGATTCTCATCGATCAGGAGGGTGGCCGGGTTCAGCGCATGGGGCCGCCGCACTGGCCGAAATACCCGGCCGGCAGCACCTACGGGCAGCTTCACGCCAACGATCCTCTCGTCCAGCGGGAGATCACCCGTCTCGGGGCCCGCCTGATCGCTCACGAACTGCGGTCCGTCGGCGTCACGGTGGATTGCCTGCCCGTCCTCGACGTGCCGTCGCCGGGTGCCCACGACATCATTGGTGATCGGGCCTATGGCAAAACGCCTGCGCAGGTCGCCGTGCTCGGTCGCGCGGCCGCCGAGGGCCTGCTGGCCGGCGGCGTCCTGCCGGTGGTCAAGCACATGCCCGGCCATGGCCGGGCAGGGGCCGACAGCCACCTGGCACTTCCCGTGGTCGATGCCTCCCGCGAGGAACTGGAGCGGCACGATTTCGCGCCCTTCCGCATGCTCACCGACATGCCCCTCGCGATGACGGCTCACGTGGTCTATACGGCTCTCGACCCCGAGCATCCCGCCACCACCTCCCGCATCGTCATGGATGAAATCATCCGCGGCCATATCGGTTATGACGGGCTGGTGATGACCGATGACCTGTCCATGCATGCGCTGTCAGGCTCGTTCCGGGACCGCACCGAGGCGGCTTTTGCAGCCGGCTGCGACATGGCCCTCCACTGCAACGGCAGCATGGAGGAGATGAGCGCGGTGGCCGAGGCCGCCCCTGTCCTGGCGGGCGAGGCCCTGCGCCGCGCTATCGCAGCGTTAGCCCGCATCACCCACGATCCGGAGCCTCTGGATCCTGTGGATGCCCGGGCGCGGCTCGATTCTGCTCTTGCGATGATCGCCTAAAGCCCGTGAAGCTTGCAGCGCATCGTGCAGAAAAGTGGTTCCGGTTTTTCTGCTCCATTCGATGCTCTAGTGGAGTGAGTTGAGTACCGTCCATGGCAAAGCCCTTACCCTTCGAGGATATCGAGCCAACTGAGCGCGCCGAGAGCGAGCCCGCTCTGCTCGTCGACGTGGACGGGTTCGAAGGGCCGCTCGACCTCCTGCTCGAACTGGCCCGCCGCCAAAAGGTCGACCTTCATCGCATTTCGATCCTGGCGCTGGCCGAGCAGTACATCACCTTCATCGAGGCGGCGCGCCGCATGCGCCTGGAACTGGCGGCCGACTACCTCGTGATGGCGGCGTGGCTCGCCTATCTCAAGTCCCGCCTCCTGCTGCCCGAGCCGCCGAAGGGCGAGGAGCCGAGCGCCGACGAGCTGGCCACCGCCCTGGCCCTGCGCCTGCGCCGCCTGGAGGCGATCCGCGAGGCGGCCAAGAAGATGGGCGAGCGCGCCTGGCTCGGCCGGGACGTCTTCGCCCGCGGCGCCCCGGAGCCGGTGATCATCAACCGGGATTCCCACTACGAGGGGAGCCTCTATGATCTCCTCAAGGCCTATGCCCAGCAGAGGCAGATCCGGTTCAACTCCAGAGTTTCCCTGTATAAGCGGAATGTCTGGTCCCTGGTTGAGGCGCGGGAAGCCCTGGAGCGGCTGGTCGGCCACCTGAGCGACTGGGTGACCCTCGATACATACCTTGTGGAGTTCATGGTCGAGCCCGCCATGCGCTCGACCGTGATGGCCTCGGCCCTCTCCGCCACCCTGGAGATGGTGCGGGAAGGCAAGCTCACGATGCGGCAGGACGAGGCCTTCGCGCCGGTCTGGGTCAAGCCCGTTGCCGATCCGGCCGAGGCAGGAGTTTGAGATGCTGCCAGATATGCAGAAAGACACCCCCGAGACCATGGAGCACGACGCTCCTGAGATCAGCTATGTGCCCGATCACGGTGAGGCCATGCGCATCGCCGAGGCGCTGCTGTTCGCCTCCGCAGCGCCCCTGAGCGCCGAAGAGTTGGGCGGCCGCCTGCCGGAAGGCGCTGACGTGGAGCAGGTCCTGCAGGATCTGGCCGACCTTTATGCGCTCCGGGGCGTCAATCTCGTCAGGATCGCGGGAAAATGGACCTTCCGCACAGCGAGCGACCTGTCTTTCGTGCTCGCCCGCGACGTCGTTGAGCAGCGCAGGCTCTCCCGCGCCGCCATGGAGACCCTCGCCATCATCGCCTATCACCAGCCGGTGACCAGGGCCGAGATCGAGGAGATCCGCGGTGTGGCCACCTCGAAGGGTACCATCGACCTGCTTCTGGAGACGGGCTGGATCCGCCTGAGGGGACGCAGGAAGGCGCCGGGGCGCCCCGTCACCTACGGCACCGCGCCGGCCTTCCTGGAGCATTTCGGGCTCGATGCCATCGAGGACCTGCCGGGCCTCGAGGAGCTGAAGGGGGCTGGCTTCATCGAAGGCCGCGTTCCCTCCGACTTCTCGGTGCCGGTCCCGTCCGATGCGGATGCCCTGCGCGAGGATGAGGACCCCCTCGACGACGATCTCCTGCAGCCCCTGGACATGCACCAGACCGAGGCCGGCGAGGAATGACGGACCGGCCAGCCGGCTCCGCCCGCGACCGGTTCCGTTTGCCCCGATGGGGCCAGCGTGGCACGGCGGGCGCCTCGATCCCGGCCCAGCTGACCTTCGAGAACATCGTCCAGTCCTATGGCAGCCAGCGCGCCCTCGATGGCGTCTCGCTCGTCATAGAGCCTGGGGAGATCGTCTGCCTGCTCGGCCATTCCGGCTGCGGCAAGACCACCCTTCTGCGCATTGCCGCCGGGGTTGAATCCCCGACCTCCGGCCGGGTGCTCATGGACGCCCAGGAGGCAAGCGGACCGCGGGCTTTCGTGGAGCCGGAGAAGCGCGGCATCGGGCTGATGTTCCAGGATTATGCCCTGTTCCCGCACATGACGATCCTGCAGAACATCATGTTCGGCCTGAAGGATCTCTCGGCCGCTGAGGCCAGCATTGCCGCCCGCCGGGCGCTGTCCCGCGTGGGCCTGGAGCATTATGCCAACGAGTACCCGCACACCCTGTCGGGCGGCGAGCAGCAGCGGGTGGCGCTGGCGCGTTCCATCGCGCCTCGTCCCGGCGTGCTGCTCATGGACGAGCCGTTCTCCAACCTCGACCGGCGCATGCGCGATGCGATCCGCGACGAGACCATTGCCATCCTGCGGGAAACCGGCGCCACCACCATCGTGGTGACCCACGACCCGGAGGAGGCTATGCGGATCGCCGACCGGATCGTGCTGATGCGGGCAGGCCGGATCATCCAGCAGGGCGAGGCCGAGGAGATCTATCGGCGGCCGGGAAACCTCTTCGCCGCCCGGTTCTTCTGCGATTTCAACGAGCTTGAGGGTGTGGTGCGTAATGGCCAGGTGAGCTGCTCGGTCGGCATCTTCCCGGCACCGCACTTGGCCGACGGTCCTGCCATCGTCTGTGTGCGCCCACAGGGGGTGAGGCTGAAGCCGGCGGGCTTCTGCCAGCCTGGCCGTGTGGTCTCGCGCCGGTTTCTCGGGGAGGTTGACCTGGTCTATATCGACGTGCAGGGCGTCGACCGTCCGCTCCAGGCCCGTGTTCACGATCCCGTTGACGTGAGGGAGGGACAGGATGTGGGCGTCGATGTCGATACGAAGGATGTCCTTGTTTTCGCCGCGTCCGACGCATAGGTTGGCGGCAAGTTCTTAATCTGAAACGCCGCGCCTTTCGGGGCGCAGGAGGATTGCCATGGGTGGCACGAGTATTTGGCACTGGATCGTTGTGGGTCTGATCGTGGTCCTGTTGTTCGGACGCGGCAAGATCTCCGATATGATGGGCGACGTTGCGAAGGGCATCAAGGCCTTCAAAAAGGGCATGTCCGAGGACGACACTCCGGCAAAGCCGGTGCAGCCCTCCGAGCCGGTTCGCACCATCGATCATCAAAACGGTACGACGACCACCACTGTGACGACCGATCACAAGGTCGGCTAAGCTTTCGTCAGCCGCCGCTCCATGCGGCGCATCAGTACGCGTGAGTACCTAAGAGGCAGGTTCGAGGCCACGTCATGTTGGACATGAGCTGGGGTGAGATCATGGTGATCGGCGCCGTTGCGCTGATCGTGATCGGCCCAAAGGATCTGCCGAAGGCGCTGCGGACCGTAGGGCAGATGACCAGCAAGCTCCGCCGCATGGCGGCGGAGTTCCAGGGCCAGTTCAACGAGGCCATGCGGGAAGCCGAACTCGACGAGGTCAAGAAGCAGCTCCAGAGCGTGAACGACTCTGTTCCTTCGCTCAACGCGAGCTTCAACCCGATCCAGACGATTCGGGACGAGCTGAAGACCTCCATCGAGGCGCCTGCCGCAACCCCGGAGAAGGCGCCAGAGCCGGAGAGCACCCTGGAGGCTTCTCAGGCGACCGCTCAAGCGCCTTTCGATGCTTCGGTGCAGGCCGTGGTCGAGGGGCGGACGCCGGCGCCTGCCGACCCGTTGATTGACTTGCCGCTTCCACCGACAGTCGATCCGGCAACGGAAATTGCCGAGTCCCTGCGGCGCGAGGCCGAATACGAGGCCCAGCAGGCTGCTCTCGCTGAACAGCTCTCAGAAAAACCGGACGCGAAAGTCGGATGACCACTGCCGTTGAACAGGATGAGGTCGAGGCTTCGCGCGCGCCTCTGATCGAGCATCTGACCGAGCTGCGCTCGCGCCTGATCAAGGCGCTGGTTGCGTTCGTCTTGCTGTTCTTCGTCTGCTTTGCCGGCGCGAAATACATCTACAATGCGCTGGTCTGGCCCTACGTCCTGGCAGTCGGCTCACCCGAGGCGGCGCGTCTCGTCTACACTCACGGCCTGGAATACCTGTTCACGCAGATCCAGGTGGCGGCGTTCGGTGCCGGCTTCCTGGCCTTTCCGGTCATTGCCATGCAGGTGTACAAGTTCGTAGCACCGGGCCTCTACAAGAATGAACGCAGGGCCTTCGTGCCCTACCTCGTTGCCACCCCGGTTCTGTTCGCCGTTGGTGCGTCCTGCGTCTACTTCATCGCCATGCCGCTCCTCATGCGCTTTTCCGTGGGCATGCAGCAGTTGGCGACCGAATCCGGCCCGACCATCGAGTTCCTCCCGAAGGTCAGCGAGTACCTGTCGCTGATCATGACCCTGATCTTCGCCTTCGGCATCTGCTTCCAGCTGCCGGTGATCCTGACCCTGCTCGCCCGGGCCGGGATCATCGACTCGCAGTTCCTGAAGGACAAGCGGCGTTACGCCATCGTTATCGTCTTCGTCATTGCCGCGGTTCTGACCCCGCCGGACGTGATCAGCCAGTTCGCCCTTGCGATCCCCACCCTGCTTCTTTACGAGGCATCCATCTTCTCCGTCCGCATGGTCGAGAAGAAGCGTGCGGAAGCCGAGGCCGCGCGCGCGGCAGAGGAATAGGCGTCAAAGCCTTCACAACTGGCCGCTATCCTCGGCAAAAGTTGAAGGGCGGTCTTGTATCCAAAGTACAGGGCTGTTTGATCAAGCAGGTCCCCATCCCATGCACGACATCCGTTCCATCCGCGAGAACCCCGCGGCTTTCGACCAAGGCCTCCGGAACCGGGGCATGGAGCCCTTGTCCGCACACCTGATCGCCCTCGACGACCAGCGCAAGAGCGCTATCTCGGCACTGCAGGCCGCCACCGAGAGCCGCAATGCCCTATCCAAGGAGATCGGGCAGGCCAAGGCGAAGAAGGACGAAGCGCGGGCCCAGGAACTGATGGCTGAGGTGGCTCGGATCAAGGAGACGATGCCGGAGCTTGAGGAGGCCGAGCGCAACGCCGAGAAGGCGCTGTTCGATGCACTGGCCGCTATCCCCAACATTCCCAAGGAGGGTGTACCGGTCGGTGCCGACGAGCACGGCAATGTGGAGCGCCATCGCATCGGCACTCCGCCGACGCTCAACAGTGCCAAACAGCATTTCGAGATCGGCGAGGCCCTTGGCCTGATGGATTTCGAGACGGCGGCGAAACTCTCAGGCTCGCGCTTCGTGGTGCTCAAAGCAGGTCTCGCACGCCTGGAGCGGGCGCTCGGCCAGTTCATGATCGACCTTCACACAACCGAGCACGGCTACACGGAAGTGAACCCGCCGCTGCTGGTGCGTGACGAGGCTATGTTCGGTACGGCGCAGCTGCCGAAGTTTGAGGACGACCAGTTCTGGGCCTTTCCCGGCAATTCGCTCGAGCAGGTTGTCTCTGCAGCGCTTGAGGGCCAGCCGCGCGAGGCGATTGCCAAGATGATCAAAGACACCCGCTACGGCATGATCCCGACCGCGGAGGTCACGCTCACCAATCTCGTCCGTGAGCAGATCCTTTCCGAGGAGGAATTGCCGCTGCGGTTCACCGCGCTCACCCCGAGCTTTCGTGCTGAAGCCGGATCCGCCGGCCGGGACACGCGCGGCATGATCCGTCAGCACCAGTTCGTGAAATGCGAGCTTGTCTCGATCACCACGCCGGAGACGTCGGCAGACGAGCACGAGCGCATGCTGACCAGCGCCGAGAACGTGCTGAAGAAACTTGAGCTCCCGTTCCGCACCATGACGCTCTGCACGGGCGATATGGGCTTCTCCTCGACAAAGACCTACGACATCGAAGTCTGGCTGCCGGGGCAGGGGGCGTATCGCGAGATTTCGAGCTGCTCCGTCTGCTCGGATTTCCAGGCCCGGCGCATGAATGCTCGCTATCGTGCAGCCGGCGAGAAACAGCCTCGTTTCGTGCACACGCTTAATGGATCGGGCCTCGCAGTTGGCCGTACGCTGGTGGCTGTGCTGGAGAACTACCAGAACGAGGACGGCAGCGTCACGATCCCCTCAGCTCTCCAGCCCTATATGGGCGGTCTCACCCGCATCGAGCGTCAGGCTTAAGGTATGCGCATTCTCTGCACCAATGACGACGGCATCCATGCTCCGGGGTTGAAGACCCTGGAGGCCATTGCCCGCGAACTCTCCGATGACGTGTGGGTCGTCGCGCCCGAGACGGATCAGAGCGGCGTCGCCCACTCGCTCTCGCTCAACGATCCCCTGCGCCTGCGCGAAATCTCCAACCGGCACTTTGCCGTCAGGGGCACGCCGACGGATTGCGTGATCATGGGCGTGCGCCACCTCATGCAGAACGCCAAGCCTGATCTCGTGCTCTCCGGCGTCAACCGCGGGCAGAACGTGGCCGAGGACGTGACCTACTCCGGCACGGTTGCGGGCGCGATCGAGGGCACGATCCTCGGCGTTCCATCCATCGCGCTCTCCCAGGCCTACGGCCCGACCACGCGCGAGGCGCCGCGCTGGCAATGCGCCGAGCACCATGGCCCCAAGGTGGTGCGCAGGATCCTCGAAGCCGGGATCGACAAGGGCATCCTCGTCAACGTGAACTTCCCGGACTGCGAGCCTGACGAGGTCGAGGGGACGGCTCTCGTCAACCAAGGCCAGCGCACGCAGGAACTCCTGCGCCTCGACGAGCGCCGGGACGGGCGCGGCAACCCTTACTTCTGGATCGCTTTCGAGCGCCGTCCGTTCACGCCCGGCAACGGCACGGATCTCTGGGCCATCGCCAACCGGCGCATCGCCGTCACGCCTTTGCGCATCGACATGACCGACGAGCCGACCCTGACCCGCTACGCGCAGGCCTTCGGCTAAGTGGGCGAGGCGCGATGAGCCAGGATCTGCCATTCCTGCCCGAGGCGGAGGATGCCCGCGGCGAGCAGGTGGCAATCGGGGCAGCGTCCTTCATCCTGTCATTGCGGGCGAAAGGCATCCGCGACACGGCTCTCCTGCGGGCCATGGAGCTCGTGCCGCGGGAGGTCTTTGCTCCGCGCCGCTTCACCGACCTCGCCCGGACCGACGTCGCCCTGCCGCTGCCCTGCGGCCAGACCATGACCGGCCCTGCGACGGTGGCCGCCATGCTGCTGGCGCTGGGCGTGCAGCCCGGCCAGCGGGTGCTGGAAGTCGGGACGGGCAGCGGTTACGTGACGGCGCTCCTGGCACGGCTCGGGGCGGATGTGACCTCCGTCGAACGCTTCAACACCTTGGCTGCGGCCGCAGCGCAGCACCTGAAGATCGTCGAGGCCGGCAGGGTCCACCTGGAAGTTGGCGACGGGCTTGCCACGCGGGTCCGGGATCGGTTCGATCGCATTCTGCTGAACGGCGCACGCCCGGAAATTCCCGAAGCGCTGATGCCCCTCCTAGGACCCGGAGGGCGCCTCGTGGGGGCGATCACCGTTGAGGGTATGCCTCGCCTCGTGAAGATCGAGCGCAGTGCCGACGGAGAAGTGACACAGAGCCTTGGCGCGCAGCTGCGGATTTCGCCCCTCGTCACCGGGATTGCGGCAACTCTCTGACTGAATCGAAAAATTTTTGGACACGGTTACAACAATCTTCGTGCCATCAACCGTTGCTTAACCTGAACAGGCTTTTAATAGCCCCATCGAGTTGCGTTCGGTTGGGGTTCAGTGATGCGTTTGCGTGTGAGTTCTGGGCATTGGGCTGCGGTGTCTCGGATCGCCCTGGTGGCTTTGATCGGGAGTGCCGCTGCGGCATGCAGTACCGACAGCGCGCGGTTTGCGGAGAACCCCTTCTCCAATCCTTTCGCTGCCAGCGAGCGGATCGATACCGGCGCAACGGCTCCTTCGCAGCCTCAGGCCTCCCAGTCCTACGCGGCCGCTCCGATGCCGACCGCTTCGGTCCAGGCTCAGTCCCTGCCGCCCGTGCAGGCCCAGCCCCTGTCGCAGCCCACCCGCATCGCCTCGGCTCCTGCATCCGTTCAGCCGCGCCCCATGCCGGCCGTTCAGACCGCTTCGGCTCAACCCAAGTTCCGCCTCGTCGACACGTCCAAGGTGCCGGCCGCGACGACTCCCGTCGCTGCCGCCGAGCCCGCCAGGCGTGTTCGCCCCGGCATGACCACGGCGGCGCAGACCCAAGCCCCCGTGAAGTCGGCTCCCATGCAGGTTGCCTCGGCTACGGATGAGCCTCTCGTCTCGACCCCGAAGCCGCTCGTTTCCGCGCCGAAGCCAGTTGTCGAGCAGCCCAAGGTGGCTGCTCTCACTCAGCCTGAGCCGGTGAAGACCATCGCTCCTGCACCGGCGGCGCCGGCCCCGCAGCCGGAAGTCGCGAAGGCTCCCGTGCCGGAGCCCGAGGCGACCGCCAGCGTGTCGGGCGATTTCCGTTGGCCCGCCCGCGGCCGCGTCATCGCCGGGTTCGGCGCGAATGGCGGCAACGAGGGCATCAATATCGCGGTTCCTGAAGGCACCCCGGTGAAGGCAGCCGAAGCCGGCACGGTGACCTACGCGGGCAGCGAGGTGAAGGGCTACGGCAACCTCGTCCTGATCAAGCACGAGAATGGCTTCGTCTCGGCCTATGCCCACAACGGATCGCTGAACGTGAAGCGCGGCGAGCAGGTGAAGCGCGGTCAGGTGATCGCGACCTCCGGCCAGACCGGCAACGTGACCTCGCCACAGCTGCACTTCGAGATCCGCAAGGGCGCGCAGCCTGTCGACCCGCTGAAGCATCTCGGCGGCTGATCTTGCACAAAGCTTAGGTCGGGTTCGAACTTCGCATCCGATCGAATGAAGGGACGGTGGGCTCAGCCACCGTCCCTTTGTCGTTTCAGATCGCCTTTCCCAGGCGCCCGGCGAGATCCTGGATGAATTGCCAGGCGGTGCGGCCGGAGCGGGCGCCGCGGGTCGTCGCCCATTCCAGCGCCTCCGCGCGGATCGCGTCGCGGTCGGCCTGCAGGCCGAGATGGTCGACATATCCGAAGACCATGTCGAGATACTCGTCCTGGCTGCACTTGTGGAAGCCGAGCCAGAGGCCGAAGCGGTCGGAGAGCGAGACCTTTTCCTCGATGGCCTCTCCCGGATTGATGGCGGTCGAGCGCTCGTTCTCCATCATGTCCCGGGGCAGCAGGTGGCGGCGGTTGGACGTGGCGTAGAAGATCACGTTGTCGGGCCGCCCCTCGATCCCGCCCTCCAGCACCGCCTTGAGCGACTTGTAGGAGGTATCGTCTGCGTCGAAGGACAGGTCGTCGCAGAACACGATGAAGCGGTGCGGATCGGAGCGCAGCAGACTCATGAGATCGGGGAGGGTCTCGATGTCCTCGCGATGGATCTCGATGAGCTTCAGAGGGCGGGAATCGGCAGGCCCGGTGTGGTTGATCTCCGCATGGACCGCTTTGACCAGGGACGACTTGCCCATGCCCCGGGCGCCCCAAAGCAGGGCGTTGTTGGCCGGCAGCCCTCTGGCGAAGCGCCCGGTGTTCTCCGCCAACTGGTCCCGCACCCGGTCGATGCCCCGCAGGAGGCTCATCTCGACCCGGTTGACCTTCGGTACTGGGGAGAGCCTGCGCCCCGCCGCGTGCCAGACAAAGGCATCTGCCGCCGTAAAATCCGCGTGAGGCGTGGCAACGGGGGCGAGGCGCTCCAGAGAAGCGGCGATGCGCGTCAGAAGCGCCAGTGTTTCGGCAGAATTGAGGTCTGTGGGCATTTCAGGCTCGGGCCATAAGGGCGTAAAGCGCCTGCTTAGCGCAAAAAGCGTCAAAGGGTCCATGGAAGGGGCTTTGAAAACCGAGCACCGGACCCAAAAGTGGATGCCACTTTTGGGGGCAATCCGATGCTTCCTTCTTAGAAAGGCACATCGTTGGGCGCGGAAAACCGGTACCCACTTTTCCGCACGATGTGCCTGCAACTTCATTGATTTCGCGGATTCGATGGGTATAGTCCGCCACGCTTTATACCCCGTCCGGCGCGGGTAGGCCCCCCAATGGGCCTGCCACGCGCCTTTATCCATGGAGAGCCGCTTGTTCATTTCACCTGCCTACGCACAAGGGGCCCCCGCCGGGGGCGGAATGGAGATGATCCTTCAATTCGTCCCGTTCATCCTCATATTCGTCATCATGTGGTTCCTGATCATCCGGCCCCAGCAGCGCCGGGTAAAGACCCACCAGGAGATGATCAAGAACGTGCGCCGCGGCGACACCGTCGTCACATCTGGCGGCATCATCGGCAAGGTGACCAAGGTGACCGAGGACGCGGCCGACATCGAGGTCGAGATCGCCGACGGCGTGAAGGTGAAGGTGGCCCGGGCCATGATTTCCGACGTCCGCTCCAAGAGCGAGCCGGTCAAGGCCTGATTGAGACGAGGCCGGCCCTCCGTGCGCGGATGGGCCGGTTCGCCGCAGCCCGCTGCGGCAGAGAGTGTGAAAGGTTGAGCTGACGATGCTGCGTTTCTCGAGATCGAAAATCATCGCCACGATGGCGATAATCGTGATCGGCCTCCTCCTGGCGGTTCCGAGCACCATGACCCGCGAGCAACGTCAGGCCTTCCTGAATGCGATCCCGGGCTGGGTGCCATCCTGGCTCGTACCGTCCCGCGCCATCGTGCTGGGTCTCGACCTGCAGGGCGGATCCCACGTGCTTCTCGAGGTGGATGCCCAGGACCTGATGCGCGTGCAGGTCACAACCCTGCGCGACGACGTCCGCCGCATCCTGCGCGACACGCGCGTCTCGTCCCAGAACGGCATTCAGACGGTTCAGCGCGGCGTTCAGATCCGCGTGCCGGATGCAGCCGACCGCGACCGGCTCCTGCCGCGCCTGCGGGAATTGGCTCAGCCCACCGGCAATGCGGTGCTGGGCCAGACCGGCGGCAATACCATCGACATCAACACGAGTCCGGACGGCGTGATCACGCTGACCTATTCGGAGATCGGCACCAACGAGCGCGTGCGCCGCGCCGTCGATCAGTCCATCGAGGTCATCCGCCGCCGCGTGGATGCCACCGGTACGACCGAGCCCAGCATTCAGCGCCAGGGCGCCGACCGTGTGCTCGTCCAGGTTCCGGGCCTCCAGGATCCGCAGCAGCTGAAGGCTCTGCTCGGCGAGACCGGCAACCTCGAGTTCCGCCTGCTCGCCCAACAGGGCGCGACCGATGTGGACATGCTGCCGATGCAGGACGCGGGCGGCCAGCGGGTTCCCGTCGAGCGCCGGATCATCGCCGAGGGCGGCGACCTGATCGATGCGCAGCCGGCCTTCGACACGCAGACCAACCAGCCCATTGTCAATTTCCGCTTCAACATCCGCGGCGCGCAGCGCTTCGGTCAGGCGACGACGGAAAACCTCGGCCGCCAGCTTGCCATCGTGCTCGACAACCAAGTGATCTCGGCTCCGACGATCCAATCGCCCATCACCGGCGGCTCGGGCCAGATCTCCGGCAGCTTCACGGTCGAGCAGGTCAACAATCTCGCCGTGCTGCTCCGCTCAGGCGCCCTGCCGGCGAAGCTGACCATCGTCGAGGAACGCACCGTCGGCCCAGGCCTCGGACGCGACTCCATCGAGGCCGGCAAGATGGCCACCTATGTGGCGGGCATCTTCGTGATCATCTTCATGTTCGCCACCTACGGCCTCTTCGGCCTCTTCGCGAACATCGCGCTCATCGTCCATGTGGGCCTCATCTTCGGCCTCATGTCGGTGCTGGAAGCCACCCTGACCCTGCCGGGCATCGCCGGCATCGTGCTCACCATCGGCACGGCGGTGGATTCCAACGTGCTGATCTACGAGCGCATCCGCGAAGAAGTCCGTGCCGGCCGGTCCATCGTGTCGGGCATTCAGGCGGGCTTCGACCGGGCCTTCGCGACCATCGTCGACTCCAACAGCACCATGGCCATCGCGGCGGTGATCCTGTTCTTCCTCGGCTCCGGGCCCGTACGCGGCTTCGCGGTCGTGTTCATTCTCGGCATCCTGACGACGGTTCTCACCGCCGTGACCCTGACGCGCATGATGATTGCGCTCTGGTATCACTGGATGCGTCCCAAAGTCCTTCCGTTTTAAGGAGTGCGTATCGTGCGCCTCGTTCGCCTTTGGCCCGAAAACTCCCACTTCGACTTCATGCGCTTCAGGCGCTACTCGTTCCCGCTGTCGGCTGTCATCTCCATCCTGACCGCGGTGATGCTCCTGACCGGCGGCCTCAACTTCGGCATCGACTTCCAGGGCGGCACGCTCATGGAAATTCAGGCCAAGTCCGGCCAAGCCGATGTCGGCCAGATCCGGCAGACCGCCCAAGGCTTCGGCTTCGGCGACGTCGAGGTGCAGGAATTCGGCTCCGCCGGCGAGGTCTCGCTGCGCTTCCCGATCCAGGAGGGCGGCGAGGCCGCCCAGGCTGCCGTGGTGCAGAAGGCGCGTGACACGTTCAGCAACGGCTATGAGTTCCGCCGCGTCGAGACCGTGGGTCCCCGCGTCTCGGGCGAGCTCGTGCAATCCGGCACCATCGGCGTGGTGCTCTCGGTCATCGCGGTGCTGTTCTATCTCTGGTTCCGCTTCGAGCGCGAACTGGCGACGGCGTCCATTCTCGGCACGCTCCACGACATCGTGCTCACCATCGGGTTCTTCGTGATCACCGGACACGAGTTCAACATGACCTCGATCGCCGCGATCCTGACCATCGTGGGCTATTCGCTCAACGAAACGGTTGTGGTGTTCGACCGAACCCGCGAGTTGATGCGCCGCTACAAGACGATGCCGACTGAGGAGCTGTTGAACCTGTCGATCAACCACACCATGTCCCGCACGGTGATGACGGCGGCGACCACCGCGCTCTCGCTCCTGGCACTGGTGCTGTTCGGCGGCCAGGCGATCCAGGGCTTCGCGCAGGTCATGCTCTACGGCGTCGTCATCTGCACGTATTCGGCTATCTGCATCTCGTCTCCCATGCTGATCTACATTGGCCTGCGTGGGTCCGAGGCCGTGAAGGTTCCGGAGGGCAGGGCCGCCGCAGCGGAGTGAGATCATGAGCTCTGGCCGCCTCTACGACGGGTTCCTGCCGGGCCGCTATCAATTCGACGCTTACGGTAATGGCGGCTTCCGCTTCGCGGACATGTCCCACCGCGGCTCTCTGCTTGCATTGCCCTCGGGTGTCAGGGCTTGGCCGGTCGCCTCCATGGCGGAGCTTACGGACGAGGTGCTCGATCCGATCTTCGCCGAGGGCGATGCGCTCGAACTCCTGCTGTTCGGCACGGGCGCTGACATCGCGGCGCTGCCGGCGGCGTTCCGCACACGCTTTCGCGAGGCGGGGATCGGACTCGACGTGATGCAAACCGGGGCGGCTGCGCGGACCTACAACATCCTGCTCGCCGAAGACCGCAAGGTCGGCGCTGCCCTGATCGCCGTCCCTTGAGATGGCGGAAGCAATCTCCAACTTCGCCCATTGCGAGGCGCTCGTGCGCGAGGCCGATCCGGACCGTTACTGGGCGAGCCTCTTCGCGCCGGCCGAGAAGCGGCCGCATCTTTACGCGCTCTATGCCTTCAACTTCGAGATCGCCCGCGTCCGCGAGGCAGTCCGCGAGGCGCTCGTCGGTGAGATCCGCCTGCAATGGTGGCGCGATGCCCTGCAGGGCGAGGCGCGGGGCGACGTGCGGGCTAATCCCGTGGCTGCCGCACTCGACGACACCATCGTCCAGTTCCGCCTGCCGCGGCAGGCGCTTGTCGACCTGATCGACGCCCGGATCTTCGACCTTTACGAGGATCCGATGCCGAGCCTCAATGACCTGGAAGGCTATTGCGGCGAGACCTCGTCGAGCCTGATCCAGCTCTCGAGCCTTATCCTCTCCGACGGCACGAACCCCGGCACCGCCGATGCTGCCGGACATGCCGGCGTGGCCTATGCCATTGCGGGCTTGCTGCGCGCCTTCCCGATCCATGCCCGCCAAGGGCAGGTCTATGTGCCGGCGGATATTCTTACCAAACATGGCGTGGTGCGCGAGGACATCGTCACGGGTCGTGGCGGGCCGGGTCTCCAAGGAGCGCTCGCCGATCTGCGCGCCATCGCGCGCAGGCATCTGGATCAGGCGCGCGCCTTGCGCCCCACGATCCCGAATGCCGCAAGGCCGGCCTTCCAGCCGGTTGCGCTGGTGGAGCCGTACCTCAAGGCCATGGAGCGGCGGGATTACGACCCGTTCCAGACGGTGGTGGACATTCCGCAATGGCGCCGCGTCTGGTCGCTGTGGCGCGGGCCTTTTTAGGGGATGCTCTGTGTCTGACATCAATCTTCTGCGTCAGAGTATGGATGCCGAACTCAAACGAGCTGTCATCCCGGCTTTGAGAACGGCGGGCTTCAAGGGCTCTTTCCCGCATCTTCGCAGAGCCGGTCAGGATTGGATCGACCTCATTACGTTCCAATTCGATAGACACGGCGGCGGCTTCGTCATCGAAATCGCACGCTGCGACCTGACGGGAACCATCACTCACTGGGGGAAGCACATTCCGCCTGACAAAGTCAGGGCATGGGATCTTCATCCGGATCGACGTAAGCGCCTTCAGCCCTGCGATGGCTCAGGGAGGGACAGTTGGTTTCGCTTCGATGAGGAGCCGGTCGACGTGATTTCAGCCGACGTGAAGGTGCTTCTGCAAAGTTCCGAAACTTGGGACGACGTGCCGATCCCATCCTCAGCCGCCTGAGCTACTCCGCAGCCTGCGGCAGCACACCACCCGACATCCAAACTCCAAGATCCGCCCGTGCCCGGTCCGTCAGTGCCTTCTTCCTGGCGACGGCCTTGGCCGGCCCGCGCAGGCGCTTGCCGTCCTCGGCCTTCGGGGCATGCGCCAGCGGCGGGAAGAGGCCGAAATTGACGTTCATCGGCTGGAACGAGCGCGGTCCCTCGTCGATGGTCTCGATGTGGCCGCCGGTGATGTGGTTGGTGAGCGCGCCGAGCGCCGTGGTGTGAGGCAGCGGCTGGATCGGGCGGCCCAGCCGCTCGGCGGCGGCGAAGCGGCCGGTCATCAGGCCGACGGCTGCACTCTCCACATACCCCTCGCAGCCGGTGATCTGGCCGGCGAAGCGCAGGCGCGGCATGGCCTTCAGGCGAAGCGCCGGATCGAGGAGCTTGGGCGAGTTGAGATAGGTGTTGCGATGGATGCCGCCGAGGCGGGCGAACTCGGCATTCTCCAAACCGGGGATCATGCGCAGGATCGCGCTCTGCGCGCCGTATTTCAGCTTGGTCTGGAAGCCCACCATGTTGAACAGGGTGCCGAGCGCATTGTCCTGGCGCAGCTGAACGATGGCGTAGGGCTTCTTGTCCGGGTTGCGCGGATCGGTGAGGCCGACGGGCTTCATGGGGCCATGGCGCAGGGTCTCGCGGCCGCGCTCGGCCATCACCTCGATGGGCAGGCATCCATCGAAATAGGGGGTGTTGGCCTCCCATTCCTTGAACTCGGTCTTATCGCCCGCGATCAGCGCGTCGATGAAGGCGTCGTACTGCTCCTTGGTCATGGGGCAGTTGATGTAATCCTTACCCGTGCCGCCCGGCCCGACCTTGTCGTAGCGCGATTGGAACCAAGCGATGTCCATGTTGATGGACTCGCGATACACGATGGGCGCGATCGCGTCGAAGAAGGCCAGCGACGTCTCGCCCGTGAGGTCGAGGATCGCCTGCGCGAGAGCCGGCGAGGTGAGGGGGCCGGTTGCGACGATCACCGAGGACCACTCCTCCGGCGGCAACCCTGCCATCTCGCCCCGCTCGATGGTGATGAGGGGATGGGCCTCGAGCGCAGCCGTCACAGCCGCCGAGAAGCCTTCGCGGTCAACCGCCAAGGCACCGCCGGCAGGCACCTGGTTGGCGTCGCCCTTGGCCATGATGAGAGAGCTTAAGGAGCGCATCTCCTGATGCAGCAGGCCGACCGCATTAGCCTCGGCATCGTCCGAGCGGAAGGAGTTGGAGCAGACGAGTTCGGCCAAGCCGTCCGTCTTGTGCGCATCGGTGCCGCGGACGGGGCGCATCTCGTGAAGCACGACGGGAACACCCGCCTGTGCGATCTGCCAGGCTGCTTCCGAACCGGCGAGGCCGCCGCCGATGACGTGAATGGGTTCGATGGTGCTCATGGTCATTCTCCCGAGCGGCTTTGTTGACTCCCTCGGGAGCCCTGGTCAAGCTGAGCTGATTTACTTTTGGAAAGGCTTTGAACGCGATGCAATCCAGGCGTCCGGTTGTCCTTATTACAGGCGGAAGCCGCGGCATAGGGGCTGCGGTGGCGCAGCTTGCGGCTGAGCGCGGCTATGATGTCGCCATCACGTACCGCTCGGAGCATGAGGCTGCCGAGCAGGTTCTTGCCGCCTGCCGCAGCGCCGGGGCGAAAGCTGTGGCCTGCCAGGGCGATGTGGCCAATGAGACCGACGTGGCTCGTCTCTTCGACGAGGCCGAGGCAGCCCTGGGGCCCATTTCGCATGTAGTCAACAATGCAGGGATCACCGGCAAATCCGACAAGCTGGCGCAGACCTCGGCCGAGACGATCCGGGCCTGCATCGACATCAATGTCCTGGGCGCCCTGTGGGTGGCGCGCGAGGCCGCGCGCCGGCTGCCGAAAAGCCCCGGCGAGAGCGCCAGAACCATCGTCAACATCTCGTCAGTCGCAGCTTCACTCGGCAGCGCCAACGAATATGTCTGGTATGCCGCTTCGAAAGGCGCCATCGATTCCTTGACAATCGGGATGGCAAAGGAGCTGGCGTCTGACGGCATCCGGGTCAATGCCGTTTCGCCCGGCATGACGAAGACTGAGATCCATGAGCGCAGCACCCAGGATGCCGGCCGCCTGGAGCGGCTGAGACCCCATATTCCGCTGGGCCGGATCGGGGAGCCCGGGGAAGTTGCCGAAGCGGTGCTGTTCCTGATGTCGGACGCGGCGTCTTACATCACCGGCGCCAATATCCCGGTTTCCGGCGGGCGCTGACCGTTTCCAGACAAGCGAACGCCCGCCAAGGGGCGGGCGAGGGCCTTATGCTGCAATGCAGCAGATATTTACGCGACAGCGTGCTCGCGAGCGATGTTCTCGATCTGGAAACGGGAGATGCCGAGATCGTCGAGCTCGCGGTCGGACAGCAGCGAAAGCTCGCGCACGGTTTCGCGATAACGCATATACGAGCGGACTTTAGAGAGAATGTAAGACACGAACATGGGGAACTCCTCATCAGTGACCGGCTCCTGTGGCCGGTGGCTTTTGTTCTTGCGTGTGCAATGCGGATATAAGGGTGTGCGGTGCCGAAGAGGAGTGGTAATAATGTAGGCCTGTTATGCTTTAGTAGCATAGCGGGCTAACGCGGAGTTAACGGCGTTGCTCATCGGGCATGCCTTCCGGCTAAGGAGCAGTGTACTTGGCTGATTTTCCTGACCATAGCCCTGCATTACAGGCGTGATCACCACTGGACAGGATAAGGCTTGGCGCGGCTCTCTGCTTTTTCAGGGTGAGGTGAGTTCTAAAGTTAGGAACGGACGCTCCTATAAGCATTGATGCGCCTCCCTAGCATTTTGAACAAACGTTCATCTTGCTGAATGACTTCATGGGTATCCACGGTTACTTCTCGCCCGTTGGAACAGTCTCCGAAGGTCTGCGTTCACCCCGCACCTTTGCAGTAATGGAGATGGTTCCGTGAAGAAAATCGCTCTTGGAGCCGCCCTTCTCTTGTTGAGCAGTGCGGCCTATGCCCAGACATCGACCCAGACCAACACCAGCACGACATCCCAGCCGCAGTCGTCCGACTCGAATAACCTGCTGCGCAACCAGTCCGGGACCAGCAACCGGACCGAGACAACCGGCGCAACTCGCAGCGAATCCTCGGGGCAGACCAGTGTCCGCACCCGCGAAGAGGGCAGCACCCGTGTCGGCGTTGGCATCGAGACCCGTGAGCGGTCCGGTGTATCCGTTCGCTCGCGTACGGTCCGCGAGGTTGATGAGCCGAGCGTGTCCGTCACCCGCCGCCGCAGCGTGACGACCATTGAGGAGCCGGACACCGAGGTGCGCCGCACGGTGGTCAAGAAGAAGCCCACCAAGAAGGTCGCGGTGAAGAAGACGAAGAAGACCAACAAGGTCGTGTCGAAGAAGCGCCGCTATCAGGTTGTTGACGAGCCGGTGGAGGTTCGTCGCCGGACCGTGCGCCGCTACGAGGAGGTCAATGAGCCGAGCGTTTCCGTCAATCGCCGCACGACGATCCGCCGGACACAGGATACCTCGCCGAGTGTCGGGGTTTCTGTCGAGCAGCGCCGTTCCAATGATGTCTCCACCACGCGGACGCGCTCGAGCGCCCCTGAGACGACCGGCACCGTCTCGACCCGCAGCCGTACGGATGTGAACAACAACTCGAGAGGCAGCAATACATCCGGTTCAGGCAACTCCTCCACGACGATCCGTCCCCAGCAGGGCGGTTCCTCCTCTGGGAGCAGCACGAGCACCAGCGAGTAAATTATCTAAGACAGACGGGAGGGGCTGATTGTTCGGCCCCTCTTCCTCCTGGCTGCCGACCTCGAATTGGAGAACATCTATGAAGAAGGTACTGATCACGATTAGTGCGGCCCTTCTGGCTGCAACCTCTTTCGCCGGTGTTGCCGATGCCCGGCCCGGAAAGGGCAAGGGCCACGCCTATGGGCACCAGAAGAACCACAAGGCTCAGCGCTACGTCGTGCAGCGGCGCAACAACAACGCCGCCATTGCAGCCGGCGTGACGGGTGCCATCCTGGGCGGTGCGCTCGCTACAACGGCCCGCCCGGCCTATCGCACCTATGAGAGGCCCGCCTACAGGGCTTACGAAGCGCCGAGGCGCACCTATTATCGCGAAGACTACTACGACGATTACGAGTACTGATCAGCCGACAAAGGGGTGCCTTCGGGCGCCCTTTTTTATGGCGTCAGCGGCGGATATTTCCAACGGCGATGACCGCTCGCACGGGGCCATACTCAGTCTGCTTTCTTACATCGATCTGTAAGCGCGCACCTGACTGCGTGCGGAGCCGCCCTGAACCAGCGAGCGCATCGGCTCGGACGCTGCCGCTGATCCGCACGCAGGTATCCGAGGCCTGGAGCATGGCGAAGCCAGGAGGGCAGGAAGGCGCGGCCTTGACTTGGCTCGCTAGGATCAAGCCGATGATCAGAGCAATGGCGAATGAAGAGCGCTGCATGATGAAGCGGAGCTTATCGGCTGCACTTTGAAAGGCAAGGCAGCGATCAGGTGTCCTCAGAGATGGCCCGATCCGCTCCGGCGGCCGTATTGCTCAGCCACGTCCGGACGGTCGACCTCCACGTGGAACTGCTCGGCCTTGGGGCTGCAGTCCTGGATTGCGCCGATGCCGTAGCGGTAGGCCAACTCGCCACCAAGCCACCCGCTGAACAGCAGCAGGGCCGTCTGGATGCCAGACAGCCAGATGCCCCAGCCCTGAACGCCGGCAGCCGGATCATCCAGGCGCACCCCCACATTGATGAGGGCTAGGGCCACGACGACCAGGTTGGCCACCATATGAGCCCATGAGACCCAGACATTGCGTACCCGATCGATGGTCACGAAGTCGATCATGCCGGGAACCGCAGCCACGAGTGCGGTGACGATTCCGGCGATCAGAAGCCAGTAGGAGGCCTGAGCCCAGAAGGGGTCCTGGATCGCCAGGAAAGCAATGTCGGTTCCCAATGCCCCGATCAGGAAGGCGACCGGAAAGACGATCAGCATGTGATGAAGCGGATGCCCGGCGATGGCTGCCGTGCTCTGCACCCCATGACGATGATACCGACCCATGACACTGCTCCTACGAAGGCTTGGCTTGAAGAAAAATGCCTGGGCCAAGCCTTCGTTCCGAACTCCAGTGATCCGCCGCATTCCTAAGCCGTGGACATTCGTATGGCCTCAGACCACGAAGAACTCGTTGTGGGTCAGCGCGAGCCCTTTCTTGAACTGGGCGAACTCCACCGCCTTGCGGGATCCGGAGCCGTCAGAGTCGTAGGACAGGATGCCGGTCTTCTTGTTGTAGTTGATGTAGTCGTCCGCGTCCTTGGGCCTGTTGCCCGCATTGAAGAAGTCGGCATCCAGCTTGTTTGGCCTGCCGGCGCTGCCGGAGCCGAGCTTCCGGAAGATGGCATTATCGAGCCAGATCGAGTCGTCTTTGGCCCTGTACTGGGCGACCGCGTCGAAGTTGATCTTCCGGTCCGTGGTGGATGACCCGAGCCTCGTGTCGAAGACAAAAACATCGCGCCCGGTGTCGCCAAGCAGGGTATCGTTCCCGCGCCCGCCATAGAGCCGGTCGTTGCCGGTGCCGCCGAAGAGCCAGTCCCGCCCATCACCGCCATAGAGCCGGTCATGGCCGCCATCGCCAAGGACATAATCGTTGCCGCCCATGGCCCGGATCGTATCGTTGCCGGACCGTCCGCTCAGATCTTCGTCAAACCCAGTGCCGCGGAACACGTTGGACCCAGCTGTGCCGATCCATTTCTGAACCAGGGTGAAGATCGCTCCCGAGTCCATTCCCGAGATGGTGTTGCCGAAGAGGGTGATGTTGGTGGGGCCGCCAGCAGTGTTCGTCCGCTCTTCCCGGATTCCGTAACGGGCATCGATTGCGCCGTCGGAATAGATCGTGTTGTTGAGGATCTGGGTATTCACGGAATAATAGGTTTGCCCCGTGGTGGTATCCAGCCGCATGCGGATGCTGATCTCGTCGAACTGGTTGTCGCCGCCCTGCGCGTTATTGAAGATGCGGCTGTTTTGCACGACGCTGTCAGTGGAGCCCTCGATCCGCACACCACTGCCCACGTTGCCGTAGATCGTGGCACCGTTGATGTTGACGTCGTCGGCCATGTTGAGAAGGATGCCTTCCTTCCGATTGCCGTAATACTGGCCGCCCACGATGTCGATATTGGTGGGCCACGGAATGTTCTCCGATCCCCGCTGCACCACCACGCCGGTTGCTCCATTGCCATAGGCGATATTGTTCTGGAGCAGTAGTCCGGTGGTCGTGGTCGTGACGTTGAAGCCGTGGCGGTCGTTATTGTAGGCGATGTTGTTCCGGTAGATTCCTTGGACGATGTAATCGGCTACAAACCCGTCCAGCCCATTGCCATGGGACACGCTGTTCTCGATGAGCAGGCGCAGGGTCTGCTCGTGCGGGTCGAAGCCGTAGCCCGAGCAATCCAGGATCTCCACGCGCGACACATGGATGTCGCTGTCCTGCTGTGTGCTTCCAGGCCTCACGCCCGTATAGAAGCCGTCGATCTTGCCGGTGGTCGCATCGCGATTGCCGTCGATCGAGAGATCGAAGACACCGACATTGGTGGTGACCTTGTCGAATGGGGTGCGCACCACGCCCGTGATGTCACCTGCCCATCCGTCGGCTACTTTCAGGATCGTCCGGCCCATGCCGGCACCCTGAAGCGCTGTGTTGCTGAGCATGGAAACGGCGCCATCACTCTTATCACCAGTCCCTTTGACGAGCAGAGTGCCGGCCGGCAGGATGACTGTCACCCGACCTGCGGATGGATTTTTCAGATATTCCGCATGTGCCGCATTCACGGCTGCATTGATGGCGGCTGAATCATCAATGCTATCATTGGCGATTGCACCGTGGGTCGAGGCGTCGATGACGCGGGCCATGCTGATCATCCATCATCAGGAAAGGAGCCAGCATGCTTAAATACGTTTGCGGCATTTTGGAGCGGATATTCCTGATCATTCGATAGATTTAGAGGTAATCATCAGGTGCATCCGCGAGGATTGTCCCGCATTACAATGCTTTGCACGTCCCCTGAAGCGTGAACTGTGTAAGACATACTGTAGTGTTGCTTTTCTCTGGACCTCAGTTCGCCTTGCATTGCCCATCGGCTCTATCGGGACGCAGATCGTGCGATCCACATACTGGTATTTGCTTCATTGTGGCAAATACTATTGATCTTGCAGGCGGCTGTTGTGGCTCCGTGGTAATCGGGTCTGCGTCACTTGAAGAAAGAAGACGTGATCGTAGAAAACTTTCGACGAAGAAATGAAACTTGTTTATTACTCTGCGTTAATGTCTCTTCGGTCAGGCTGTGAGACGGTTTGCTGGGTTAACCATCGCGGGGGCAGGTGTGACAGACGAGGAAATTGAAGCCGTTGCAGAGGAGCTGGCCAAAGCGGGCGGCGTCTCATGGTATCCGGGACGGACACGCGGGGCGCTTCTGAGACCGGTCAGCGAACGATATCGGGATCGGGCGAAGCTGGCGATTGCCGCACTTGATCGGGTCAGGGCCGGACACGATTCGGCAGCCGAGGCACTGCCCCCACAGACAGTCGCTGCTTCGCGCCATCCCGACCAGATCCAAGTGGGAAGCACTGTGGTTTACCGCCCCCCTGGCGATCAGAGGGCCATCACCTGTCGGATCGAGCGGATCGAGGCGAGCCGCGCCTATCTGGTGCCTGTACCCCGGCCGGATATCGGTTGGGTGTCATTGGACAACCTTCATCCCATAGAGGAAGAGAATACGACTAAAGGCGAATAGGAGGAGGGGCCGCAAGGTCTCTTCACTTCGCCGGCAAAACCCGCTAGCAGTTTTCATCCTTTGCGCGCGGGTGGAAGGCCTGACATGCGTTGCTTCTTCCACCTCGTGAGCAATCATGACGAGATTGTCGATAACGCCGGGATCGAGGTCCAAGACCTTGAGAGCGCCAAGGCACAGGCTCTCATCGCCATTGAGGAACTGAGAGCGGAAATCGGCATCGAGGCCGACGATTGGTCAGGCTGGCGGCTGGACATCGTATGCCCTCTCGGGACCCTTCTCCACTCCATGCCGCTGACGGAAACGGTCCATTGACCGAGTGCGGCCTGATTAGGGCATCGTGAGCCTGCCTACGCGCTCACTTTGAGCGGGACGAATCCAAGAGCCCGGTCGATATGGGCCCGCAGTTCCGACGAGTCATAGGGCTTGCGGAGGATGGTGAACCCGTCATCCATGGCAGCTTGAGCGACATTGCTGTAGCCGGTGGCGAGCAGGACCGGCAGGGAAGGCAACTCGCTGCGGATGATACGTGCCAGATCAACCCCATTGAGATTGCCCGGCATCACGATATCGCTGAACACTAGGTTAATCCGCGCGCCGGACCGAAGAACTGCAAGGGCAGACTGCGCATCGGCCGCATGGGTGACATGAAATCCGATTTCTTCCAGGCTGACACGGGTGACATCGGCAATGTCGGCGTTGTCCTCCACCAGGAGAATATGGCCGTGGCCGCTTCGAACCGGAGTTTCCGGCATCGGTGCGCTTCCGTCAGTCGCAACCTCGATCGTGCGCGGCAGGTAGAGCGTGATCGTGGTGCCTCGCCCGGCCTCTGCAAGGGCGGTTGCCGTGCCGCCCGACTGCCTCGCAAATCCATAGACTTGGCTCAATCCGAGGCCGGTTCCCTTGCCGACGTCCTTGGTCGTGTAGAACGGCTCGAAGACATGGGGCAGCACGTCCTCGGGGATGCCGGAGCCCGTATCCGTGAGGCTGAGCGCGACGAAATCACCCTCGAAGCCGATCACATCTGGATCGCGCAAGTTCAGGTTCCAGGCTTCGATCAGCAGCCGTCCGCCATCGGGCATGGCATCGCGAGCATTGACGGCGATGTTGAGGATGGCGAGTTCGAGCTCGTTGAGATCGACCTTGGTGTTCCACAGGCCAGGCGGTAGCCGCATGTCGACGGCAATGTCGCCGCGCAGGGATGAGCGAAGCATATCCTGCAGGTCGAGGAGGTATCGGGACAGATTGACGACCTCAGGTTCATGCGTCTGCTGGCGGGAGAAGGACAGGAGTTGGCGCACCAGACTCGCCCCGCGCCCCGCGGCAGTCTCGATAGCATCGAGGGAGCGCTTCTGCCGCTCCTCCATGGGATAGCGCCGCAGCCGGTCGACATTGCCTTTGACGACCATCAGCAGGTTATTGAAATCATGGGCAACACCTCCGGTGAGATGGCCCACGGCCTCCAGCCTTTGCGCCTGCTTGAGGGCGGCCTCGGCCATCTCGCGCCGCTCGATTTCGGCATGAAAGCTGCGGGTGCGCTGCAGGGCAAGAAGGCTGATGCCAAACAAGCCTAGGGTCGCCGGCAGGCCGAAGGCCAGCAGTTGACCCATTTGAGACCAAAGATCCCGCCACATGCTGGCGGTTTCAATCCCGGTAGTCACGTAGATAGGATAGCCCGGCACCTTGTGATAGCCGATGCGACGCTCGATGCCATCGATTTGAGATACAGCCGTGATGAACCCCGATTCCACGTTGCTTTGAATGGCCGGCAGGAGGATGTTGCCCGGAGTGAGCTGAAGGGGCTCATCGCCACGCGAGGGGTAGCGTGCCAGGAACTCGCCATCGGACCTGATCAGGCTGATGGAATCGGCAAGTGCCCGGGAGATCCGTCCATAATACTCACGGAAGTGCTCGGGGCGCACGGAAACCGCCACGATCCCGTCGAAGCTTCCATCCTGCGTCGGGCGGCGCTGGCTCACCACGAAGAACCGGATGTCACCAATCTTGGAGGTGATCGTCTTGCCGATATGGGTGCCTGCGTCCTGTTCGGCCTGCACCTTGAAGTAGTCGCGCTCCGAGTTGTCGAGATTACGGGGCACGGGCAGGATGGTGCTCGACACGAGCGGGCGTCCCGCCTTGTCGAAGACCCAGATCGCCTCGATCTGCGGAAGGGCGTCCTGGGTGCGCTTCAGGCGGCTCTGAAGGCGGGCCTCCTCGGCCAGGATCTGCTCCGGCGTGAGGCCGCGCAGCACCTCGTTCGTCTCGGCCATCGTGCGCTCGATAGTCTGAAACGCCTTGAGGCTGTGCTCCTGAACCACGTCCAGAGCGCGCTCGATCCGCTCGTCGGAGTATTGGCGGATGCGGCGGTAATGGTCCCAGGCCGTATAGGCGAAAAACAGGCCAGGGCCGAGCAGGCTCGCGACCAGCAGCAGTTGTAAGGGCCAGAAAACAGTACGGCTCTTCGACGTTACGCGACCCACAAACGAAGACCTTCCTTGCATGGCTTTGCGAGAGTCTCTCGAAGTTGAGCATCCGTCCGGCTCGGGAAGTCACATTTCGGGCTTCCATGTCGCTGCACAGGAAGCTTGGCTCGGCAGATATAGTAGTGCAAAGGAGTGTCAAGGGCGCCCGCCCGGGGTTAGTGCCGAGTCTGAGCTGCGGCCTGCCTATCTCCAGGCAGTCACGACGAGAGCGCTCATGCGGTTCTCGAAGGACGATGCGCCGAAGCGGCCGGAGAGCGCTTCCACAGCCCTTGCCGTGATCTCCTCGAGCCGCTCCGGGGCGCGGGCCTCGATCTCGGCCCGCAGGGGAGTGCCCTGGCAGAGGCCGACGGCAGGCTCCCGCGGGGAGGGCGCTCGGCTGACCTTGTCCACGACATCGATCTCGACATTCTCGAAACCCGCCTGCTGAACCTCGCCGCGGATCCGGTCAGGGTCGAAATAGCCGAAGGGCACCCGCTCGATGAACCGGGGCGGGTCGTCGGGGAAGGCCTTGGCTGCGGTCTCCGACACGACGCGGCTGACCGGATTGAGGTCTAGGGAGTTCCAGACGTTGAACAGGAAGCGCCCGCCGGGCTTGAGCACGCGCAGGGCCTCCCGGTAGCCGGAGAGCTTGTCGGGGAAGAACATCACGCCGAACTGGCACACGACCGCGTCGAAGCTGGCATCCTCGAAGGGCAGGCTCTGAGCATCGGCCTGGAGCCAGCGCACGTTTGGAGCCTCCAGCCTGGACTGGGCGAGGTCGAGCATGGCCTGGTTGAGATCGGTCGCGGTGATCTCGACCTGCCCTTGCAGGGTTTTCGCCAAGGCACGGGTCACGATGCCCGTTCCGGCCGCCGTCTCCAGAATGCGGCCCTGAGGGACATCCGTGAGACGCCTCGCCAGATCCTCGGCAAACGGTTCGAAAAGCAGCGGGCCGAGATACTGTTCGTAGACCGTCGGAATGGAGCCTTTGAAGGCTGCGTCGGTGGCGCTCATCGTCTCCTCCGCCGGGAAAGCCGCGATGATTGACCCTTTGAGAACAGCCAGCAAGAGCGCAGAAGTGGCAGAGAGCTATTCCAGCAGCCAGGAGAAGGCTCGTTTCAGGATCGCCGTGCCATCGCGGTCGAACCAACGGCCGTGGCTGAAGATGACCCGCTCCGGGTTCCAGGCGACGATCCGCGAGACCGCCTCTTTCGCCTCCTTGCGGCGCAGGCGGACGACGAAGCGCAAATAGGCCGGCGCCTTGCCGTTGGGTGCGTCGACCCCGGTGAGCCTGGCGAAGAGCCGGGTTCCCAGCGGCAGCTTCTCCGGCTCCAGGTTCTGGATCAGGTCCGTCAGGATGAGCGTGCGCGTGGGACGGTGAAAGAATGCGACCTCGCGAAAGCCCGCGCCGCCCGGGATGACAGCCTGCTCGATCTCGCCACCCCAATCATCCGGCGGTGAATCCGTCAGATCCCGATCAAACCGGATGCCCGCTTTGCGTACCTGCGGGCGCTGCCGAAGGTTCGGTGCAGCGGAGGTCTTGGCGGCCGGGCAGCCGACCTGCCACTCCTTGAGATGTGTCCAGTGCGCGATGTTCGGCGCGACGAGATGACGGATGGACCCCAGCGTCTCGATCTCGCGTCGCAGTTCCGCGTTGTAGCGCGTGGGTGAATGGAGCCACACATCGCCGTTGCTCAAACGGATCACCGTCATCCGCACCGGCAGGCTCAACCCCATCGCCTCCTGCGGGCCGCTGTCGACGATCCAGAGGTTTTCGGCGACGGGCTTCAGCACGTCGAGGGGAGGGTAGGTGACGTCCTGATCGGGCATGGTTCGCTTTCTTCCCTGGCGGAGACGAAGAAGTCACACCGTCTTGCGTGAGAACCGCGTCAGTAGCTTCGCCTGATATGACAGAATGCCCATCAGCCTGCGAAGGTTGCGCACTTGTGCCGGCTTCCCATCGGGCCTAGCACTGGAACACCGGATTCGTGCAGCGCAGGAGAGGTGGCTTTCATGTGGACCGACCGACGCATTCTGGATCTTCTGAGCATCGAGCTTCCGATTATCCAGGCCCCCATGGCCGGTGCCAACCTCTCCGATATGGTAATTGCCGTCTCGGAAGCCGGCGGGCTGGGATCTCTCCCCTGTGCGCTTTTGAGCCAAGACAAGGCGAGAGAGGAGCTGGCCAGGATCCGGCGGCACACGAAGAAACCCATCAATGTCAATTTCTTCTGCCACCGGGTGCCGGATGTCGACGTCAGCCGCGAAGCTGCATGGAAAGAGCGCCTGAAAGGCTATTATCTGGAACTCGGCCTGGATCCCGATGCGCCTGCGCCGCCCTCAACACGCGCTCCCTTTGACGAGAGTTATTTAAGCCTCGTCGAGGAGTTCAGGCCTGAAATCGTGAGCTTTCACTTCGGGCTGCCGCAGCAAGGCCTGTTGAAACGCGTGAAGGACACGGGCGCCAAGGTCCTGTCTTCCGCAACCACTGTTGCCGAGGCGCGCTGGCTGGAGGACATGGGATGTGACGCAATCATTGCGCAAGGTTTCGAGGCCGGCGGTCATCGCGGCATCTTTCTCACCGATGACATCGCGACCCAGGTCGGCACCATGGCCTTGGTGCCGCAGGTTGCCGATGCAGTGAGGGTCCCCGTCATCGCGGCGGGCGGCATTGCCGATGCCCGCGGCATCGTCGCAGCCCTCGCTCTTGGTGCGTCTGCGGTACAGATCGGAACGGCCTATCTGTTCACGCCGGAGGCGACGATCGCTCCGCTGCACAGGCAGGCTCTCAAGAGTGCAAAGGACGACCAGACGGCGCTCACGAACATCTTCACCGGACGCCCTGCGCGCGGCATCGTCAACCGTGTCATGCGCGAGGTCGGACCGATCTCACCGGCCGCGCCTCAGTTTCCTCTCGCCGGCGGCGCGCTCGCGCCCTTGCGTCAGAAGTCGGAGCCTCTCGGTTCGGGCGACTTCATGTCCCTCTGGTCGGGCCAGGGCGCGCGCCTAGCCCGCGAGCTTCCTGCGGGAGAACTGACAAGGACGTTGGCGCAGGAGGCTCTGGACAGGCTCGGCTTACGTTCTGCGTGAGTACACGGTTCGGGCTGCTTACTCTGCCGCTTCCTGTCGCGTCACCTTCTTTTTCGGTGCTTCTTTCTTAGTCGGCTCCTTCTTGGCAGAAGCCTTTGGAGCGGCATCCTTCTTCAAAGGCCTGCGCTCCAGCACCTCCTTGAGGAAGCGGCCGGTATGGCTGTCCTTGGACTCCGCGATCTCCTCGGGCGTGCCCTGAGCGACGATATGGCCGCCGCCGTTGCCGCCTTCGGGGCCCATGTCGATCACCCAGTCGGCGGTCTTGATGACTTCGAGGTTGTGCTCGATCACCACCACGCTGTTGCCCTGGTCGACCAGTTCGTGCAGCACTTCGAGGAGCTTCGCCACATCGTGGAAGTGCAGGCCCGTCGTGGGCTCGTCCAAGATGTAGAGGGTGCGACCGGTGGCGCGTTTGGAGAGCTCCTTGGAGAGCTTGACGCGCTGCGCCTCGCCGCCCGACAGGGTGGTAGCCTGCTGGCCCACGTGCACGTAGTCGAGGCCGACGCGGGCCAGCGTCTGCATCTTCTCGCGGATCGACGGCACGGCCTTGAACAGCTCGCGGGCTTCCTCCACCGTCATGTCGAGCACGTCGGCGATGGAGTTCTCGCGATACTTCACCTCCAGAGTCTCGCGGTCGTAGCGCTTGCCCTTGCACACGTCGCAGGTGACATAGACGTCGGGCAGGAAGTGCATCTCGATTTTGATCACGCCGTCGCCGGAGCAGGCCTCGCAGCGGCCGCCCTTCACGTTGAACGAGAAGCGGCCGGCCTGGTAGCCGCGCGCCTTGGCTTCGGGCAGCCCTGCAAACCACTCGCGGATCGGCGTGAAGGCACCGACGTAAGTGGCCGGGTTCGAGCGCGGCGTGCGGCCGATGGGCGACTGGTCGATGTCGATGACCTTGTCGAGATGCTCCAGCCCGTCGATGCGCTCGTGCGGGGCAGGGTGCTCCAGCGCGTTGTTGAGCTTGCGCGCCACGGCCTTGTAGAGCGTGTCGATGACGAGAGTCGACTTGCCGCCGCCTGACACGCCGGTGATGCAGGTAAACGTGCCGAGCGGGATCTCCGCCGTCACGTTTTTCAGGTTGTTGCCCTTCGCGCCCACGACCTTAAGTATGCGCTTGGGATCGCGCTTGCGGCGCTTGCCTGGCACCTTCACGGCCATCTCGCCGGTGAGGTACTTGCCGGTAAGCGACTTCGGGTTCTTCATGACCTCGTCGGGCGTGCCTTCCGCCACGATCTCGCCGCCATGGATGCCGGCGCCGGGGCCGATATCGAACACGTAATCGGCGTGGAGGATGGCGTCCTCGTCGTGCTCCACCACGATGACGGTGTTGCCGAGGTCGCGCAGGCGCTTCAACGTGCCGAGCAGGCGCTCGTTGTCGCGCTGGTGCAGGCCGATGGAGGGCTCGTCGAGCACGTAGAGAACGCCCGTGAGGCCGGAGCCGATCTGGCTGGCCAGACGGATGCGCTGGCTCTCGCCGCCCGACAGGGTGCCGGAGGCGCGGGCGAGCGTCAGGTATTGCAGGCCCACATCGACCAGGAAGGTGAGGCGCTCGCGGATCTCCTTGAGAATGCGGCCGGCGATCTCGTTCTGCTTCTTGGTGAGCTTCTTCGACAGATCGCTGAACCAGATATGCGCATCCTTCACCGACAGGGCCGTTGCATCGCCAATGTCGGAGCCTGCAATCTTCACCGCCAGAGCTTCGGGCTTCAGGCGCTTGCCGCCGCAGGCCTCGCAGGGCGTCTCGCTCATGAAGCGTCCGATTTCCTCGCGGGCCCAGTCGCTCTCTGTTTCCTTGTAGCGGCGCTCGAGATTGGGGATCACGCCCTCGAAGGGCTTCTTCACCTCATAGGCGCGCATGCCGTCATCATAGGCCATGCGGATGTTCTCACCATCCGAGCCGTAGAGGATGACCTCACGTACCTTCTCGGGCAGCTCCTCCCAAGGCTTTGTCATGGACGCCTTGAAGTGCTTGGTGATCGCCTCGAGCGTCTGGCCGTAATAGGGTGAGGTGGACTTCGCCCAGGGCATGATAGCGCCGCGCTTGAGCGACAGCGCCTCATCCACCACAAGAGCCTCGTCGATGCGCATCTCGTGGCCGATGCCGCCGCAGGTGGGGCAGGCGCCGAAGGGGTTGTTGAACGAGAACAGGCGCGGCTCGATCTCGGGGATCGTGAAGCCGGAGACCGGGCAGGCGAATTTGGAGGAGAAGACGATGCGCTTCGGCTTGCCCTTCTCATCCTTCTCGTCGGCATATTCGATAACCGCGATGCCGTCGGTGAGCTCGAGCGCGGTCTCGAAGGAATCCGCCAGGCGCGCGGCGATGTCGGCCCGCACCACGATGCGGTCCACCACCACGTCGATGTCGTGCTTGAACTTCTTGTCGAGGGCAGGGGCCTCGTCGATGGCGTAGTACTCGCCGTCGATCTTCAGGCGCTGAAAGCCCTTCTTCTGGAACTCGGCGATCTCCTTGCGGTACTCGCCCTTGCGGCCGCGCACCACGGGAGCCAGCAGGAAGAGCCGCGTCTTCTCCGGCAGCTCCAGAACCCGGTCGACCATCTGGCTGACCGTTTGGCTTTCGATGGGCAAGCCGGTGGCGGGAGAATAGGGGATGCCGACGCGTGCCCAGAGCAGGCGCATGTAGTCGTAGATCTCGGTGACGGTACCGACCGTCGAGCGTGGGTTTTTCGACGTGGTCTTCTGCTCGATGGAGATGGCGGGCGAGAGGCCGTCGATCTGGTCCACGTCCGGCTTCTGCATCATCTCCAGGAACTGTCGGGCATAGGCCGAGAGCGACTCGACGTAGCGGCGCTGCCCTTCGGCATAGATCGTATCAAAAGCCAGCGACGACTTGCCGGAGCCGGACAGCCCCGTGAACACCACGAGCTGGTCCCGCGGGACCATGAGGTCGACGTTCTTGAGGTTGTGCTCGCGCGCGCCGCGCACGGAGATCACGCGCGCATTCGGATCGCCCGCCTTGGCGCGGTTGAACAGATCGTCGAGTTTAGCCATTGCCGAGCTTAAGCCTTTTGAGAAGTGCCGACCTCGCCAGGCCGGCCCCCGCATATGTGATGTCTCACCTGCCGGTGCAATGCGGCGGATGATTCCAGGGATGAGATCCTAGAACAAAGCGGGTACGTGAGGCAATGGGGCATCGAGGCTCTTGTCGGGCTGCGAGCAAGGGATGCGGATCTCGCCTTGTGTGCGCAAACGCACAAGCCGCACCCGGAGAAGGCGAAAGGCGAACGCTTGAGCCTTGAAACAACCTAAACAGTCTTACATTCGAAACAAAATAATATAATAAAAGCTTCAACAGGGGCTGTGGAAAGAAATAACCATGGCGACATCAACATTTTGGGGATCCAGGTTCCCGGTCAGTACGACGACGCAAGACGATCAGATCGCACCAAGCCTGCGCGCCTTGAAGAACGGCACTTTCCTTGCCGTATGGGAAGACATGAGCACGCTCGGGACCGATAAGAGCGCCGGCGGCATCTATGCTCAATTCTTCAATGCCGATGGAACGAAGAAAGGCGGCGAGTTCCTCATCAACTCCACCACACTCGGTCGGCAGTCTGACGCTCAGGTGGTGGAACTGAACGACGGCCGGGTTGTGGTCGCCTGGTTCGACGTGGGCGGGGGCAACGTCATTCGTGCCCGCCATTTCAACGCAGACGGCACACCGCTGGGTTCGGACTTCAAGGTCAACATCACTCCCACCTTAGGGGCGGCGGAGTTCTCCATCACGGCGCTGTCCAATGGCGGGTATGCTGTCGCCTATACTACGGAAGATCGTGATGTAAGGGTCAGGGGCTTCACCGCTGCCCTCAATGCGAAAAGCGAAGTCGTCGTTGCAGAAGACGACGCAGATTTCTACAGAGACCCCGAGATCGTCGCCCATGCAGGAGGCTACACGGTCATCTATGGCCAGTCGACGGTCAACGACATGTGGCTGCACAAGCGCACCTTCAGCAATGATGGGACGACACCGATCAACACAGCCGATTTCATCTCGCCTCAGACAAACACGAAGTACCATTCCGCCGACACGGCAATCCTGACCAACGGTCTGACGGCTGTCACCTGGACCGAGGATTACAACAGCGGCGCAAGGCACTTGACTGCAATCAAGGTGCAGCTCCTGAAATCGGACGGCTCGGAACATGGCAATGAAGTCATTGTGGTGTCGCACGCAGCCGATTTCTTGCACAAGCCTGTGATCACGCACCTCGCCGATGGTGGGTTCACTGTTGCCTATTACAGGGATGTGCCTGGAGAACCTGACAGCTCCAATCTTATGGACATTTATCTCGCCACGTTCGACGGCAACGGCAATCGAGTGGGGCAGGACCTGCTTGTGGAGAGGATGCATGCAACCAACCATGTCAAGAGCCTGACCACGTTGGCGGATGGTCGCGTCGTGGTCTCCTGGGCCTCGGATCAGGGCGAAACGAACCCGCTAGGACAAGAGCTCCACGCCCGGATCATCGATCCTCGGCAGAAGGCTGTCAGCATGACTGGTACCGGCCGCGACGACCAGTACATCGGAACCCGCTTCGATGACACCCTCGACGGCGGCGCGGGAACCGACATCCTGACCGGTGCCGAGGGCAACGACATCTATTATGTCGACAACATACGTGACCAGGTTAAGGAAAGCGTCGGCCAGGGCATCGATACGGTCATTGCCTCGAGCAACTACCGCCTCGATCTTGCGGCAGACGTAGAAGTGCTCAAGCTTGCTTTTGTCAGCAGCCGCTTGACCTACACGCTAGAGGGCTCGAACTCTGCCAACGCGATCAACGGCCATGCGGGAGCAAATACGCTTATGGGCCATCGTGGCAACGACAAGCTTTATGGCGGGGCCGGAAAGGACGTGCTCTCAGGCGGTGTGGGCCGAGACGTTTTCGTCTTTGACACGAAGCCGAACAAGAACACGAACGTGGATCAGGTCACCGACTTCAAAGGCAGGGACGACGCGTTTCATCTCGACAACGCGGTGTTCACGAAGCTGGGTTCCGGCTCGGCAGCCCGGCCGAAGAAGATCAGCGCCGATATGTTTGCGAAAGGCAGAAAGGCGCAGGATGCTGAAGACCGGATCGTCTACGACAAGAAGAGCGGGGCTCTCTACTACGATCAGGACGGCACCGGCTCGAAGGCGCAGGTGAAGATTGCCACCGTCACCAACAAGGCAAAGCTCGATTACGACGACTTCTTCGTGCTCTGAGCCCACGAGTGAGGGCATTTCCAGGAGAGCCGGTTTAACTCAGGTGAGATCGGCTCTAGGCTGATTTTCGCCTGTGTCGTGCCTTAAAGCGGTGGCAAATACGAATAGTTGAGTAGCGATTTTGACAAAAGAAAAGGCCCGCCATTGGCAGGCCTTAGGGAACTGAGAACCCAACCTTAGATCACGAAAACGAAGTCGGAGGCCTTGATGGCGGCTTTGTTAGCCAAAGTCATTACGAGATCGAGATCATATTCGACCCCAACCCCATCGCGATCATAGTAAAGCTTGCCGTCGTCAGTGTCGTAGAGGAACTGCGCCAGGGTCGAGGTGGCTTTCGGGTCGGCTCCGACGACAAGTAGATTAGCCTGATCGAAGCCGAGAGGCACGGATTTATTCAGGATGGGATCATTTCGAGTGAAGCTGTTGGCGCTGATCACGAAGAAGTCCTCGCCGGAAAAGTCCGCTATCGTGCAATTTGAGTATTGATTCAGGTCAAACTGATCATCGCCCTTGCCGCCGATAAGGGTTACGTCGCCGGAGCCACTCAGCCTGTCGTCGCCTGAACCGCCGTTGACGACGATTCCATTAGCCGGGTTCTCAGTATTGGATCCATCGGCGTAAAGGTCGTCATTGCCCGACCCGCCGTTGATCATGCCGGACTTGCCGGAACCGCTGATCGTGTCGTTACCCTTCGAGCCCGTGATGACGCTACCCACATCCATGTCGAAGACCTCGACGTCTACCTTCTCGAACTGGCCGGCCTTGATGCCGAGGTGGCCGATATCGGCAGAGCTCTTTCCGGTCACCTTGGAGAAGTTGATCGAATACACCACCTCGCCGGGCGAGTTGCTACTGATGCGGATCTCGAGCGTGTCCACGCCCTTGCCCCCCAGGGCATTATCGCCATCGTCAACGATGACCCTGTCATTGCCGTCGCCGCCCAGCAGCCTGTCCTTGCTCGGGGCGACCGGATTTGCGGGATCCGTGCTCGGGGTGGGGTCGTTGCCGTCGAGGAAATCGTCGCCGGCCCCTCCCGACAGATAGTCATTGCCGGCTCCGCCATGCAAATCATCATCTCCCTTGCCGCCGTCGAGACGGTCGTCGCCCTCTCCACCAGACAGGTAGTCGTCCTCGTCACCTCCATAAAGCTTGTCGTTGCCGAGGCTGCCATAAAGGTAGTCCTCACCTTCGTCGCCATAGAGGCTGTCGTTACCCTCATCAGCATAGAGGGAGTCTCGGCCCTCGCCGCCATAGAGCCTGTCATTGCCAAGGCCGCTATAGAGGTCGTCATGACCTTCGTCGCCATAAAGGCTGTCGTTGCCTTCGTCACCATTGAGAGAGTCTCTGCCCTCGCCGCCATAGAGCTTGTCGTTGCCAAGACCGCCACGGAGATTGTCTCTACCCAAGCCGCCGAGCGCCTTGTCCGATCCGAGGCCGCCAAAGATGCTGTCGTCGCCGTCGCCTCCGGTCAGGCTGTCCGTGCCGTCAGCCCCAAAGATATAATCGTCGCCGGCGCGGCCATCGAAAATATCCTTGAACTTCGAACCGAAGAAGAAGTCGTCTGTTTTGCTCCCTTTAAGGGCCTTCTGCTTTCTGGTGATGCGATAAGTCGTCATTTGGTCCTCCCTGACCCTAGGAATATTGACATGTTATCACGTTGAAAACAACTGTTGCTTGCATTGCTAGGAGGTTTTCAGGATACGGAGAAAGACAGTTTTTCAGAGGGAGATGGTCGCAGCAGCCGTTAGCTGGGGACAGGCCTGTGCAGAACTTGCCCCTTAGCTTGCCCCTGGAAGCTTACGGCTCCAGAACATCCTCACATGAATGAGGAGCGGCCCCGATGGCAGGCAGTGTGAACAAGGTGATATTGGTGGGCAATCTGGGGCGTGACCCTGAGGTGCGGCGCCTGGGCAGCGGGGATCCGGTGGTGAACCTGCGCATTGCCACGTCCGAGACCTGGAAGGACAAGGCCTCCGGCGAGCGCAAGGAGAAGACCGAGTGGCACTCGGTGGTGATCTTCAACGAGAACCTGGCCCGGGTGGCCGAGCAGTATCTGAAGAAGGGCTCGAAGGTGTACCTGGAGGGGCAGCTGCAGACCCGCAAGTGGACCGACCAGCAGGGCCAGGAGAAGTACACCACCGAGGTGGTGCTGCAGCGCTTCCGGGGTGAGCTGACGATCCTGGACAGCCGCGGCGGCGGCTCGTCCGAGTTCGGCGAGGAAGAGCCGGGGCAGATCGCCAAAGGCGGTGACTTCGGACGCTCGCCACCTTCGCAGGATCGGCGCCCCGCTCCATCCCCTGCTGGCGGCGGCGGCAGCGGTGGCGGCGGTTCCCGCTACAACGATCTCGACGACGACATTCCCTTCTAGGGTCTTGCCCATTCAGATCCTGCAATCCGGGCATCGGGACGGGCCGCCGGCCGGTGGCCTTTTCCCAATGCCGCCTGACGTTCAATGCCGTCTCGATATTCCGGCAAAACGGAAAACTTACCTTGCGTCATTGCACGGAAACTGCTCATCTAGATCTAGGCTCCGGAGTGGTTTAAGTCCGGCGGTTGAAGAGTTTTCCCAAGGCTGCTTTTGAGTGCATTGTTTCTTTCATCTCGTGCATACGCATGAACGAATCCTCGATGAGACAGGCATCGAAGTCTCGGATCTGGAAGCTGCTCATTACCAGGCGATCAAAGCGATCCAGGAACTGCGGCAGGAAGGCGAGGACGAAGAGGTCGATTGGCGCGGCTGGCAGCTGGAAGTCACTGATGCGGCAGGAAATGTCCTGCTGGCGATCCCGTTGGATACGGCACAGCATTGAAGCCACCACCAGCTAGGCATGGTGCTTGGGCTCTTAAATCTCAATGAAGATCATTTTCAGAGAATGAAATCGACAGCTGAGAGCTGCGCCTTCAGGACTTTCTCGAGCTTGATGTAGTGGCTTGTCCCAGAAAGGTAGACGACCGAATAATCCGTCCTATGAGCGATATTCAGGGCCTCGAAGGAACCGAAGCGCTAGGCCCGGAGATCGATCTGATCCTCGCCCGGATTAAAATACTGGATGGTGTCCCTGCCGGAGGAGAGGTCGAAGGCGAAGAGGTCGCGGCCGCCGCCGCCGTCCAGGGTGTCATTCCCGCTACCGCCGTTCAGATAATCCGCGCCGGTGCCGCCATAGGATGAATCGCCAATCAGGCGATCGTTGCCGGAGCCGCCGAACAGGGTGTCGTTACCATAGCCGGCATTGGCGCTCGTGACCTGAGCGTCTCCGTAGAGGATGTCATTGCCCGAGCTGCCATTCAGATAATCGTGACCGCCCCGGCTCTGGTCGTTCAGGGATAGGGCATCCCCATAGAGCGTGTCTGTGCTCGTGCTTCCGTAAAGCGAGTCGTTTCCGCCGACCGAAAAACCCGCCATGCTGTAGGCATCGCCGTACAGGAGATTGTTGCCGCTCCCGCCGGAGAGATAGTCGGCGCCGCCCGTTGAAGAGTCGTATAGGGCATAGGCATCACCATAGAGGCGATCATGGCCGCTGCCGCCGTTGAGTATGTCGCCACCGCCGATGGCAGAGTTGCGCATCGTATGCCCATCGCCATGGACGATGTCGTCGGAGCTGCCGCCATTGAGGATGTCGGCTCCGCCAATCGCTGAATGAGTGAGGGATTGCGCGTCCCCGTAGAGGGTGTCCAGCCCGCTGTCGCCGTTCAGCGTGTCCGCACCGCCCCTCGCTTGGCTTTTCAGGTTGTAGCTGTCTCCGAAGAGTCGGTCGTTGTCATTGCCGCCGGACAAGAGATCGGCCCCGCCCTTCGCGGTGCCGCTCATGGACTGGCCGTCGCCATACAGAGTGTCGTTGCCGCTATCGCCGTAGAGCTTGTCTGCGCCTCCGGTTGCTTTGCTCGACATCGTGTAGGAATCGCCGAACAGGCTGTCGTTGTCAGACCCGCCATAAAGCCTGTCGGCACCGCCCCTTGCCGAGCCTGACATGCTGCGGGCGTCACCATAAAGGATGTCGTACCCGGTCTCGCCCCAGATCTTGTCCGATCCGCCGAGGGAGGAGGAACTCATCGTATAGGCATCGCCGTAAACTGTATCGCGATCAGACCCAGCCCAGATGGTGTCAGCTCCGCCGCGGGCCGTCCCTCTGAACGTTCTCGCATCGCCATAAAGGTAGTCGGCCCCGCTGTAGCCGTGAATTGAGTCGCTCGCAGTGGTGCTTGAACTGCGGGTGCCGTCGGTGTCGCCGTAAATGCTGTCGGAAGTGGGGGTGCCTTCGAGGAAATTTTTACTCAATGAACCGATTTTGAGAGCCATTCTTACTGTACCTGATTCATGCTGCCGAGATGAGGGTGCACACTACTCTGTCGTTACAAGGTATCCATGCCATCTCGCTGCGTCATATGGACATAGGTTCCCAATCGCGTGGCTGATATCCGCGTATCTGTGGGCTTGATGTTTCCTGCCAGGGATGCTTAGCCAACCAATACGTTCCCCCGGCACGAGGACATTATGAGCCGCTCCTCCCCCAGTCTCGATACGCTTTTCACTTGGATTCGCACCGAGAGCCCGACCTCCGACCGGGCTGGCGTCAACCTGATGATGGATCTCGTGGTCGCGCAGATGCAGGACGCGCCGGTGGCGGTCGAGCGCATTCCGGGCACGGATGGCCTGGGCGACGTGCTGGTGTTGCGGGCAGGCCCCCAGACCGGGGAGTCCGGCATCCTGGTGATGTCTCATCTCGACACAGTCCATCCGATTGGCACCATCGAGCGCGACCTGCCGCTGCGGGTCGAGGGTGACCGTCTCTATGGGCCCGGCATTTATGACATGAAGGGCGGGGCCTGGTTCTGCCTCGAGGCCTTCAAGGACGTGGCCCGCAAGGGCACGGCGGCCTGTCCCATCACCTTCCTGGTGACGCCTGACGAGGAGATCGGCTCGCCGATCACCAAGCCCATGATCGAGGCTCTCGGCCGCCGCTCGGCCTATGCGCTCGTGACCGAGCCCGCCCGCGACGGAGGCCAGATCGTCACGGCCCGTAAAGGGGTAGGGCGCTTCGACGTGCATGTGGAGGGCCGGCCCGCGCATGCAGGCTCGCGGCACAGGGACGGCCGCAATGCCATCTACGAGGCGGCCCGCCAGATTCTCGCCATCGAGGCCATGACGGATTATGCGCGCGGCACCACCACGACGGTGGGTATGGCCTCCGGCGGCACGGCGATGAACACCATTCCCCAGCATTGCCGTTTCTCGGTGGACCTGCGCGTCGAGACTGTGGCCGACGGAGAGGCTGTGACGGCGGCGCTCCTCGGCCTCAAGCCGCAGAATCCCGACTTCAAAGTTTCCGTTACCGGCGGCATGAACCGGCCGCCCTATGAGTGCAATGAGGCGACCTCTCGGCTCTTCGATCATGCCAAGTCGCTGGCCGCCGAGATCGGCTTCGACCTCGTCTCCGCGCCCCGCGTTGGCGGCGGCTCGGACGGCAACTTCACGGCGGCGCTCGGCATCCCGACCCTGGACGGCCTCGGCATCGACGGCGACGGCGCTCATACGCTCCAGGAATACGGCCTCATCTCCTCCATCGCACCGCGCCAGAAGCTCATGACGCGCCTGCTGGAGACCCTGCGCTAATCGCATGTCCGAACCCCTCTACCGCCCGAATGTCGGCATCGCGCTCTTCGACCGCGAGGGGCGGGTGCTGATCGCCAAGCGCCTGCGCGATGACGGGCCCGAGATCGTCCTGCCCGGTCATGAATGGCAGACGCCGCAGGGTGGAGTGGACGAAGGAGAAGACATCGTTGCCGCAGCCCAACGGGAATTGTGGGAGGAGACGGGCGTCACCAGCGCCGTCTATCTCGGGGAGTCTTCCTGGACGATGGCCTATGATTTTCCGCCCTATGATGGCCCATGGCACCGGCTGTCCCCATTCCGTGGGCAACGACAGAGATGGGTTGCCTTCCGCTTCACGGGCCAGGAGAGCGAGATCGTGGTGGCGGGCATGCGCGGCGGCATGGAACCGGAATTCAGCGAATGGCGCTGGGAGGCGCTCGACAGGATTCCTGAACTCGTTGTGCCCTTCAAGCGCGCCATCTACGAGCAGGTCGCTCGTGAGTTCCAGCCGTTCGCCGCAGCAGGCTAAGAAGCGATTTTAAATCTGCTGCCGGATCAGCGCCAGCACGCCGTCGATGATGAACTGCACTGCGAGACCTGCCAGGATCACGCCGAGCAGGCGGGTGAGCACCACGTTGCCGGTGACGCCGAGCCAGCGGGAGACACGGTCGGCGGCGGAGAACACCACGAGGCAGCTCAGGATACACAGCGCGATCAGGATGAGCAGGGCCGAGAGATAGCCCACATTGCCGTCGGCGCGCCCGGCGAGCAGGATCACGGCCGTGATGGCGCCGGGGCCGGCCATAAGCGGGATGGCGAGCGGGAAGGCGGCCACGTTGCGGATATGGTCCTCGGTGATGGCGATGTCGGCCGTGTGCTGTTTGCGCTCGTTGCGGCGCTCGAACACCATCTCGAAGGCGATCCAGAACAGCAGCAGGCCACCCGAGATGCGGAAGGCCGGGATTCCGACGCCGAGCAGCCGCAGGAGCAGTTCTCCCCCGAGGCCGAAAAAGGCCAGGATGCCGAACGCGATCAGGCTCGCCCTTAACGCCACCCGGCGCCGCTCCGATGCGTTCATGCCCCGGGTCAGCGACACGAAGATCGGCGCGAGCGCCACCGGATCGAGAGTGACGAGCAGGGTCACCAGGGCGGCGGAGATGTAGTCGAGGAGCATCGGCTGGACCTTCCTTCAAGCTTTGCGTTATGGCCTTCCCGGAGATGTTTGGCGAGGGGCGGGGCGACGATGTTCACGGTTTTGGATCGGATCAGCCGGCCGGGGCACCCGGACAAGCCCAACGAGGACATCTGCGGCGTCTCGGGCGATTGGGCTTGGGTGATCGACACCTCGATCTTCCCTGGCACGCTACCCGTCATGCACGAGAAGAGCGATGCTGTCTGGCTCGCAAAATTCGCGAACGAGCGGCTCTCGAACCTCGCACCCCACGCGGAGGACGGGGTGACCCTCCTGCGCCACGTCATGGAGGAGGCCCGCACTGTCTATCGAGCCATCGCGCCTGTGGAACGGCATGAGGACTTTCTCACCTGGCCCCTCGGAGCCATGACGCTGGTACATCGCAAGGGGAATGTACTCGATGCCTGGAACTTCGGCGATACGACGGCCTATATCCGCCAGCCGGACGGCACGGTGCAGGTTCTGGGCGATGCGCCTGGATTGCGAGACTTCGAATCCGCCAAGGCCGCCGAGCTGATGCGGCAGGCGGGCTCCCGGCCGACCGCCATTCTCGGCGAACCCGTCTTCCTCGCCTGGCTCGGGGAGCGCCGCGAGCGCCAGCGCAAAAGCGGCATCCCGGCGGCCCTCTTGAGCGTCAACCCGGACGCTGCCGACCGCGTGCGGCACGAGACAGCGCCCTGTGAGGACGGCACGTCGATCCTCCTGGCCTCCGATGGCTTCTCGGCCTTGGTCGATCTCTACCGGGCCATGGAGGCTACGGCTCTCATGGAGCGAGCCCTGGAAGCCGGCCTCGAGCCCCTGGCCGAGCTGGCGCGGGAGATCGAAACGGAACGCGATCCGAATGGCACGCTTTATCCGCGGTTCAAGCAGAGCGACGACACGACGGCGATTTTGTTGAGAGCGTAGCTCGATCTTCTTACGTATGACTAGATTGAGCCTGAGCATGGTGTCATTCTCAGGCTAGACGAAGCGAGGGCAGCTGATGGGGAAGAGCTTACCAGCTGCACGAGTGTTCTCACTTTGTTCTTGACAATTGCTCTAGCCTTGGCTATATCTTGGGACATCCTCGCCCGACGAGGGGCGCGCTCGCGAGGCGTCGCAAGAGTGGGGCGAGGAGCGGTCCCGCCGCAGGTCTCGCAAGCCTGTGGTCGCGGGAGGTCGATCCTGGCTCTGACCAGGTCCACCTGAAAAGAACCGCGCGTGATGAGCAGTCCGGCTCTCACCTTCCACCATCACACATCGAGCCGGCTGCCCAACGCGCCACCCTCGATCAACCTTCAGGCTCGCAGCACCCGCTGCGGGCCCCAAAGTGCTGGCTCTTTGACAAGCCACGCACCAGCGTCATCCCGGACGAAGCGCAGCGCAGATCCGGGATCGCAAGACGAGTAAAGCAACTGTCATCCCGGGGCTGCGGAGCAGAGCCCGGGATCCATAACCGCTGACGTCTCAGAAAGAGGCGCAACGCGGTTCGCCCCCTTCTGAGACGTCAGCGGTGATGGATCCCCGCCTTCGCGGGACGACAGCGTTGAGGTTCAAGCACTTGATCCTGCACCCGATCCCGGATCGGCTCGCACCGTTCGGGATGACGATCCGTAAAGTCATCAAAGTCAATGAAATCAGGATTTTAACCCGAGCCTCTGAGACGGTTTCTCACCCATTCTGCAGCCCTGCGAAACTGCCACAGGCACAAGCCCGCCTTCCATCCCGCTCAATCAGGCAATAAGTTGCTGAAACGTAAACGGATTTCGTCTCTCGCCTTGCCTCTGGAAAACCCGTGAAAAAGCTTGAAAACCGCGGCGTTCTCCCCCATGTAAGAGCCTGATTTCAATTGGATTCGCGGGCCTGCCTGATGGCTTGATGAAGCGGCATCGAAAAGCCGCCTCTCGCGAAAGGGCAGACCGTTTTAAGAAAGACCAACCTTGACCGATCCGAACGATATCCGCTCCGGCGGCCCCGGCGGGGACAAGCCGGCCAGCGACATCAAGCTGATTTCCATCGTCGACGAGATGAAGCGCTCCTATCTCGATTACGCCATGAGCGTGATCGTGAGCCGCGCTCTGCCGGATGCCCGCGATGGCCTCAAGCCCGTGCATCGGCGCATCCTCTATTCGATGCACGAGAACGGCTATACGCCCGACAAGAAATACGTGAAGTCCGCCCGCATCGTCGGTGACGTGATGGGTCAATACCACCCGCACGGCGACCAATCGATCTATGACGCCTTGGTTCGCATGGCGCAGGACTTCGCCATGCGCGTCATGCTCGTGGACGGGCAGGGCAATTTCGGCTCGGTGGACGGTGATCCTCCGGCGGCCATGCGCTACACCGAGTCCCGCCTCGCCAAGGCGGCGATGCCGCTTCTCGACGACATCGACAAGGACACGGTCGATTTTACGCCCAACTACGACGAGTCCAAGGACGAGCCGGCGGTTCTGCCCGCGCGCTATCCGAACCTGCTCGTCAACGGCGCCGGTGGCATTGCGGTCGGCATGGCCACCAACATGCCTCCCCATAATCTGGGCGAGGTCATCGACGGCTGCCTGGCCTTCATGGAGAACCCCGACGTTTCGGCCGAGGAACTGATCGAGATCATCCCAGGCCCGGACTTTCCGACCGGCGCCATGATCCTCGGGCGCGCAGGTGCCCGCTCGGCCTACACGACGGGCCGCGGCTCCGTCATCATGCGGGCCAAGTCCGAGATCGAGGAGATCCGCAAGGATCGCGAGGCGATCATCTTCACCGAGATCCCGTATCAGGTGAACAAGGCCTCGCTGATCGAGAAGATCGCCGATCTGGTGCGCGAGAAGAAGATCGAGGGCATCTCGGACCTGCGCGACGAATCCGACCGCGACGGCATGCGTATCGTCATCGAGATCAAGCGCGACGCCATGGCCGACGTGGTGCTCAACCAGCTCTACCGCTATACGCCTCTGCAGACGAGCTTCGGCGCCAACATGGTGGCGCTCAACGGCGGCCGTCCCGAGCTGATGACGCTCAAGGACCTGATCCGCGCCTTCGTCGACTTTCGCGAGGAAGTCGTTTCCCGCCGGACCAAGTATCTGCTCAACAAGGCCCGCGAGCGCGCTCACGTGCTGTGCGGCCTTGCCATCGCGGTGGCCAATATCGACGAGGTCATCCGCCTCATCCGCACGGCGCCCGATCCGAACGCGGCGCGCGAATCCCTCATGGGCCGCGACTGGCCGGCGCACGACATCGCGCCGCTCATCGCGCTCGTCGACGATCCGCGCCACCGGATCAACGAGGACGGCACCTATCGCCTCTCCGAGGCCCAGGCCCGCGCCATCCTCGACCTGCGCCTGCAGCGCCTCACCGCCCTTGGTCGGGACGAAGTCGGCGACGAGCTGGCGAAGCTCGCAGCCGAGATCTCGGATTACCTCGACATCCTGCGCTCCCGTGTCCGCATCATGTCCATCATCAGGGACGAGCTGACCGAGATCCGCAACACTTTCGCCACGCCGCGCAAGACCCAGATCGTGGATTGGGAATCGGACCTGGACGACGAGGACTTGATTGCCCGCGAGGACATGGTCGTCACCGTGTCCCATGCCGGCTACATCAAGCGCGTGCCACTCTCGACCTACCGGGCGCAGCGCCGCGGCGGCAAGGGCCGTTCCGCCATGACGACGAGGGATGAGGATTTCGTCACCCGTCTGTTCGTAGCGAACACCCACACGCCGGTGATCTTCTTCTCCTCCAAGGGCCAGGCCTACAAGGAGAAGGTATGGCGCCTGCCGCTGGCGGCTCCGAATGCCAAGGGTAAGGCGTTGGTGAACATGCTGCCGCTCAGCCAAGGTGAGCGCATCACCACCATCATGCCGCTGCCCGAAGAGGAGGCGTCCTGGGACAAGCTGGACGTGATGTTCGCCACCTCCCGCGGCACGGTTCGCCGCAATAAGCTGTCGGACTTCGTGCAGGTCAATCGCGGCGGCAAGATCGCCATGAAGCTGGATGAGGGCGAACACATCGTCGACGTGCAGATCTGCTCTGAGAACGACGACGTGCTGCTCACCACGGCCAAGGGCCAGTGCATCCGCTTCCCGGTCACGGATGTGCGTGTGTTCAAGGGCCGCGATTCCATGGGCGTGCGCGGCATCAACTTAGCCGCGGGCGACGACATCATCTCCATGGCGATCCTACGCCACGTGGAAGCGACCGGCGAGGAGCGCGCGGCCTATCTCAAGATGCGCCGCGCCGTCACCGGCGAGCAGATGGGCTCGGACGCCGATGCGGTGGACGAGGCGGAAGAGGCTGCAGGCGCCAACGTTTCGCTCTCGCAGGAGCGTTATGCCGAGATGAGCGCGCAGGAGCAGTGCATCCTGACGCTCTCCGAGAAGGGCTACGGCAAGCGGACGCTCTCCTACGAGTACCGCATCACCGGACGCGGCGGTAAAGGCATCACGGCCATGGCGGTCAACGGCCGCAACGGCAAGCTGGTGGCCTCATTCCCAGTCGAGAGCTCGGACCAGATCATGCTCGTCACCGATGGCGGCCAGCTGATCCGCGTGCCGGTGGAAGGCATCCGCGTCGTCGGCCGCAATTCGCAGGGCGTCACCGTCTTCTCCACCCGCGACAAGGAGAAGGTGGTCTCGGTGGAGCACATCGAGGGTGAGGACGCCGAAGAGGTCGAGGGCATCGATGACGCCGCGACCGAAGGCGGCGAAGCTGCGGAAGAGTAAGCCTCTCCGACGTCCGTTCAGAATGGAAAACCCGCCGGCTCACACCGGCGGGTTTTTTAATGCTGCGATGCTGCGTCACAACCTCTGGGGAGCAATAAAGGTTGCTTTGAAACAAACATAATAATATTACAAAAACTCTTTGATTTCATAGGGGCGGAGCATGCCGGTCAGTATTGTAGGAACCGATCAGTCTCAGATCTTTTCGGTGCGGGGAAGTGAGCTTGCTAGTGGCTCAATCGATGGCGGCGGTGGAATTGACACCCTGGAGCTAAGGGACCTTTTGTACCCGGCAACCTTCGACTTTACGGCTCTAACAACCTTCAAGAACATTGAAATTATCAAAGCTGTCATCGAAGTGGCGGAGATCCGCATCCGTGCCGATCAGCTGGCGGATGTCACAACTATTGACAGCGATGGATCCGAGCATCTCGATCAGGTCACGATTGTCGGGGCGAATATCGATCTACGCGGCAAGACCTTCGTCGGGCGTCTTGAGATTCTGCCTGAGACGGCCAATGCCGAAATTCACGTATCCGATTTGGCTGCAGCAAGTCTGATCAAGCCCAACGTACGGGGAACTCACGTTCGAATTCAGAATGGCGAGTTGACATCGGCGCAGCGCATTGCCCTTTACGACCAGGGTATTGATGTCGTCACCGATGGCGCTGGCGTAACGACAACGGCTTCCGGGCCGGTTCTAGCGGCGCTGCAAGGGGACACGATCAACTATAAGACCGGCGAGATGGTTCTCGATGTTGGTTCCGATGCGACGGTCGCATCCGGAGGGCATCTCAAGAGCCTGGTGGTCAAACTTGTTGGAACAAAGAGTCTCTTCGATACGCTTGACCTTGAATTCAATCCACGTCTCAAGGTTGAGGGCAAAAACGCCGAAGGTGAAAACAAGCTCTTCTACGATAATGTCGAAATCGGCAGTGTCTTCCGTGAAACGTTTGAAGGCAGTCTGCATTTCAGTTTCAATGGAAATGCCACGGCCGAACACGTCCAGGAGGTCGTCAGATCGATCAGTTACCTCTACGACTTCGCATTCCCTCCATCGTCAGGCTTGCTCAAGGTGGAGTTCACCCTGCAGGATGCCGGCGGACGTGTTGCCAAGGCCACTTCGAGCATCAGATTCGGCCCTGAGCCTGTTCCGCAGCCGGACCCCGTCTCCGGCACGGATGGGAACGATATCTTGAATGGCTCGGCGAGCAAAGACGTTCTCAAAGGACTGCTTGGCGATGACATCTTGAAAGGTTTGGCCGGCAGCGACGATCTCGATGGCGGCGCGGGTAACGACCGGCTCTGGGGCGGGGCAGGTAACGACACGCTAAAGGGGGATGCGGGCCGGGACATCTTCGTGTTCGACTCCAAGCCCAACAAGAAGGCCAACCTCGACAAGGTCGCGGACTTCAAGGTGGTGGACGATTCCATCTGGCTGGAGAACAAGATCTTCACCAAGCTCGGAAAGAAGGGCTCCGAGGCGGCTCCTGCCCAGCTCAAGAAGTCCATGTTCGCTTTGGAGAAGGCCAAGGATAAGGATGATTACATCGTCTACAGCAAGAAGACCGGAAAGCTGTCTTACGATGTCGACGGCTCGGGCTCCAAAGCGGCCGTGGAGATCGCCACGCTCTCCAAGAAGCTCAGCATGACCTACAAGGACCTCTTCGTCATCTAAGACTGGATCGGGTGCCGGGCAGGCGTGATGTACTGTTACCTGCCTATAGGAGAGAGCGTTGCGTAAGCCACCATTCGTGGTCAGACTTCGGGATCATCCGGGGCTGACCACGAATGGGTGAAATCATCCTAGGCTCGCGAGCGCGGCCGGGCTCAAGACCGCGATGGCGGTGGCAAAGACGATGCAGAGGCGAACAATCATGGTGGTCTCCTGAAACCTTGACTTTAGGTTAGCTGGAATATTCCACGCTTCCGTCCAGCCCGCCGTGTGCCAACGCACGGCTTGCCGGGCGGCCTCAATCCCGCTACGCCTTGGCCTCATGACACGCACCGCCCTCTATACCGGCAGCTTCGACCCCGTCACCAACGGCCACCTGGACGTCCTGCGCCAGGCCTGCAGCGTGGCGGACAGGATTGTGGTCGCCATCGGGGTCCATTCCTCGAAGGCTCCGGTCTTTCCGGCCGAGGAGCGGGCCGACATGCTGCGGGAGGTCTGCGGGCCGATGCTGCAGGCGAGGGGCGTTGACCTGGATGTGGTGACATTCAGCGATCTGGCGGTTGATGCCGCCCGCCGGCATGGCGCCACGCTCATCGTGCGCGGCTTGCGGGACGGCACGGATTTCGATTACGAGATCCAGATGGCCTCCATGAACGCCACCATGGCGCCAGGGGTCCAGACCCTCTTCTTCCCGGCTTCACCCGCCGTGCGCCCCATCACCGCCACGCTTGTGCGCCAGATCGCCGGCATGGGCGGCGACGTCTCGGCCTTCGTGCCGGGACTTGTCGCCGAGCGCCTGAAGGCCAAATTCAGGCGGCCATAGAGTTTCATCGTCCACAGGGAGACATACATCCATGAAGCGTTTACTCGCAGCCGGAGCGCTTGTGCTCGCCGGCATTGTCCCGGCCGCCGCCCAGCAGGCCGCCGACCCGCAGAACACGATCCTCCTCGACACTAAGGACGGCCGCATTACCATCCGGCTGCGCCCGGATCTTGCTCCCAAGCACGTGGAGCAGATCAAGGCCCTCACCAAACGCGGCTTTTACGACGGCGTGGTCTTCCATCGGGTGATCGACGGCTTCATGGCCCAGACCGGCGATCCGACCGGCACCGGCACGGGCAAGTCCGACCTGCCCAACATCCCGGCCGAGTTCACCAAGACCCAGTACAAGCGCGGCTCGGTCGGCATGGCCCGCTCCCAGAGTCCGGACTCGGCCAACAGCCAGTTCTTCATCTGCTATGACGGGTGCGGCCCGCTCACCGGCCAGTACACGATCTTCGGCGAGGTCGCCTCTGGCATGGACGTGGTTGACAAGATCAAGAAGGGCGATTCCGCCGCCAACGGCATGGTTCGAAGCCCGGACAAGATCGTGAAGATGCAGCTCGCCGCCGACGCGAAGTAATGCAGCAGCTTCGACGATACAGCGTGCGGATCGCCGCGCTGCTTCTGAGCGTGGGTCTGGCTGTGCCGGCTCTTGCGCAGGTGGGGCGTTTTGACGATCCGGACGCTTATCGCGAGCGCCTCGAGCCTCCTCCATCCCTGCCGCAGAGTTTCAACAGCATCATCCGGCCTCCCAGTGGCGAGGAGATACCGAAGCAGATTAGCACCCTCAGTGACATCGGACGGGCAATGCAGGCCTGCTGGCAGCCGACCGGGGTGCGCTATTCCGGTCAGGAGGTCACGATCCGCATCAGCTTCAAGCGGAACGGGGAGGTGCTCGGGAAGCCCATGATCACCCATTACCGGGCTGGCGAACCTGATGCCGAGAACCGGGAGGCGTTCACGCAGGCCGTGAGAGCTGCGCTCGTGCGCTGCTCGCCGATGCCGTTCACCGACAAGCTCGGCGCGGCTGTTGCCGGGCGTCCGTTCACCTTCCGCTTCATCGATGCGCCGGCGCCGCAAAAGCAGCAGGCCCTGTAGCGGCTTGCCGTCGTCGTCCCTAAATACACGCCATTTCAAGGAGAATTCTATGGCAGATCCCGAAAACACCCTCATCATGGAAACCACCAAGGGCCGCGTGGTCATCGAGCTGCGTCCCGATCTCGCTCCCGGACACGTGGAGCGCATCAAGACGCTCGCCCGCGAGGGCTTTTACGACGGCGTGGTCTTCCACCGCGTGATCGAGGGCTTCATGGCCCAGACCGGCGATCCGACCGGCACCGGCAGCGGCGGTTCCGACCTGCCTGACCTGAAGGCCGAGTTTAATGCCGAGCCGCACGTGCGTGGCACCTGCTCCATGGCCCGCACGAATGCCCCCAATTCGGCGAACTCGCAGTTCTTCATCTGCTTCGACGATGCCCGCTTCCTCGACAAGCAGTACACCGTCTGGGGCAAGGTGACTGAGGGCATGGATAACGTGGACAAGATCAAACGCGGCGAGCCCGTGCGCGATCCCGACCGCATCGTCTCCATGAAGGTCGCGGCGGACGCGGCGTAATCACGTCCTACTTTTCCCGTCATGCCCGGGCTTGTCCCGGGCATCCACGTTTTTGCCGCTTCAAGGCGTGGATGGCCGCACCTAGTGCGGTCATGACGAGGAGGATGAACACCAACCATGCGCGTCGACCTCTTCGATTTCGAGCTCCCTGACACCAGCATCGCGCTTCGCCCCGTGGAGCCGCGCGATGCTGCGCGCATGCTCGTGGTCCAGCCGGAAGGCTTGGAAGACCGCATCGTCCGCGACCTGCCGGATCTGCTGCAGCCCGGCGATGTTTTGGTGCTCAACGATACCAAGGTCATCCCCTCCCGCCTCTACGGGCTGCGTGTGCGCGAGGAGACAGCAGCGCGCGTCGAGATCATGCTGCACAAGCGCGAGGGTGCCGACCGCTGGCGCGCCTTTGCCCGACCAGCCAAGAAGCTCAACGTGGGCGATCGCATCCGCTTCGGCGAGGACTCGGAGAGCACGGCCTGCGAGCTGGTGCGGCTCGACGCCGAGGTGGAGGAGAAGGGCGAGGGCGGCGATGTGGGCTTACGCTTCTCCTTTGCCGGGGCGTTCCTTGATGAGGCCATCGCCCGGCTCGGGGAGCTGCCCCTGCCTCCCTATATCGCCGGCAAACGCCCGACCGATGACAAGGATCGCGCGGATTACCAGACCGTCTATGCCAAGGATGAGGGTGCTGTAGCTGCTCCCACGGCCGGCCTGCACTTCACCGACGACCTCTTCCGCCGTATCGACGAGCGTGGCATCAGCCGCCAATTCGTGACGCTCCACGTGGGCGCGGGCACCTTCCTGCCGGTGAAGGCCGACGACACCGCTGAGCACCGGATGCATGCGGAATGGGGCTCCGTGTCCGAGGAGACAGCGCGGGCGCTCAACGAGGCGCGAGCCCGGGGAGGGCGGATCGTGGCCGTCGGCACCACCTCCTTGCGCCTTTTGGAGAGCGCCGCCAAGGAGGACGGGACCATCGCGCCCTTCTCCGGTGATACGGCAATTTTCATCACGCCCGGCTACCGCTTCAAGGCGGTGGATGTGCTGATGACCAATTTCCACCTCCCGCGCTCGACCCTGTTCATGCTGGTCTCGGCCTTCGCGGGACTGGAGTGCATGAAGGCGGCCTATACCCATGCTATCGAGACAGGCTATCGCTTCTACTCCTACGGCGATGCGAGTTTGCTGTTTCGACGTTGATCTTCTGGTTCATCCCCGGTGCGCGGAACGCCTAGAAAGGCGATCCATTGACATGTGCTGCGGATCCATGGATCCCCTTCTCCTGCGCTTCGCTCCGGCTGAGGATGACAAGACGAGGTTTGAATGACCACCGAGACCTTCACCTTCAACGTCAACAAGACCGACGGGACGGCGCGCACGGGCGAGATCCGGATGCCGCGCGGCGTCATCCGCACGCCCGCCTTCATGCCGGTCGGCACTGCCGCGACCGTGAAGGCCATGTATCCCGATCAGGTCAAGGCGCTCGGCGCCGACGTGGTGCTCGGCAACACCTATCATCTCATGCTCCGTCCCGGCGCGGAGCGGGTAGCGCGGCTGGGTGGGCTGCACCACTTCATGAACTGGCCTTATCCCATTCTCACCGATTCCGGCGGCTTCCAGGTCATGTCACTGTCGGCCCTGCGCAAGATCGACGAGACGGGGGTGACGTTCCAGTCCCATATCGACGGCTCGACCCATGTGCTGACGCCTGAGCGTTCCATCGAGATCCAGGGCCTGCTCGGCTCCGACATCCAGATGCAGCTCGATGAGTGCGTGAAGCTCCCGTGCCCCGACGAGGTGGCCGAGAAGGCCATGCGCCTGTCCTTGCGCTGGGCGGAGCGCTGCCGGGTTGCCTTCGGCGAGCAGCCTGGCAAGGCCATGTTCGGCATCGTCCAGGGCGGGGCGGTGGAGCGGCTGCGCATCGAGAGCGCCAGGGAACTCGCAGGTCTCGACCTCAAGGGCTACGCCATCGGTGGCCTCGCCGTGGGCGAGCCGCAGGACGTGATGCTGCAGATGATCGAGACGGTCGAGCCGCACATGCCAGGCGACAAGCCCCGCTACCTCATGGGCGTCGGCACGCCGGACGACATCGTCGAGGCTGTGCGACGCGGCGTCGACATGTTCGACTGCGTCATGCCCACCCGCGCCGGGCGCCACGGCCAGGTCTTTACCCGCCACGGCCGCATGAACCTGCGCAACGCCCGTTTCGCCGAGGATACCAGCCCCCTCGATCCGGAGTCCAAATGCACGGCCTCCAACACCTATTCCCGCGCCTATCTCCACCATCTCGTCCGCTCCAACGAGATCCTTGGCATGATGCTGCTGACCTGGAACAACCTGGCCTATTATCAGGAGCTCATGGCCGGCCTGCGCAAAGCCATCGGCGAAGGGCGCCTCGAGAGCTATATCGGGGAGGTCAAGGAAGGCTGGGCCAAGGGCGAGCGGGACAGCAAGGCGGAGGTGGGCCAGCACGCCAACAACATGGCCATGGCGTCGGAGAGCTAAGCTTGCCCGGCGCCGGGGCGCCTCCTCGCAAAAGATTGTTCGGGCATTAGCCCTTTGAGGACTTCGGAGCTGAGGAATAAGGTCGGGAGGCAGGGCTTTTCGATTGACCTGAACCCTCAGACCCCCTATCTCGGGCTCACCCCTGGGAGCGCGTAGCTCAGCCGGTAGAGCATCTGACTTTTAATCAGAGGGTCCTGGGTTCGAGTCCCAGCGCGCTCACCAAACCTTCTCAAGCACTTAGCTGATGATCTGGTTTGGCCCTGCTTCCCAGAAAACCGGATTGGGAAGCGTGTGAGAAGCAAGCTCGACTGAGGTAGCTATTTCCGCCGCGATTCCATCGGCTCAGCCGCAGGTCGAATCCTACTGCCAGAGTCAACGAACGTCAGGAATCAGCCAGAGAGCGGACCTTGTTACGGTCGCGCTGAATGACTCAGTTTGACCGAGGTCGTGTGAAAACGCGATTTCGAGCGACGTGTGATGGCAGCTGTTTGGGCGTGATCCGCGGCGGCAAAAGGGTTCAGACTGC